>BPGD01000001.1:3183957-3810936 GCA_026002855.1 Bryobacteraceae bacterium
GCAGGAACGCCACGCCCTCGTTGCGCTGCACCATGCGGCGGATGGTCTCCACCGTCGGCATCTCCACGTCCATGTTCAGCGGTACGCGCGCCCGCTGGAACGCTTTGAGCACCACCTCGCGATAGGGCGATAGCACATTATGCGCGACGAACGTCTCCATGCCCAGCTCGGAAATCGACACGCTCTTGCGGCCCGCAAAGCGGTGCTCCGGGCTGACCACAAACGCCAGATGGTCGATGTAGATGACTCTCGTCTCCAGCCGATCGTCCTCGGGATCGTAGCTGATGACGCCCATCTCGAGGTCGCCGTCGATCAATTGCGAGGGAATCTTGCTTGACAGGCAGCGCCGCACCTGGACCTTCACCTTCGGATACAGCCGCCGGTAGGCCTCAATGTGCTTGAGCAGATACAAAGCCGTCGACTCGTTCGCCCCGATCGACAACCGCCCCGCCGCGCGGTCCCGCAGCTCGGCGAGCGCGTTAAGCATCTCGCTCTCCAGGTTCTCGAACCGGCGGCAATAGTCGAGCACAATGCGGCCTGCGTCGGTCAGGATCAGGTCGCGGCCAGCCCGGTCCACCAGCTTCTCCCCGAGCTGCGCCTCCAGCTTTTGAAGTGCCAGCGATACGGCCGGCTGTGTCCGCCCCAGTTTCTCCGCGGCCCGCGAGAAGCTTCCCTCCGTCGCCACGGTATGGAACACTTTGAGCAGATAGAACTCCAAGTGGCAGCCCTCCTTGCGGTCGATCCGTATAAACCACGCTTATCACATATCCGCAGATTATACAATGTCATCCTATTATAAATTTGATCTATGGCCGAGGATCCCCGACAATGGAGGCAAGCGGGGCGTTTCTGGGCCAACCGGCCGCAGGCGCCTCCAAGTCAGTGAATACCCAAGGAGCTCGACCCGAGTGATGGAAGACGAAGTACGGCATCGAGAGCGTGTTTACATTTTTGACACGACACTGCGCGACGGCGAGCAGTCTCCCGGCTGCTCGATGACAGTGCCCGAGAAGCTGCGCATGGCGCAGAAGCTCGCCGAGCTGGGGGTGGACATCCTGGAAGCGGGATTTCCCATCGCGAGCGAAGGCGACTACCAGGCGGTCCGTCTCATCAGCACGGAACTGCCCTGGGTGCGGGTGGCTGCGCTCGCGCGTGCCTGCCGTCTGGATATTGAACGCGCCGCCAGCGCGCTGGAGCCGGCGCGGCTCAGCCGGATCCACACGTTCATCGCCACCAGCGACATTCACCTGAAGTACAAGCTGCGCAAGTCCCGCCAGCAGGTGCTCGAAGAGGCCTGCGCGGCTGTGGAACTGGCACGGCAGTATAGCGACGACGTGGAATTTTCCGCCGAGGACGCCACCCGTACGGACCCGGACTACCTGGAGCAGGTGGTGCGGGCCGTCGTGGAGGCGGGGGCGAAGACGGTGAACCTGCCGGACACGGTGGGATACTCGGTGCCGGAAGAGCACGCGGCGCTCATCGGGCGCATGGTGCGCGCCGTCGACGGGCGCGCCATCATCAGCGTGCACTGTCACAACGATCTCGGTCTGGCCACCGCGAACTCGCTGGCGGCGGTGCTTGCCGGTGCGCGCCAGATCGAGTGCACGGTGAACGGCATTGGCGAGCGGGCCGGCAACTGCGCGCTGGAGGAAGTCGTGATGACGATGAAGGTGCGCCAGGACCGTTTCCCCTTTGAGACGGGCATCGTCACCGAGCAGATCTTCCCCGCCAGCCAGCTTCTGTCGCAGATCATCACCTTCGGCCCGCAGCCGAACAAGGCGATTGTGGGCTCGAACGCGTTCGCGCATGAAGCGGGCATCCACCAGGACGGTTATCTGAAGGAGAAGACGACATACGAGATCATTGATCCAAAGACCGTCGGCGTGCCCGAAGGCCGGCTGGTGCTCGGCAAGCACTCCGGCCGCCACGCGCTGCGCGCCAAGTGCGAGCACCTGGGTTACCAGCTCACGCGCGATGAGCTCGAGGCCGTCTACCGCGGTTTCATTGAAATCGCCGACCGCAAGAAGGGCGTCACGGACCAGGAGATCCTGGCGCTGATCCACACGCTGAAGGCCGGCGAGCGCGTGAAGGGCGAGAGCGTCGCCGCCGACTGACACACTGAGTCCCGGCGTCCGCGCGGTACACTGGTCGTTTTGCGCAACAGGCGAAAATCGGACCCATGAAGCTGAATATCCTTGTTCTGCCCGGAGACGGCATCGGCACGGAAGTGACGCGCGAGGCCGTGCGCGTGCTGCGGCGCGTCGCCGAAAAATACGGCCATGAGCTGCAACTGGCCGAGGGCCTGCTCGGCGGCGTTGCCATCCACCGGACGGGCGTGCCGCTGCCGGAGGAGACGGCACGGCTAGCCCGCGAGGCCGACGCGACACTGCTGGGCGCGGTCGGCCTGCCGGAGTTCGACAACGCGCCGCCCGCGCAGCGGCCCGAGCGCGGCCTGCTGGGCATCCGCAAGCTCCTTGGCGTCTTTGCCAACCTGCGTCCGGTGCGCGCCTGGGAGGCGCTGCTGGACTCGTCGCCCCTGAAGAACGACCGGGTGCGCGGCACGGACATGATCATCGTGCGCGAGCTCACCGGCGGCATTTATTACGGCACGCCGCGCGGCATCGAGGGGTCAGGCCCCGGGGAGCGCGCCGTGAACACGATGACCTACACGCGCGCCGAAATCGAGCGCATCGCGCGGATGGCCTTCGAGCTGGCGCGGCAGCGCCGCCGCAGGCTCTCGAGCGTCGACAAGTCCAATGTGCTCGAATGCTCGCAGCTCTGGCGCCGCGTGGTGACCGAGACGGCGGCCGATTATCCGGACGTCGAACTCGAACATGTCCTTGTCGACAACTGCGCGATGCAGCTCATCCTGAATCCGGTGCGCTTCGACGTGGTGCTCACCGAGAACATGTTCGGCGACATCCTCTCCGACGAAGGAGCGGTGCTGGCCGGCTCCATCGGCATGCTGCCGTCGGCTTCCATCGGGCCGAAACGTCCCTCGGGCGCGTGGGTCGGCCTGTATGAGCCGGTGCACGGCTCGGCGCCGGACATCGCTGGCCAGAACCGGGCCAATCCGCTGGGCGCGATCGGCAGTGTTGCGGCGATGCTTGAGTATTCATTCGGCCTCAGGGAAGAGGCCGCAGCCGTGCAGCGGGCCCTCGAGCAGGTGCTCGAAAGCGGCCATGTCACCGCGGACCTGAAGCCGAAGGGAACGCCGCGCTCCACCAGCGAGGTCGGCCAGGCCGTCTGCGAACTGATCTGAAAGCAAAGCCATGACCCAGCCACGCACCATCATCCAGAAGCTGTGGGACTCCCACGTCGTCTGCCAGCCCCCGGGCGCGCCCGCGCTGCTCTACATCGACCTGCACCTGGTTCACGAAGTGACCTCGCCGCAGGCGTTCGAAGGGCTGCGCCGCCGCGGGCTGAAGGTCCGCCGCCCGGACAAAACCTTCGGGACCTGCGACCATTCGACGCCCACCACGCCGCGCGACCTGCCCATCGTCGATCCCGTGGCGCGGGCGCAGGTCGAACAGTTCGAAAAGAACTGCCTGGAATTCGGCATTCCGTTTTTTGGTTTCCGCAGCCCGCGGCAGGGCATCGTTCATGTGATCGGGCCCGAATACGGGCTGACGCAGCCGGGCATGACCATCGTCTGCGGCGACTCGCACACCGCCACCCATGGCGCCTTCGGCGCGCTCGCCTTCGGCATCGGCACCAGCCAGGTGGAGCACGTGCTGGCCACACAGTGCCTGTTGCAGTCGCCTTCGATGAGCTTCAACGTGCGCGTGGACGGCCAGCTCCGGCCGGGAGTCACCGCCAAGGACATCATCCTCGCGCTCATTGCCAGAATCGGCGTGGGCGGCGGCACCGGCTGCGTATTCGAGTACACGGGCCCGGCCATCCGCGCGCTCTCGATGGAAGAGCGCATGACGGTGTGCAACATGTCGATCGAAGGCGGCGCGCGCGCCGGCCTGATCGCGCCCGACGACACGACCTTCCAGTTCCTCCACGGCCGTCCCTTCGCCCCGAAGGGCGAGGCCTGGGACCGCGCCGTGGCCTACTGGAAGACGCTGCCCACCGATGAGGGCGCCTCCTACGACCGGGAGGTCACGCTCGATGCCAGCGCGCTCGAACCGATGATCACCTACGGCACCAACCCGGGCATGGGCATCCCGATCACCGCGCCCGTGCCAGATCCCGCCGAAGCCGCCGACCCGGTGGAACGCGAAACACGCCGCAAGGCGCTTGCTTACATGGGGCTGGAGCCGGGCCGGCCGCTCACCGGACATCCGGTGAACGTCGTCTTCATCGGGTCATGCACCAATTCCCGGATGACCGACCTGCGCGCCGCCGCCAGCGTGCTCAAGGGCCGCAAGGTGAGCCCTAAGGTTCGCGTGCTCGTCGTGCCCGGCTCGCAGCAGATCAAGCGGCAGGCCGAGGCCGAAGGGCTCGACCGCATCTTTCGCGAGGCCGGCGCTGAATGGCGCGAGGCGGGCTGTTCGATGTGCATCGCCATGAACGGCGATCAGCTCGCCCCGGGCGAATATGCCGTCTCCACTTCCAACCGCAACTTCGAAGGCCGCCAGGGCAAAGGCGGCCGCACGTTTTTGGCCAGCCCGCTCACGGCCGCTGCCAGCGCCATCACCGGCGTGGTCACCGACCCGCGCACACTGCTCGGATGAAGGAGAATCCGCCCGCCATGGAAAAATTCACCGCTTTTGAATCCTGGGTCGCCGTTCTGCCGGTGGACAATATCGACACGGACCAGATCATTCCGGCGCGTTTCCTCAAGACGGTCTCCAAGGAAGGGCTCGGCGACCAGCTCTTTTATGACTGGCGTTATGACGCCGAGGGCAAACCGCGGCCGGACTTTGTGCTGAACCGGCCGCCGGGAAACCGCGCCCAGGTGCTGCTGGCCGGCGACAATTTCGGCTGCGGCAGCTCGCGCGAACACGCCCCGTGGGCCTTGACACAGTTTGGTTTCCGGGCAGTGATTTCCACGTCATTTGCCGACATTTTCCGGGGCAATGCGCTGAAAAACGCGCTGCTGCCGATTGTGGTTCCGCCTGACGTTCACGCGCGGCTGCTCAGGATGCTCGAGACCGACCCGCTGGCCACCGTGCGCGTCGACCTCGCCTCGCAGACGCTCACCCTTCCCGATGGTTCGCCGGTGGAATTCCCGGTGGATCCATTTGCAAAGACATGCCTGCTCGAAGGCATTGACGAGCTCGGATTCCTGCTGAAACATGAGGCCGAAATCGCCGCTTACGAGCAGTCGCATCCAGCGCCTGTGGACACGCTCTCGGTAAAATTCAACGATTGACCGGTTCAGGGCCGCTCCGCCGCCGCTGGTTCGGAGATGTCATAAACGCGGTCCGCCTTCAGCCCCCTGAGCTCCTGGCGCTGGCCGGAAGGCCAGATCATTTCGACCGCTTCGGCCGCGTCATCTTTGCCGAGACCGAAATGCAGCGGCCCCGCGCCGGCGCTCGCACAGCCCACGGTAAACGCGACGTGATTGTATTGAGTCAGCGAGCGGCCCGTGACCTTCACGCGCGCGCCCTGTGCGTCCCTGGGCGAGCGCGATCCGTGCAGCCGGAAGGCGATCCAGTGGCCTGTGCCCGGGCTGTCGTTCAGCCACAGCCCGGCGCGGCCATTCAGTGCGGTGGAGACAAAATCCAGCCGGCCGTCGCCATTGAAGTCGCCCACCGCGGAGCCGTGGTGCCGGGCCGGCGGCAGGCCGGCCTTGTCCGTTACATCGCTGAACGTGCCGTCGCCGTTGTTGTGATGCAGCCTGCTGCGGTGGACGCCGGCGACGAAGAGGTCCGGCCAGCCGTCCTTGCCGGAGTCGCCGATGGCCACGCCGGTGTCGCAGCCGGAGCCCCGGAGGCCGGCTTTTCGGTCACGTCGGTGAAATGACCGTGCCCGTCATTGGCATAAGGCCGGTTCCATTGTCTCGGGTTCTTTTGAGGCGTGGAAAGTTCGGCGCCGTTGCAGAAAAACAGATTCAGATCCCCGTCGTTGTCATAGTCAAGCGCCGCCATGCCGCCGGCCATCGTCTCCGGCGCGCGCCGCTTCGGGAATTCGTCATTATCAAGGAAGAAATTCCAGAGAACGGCCGGAAAAATGAATGGGAGATTCTGGCGGACGGGCATGAAATGCCGCCGCCCGATGCCTGCTCATGCCGCTCCCGGCACCAGTGTATCAGGCCGTTTTCATCCGGCCGGGGCCGCGCCGAGCAGGGCCTGGACCGCGTCGGCCGCGCGCGTCACCGCCTCCGCCACCTCCTGGCTGAGCCCCGCGCCCAGGGCAAACTGCCGCGCCGCAATGCCCACCACCGCCACCCGGGCGGGCATCAGGCCCAGGCGGCCGGCCAGGCGCAGCGTGCCGGCCAGCGAAGGCTGGTGCGAACCCATGCCACGCCCCTCTGCGTAGCGGAAGATCTCTTCTCCCTGGAGCACCCGCACCGTGCCGGGCGGATCCTCACCGGCCAGCGCATCCAGCAGGATCAACGTGTCCACGCCCTCGAGTTCCATCAGCAGGCCGATACCCGCCGCGCCGGCATCGTAAAGGCGGGCTCCCGCCGGAACGCCCCGCCGCCGCAGCTCCTCGAGCACCGCCGCGCCCGCGCCGTCGTCGCCCATCAGCGGGTTGCCGAGCGCGGCAATCAGCGTGCCGGCCGCGCCTGCGCCTTCAGCCATTCGAGCCACGCCTCCAGCCCTTCACCCGTGCGGCAGCTCAACGCGAAGCTCCGCAGCCCGGAGTTGAGCGCTTCCACGCCGCGGAGGAAGCGCTCGCGGTCGAAATCCACGTAGGGCAGCAGGTCGATCTTGTTCAGCACAAGCACGTCCACGCCGGCGTACATTCGTGGATACTTGTACGGCTTGTCGTCGCCTTCGGTGACCGAACTGATGAGCACGTTGGCGTGCGCGCCGAGCTTCCAGCTCATCGGGCACACCAGATTGCCGACATTTTCGATGAGCAGCAGCCGGATCGAGTCGAGCGGCAGCATCGCGAGCGCGTCGCGCACCATGGCCGCCTCCAGGTGGCACTTGCCGCCGGTGTTGATGTGGACCGCCGCCGCGCCGGCGCGCTGGCTGCGTTCGGCGTCGAACGCAGCGGCTGACGTGTCGCCGTTGATCATGCCGACCGGGATTTCGTCCTTCAGCGCCATCACCGTGCGCTCGATCAGCGAGGTTTTGCCCGCGCCCGGGCCGGCCATCAGGTTCAGGCACCAGATGCCCTTTTCGTCGAGCCGCGCCCGCACCTCGGCAGCCACCGCATCGTTGGCGCTCAGGACGCGCTCCACCACCGGCACCGTCGTAGTCATGACGAATCGCCTCCTTCGATTTCGATCGAGTCCACCGTGCAGTCCCTGCCGCCTGCCGGCTCGCCGCCCAGCGCCCCGCAGCGCGGGCACTGCAATCCGCTTCCGTTTACCGGAAAAATCCAGGCGCAGGTGCGGCAGCGCAGCGTGGCCGGCTCATAGCGGAAATCGAGCGCCGCGCCCTCGGCTGGCGTGCCCCGCGCCAGCTCCTGCCAGAACCATTCGATGGAGTCGCCCACATAGCCGGTCCACTCGCCCACGGTGACGCGCACCCGGCGCACGCGCGCTCCGCCCGAGTGCTTCAGCACGATGTCGAGCATCGCCTGCGTGATGGCCAGTTCGTGCATCAGCAGATCCTCGGCAACTGCTCGCCGCTGAGCAGGTCCAGCACGCGCCCGGTCCCGAACGCCGAGCGCAGCGTCACCGTGCCGCCGCCCGGCGCGCTCACGTTTCCGATCACCGCGCCACCGGGCAGCAGCGCCGCGGCGCGTTGCCCATCGCCTGCGGCGACGAACGCCGCAAAGCGGCCTTCGTTGGCGACATACAGCGGGTCAAAGCCGAGCAGCTCGCAGGCGGCGCGCACCTCCTCGCGCACGGGGATCCTGGACTCGTCCAGCTCGACGTCCACCCTGCCGGCGCGGGCAATTTCGATCACCGCGGAGGCCAGCCCGCCGCGCGTGAGGTCGCGCATGCAGTGCACGCGGACGCCGTGGCGCAGCAGCGCCAGCGCCTCGCGGTGCACCGGCGCGGAATCGGACAGGATCGGCGGGTCGAAGGAGAGTCCCTCGCGCGCGCTCATCACCGCGATGCCGTGCCGTCCGATGTCGCCGGAAAGAACGATCTCGTCGCCTTCCGCGACGCGCCAAGGCGCCAGCTCGCCATCGTGAATCAGCGCGCCGATGCCGGCGGTGGTGATGTAAAGCTGGTCGGCGCGGCCGCGCTCCACCACCTTCGTGTCGCCGGTGACGATGCGGACGCCCGCGCGCCGCGCCGCTTCCGCCATCGAAGCGGCCACGCGGCGCAGCACATCCAGTCTGAGGCCTTCTTCCAGGATGAACGCCGCCGAAAGCGCCAGCGGCTCGGCGCCCATCATGGCCAGGTCGTTCACGGTTCCATGCACGGCCAGCGAGCCGATGTCGCCGCCCGGGAAAAACGGCGGGCTCACCACGAACGAGTCCGTGGTGAAGGCCAGGCGCCTCGAGCCCAGCGTCAGCGTCGCGGCGTCGGTTTCATGCTCCGGCCGGAGCTGCGGCACGAAGATCTGCTCGATCAGCTCGCGCATCAGCCGCCCGCCGCCGCCGTGTGCCATCAGCACGCGCTCGCGCTCGGGCGCCGGGGCAGGGCAGGCGAGGGAAAAGTCAGGCATGCTTCCTCCCATAGCGATAGTAGGCGGCGCAGGCGCCTTCGCCTGAAACCATCGGCGCGCCCAGCGGGTGTTCGGGCGTGCACTCGCAGGCGAAGGCGGGACATTCGGTGGGACGTTTCGCCCCCTGCAACACGAGGCCGCTGATGCAGACGTCGGATTCTTCCACGTGGCCCGTTGCAAGCTCAAAGCGGAGCTCGGCATCGAAGTCCGCCCACTCCGGGCGCAGCTTCAGCCCGCTGCGTGGAATCATCCCGATGCCGCGCCAGCGGCGGTCCACGGGCTCAAAGATCTCTCTCACCAGCGCCCGCGCCGCCGGGTTTCCTTCGCGCCGCACCGCGCGGGAATACTGGTTTTCCACTTCCGCCCGGCCCGCTTCGAGCTGCCGGACGCACATCAGCATTCCGAGCAGCAGGTCGGCGGGTTCGAAGCCGGTGACGACGATCGGGACGCCGTATTGGCGCGCAATCGGCTCATAGTCTTCGTACCCTTCCACCGTGCACACATGGCCCGCCGCCAGCACGCCCTGAATGCGGTTGTCCGGCGCGCCCAGAATCGCCCGCAGCGCCGGCGGGACCAGCACATGCGCGGAAAGAATCGAGAAATTCCGCACGTTCCGCTGCCGCGCCTGCCGCAGCGCAAGAGCCACGCCGGGCACGGTCGTCTCAAAGCCGACGGCGAAAAAGACAACCTGCTCGCCGGGGCGGCCTTCAGCCAGCCGCACGGCGTCCAGCGGCGAATAGACCGGGGCCACGCGGGCGCCGCGGGCCCGGGCTGAAAGCAGATCCGTCTTCGACCCCGGCACGCGCAACATGTCGCCGAACGACGCCAGCACCACGCCCGGCCGGAGGGCCAGCTCAATCGCCTTGTCGATGAGTTCGAGTGGCGTGACGCAGACCGGGCACCCGGGCCCGTGCACGAGCTCGAGCCCCGGCGGCACCAACTGGTCGAGGCCGAAGCGCAGAATCGCGTGCGTCTGCCCTCCGCAGATCTCCATCAGCCGCCACGGGCGCGCCGCCGCGCGCTGCAACTCGGCGGCGAGGGCGCGAACGCGAGCGGCGTCCCGGTATTCGTCGAGGTGCTTCACGGGCCGCCCTCCTGCTGCGCCTGCTCAAGCTGCTCGAACAGCTCGAGCGTCCGGCGCGCCTCCTCCTCATCGACGGTCTGAAGCGCGAAGCCCGCATGCACCAGAACATAATCGCCCGGTTTTGCTTCGGGCACGTACGCCAGGGACGCTTCCTTCACCACGCCGCCGAAGCGGACCCGCGCAACGCGAGTCAGCGGATCGTCGCCGAGGATCTCAACAATTTCGCCAGGGATCGCCAGGCACATCGAGCTTCACCTCCCAGCCTGCCGCAAGAAGCTGTCCCGCCGCCAGCCCGCCGTCGTTCGGGGGCAGGGCGCGGTGCAGAAACACGCGGAATCCGGCCCGCCGGAGCCTTTCGGCGGCGAGCTCCGCAAGCAGCGCGTTCTGAAAACACCCGCCCGTCAACACCACCTGCTCCACCCGGGCCCTCCGGGCGGCGTTCTCCACGGCCGAAGCCAGCGTTGCGTGGAACATCGCCGCCCGCCGCGCCACCGGAACAAAATCATCTGCCAGCGTTTCAAACAAAGGGGCCCAGTCCTGTTCCATCTCGGCCGCCGCCTCCGGCGCGCCGCCGCGCGCGGCGAACTCCACCCGCATTGCGGCTTCGCCCTCAAAGGAAGAGCGCGCGCAGAGGCCGAGCAGCGCGGCGGCGGCGTCAAACAGCCGCCCGGCGCTGGTGGTCCACGGACTGTTCAGCCCGCGCTCCAGCATCCTTTCGAGCACGCGCCATTCTTCTGATGAGAAATGCGGCCGGGCCAGTTCGGGCCGGCCCATCTCCCAGGCGACGCCGAGCAGCGCCCGCCGCGGCTCCCGCACCGCCTGCTCTCCGCCGGGCAGCCGGAACGGCCGCAGGTGTCCGATGCGCCGCACGCGCTCCCCCTCCCAGACGAGATACTCGCCGCCCCACACCATGCCGTCCACGCCGGCGCCGGTGCCGTCCCACGAGGCAGCGAAGACGGGCGGCTCCAGTCCATGCTCCAGCACGGCGCTGAACAGATGCGCCACGTGGTGCTGCACCGGCACGACCGGCACGCCCAGCTCGTGCGCGGTGGCGGTGGAGCCGTAGTCCGGATGGAGGTCGCAGGCGGCCGCCGCCGGGCGGACATCGTAAATGCGCCGGAAATCGTGGGTGGAACGGCGGTGGCCGTCGAGCGCCGCCGGCGTGGAAAGGTCGCCGAGGTGCTGGGAGAGGAAGACGCGCCGCCCGCGCGAAAACGCCACCGTGTTCTTCATGTGCCCCCCGGTGGCAAACAGTTCCGGCAGCGGCCTCGGCGCCACAAACGGCAGCGGCGCGTAGCCCCGGGCGCGGCGCAGCAGCACCGGCTCGCCGGCGATCTCGCGCACCACGCTGTCATCCACCGGGCGAAGGATCCGCCGGTTGTGCACCAGGAACAGATCCGCCACGCGGCCCAGCCGCACCAGCGCTTCGCGCTCGTCGTAACAGATCGGGTCATCGGTGAGGTTACCGCTGGTCGCCACCACCGGAAACCCCAGCTCCGCCATCAGCAGCGCATGCAGCGGCGAATAGGGAATCATCAGGCCAAGCAGCGGGTTGGCGGGCGCAATCTCCTCTGGCAGATGAAACGTGTTCTCCACCAGCACGATGGGCGAGGCGGGCGTGTGCAGCAAAGGGTGCGGATGGCCGGGGACCATCACTGCAAAAGGCTTTGTCGGCCGATGCTTGCGGCGGCGCAGTTCAACAATTGCCTCACGGTTGCGCGCGTCGCAGATCAGGTGAAAACCGCCGATGCCCTTGAGCGCCAGGATTCGCCCTTCGCGCACAGCCTCCGCGGCCAGGCGAAGCGCTTCGTCCCGGAGGGCCAGCGTACGGCCCTCGCGCGACCAGAGCTCCAGCCACGGACCGCACCGGGGGCAACAGTTGGTCTGCGCGTGGAAGCGGCGGTCGGCGGGGTCATGGTATTCGGCCTCGCAGGCGGCGCACATGGGAAAGTCCGCCATCGTCGTGCGCGGACGGTCGTAGGGCAGGGAAGCGGTGATCGAGTATCGCGGCCCGCAGTGCGTGCAGGTGGTGAACGGGTAGCGGTAGCGGCGGTTGTGGGGGTCGAAGATCTCCCGGCGGCAGTCTTCGCACAGGGCCAGGTCCGGCAGCAGGAACGCCTCCGGTTCACCCTCTTCGGCGCTGGCCTCCACACGGAATCCGCGCTCTCCCCGGTCAGGCAGCTGCGTTGTCTCGAAGCTCGCCACCACTGCCAGCCGCGGCGGGCGGGCGCGGAGCTCCTCGACAAAGGCGTCCACCCGGCTCTGGCCGCCCTCGGCCTCTACCAGCACGCCCTGTGCCGAGTTCAGCACGAATCCGGCCACGCCATGCCGTTCCGCCAGGCGATAGACGTGCGGGCGGAAGCCGACGCCCTGCACCGCACCGGTGATGCGGATCCGAATTCGCACCTCCGTATCCTGAATTCCAGTATACGGGGAAGGACGCCGGGAGGAAACGGCCGTTGATGCTCCTGCCCGGCGACGCGCTATGGCTGGGCCACGGCGACGTAAAGTTCCTGAGGGATGGGCTTGCCGTTGAGCAGGACTTCCAGCGGCGCCGCGCCGTCCTGGGGCAGGGCGGGCACGCGCACGCGGATCTGGTACAGGCCGACTTTGCCGGGGGCCAGGCCGGCGGAGAGAACGTCGGCCGGCATGCCGCCAATGCGGACCTCCAGCGGGGCCGCCAGTTGGGTTCGCTCCGGCGCCACCTCGCCCGTTGCCACCTGTGGCGTCACCGCGCCGAGGCCGATGGCGTGGAGGACCAGCGTCTCGCCGGCGCGCGCCGGACGGGAGGCGAACTCGGACGACGCGTTTTCCGGCAGCGCGTAGGCGCCGTCTTCGGCGATCTGCGCCGCCGCGAACTGTTTGCCTTCGATCCGCAGCTTCACGGGAGCGAGGACGCCCGCGGCGGCCGCGCTGATGGCGACAGTCCGCGGCGCGCTCCGACCGGCGACTGTCTCCACGACGACCGTAGCCCTGGAGGAGTCAATCTCCAGCGGCACCTGCACGCGGAGCATCGAGGGGCTTACGTAGGCCAGCGGCGCGGCCTGTCCGTTGATCCACACGGTCGTGCCCACCAGCGTGGTTGGTGCGCGTCCGTCCTGAAAGTCTTCGCTCGTCCATTCGCGTTCGGCCGGGGCGAGGTTCGAGCCGTAGATTTCGATCCACGAGCCGGGAGCGGCCGCGAGCGGCGCGCCGAAGGAGGGATCGCCGGCAATGCCGCCATCGGCGCGGATGGCAGGCGGTTCAGCGAGCTCGCCAGCAGGCCCCTGTGCGACGGGCGTCAGCAGTTTCACCCGGCTGTTGGCGTTGTCGCTGAAATAGATTCGGCCCTGCGGGTCGGCGGCCAGGCCCATTGGGAAGCGCAACCGGGCCTGATCGGCGGGCCGGCCGTCGAAGTCGTCGCCGAAGCGGCCCGTGCCGGCGGCGAGCGAAATGGTTCCCGCGGCCGCGTCCACGCGGCGCACGCGGTTGTTGGTGCGGTCGGCGATGAAGAGGTTGCCCTGCGCGTCCAGCGCGATGCAGCAAGGGTAGAACAGTTGCGCCTTCGTCGCCAGTCCGCCGTTGCCTGAGTAGCCGGGCAGCCCTGTGCCGGCCACGGTGGTGATGATGCCGCTGGTGTCCACCTTGCGGATGCGGTGGTTCATCTGGTCGGCGATGTACACGTTGCCGGCGGCATCCACGGCGACGCCCGTCGGGGAATTCAGCTTTGCTTCCAGGGCGCTGCCGCCGTCACCCGTTTCGCCCTTCTCGCCGGTACCGGCGATGGTCTGGATCTTGCCGTCGGTGCCGATCTTGCGAACGCGGTGGTTGCGCGTGTCGCAGAAATAAATGTTCCCGGCGCTGTCAATGGCGATGCCCGTGGGCGCATTCAGTTGCGCGTCCTTGGCGTCGATGAACTCGCCTTTGGCGTTTTTCTCGACAAAGCCCGGCAGGCCGCGCTGGCCCGCAATCCGCGTGATGTTGCCGCCTACTGCCACCTTGCGGATGACGTGGTTCATCGTGTCGGTGATATAGAGCGCGCCAGAGCCGTCAATGGCGATGCCGGAAGGATAGTTGAGCTGGGCGCTCGTGGCCGGGCCGTCGTCGCCGGCTGAACCCTGCGTGCCCGAGCCCGCCACGGTTGTGATCGTGCCGTCCGGCGCGATGCGGCGGATGCGGTGGTTGAACTGGTCGGCGATGTAGACGTTGCCGGATTTGTCGATGGCCAGGCCGAGCGGAAAATTGATCTGCGCGTCCTGCGCCTTGCCGCTGTCACCGGCGAAGCCGGCGGCGCCGTTGCCGGCGGCGTTGTCAATCGTATAGACCGGCGGCGCCTGGCCCTGTGCGGCCATAGTCAGCAGAATGGCGGCCAGAAATCCCGGCAAAAATCGCTTCATTTCCTGCTCCATTCGAGGTCGGTTGGTCCCGCAATTTCGCGCAAATTCCCGCTTCATGGCTGCCGTGGCTTCCGGCTGACCACCGGGATCGTGAAGATGTTCGAGATCTGGAAACTCTGCGCGATCCATCCCTCCGTCTTCAGGTTCGTCGGCAGATCCGGGTTCAGCTCCAGGTGGACCTCATAGACGCCAATCGCTCCGCGCCTCAGTCCGGCGAAGAGCACGTTGGCCGTTCGCCCGCCGACAAGCGAGGAGACGAACTCCACCGGATCGTTCATTTCGGGCCCGTTATAAGGCAGGCCCGTCTTCATCGCCTGCCGCGCCGCCTCGGGCCCCACGAGCCCCAGGCCGGAAGCCAGGACGACAATGGTCTCGCCCGGCTGGGCCGGATTGTCCTCGGTCACCAGCGCGCCGGCCGTATTGGCGCAGCACAGCTCGCTGTTGAGCGCCGTCATGATGACCTGGGCGGTCGTATTGGCCTCGGCCTTGATGGGGATGCCGTTGCCCGCCGGTCCTTCAATGCGCGCCCGCAGCCGAATGCGCTGGAACGGCCCGGCGGCGAAGGCCTCCACCTCGGGGTCATAGGCGTTGATGATCGAGATCAGATTGTCGCGGATCGTGGCCAGCGTGTCCGTGGCCTGGACGGTATAGCTGTACTTGCGGTCGCGAATGTAGACCGTGGCGACGTCGCCCGGATTGGCGGCCCCGTCCACGGAGACTGTCGCCGTGGCGTGGCTCGAGTAATGGTAGGCGACTCCCGGCGCCGGTGCAGGCGAGTCCAGCGTATAGACGGACGGGTTCTGTTCAATCAGCCGCACCGCCACTGCACTGGAAACGGTGATCTCGCCATTGTTGCGGCGCACCCGCAGCACGCCGCTGGCGCTGTTGGAGCCGGCCACTTCCACCGGAATCTGCGCGATCACGCGATCCGGCGAAACGGCCAGGATGGGGCAGGGCAGTCCGTCAACGAAGAACTGCACGCCGCCAAGCTCATACGGCAGCGGGCGGGTGATGTCCGGCACGCTCACCGTCTGGTCGGCCAGGTTGTCGCCAAGCACCGCCACGAGGGCGAACGGCGCAATCAGGGCCGGATCCTGCCCGCCGGTGAGCTTGGACCCGCTGGTGGTCATGGTGATCTTGGCCCCGTCCGGCTTGACCTGCGTGGAAATCGTCACCGAATTGCCCAACGTGTCCGCCTCCCGGGCGATGAAAACGAGGGCGTTGAACAGGGTATTCGGCGTCGCAATGACGTAGGGGTCCTGCGAATCGTTGATGAGCTGAACGAAGCGGTTGATGATGGTCTCAAACGTATCGTCCACTGTGGTCGTGATCGTGTAGTCCTTCGTGATCACGTTGCCGTCGGCGTCCTTCACGTTCTCATTGCCGATCTTGATGGTGAGCTCCTGGTCTTTCTCCACCGTGCCGCCGAACACGATGGAACCGCGCGCGTAGGTGGAGGGGCTCGGGGCGTTGCGCACGGCCGTCACCGGGAGATTGAAATCGCCCGGCGTGTAGACGAGCACGCGGCGGTTGTAAGTGTCGGCGACGTAAAGGTTGACGCCGTCAAAGGCCAGCGATGTGGGTGTCTTGAATGAGTCGGTCGAGGCCACGCGGCGCGGCTCGCCGGAATCGGAACTCTGATTGAGCTCAAAATCGAGCTGCCCGAGCACGATGTCGGCGGGCTGGCCGTTCGTGGTGGGGATCTGGTTCCAGATGAGAACGCGGTCGTTGCCCGAGTCGGCGACAAAGAGGCGGCGCCCGTCGCTCAGCACGGCCCGCGGCATGTCGAGGGTCGCGGCGCAGCGGTCCGGATAGGTGGGTTTGCCATCCTTGTCGGTGCCGTTGGAGGGGCACAGCAGGTGCGTTGTCGGGGTTGCGCCGGATTTCCATTCCGGATGATCGAAGTCGGGCTGGCCGACGACGACATCGGCGGGCTGACCGTTGCGGCTGGGGATCGAGTTCCAGATCAGCACCCGGCTCATGCCCAGGTCGGCGACGAAAACCCTGCCGGCTGCCACCCAGACCGAGGAGGGGGCCAGCATCGAGTCCGCCTTCGTGACGTATTCGGGGAAGCGCCGGAACTGCTGGTCGGAGGCGAAATCCTTCTGACCCAGCACAATCCTGGCTGCCTGCCCATTCTGGGTGATGGGGCCGTAATACAGCACGCGGTTGTTGCCCGTGTCGGCCACCCAGAGTCCGTCGTTGTCGTCCAGAAACACGGCGTTCGGCCCGCGAAGCCCCGTCTCGCTCAGGGACGCCGCGACGCTGGTGAAGTCTTTCTGCCCGACGACGAAGTCCGCCGGCTGCTGGTTCACCGTCGGCAGCGACCGCCAGATCAACACGCGGTTATTGTCCGTGTCGGCTACCGCCAGCACGCGCCCGTTGTACGCAACCCCCAGCGGATTGCGCAGCGTGTTCTGCGCGGCAGGCTTGAGTTCCGTGGTCGTAAAGTCCGGCTGGCCCAGCACGACATCCGCCTTGCCGACGCAGGCCGGGCAACGCGGGTCCGTCTGCGGCAGCACCGCCTTGCGGTCCGGGACGAACGAGCTGACGTTGCGATAAATGAGCACGCGGTGGTTCACCGGCGTGCCGCCGATGTTGTTGCCATCGGCCACGATCAGTGTGTCATTGGCATATGCGACGCCGGTGATCGAACCGAGCAGCACATCGCTGGCGCCCGGCGCGGCCGCCGTGAAAGGCTTCTGGCCGATGACAAGCCGCGCTGCCTGCGCGGAGTAAAATTCCTGCGCGTGGCACACACCCGCCAGCGCACACAAGGCAAAGATCCACTTCATGGGGAAGTTTGAAGCGAGCAAACACTCAGTATATCAGCGTGATGAATGAGCCCTGAAATCACGGGCCACGCCTGTGGGACGCGCCCGGCGGTCGCGGCCGTTTCACCAGATGTAGCGCGAGGCCGTCCGGCGCCGCTCGTGGCTGTCGAGCACATGCAGCACGCGGATCCTGCGAAGCTTCTCCGGCGAGAGCGCCCCCAGCGGGATATAGACGATCTGCCGGGCCAGCCGGGCGGCAATCTGGCGAAAGATGGCCCGCGGCGGTCTGGGGCCGACATAGACGACGTGCCGTTCCAACGAATAATCGAGCGCCGCCAGCAGAAGCCGCTCCGGCTTGGTTTCCGCGAAGTCATAGTCGGGGTCGGACCAGACGTCCATCAGCCGGCCCGGCGGCAGCGTCATCAGGAACCCGCCATATTCGGCGCGGCCGATGCCCGGCCCCACCAGATTTTCAAAGGGCGGCGTCGAATAGAACGCCATGTCGCTTTCGTTGGAGTGCTCGCCCAGCCAGGTGGTGAGCCACGGGTATCGGTTGTCGCGGTCCTCGTCGAAGATGACGACCACGGCGCCGGCATCTCCGCTGACGCGCTCCGTCTCGCGCACATACAGGCGTCCTTCATGCCAGCGCCGAATCGTCTCCCGCAGGTCAATTCCATCGAGCACGCTGGTGGTGAACGGTTCCACCCGTGAGCGCTCCTCGCCGAGCATCGTCTTCGCCTTCTGCCGCAGGAACCGCCCATAGTCTTCGATGACGATGTCCTCCGGCGGATAACTGCAAATGGCGTCGCCATCGAGCTGCGCCGCCCAGCCGCGCACATCGCGCGCCGGTCGCCGTTTCCAGGCGCGCGGCGCTGCCCGCCGCTTCTCGCGTTCGTAGCGCTGCCTCAGCCGCAGCCGGCGCGTGTTGAGGAAGACCTGCTCCGCCCTCAATTCGGCATTGTCCCCATCCGGCCTGTCGATGTGGTAGCGCGGGGACGTCCCCAGCCGCCAGATCTCATAGGCGAAGTTGTCATCGACGACGCCGCGGGCCGCGGCCACCAGGTCAAACAGCGAAGGCGCCACCGCACCGTCAAAGCGCACCAGCCGCTCGAGAAAACGCGACGCCTGCCGCCGCTGCCAGGGCGCCAGTTCGCCGCGGTAAATGGCCCGGTAATTGGTTTCCGCTTCCCGCCACAGCTCCGCCAGCCACCGCCGCCGGCTGGGCAGCGGGCAATCGGGATCATCCGCGAGCTGCCGGCGCATGTCCTCATAGCGCTCCTGCAAGTACGGGCAGTCTTCACAGATGTCGCCCAGGCAGGAAGCCGCCACGCGCAGGTTCCTTGCCGAGCCGCGCCAGGCCGGCTCCTCCGATGCCTGCCCGCCGGCGAGCAACGTATGCAGGCGCACGAACACCGGCAGCGTCACCACGACGGCAGTCTCCGCCTCCGGGTCCAGCTTCAACAGCCGCGTTGCCGCCACCCGGGCCCGCTCGTCCGCCTGCGGCGAGGGCGGCGGATTCAGGAAATAAAGCTCGACGTACTTTTCATATGGGATCCATTCCAGGGCCGCCGGGTCCGGGTAAAAGTCCGACTGCGGAAGCATGGGCAGCACGGCGCTGCCGATCAGTTCCGGCCTTGCGCCGATTTCGTTCGCCGTGCGCAGCGCCTCAGTGAGCGCGTCGCCGGGTTCGACGAGCACCGCCGGGTCTTTCACTTCTCCGAGGATGGGGCCGGTGCAGATGGACCCGTAGTTCGGCAGGCTGAGCACCTCCGAAATCAGCGCGGGCCAGTACTCCCACGGCAGTTCGACGGCAACAACCGCGGGCCGCATGGCGCAGAGGCGCTTCCGCACCAGCGCCGCGAATTCAATGCGTCGCGGCACTACGGGCAGAAAGGTCCAGCGGCCCCGCCGCAGGCCCAGCAGATCAGCCAGCGCCTCATCAGCCGGCATAGCGCAGCGCTTCTTCCCCCAGCACGTGGCGGATGGCGAACCGCAGCGCCTGGGCCGTGTCCGGCTGCCGGCCCGCGCTGACCAGCCGCAGCGCATAGCGGCCGATGCTGATGCCGTCGCGGACCGTATACGGTTCGTCCATCTCGTGCGCCGCCTGGAGGAACCGTGAAATTCTGTAGAGAACTTCCTCTTCAGCCATCGGCAAATTCTGCCTGAGAATTTCCAGTTCTTCCTCCATTTCCGGAAAATCCACGTGGATTTGCGGCTGAAGGCGCGAATAAATATACTCGGGCAGGTCGAAGGTGGATGCGTCCTCGTTCATCGTGCACACCAGGCGGAACTCGGGGCGGGCGGGGATCTTGATGCCCGCCACGATGCTCTCCACATAGCGGCGCGCGTCCAAAAGCGGCGCCAGGCTCGCCCAGCTTTTCTCCGGCATCCGGTTCGCTTCGTCGAGGATCGCCACGCCGCCGCGCAGCATCGCGGTCACCAGCGGCGAGGCCACGTAGCGCAGCGTGCCCGGACCCTCCACCACCGGCTGCACGATCAGGTCTTCAGGGCGCGTGTCCACCGTGCCCTGCATGATGTAAACTTCGCGTCCCAGCCGCCGTGCCGCCGTGTAGGCCAGTGTGGTCTTGCCGACGCCCGGTTTGCCGGTGATGCGCGGGTTCATCGGCAGGTCGCCTTCGCCCAGCGTCATCCAGGCGGCCAGCAGTTCGCGCAGCACCTCTTCCTGCCCGATCCACTCCGCCGCAAACTCCACCGGATGGCTGAGGTGCAGCACGACGCCTTCCACTTCCACCGTCATACTTCCATTTTCCCGCGGGCGCATCGGCGGCCGGCGGCTGCGCCCGGGCGCAGCAAAAAGGCGGGTGCGCGGGCACCCGCCTGGGAACCGGGAACGATCGGCGCGACCGCTTATTTTTTTGAAGACTCCCGCAAAAGCTTCTTCAATTCATGCTCGACCTCCCGGAATCCCGCCGGAATGGCGAATTTGGAGGGGTCCACTGCGGCGGTGGAGAAGTCCGACATTTCCGTGGTCGCTTCCATCAGGACGGTCTTCTGCCCGGCGGCCCCGGCGGTCTCCGTCTTCTTCGGCGCCGGTGGCGGTTCCGCCTGCTTCCTGCGGCGCCCCAGTCCTCCAAGTCCGCCCAGCCGGCCCAGGCGGCCAAGCGCCGCACCGGCGGCGGACTCCGCGGCCGCGCCAGTCACCTCTGCGCCACTTGGCATCTGGATGTCCGGCATGTCGATCCCCAGTCCGGTCATCCGCATCGTTTGCAGCAGCGGCATGCCCTCCAGTTTGGCCGCCTCGCGCGCGAGCTTTGCCATGCCTTCGGCCGTGCCCGCCTGCGACATCGCCACTCGCATCGTGCGCAACGAATCGGGGCTGAGGCCCACTTTTTCGGCATAGGCCGTATAAAACGCGCGGACCTCGTCATAGCCCGGGACGCGCGGCGTGCGCCATTCGTCGATTTCGATGGTCGAGGTGAATGTCTGCCCGCTTTTCTGGTCCTTCATGTCCATCTCGAGCAGCAGCTTCATCAGCTTTGCCGGCAGGTTCTGGATCGTCCTGGTCTCGCCGCCCTCCTTGACGGAGAGACGCATGTCGAGGACGGCCTGCTCATTGCTGCCCATCTGCTTGGCCATCTGTTGCGCCAGCGCATCCATTGCCTTGCGGAACTCTTCGAAGGTAATGACGGCGTATGTCTTGTTGTCGAGGTCGACATGAATCATGCGGCCCGCGCCGAGGTCAATGATGTCCACTTCGCGGTCCGCCACCGTGGCCATGCGGTCTTTCTGGAAGTACAGGCGGCTGTAATGCGGCTCAAGCGCCTTTCCCGCGCCCGGGATCATCTTCATCATCCTGACGAGCGAGCCGCCCGTCACCTGCGTCTTCTGCTGATAGCTGAAATCGGCCCATGCCAGCGCGCCCGTCAGCACGAGCGCCAGGGCGCCTGCGGTCAGTTTCATGGGGAAATCTCCTCCTTCCCCGCCAGCGTACCCCATCCGCAGGACAACGACAATCTTGCGGGGCGGTGGAGGCGCGGCCGGCGCACGCCGCTGCTATACAATGGGGCAGTCGAGGCCGCAACGTGACCGAACTTCGCATCCGTCCGTCAGTGCGGCAGGCGCACGCCCTGCTGTTTCTGTGCGCGTTCCCCATCGGGGCGCTTCTGCGGTATGTGTACTTCAGCTCGCCGGACACGCCGAAAGCCGTGCTTCTGCTGGGCCTGGTTCTGCTGCTGTTTCCGCTCCGCTTCTACCTCCGCGCGTGGTCGACGCTGCTCACGCTGGAAGACGGCACGGTCCGGCTGCGCGAGGGCCTGCTGAGCCAGAAGCTGACGACGATCGACGCCGCGCGCCTCGAAAAGATCTCCGTCCGACGCACGCTGTGGCAACGGTTCTGGGGCATCGGCGATCTGGTCATCGAAAGCGCTGCCGAGTCCGGCGGCATCACGCTCACCGGAATTGACGACCCGCAATCGGTGGCCGACCGCCTGCTGGCGGCCTCGCGCGCTGCCCGGAGCAGGTCCTGAGGAATTCCCAATGAGCGCACCGCTGCCTCTCGACAAACGGATTGCCGTCGTGACCGGCGCCAGCCGCGGGCTGGGCCGCGCCATCGCCGTGGCGCTGGCCCATGCCGGCGCCCGTGTCGCCTGCGTGGGCCGTGACGTGGAGAAGCTGGATGAGACCGCCCGCCTGTGCGGCCCCGGCGCGATGATCGTTCCGGCAGACGTCACCCGGGAAGATGACGTCGCCCGCCTTGCCGCCCACGTGGCCGAACACATGGGCCCGGCCAACATTCTTGTCAACAACGCCGGCGTCAATCTGCGCAAGCCCGTCGTCGACTTCACGCTGGATGAGTGGCGCTGGGTGATCGACTCAAACCTCACCAGCGCGTTTCTCTGCGCGCGCGCCTTCATCCCCCAGATGATCCAGTCCGGCTACGGGCGCATCCTCAACCTGACCTCCATCATGAGCCATGTCTCGCTGCCCGGCCGCGCCGCCTATTCCTCTTCCAAGGCCGGCCTGCTCGGCCTGACGCGCGCCCTGGCGCTCGAGCTCGCCCCGCATCGCATCACCGTCAACGGCATCAGCCCCGGCCCGTTTGCCACCGAGATGAACGCCGCGCTGATGAACGATCCGCAGGCCAACGCCGCCTTCCTCGCGCGGCTGCCGCTCGGCGAATGGGGCCGCCCCGATGACATCGGCGCGCTCGCCGTCTACCTCTGCTCCGACCAGGCCCGCTTCATCACCGGAACCGACATCGTCATCGACGGAGGCTGGCTGGCGCAGTGACCCCGCCTGCCGGCCCCACCACGCACCAGCCATGACCCAAACAGACTTCGATCGGCGTTTCTTCGGCCATCCGGCCGGCCTCGCCACCCTTTTCTTCACCGAGCTCTGGGAACGCTTCGGCTACTACGGCATGCGCGCCATCCTGGTGCTCTTCATGACGGCCGCGGCCGCCGCCGGCGGCCTCGGGCTGGACCCGTCGCGCGCCTACGCCATCTACGGCCTGTACACGGCCAGCGTCTATATGGCCAGCCTGCCCGGCGGCTGGATCGCCGACCGCATCCTCGGCCAGCAGCGCAGCGTCCTTTCCGGAGGCATTCTCATCGCCCTCGGCTATCTGACGCTCGCCGTGCCCTCCGAGGCCGCTTTCTATTCGGGCCTCGTGATCGTGATTCTCGGCACCGGTCTTCTCAAGCCGAATATTTCCACGATTGTCGGCCAGATTTATGCCCCCGGCGATCCGCGGCGGGACTCCGGTTTTTCCATCTTTTATATGGGCATCAACATCGGCGCCACCATTGCGCCGCTGGCCTGCGGATGGGTGGGCGAGCGCATCAACTACCGCCTCGGCTTCGGCCTGGCGGGCCTGGGGATGCTGCTCGGGGTGCTGACCTTCTGGCGCGGAATGGGACGCCTTCAGGGCGCCGGCGCCCGGCCCGTCGAGCCCCCGGACGCCGGAACCGGGCGCCGCTGGCGCCGGAATTTCCGCCGCGGTCTGCTTATTTTTTTCTGCATTTTCTCCACCATTCTCCTCCTCCATTTCTCCGGCATTTTCCCCGTTAGCGTGGAATTTCTTGTCGATTCCGCCGGCGCCGTCCTCGCCCTGACCACGCTCGGGCTGTTCGCCTGGATGTTCTTCGGCGGCGGCTGGACGCCCGCCGAGCGGCGCCGCCTGGCTGTCATCGCCGTGCTGTTCTGCGGGTCCGCCCTGTTCTGGGCCGCCTTCGAACAGGCAGGATCCTCGCTGAACCTCTTTGCCAAGAACCACATCAACAACGTGCTGTTCGGTTTCTCATTTCCGGCGAGCTGGTACCAGTCGCTCAACGCCGCCTTCATCATCTGCTTCGCCGCCGCCTTCGCGTGGGTCTGGATCCGGCTGGGCGACCGCCAGCCCTCTTCGGTGGCCAAGTTCGCCCTCGCCATGGTCTGCGCTTCCGGCGGCTTCCTGCTCATGATGGAGGCCAGCCGCCGCGCTGCCTCCGGCGTGCTCGTCAGCCCGCTCTGGCTCGTCGGCACCTATCTTCTCCACACCTTCGGCGAGCTGCTCCTCAGCCCGGTGGGCCTGAGTGCGATGACGCGCCTGGCTCCGGCTCGCGTGGCCGGGCTCATGATGGGCGTCTGGTTCCTGTCGCTTTCCATGGGCAACTATCTGGCCGGGCGCCTGGCCTCGTTCTATGGCCACCTGCCGCCGTTCGACCTGTTCCGGACGCTCGCCCTGATGACGCTGGCCGCCGCCGTCGTGCTCTTCCTCCTCGTTCGCCCCGTGGGCCGCCTGCTCAATGGCGCCGCCGCGGACCAGCGCGGATCGTAAAATGAAGCAGATGCCCGCAGAACACGACCGGACAAAAGCCGCCGAGGAAAAGCCGCGCGAGGTGAGCTTCGAGCAGTCGCTTCGGGAGCTCCAGCAGATCGTCGAGGAGCTGGAAAAGCCGGACGTCTCGCTCGAGCGCGCCCTGGAGCTCTTCGAAAAGGGCGTGAAGCTTTCCGAAGCCTGCCGCCGCCAGCTCGTCGAGGCCGAGTCCCGCATCGAGATCCTGCTCAAGCGCGGCCAGAAAGTGATCCCGCAGCCCTTTGGACCGGAACAAAAATGACCACTTCTGTTTTCCCTCTCCGGGACTACCTCGCCGCCCAGGTACAGCTCGTCGACGCCGCGCTCGACCGGCTGCTTCCGCCCGAGAGCGAACCCCCGCAGACGATCCACCGCGCCATGCGCTATTCGGTCTTCGCCGGGGGCAAGCGCATCCGTCCCATCCTGTGCCTGGAGGCGGCGCGCGCCGTCGCCGGGGCCGACCCGCCGGGCATCTTCGACGTCGCCTGCTCGCTCGAGCTGATCCATACCTACTCGCTGATCCACGACGACCTGCCGGCGCTCGACAACGACGACCTGCGCCGCGGCCGGCCCACCTCGCACCGGGTCTTCGGCGAGGCCATGGCCATTCTGGCCGGCGATGCCCTGCTGACGTTCGCCTTTGAGGTGCTGGCGCGCGCCGCCTCGTCTGCCCTGGTGGCGGAGCTGGCTCATGCCGCCGGCACCGTGGGCGGCATGATCGCCGGCCAGGTCGATGACATCGAAGGCGAGACAATGGCGCCTTCGCCGGAGCTGCTGGAACGCATCCACCGCGCCAAGACCGGGGCGCTGCTGCGGTGTTCCCTGCGGCTGGGGGCGATGCACGCCGGCGCCGACGACGGCCAGCTGGCGGCGCTCACCCGCTATGGAGAACACATCGGTCTCGCCTTTCAGATCGTCGATGACATCCTCGACGTCACCCAGACCTCCGAACATCTCGGCAAGACCGCCGGCAAGGATGCTGCGCAACACAAAATCACCTTCCCGGCCGTGTATGGCCTGGAACAGTCGCGCCGCATGGCCGCCGAACAGCGCGCGCTGGCGCACCAGGCGCTGGAGCCGCTCGGCGATGCCGCCCTGCGATTGCGGCAGCTCGCCGACCTGATCGTGGACCGCTCCTCCTGAAGCCGTGGCCCGCCGCCGCATCGACCTGCTGCTTGTCGAGCGGGAGCTGGCGCCGTCGCGAGAAAAGGCGCGGGCGCTGCTGCTGGCCGGCGCCGTGCGCGTCGCCGGCCGGCGCGTGGACAAGCCCGGGGCGCTGGTCGACGAAACGTCGCCCATCGAGGTCGTTGAGCCTTTCCCGTGGGTCAGCCGCGGTGCGCTGAAGCTGCTGGCTGCGCTCGACCACTGGAGAATTGATGTGGCAGGCCGGGTGTGCCTCGACGTGGGCTCATCCACCGGCGGATTTACGGAAGTGCTGCTGGCACGCGGCGCGGCGCGCGTGCACGCCGTTGACGTCGGCCGCGGACAGCTCCACTGGCGCCTGCGCAACGACCCGCGCGTCGTCCTCCACGAAGGGTTCAACGCGCGCTTCCTCGGCCGGGATATCATCGGCGAAGACGTGCAGTTCGCCTGTTGCGACCTGAGCTTCATCTCCGCCACGCTGGTTCTCCCGGCCCTCGTGCCGCTGCTGGTGCCGCCGCGCGAGTTCGTGGTCCTGGTCAAGCCGCAGTTTGAGGCGGGCCGCGGCCAGGTGGGCAAGGGAGGCATCGTGCGCGACCCGGCCGTGCAGCAGGCCGCGGTGGAACGTGTGGGCGGCTGCGCCCGCGCGCTGGGATTCGAATGCGAAGTGATCGAGAGCCCGATTCCCGGCGCCGAGGGCAATAAGGAGTTTCTGCTTTATGGATTCGATCCGCACGGTCGGCATCATCGCCAAGCCTGACGTGCCGCACGCCGCCGGGCTTGTCGTTTCGCTGCTGGACTGGCTGGACCAGCACGGCATCGCGTACCGGCTGGACCCGGTCGCCGCCGCCTATGCTCCCGGCCGCGGCCCTGCCATTGCGCGCGACGAGGTGCCCGAAGGCTGCCAGATGGTCATCGTGCTGGGCGGCGATGGCACGTTGCTGGCCGCCGCCCGCGCCATCGCCGGCCGGGACATTCCGCTGTTCGCCGTCAACCTGGGCGGCCTCGGCTTCCTCACGACGATTTCCACCAGCGAGCTTTTCCCCGAGCTCGAACGCGCCCTCCGCGGCGAGCACCGCATTGCGCGGCGCCGCATGCTCGCCTGCGAAGTCCGCCGCGGCGAGGACACGGTTTCCCGCTACGTCGCTCTCAACGATGTCGTCATCACCAAGGCGCACATCGCCCGCATGATCGACCTCGTCGCCTATGTCGATGCCCACTTCGTCTGCCGCTACAAGGCCGACGGGCTCATCATTGCAACGCCTACCGGGTCGACGGCCTACTCGCTCAGCGCCGGCGGGCCCATCATTTTCCCAAGCGTTGCCGCGCTCTGCATCACGCCCATCTGCCCGCACACGCTCACCAACCGCCCGGTCATCGTGCCTGACGCAAGCGTCATCCAGGTGGTCAACTCGGCTGCGGATAACGACGCCTATCTCACGATCGACGGCCAGGTCGGCGAGCCGCTGCTGCGCGAAGACCGCATCGTCTGCCGCGCCTCGCCGCATTCGCTGTCGCTGGTGCGGCCGCCTCGCATGCTCTTCTTCGATGTGCTGCGTCAAAAACTGAAATGGGGAGAAAGATAGGCATGAAGAAAATCTCGTTGACTTCCTGGATCTTCATCGCTATGGCCGCTGGCATCGCCATCGGCCATTTCTTCCCCGAATTCGGCAAAGACACTGCGTTTCTGGGGACCATCTTCCTCAGGTTGATCAAGTCAATCATCGCTCCCCTGCTGTTCGCCACCCTCGTCGTCGGCATTGCCGGTTCGGGAAGCGCCAAGGCCATGGGCCGCATCGGCCTCAAGGCGCTGATCTACTTCAACGTGACCACGATCGGAGCCCTCGCTCTGGCGCTGCTGTCGGTCAACTACTTCAAACCCGGCGTCGGCGTCTCGCTGGAAGGCGCGGGGAAGGCGGAACTGCCGGAGGCAAAGGCAAGCCTGGTTGGCGTGCTCGTCAACGCCGTACCGACGAGCGTCCTCGACGCCATGGCCCGCAACGAGGTGCTGCAACTCGTCGTCTTCACCGTGCTGTTCGGCATGGCCTGCATCGCCATGGGGGAGCGTGCCGAGCCTGTCATCCGCTTCTGCCGGTCGCTGTCCGACATCATGTTCGAATACACGCGCTACGTGATGTACCTGGCGCCCATTGGGGTCGGGGCCGCCATCGCCAGCGTCGTCGGCGCCAAAGGCATCGGCGTGCTGCTCGGACTGGGGAAGCTGATCGGCGCGCTGTACATCGCCCTGATCGGCTACGTCATTTTCGTCATGGGGCCCGCGGCGCTCCTGTTCCGCATTCCGGTTCTGCGGTTCCTGCGCGCGGCCAAAGATCCCTACATTCTGGCCTTCTCCACGGCTTCCAGTGAGGCCGCCTTTCCGATGGCGATGCGGAACATGGAGCGCTTCGGCGTGCCCCGCCACATCGTCAGTTTCGTCCTGCCCACGGGTTACAGCTTCAATCTCGACGGCAGCACGCTCTACCTGGCCATGGCTTCCGTGTTCGTCGCCCAGGCCGCCGGAGTGGAGATGTCCATGACGCAGCAGCTCACGATGATCGCCACGCTGATGCTGACCTCGAAGGGAGTCGCCGCGGTGCCGCGAGCCTCGCTGGTCATCCTTGCCGCGACGCTTTCCACATTCAACCTTCCGATGGAGGGTGTGGCGCTCATCCTCGGTGTCGATACGCTGATGGACATGGGCCGCACTTCGGTCAATCTGCTGGGCAACTGCCTTGCCACCGCCGCCGTCGCCCGCTGGGAAGGTTACGACCTCATCCCGCAGGACGGGAAACCTCAGGAAACCGCAGCGTCGGACAGCGCCGCCGCGCATCCCCAGGAGAGGTGAGATTCCATGATGCTTGGAGCCGTGACATACAACGTGCTTAAGGACTGGGACCTGGAGACCATCATCACGAAGCTCGAGCAGGCGGGCTTCGAGGCCGTCGAGCTGCGCACGACGCACGCTCACGGCGTCGAACCCACGCTTTCCCCCCAGGACCGGGCCCGTGTGCGGGCGCGCTTTGAACGGTCGAAAGTGCGCCTGCTTAGTTTCGGCACCACCTGCGAGTTCCACAGCCCGGACTCCAACGTCCGCCGCAAAAATATCGAAGAGACCAAAATGTGGGTCGACCTGGCCCACGACACGGGCGCCTGGGGCGTCAAGGTCCGCCCGAACGCACTGCCCAGGGACGTGCCCCCGCAGGTGACCATCGGCCGCATCGCCGAGGCGCTGCGCGAGGCCGGCGATTACGCCGCCGGCCGCGGCGTGGAGATCTGGCTGGAGGTCCACGGGACCGGCACATCCGCGCCGCCGGTCTGCGCCGACATCATGCGCGCCGCCAACCACAAGGCGGTCGGGCTGTGCTGGAACTCCAACCCCGGCGAGGTCCAGAACGGCTCCGTCCGCGCTGCCTTCGACCTGCTGCGGCCGTGGATCCGCAATGTCCACATCAATGAGCTGGCCGACCCCCGATATCCGTGGCGCGAGCTGTTCACGCTGCTGCGGCAGAGCCGCTACGAGCGCTACACGCTGATGGAAGTGGCCGGAAGCTGCGAACCGGATCGCTTCCTGCGCTACTACCGCGCCCTCTGGCTGGAGTTGAACCGACCATGACATCCCGCTGCTTTCGAACGCTGGCTCTCCTGGCCGTTCTGCTGATTCGCGCCGCGGCGCAGCCGCCCGCCCCGGCCGCGTATTTCGGCCACGAAATGGGCGCGGACCGGACCGTGCTCGACTGGGAAAAAGTCGTCTCCTATTTTCAACTTCTTGGTAAGAATTCTCCGCGCGTTCAATTTCTGGAGTACGGAAAATCCACCGAAGGCCGGCCGATGATTGCCGCCGTCATTTCCTCTCCGGAGACGCTGAAAAACCTGGACAGATACCTCGAAATCCAGCGCCGCCTCGCCGACCCGCGGGCGACCGCGCCGGAGGAGGCGCAACGGCTCGTCCGCGGAGGCAGAACGGTGGTGCTGATCACGTGCAGCGTCCACGCCACCGAGATCGCTTCCACGCATTCGGCGGTCGAGTTCGCCTGGAAACTCGCGACATCGCAGGACGCGAGGACCCTCCGCATCCTCGACAATACGATTGTTGTCCTGGCGCCCTCCATCAACCCGGACGGGCTCGATCTGGTCACCGCGTGGTACCGCCGGACGCTCGGCACGAAATTCGAGGGAACCAGCCCGCCCGAGCTCTACCAGAAATATGTCGGGCACGACAACAACCGGGACTGGTATTTCTTCACCCAGGCCGAAACGCGCGCCGTGGTGGCAAAATTGCACAACGTTTTCCGCCCGCAGATTGTCTATGACGTCCATCAGATGGGCCCCTACGGGGCTCGCATGTTCGTTCCGCCGTGGCTCGATCCGATCGAGCCGAACATCGATCCCCTGATCGCCCAGCTCTGCAACATGGTCGGCATGACGATGGCCGCCGACCTCACCGCGGCCGGCCGCAAGGGGGTGGTCGTCAACGCCATGTACGACTACTGGACGCCGGCGCGCCATTATCAGAGCTACCACGGCGGGCTGCGCATCCTCAGCGAATCGGCCAGCGTGCGCATCGCCAGTCCCATCGACGTGGACCCGGCGCGCATCCAGCCGCAGGGCACGGGCTACAGCCCCCGCGAGAGCTCGTGGAATCATCTGGAGCCGTGGCCCGGCGGCCGCTGGACGCTGCGGGACATCGTCACCGACCAGCTCATCGCGATGGAAAGCCTGCTGGACACGGCAGCCGTGCGCCGCGAATTCTTCCTGCGTTCGTTCTATGACATCCAGCGCCGCGCTGCCTCGCGTACCTCGCCGTATGCCTTCGTCATTCCCGCCGAACAGGCAGATCCCGGCGCCGCGCGCCGGTTGCTGGAAACGATGGACTTCGCCATGGTGGAGGTGGAGCGCGCGGCGCAGCCGTTCGAGGCCGCGGGCGAGCGGTTCCCGGCGGGCTCTTACGTCATTCGCATGCAGCAGCCGTATTCGTCCTTCGCCAAAGCGCTGCTCGAACGCCAGAAATATCCCGACCTGCGCCAGTACCCCGGCGGGCCGCCGAAGCGGCCCTACGACGTCACTGCCCACACGCTGCCGCTGTTGCTGGGCGTCGACGTCCGCACCATCGACGCGCCCTTTGAGGCCCGCCTCGAGCGCGCACGCGAGTTCCGCTTCCCCGCCCGCATGCTGGCCGCCTCCGACAGCGACTCCTGGCGCGCCGTCAACGAGGCCTGGCGCGCCGGCCGGCCCGTTTTCCGCCACCCGAGGACCGGCGACTTCGCCATCGGTTCGAGCCCCACGGCCGACTTCCAGCCCCTGACGCGGCCCCGCATCGCCGTATACAAACCCTGGGCGCCTTCCATGGACGAGGGCTGGACGCGCTGGATTCTGGAGCACTTCGGCTGGGAATACGTGTCCGTCACCAATGCCGACGTCAAGGCCGGCCGCCTCCGCGGCCGCTTCGACGTCATCGTCTTCGCCGACATCGGCGCCAACACGATCGACAGCGGACACGCGCCAGACACGATGCCGGAGGAATACACCGGCGGGCTCGGCGAGGCAGGCGCGGCGGCGCTGCGCGAGTTTCTCTCCGCCGGCGGTCGCCTGCTCTTCTTCAATCGTTCGGGCCAGTACGCCGTGCGTCACCTGGGCGTGGCGGCCCGCAACAGCGTGGCCGATGTGCCGGCCCGGGAATTTTACTGTCCCGGCTCCCTGCTCAGGGTCCGCGTGGAAAATGGCGGTCCATGGACGCTCGGCCTGCCAGCGGAATTTACCATCTGGAACGAATCCAGTCCTGTCTGGGAGCCCAATGGCAGTGACGGGCGCGCCGTGCTCCGCTATGCCGACTCCGGCGTGCTCGCCTCGGGCTGGCTTCTGGGCGAAAAGCACGTCGCCGGCAGGCCGGCGCTGTTGGACATTCCTGCCGGCGCCGGCCGCGTGTTGCTGTTTGGGTTCCGCCCCCAGTATCGCGGCCAGTCCTGGCTGACGCTGAAGCTGTTTTTCAACGCGCTGGTGATTTGACGGCGCGGCACGGAAGCCCCCGTCCGGACAGCAGGCCGGCGCTCGAACGCATGCCTCCGCCCTGACGGCAGGACGCGGGCGGTGATAGCATCGTTATCGCCATGCGATTCAGGATTTCGATATCCGCAATTGCTCTCGCGGTGCTGTTTCTGGCCGGCTGCGGCGGCCCCGCTCCGGAGAAAAAGGCTGCGGCGACGCCGGTGAAAAAGAAGCCCGCCGTCTCCGATGAAACGCGCCGTTTCCCGTCGGAGGGACGCATCGAAGCAAAGGTCGTGGAGGATCATATTCTCGGCAAGAACTTCCTCCCCGGGGGCACTCTCGTCCGTTACCGCAAGGGCAAACAGGAGTATGAGATGTTCCTGGTCCGGGCCTCAGTTCCCGAAGCGGCGGCGCTGATGCTTGTCGACTACAGGAAGCAGCTCGAAAATCCAAAATTGATCGCCCACTTCGGCGGTTACTACGGCAAGGACGGCGACAGGATGGCGTTCGTCTTCGCCAAGGGCTCCTGGTTTGCCGGCGTCATCGGATTGCCGGAGAAAGAGGCGGATCTGGCCGCCCGCGAGCTGGCCGCCCGGCTGAATTGAGACCGGCGCCCTTCATCCTCGCTGATCACGGCAAACCCGCAGGAGGCGGAGCGGCTGGCGCTGCGCGGGCGCGGCGTAAAAAGTTTACTTGCCGGAGAGACGCTCCTCCCGCATACTAAATGCGTCGACGGGACTGGCGCCGGTCACTCCGGGGCCATCAGGGAGGGGCCATGATCACCAACCATGTCTCCGGTACGTCCGTGGACGAAGTCGCCGACGGCATCTACCGGATCTGCTCGCCGCTGGATGTGATTCCGGGCGGGTTCACGTTCAACTCGTATCTGATCGCCGACGACGAGCCCGTGCTCTTCCACACAGGGTTCCGAAGGCTGTTTGCGTTGACGGCGGAGGCGGTGGCGGCCGTGATGCCCGTGGAGCGGCTCCGCTGGGTGGGAGGATCGCACTTTGAGGGCGATGAATACGGGGCCCTGAACGACTTCCTGGCCGCCGCGCCGGGCGCCGCGCCGTTTTCGAGCGAAATCGGCGCGCTGACGTCGGTGAGCGACCTTGCCGGGCTTGAAGCACGCGGACTTCAGGATGGAGAGTGGCTTTCCATCGGCCGCCGGCGCCTGAAGTGGCTGTACACGCCGCACGTGCCCCACGGGTGGGACTGCGGCATCCTGTTCGATGAACTCACCGGGACGCTGCTGTGCGGGGATCTCTTCACGCAGCCGGGGTCGTCCGCGCCGCCGGTGACCGAGCATGAGGTGCTGACCGCGAGCGAGACGATGCGCGGGTTGCTCGACTACTACGCCCATGCGCGTGGCACGGCCGCCATACTGCAGCGCCTGGCGGGACTCTCCCCGAGGCTGCTCGCCTGCCAGCACGGAAGCGCCTACCGGGGAGACGGGGCGTCGCTGCTGCGGGAGCTGGCTGCGCGGCTGGCCTGAGCTCCGGCCGCGTCTCGGGCGGGGGAATCGAAGCCCGAAAACATCTGGCTCCCGCACAGTGCGGATGGTATCCTGAACAATTGGGGCCGATCGCGCCCCGTACGCATCGTTTCATTTCCAGGCAAGAGGTCAGCCATGTCCGGACATTCCAAGTGGGCGACGATCAAGCACAAGAAAGCGGCCCTGGACGCCAAGCGCGGCAAGCTCTTCACGCGCCTCATCAAGGAAATCACCATCGCCGCGCGCAACGGCGGAGACCCTGACTCCAACCCCCGCCTTCGCACCGCGATCATGGCCGCCAAGGCGGTCTCGATGCCGGCCGACAACATCAAGCGCGCCATCCAGCGGGGCACGGGCGAAATCGAAGGCGGCGCCATCGAGGAAGTGATGTTCGAGGGCTACGGCCCCGGCGGCGTCGCCATCATGGTGGCCGCGGCCACCGACAACCGCAACCGCACCGTCAGCGAAATCCGGCACCTGTTTTCCAAGCACGGCGGCAACCTGGGCGAACTCGGCTCCGTGAGCTGGATGTTCGAGCGCAAGAGCCAGGTTCTCATCGAAAAAGACAAGGCCACCGAGGAGCGGCTGATGGAAATCGCGCTCGAAGCCGGCGCCGACGACGTGAAACTGGAGGGCGAGCACTGGGAGATCCTCTCCGCGCCGGAGGCCCATCACGCCGTTCTTGAAGCGCTCGAAAAGGCGGGTATCCCCACCGTCTCCGCAGAAATCGGCATGATCCCGAAGAGCCTCATGGAGGTGGACCCGAAGCACCTGCCCGGCGTGATGAAGCTGCTGGAGGCGCTCGAAGATCACGACGACGTGCAGAACGTGTACACGAACGCCGACCTTGGCGATGAGACGGGCGAATAAGGCGGGGCAGCGCACCCGGGCCGTGGAGGGGCCGTGCGGATTCTGGGCATCGATTGCGGCAGCCAGGCGACCGGCTACGGCGTGATTGACACCGACGGCACGCGCCACCGCATGGTGGCCTGCGGAGCCATTCGGACGGACGCGAACGACGAATTCTCCCTCCGCCTCAGAACCATTGGCGAGGCGCTGCGCCGGGTGATTGTTGAGTACGGCCCCGAGGAAGCGGCCGTCGAAGACACCTTCACCGCGGAAAACGTGCGCAGCGCGCTGAAGCTGACGCACGTGCGCGGCGTGGCGCTGTTCATCTGCGCCGAGGCGGGCCTGCCCGTGGCTGCTTACCCTCCGGCGCAGGTGAAGCTCGCCGTCGTCGGCAACGGCCGCGCCGCCAAGCACCAGGTGCAGTGGATGACGCGCGTCCTGCTCGGATTGCAGGAACCGCCCACCCCGCTCGATGCATCTGACGCTTTGGCAGTGGCCATCTGCCATGCCGCCCGCCGCTCGATCCCCGTGTCCTTATGACCAGCCGCCTGCTTGCCCTGATTGCTGTGATCCCCGCACTGGCCGCCGACGGCCCGCGCCTCTTCTACTCAAAGACGTTCCCCGGCAGCAAGCCGCCCTACATGGAAGTCCGGCTGGACCGCTCGGGACGGGGAGAATACCGCGAAGCCCCTGACGAGGAGTTTCCGGTGTTCTTCACCCTGCGCCCTGGGGAAACGGAGGCCGTCTGGCGTCTGGCCGAAAAGCTGGACCGCTTCCAGCGGCCGCTCGAGTCGGGCCTGAAGGTGGCGCGGCTGGGAGACAAGGTCCTGCGGTGGGAGCAGGGCGAAGAAAAGCACGAGACAAAGTTCAACCACACGCTCGACCCGGACGGCCAGCTCCTGCATGACTGGTTTGAGCGGATGTGCGAGTCCGCCATCCTCCAGGCGAACCTCGAACGCGCCGTGAAATACGATCGGCTGGGCGTCAATCAGGCGATTCTGCACATTGAAGCGGCGTGGGACAAAAAACGGCTGGTCGCCGTGGACCAGTTTGTGCCCCTGCTGAGGCGCGTGGCCGCCAATTCGTCCTATCTCAACATGGCGAGGGAGCGCGCCGAAAAACTGCTGGCGCTGTTCCAGGCCCGGGAACCCGCTGACGCCACGCAGCCTGCGGCCGAGGGCAGGCAATGAAGGGGCGCCGGCCGCAGGCCATCCCGGACGCGGAGCCGATGTCGGCAAGCCGACGGATCCGCCTTCCACTGGCGAGGGCATTCGCCACCTTTCTGGCCGGCGCGGTCTTCGCCCTCGTGCAGCCGCCGCAGCCGCAGGCTGCGCCGAATGAGGAAGAAATCCTCGAGCAGGCTCTCGCTGATGCCGGCTCGAGCGTCGTCGATTACGCGCGCGCCATCGAGCGGCATCTGAAGCAGTTCCCGGATTCTCCAAAGCGCGCCGAATACGAGCGGATCCTCGCGCAGGCGGCTGTCGATCTGCGCGACCGGCGCTGGCTGCTGGAATATGGCGTGCGCGTGATCGAACGGGGCTCGCGCAGCATGCAGTTGCTGGATCAGGTGGCGCGCGCGCTGCTGGACAGCCCGCGCGCCGAAGACCAGGAGCGGGCGCTGAAATATGCCCGGCTTCTCGCCGCCGAGCTCGAATCCCAGCGGAAGGAGCAGCTCGCCGCGCCGTACCGGCCGATGCGGGGCCGGCGGCTGGATGAGACCGAGTACGCGCTGGCGCGCGCAAAGACGTTCGAGGCGCGGGCGCTGGCCAATCTCGGCAAACCGGCCGAGGCGCTCGAGGCCGCGCGCGCCGGCTGGCAGCTCTACCCCACCGTGGACAATGCGCGCGAACGGGCGCGGATCCTCGAACACGAGGGACGTTTCGCCGAGGCCCTGGAGGCATTCGCCGAATCGCTCGCCGTTGGCGCGGACCGAACCGGCGAGCCGAACCCGGCGCGGGACGGCGAACGGCTGGCGGCGCTCGCGCGCAGGGTGCACGGCGGCGAAACGGCCTTTGGCGCGGCGCTGCTGGCCGCCTACCGGCGCGTGGCCGCGCAGCAGGCGCAGCGCCTCGAACGCCTGAAGGCGTTTGATCCCAATTTCGGCGCGCGGGCCGTGCACGACTTCACGCTGACCTCCACCACTGGCGCCACCCTGCATCTGGGCAGCCTCAAGGGGAAAGTGGTGGTCATCGACTTCTGGGCCACCTGGTGCGGACCGTGCCGTGCGCAGCACCCGTTGTACGAAGAAGTGCGCCGCCGCTTCCGCGGCCGGCACGACGTCGTGTTTCTTCCCGTGGCCACCGACGAGGACCGCGGTGTTGTGGCCCCGTTTCTGAAGGAGCAGAAGTGGGACCCGCTTTCCTGGTTTGATGACGGCCTGGGATCCCTGCTCCGTGTCAATGCCATTCCGACCACGGTCGTGCTCGACCGCGACGGCAACATCGTCAGCCGCATGAACGGCTTCAACGGGGACCGCTTCGTCGATTTGCTTACCGGCCGGATCCGCGAGGCCCTCGGCGAGGAGGATCCGTGAGTTTCCGGCGCATTCTTCTGGTGGTCCTGGACAGCGTTGGCATCGGCGCCATGCCGGACTGGCGCGAGTTCGGCGACGACATGCCCGGTGATACCCTCGGCCACTGCGCCGAACTGCGCCCGTTGCGCCTCCCGAACTTCGAGCGTCTCGGGCTCGCCAACATCCGCCCGTTCGCGCACCTCCGGCCGGCCGAGGCGCCCGCGGCCTCCTACGGCCGCTCCGCGTTGGCCTCGCCCGGCAAAGACACCACCACCGGCCACTGGGAACTGGCCGGAATCATTCTGCAAAAGCCCTTTCCGCTCTACCCGAACGGATTTCCCGGGGAATTGATCCGTGAATTTGAGCGGCGCATCGGCCGCGGCGTTCTGGGCAACAAACCCGCCTCGGGAACCGAAATCATCCGGGAACTGGGCGAAGAACATATTCGCACCGGAAAGCCGATCGTCTATACCTCCGCCGATAGCGTGTTTCAGATCGCCGCTCACGAAGAAGTAATTCCACTCGAAGAGCTCTACCGGATCTGCGAAATCGCCCGGGACCTGCTGCGCGGCGAGCACGAGGTGGGGCGCGTGATTGCCCGGCCCTTCATTGGCCGCCCCGGCGCTTTCGTCCGCACGGCCAACCGCCACGACTATGCCGTTCCGCCTCCCCAGGGCATGCTTCTGGACCGGCTGGCGGAAAAGGGCGTCCCGGTGATCGGCGTCGGAAAAATCGCCGATATTTTCCTCGGACGCGGCATTCATCATTCCTTCAAGACAAAAAATAATGCCGAAGGAATGGAGAAAATTCTTGCGGCCATGCGCCAGTTTGACAAGGGCCTGATTTTCGCCAACCTCGTTGATTTTGACATGCTCTATGGGCACCGCAACGACCCCGAGGGCTATTCGCGGGCGCTCGAAGAGGTGGACGCCTGGCTGCCTTCGCTCGAATCGGCCCTTCAGCCGGACGACTTGGTCATCCTGACCGCCGACCACGGCTGCGATCCGGTGACGCCCTCCACCGACCACAACCGCGAATACGTGCCGCTGCTCGTCTTCGGTCCGCGCGCCCGGCGCGGTGTGGCGCTCGGCACGCGCGCCTCACTGGCCGATACGGGCCAGACGATCGCGGAAACGTTCTCGGTCTCGGTTCCCGCAGGCGAGAGTTTTCTCGCCATGATCCGGTAGTTGCTTGCTTACGTTTCTGCCGTGCCGGAATCACCGGAGCTGGATGCCGCCTTTGCGGCCAGGGGGTTCCGTGAGCAGGGCCGGGGCGGCCCGGCGCATCAGGCGTGCGCCGGGGCCACAGCAGGAAGTGTTGTGGCGAGCCCCAGAAGCAGCTCGCGCACACGGACGACTTCGCCCACGACCATCACCGCGGGACTGGACACATCCACCAGTCCAGCCGCCACACTGGCCAGGTCCGCAGTGACGGTGCGCTCCGCCGGAAGTGTCGCGTTCTCGACAAACGCTACGGGCTCTTCCGGCATGCGGCCGGCGGCGATGAGCGCTGCGGCGATCGAGGCGCGGCGCGCCACGCCCATCAGGATGATCAGCGTGTCAACTCCGGCCAGCGCCGCCCAGTCCGTGCCTTCGGGTTCGCAGCAATGCCCGGTGACGACCGCGAAACTCCGCGCCACGCCCCGGAACGTCGGCGGAATGCCGGCCAGCGCCGGAGCTGCCAGCGCCGAGGAAATACCCGGCACGATCTCGACGTCCCAGCCCCGTTCCCGCAGCCAAACCCACTCCTCGGCGCCGCGACCAAACACCATGGGATCGCCGCCCTTCAGCCGGACCACGTGGCGAAACCGGCGCGCATATCGGTCCAGATCCTCAAGAATTTTCTGCTGGATTTCTTCCTGCCGGCCGTGTTCTTTTCCGGCGCCTTCGAGGATGGCGCCCGGGCGCGCCAGGGCAAGCACTTCGGCCGACACCAGCCGGTCGTAAAGCACGACATCGGCCACGGCCAGCGCCTCGCAGGCGCGAACCGTCAACAGATCCCTGCGTCCGGGGCCGGCGCCCACGATCCAGATTTTCGACGTCGTCTTCATCGCGCGAGGCTCCTCACGCCGTCCCACACGAGATGGGATCCAAGGTAAAGGAGAACCAGCGTGAGCACGGTGCGAAACGGCCGCGCCGGAAGCAGCGTCGCCAGCCACGCGCCCGCCAGCGCGCCGGGGATTCCGCCGAGGCAGAGCGCGCGGAACACGGCGTGGTCCACGTTGCCGGCGGCCAGATGCATGGAGCCGGCCGCAGCGGCCAGCCCGAGTCCGAAAACAAGATCCGTGCCGACGACGGCCGCCGGGGCAAGCCGCGTGCACTGCATCAGCGCGAGATTGCCCAGCGCGCCGGCGCCGGCCGATGAGAACCCGACTTCCAGTCCGATGGGCGCGCCGATCGCGGCCAGCCAGGCGCGCCGACGTGCCCCTGCGGAGGCGCGGCCCGGACGCAGCGTACGGCACAGGCTCACCAGCGCAAGAGCCACCACGGTGGCCCCCACGCCGACCAGCACCGCAGGCCGCAGATGGGAGGCGCGCATGGCGCTGTGCAGCCGGACGCCGGCCCACGCTCCCGGAAACCCGCCCGCCAGCATCAGCGCCGCTGCCCGCCAGTCCACGGCCCGGCGCAGGACGTAAACCGGCGCCGCCAACAGCTTTACCACGGTGACAAACAGCAGCGCCGTCCCGACGGCGGCCGCCGGTTCCAGGCCGAAGAGGAGGATCAGCACCGGCGTCATCAGGACGCCGCCGCCGACCCCTGTCAGCCCCACCGCCAGCGCCACGAGAAATCCGGCCAGACTCATCATGGCCGGGGCTCCCGGTCGAAGGTGTGAATGCCGCACTCGAGCTTCGCACCACCCCAGCGGCCCGAGCGCGGGTTGTCTGGATCGGCGGGCTTTGCCGTGCACGGCTGGCATCCGATGCTCACGTAGCCCTTTTCGTAAAGCGGCAGCAGCGGGATATCGTTGGCCGTGCAGTAGGCCAGGACGTCGCGCCACGTCCAGAAGGCCAGCGGATTCAGCTTTACGATCGGGCGGCCGGACGGCAGCCGGTGGGTCTCTTCGATTTCCAGCGCCGCACGCGTTGGCGACTGCTGGCGCCGCAGCCCGGTGATCCAGAGACGGTACGGCTCCAGGCCTTCCAGCAGCGGCTCGACTTTCCTCATCCGGCAGCAGCGGTTCGGGTCCGTCTGATACAGAAGCCCGAAGCCCGCTTCCTGCTCGGCGACGGAGATTCGCGCGCGCAGGTTCACCAGCCTCAGGCCCCACTCGGCGGCCACTCGGTCGCGGTAGGCGAGCGTTTCCGGGAAATGGTAGCCGGTGTCCAGAAACAGCACCGGCAGGTCCGGCCGGAGCTGGCGCGCCAGGTGCAGCACAGCCATGTCCTCGGCCTGGAAACTGCACGTCAGGCAGGCATCCGGATAATGGGCCAGCGCCTGGCGCAGCGCATCGCGGGCCTGGTCGAGCACGTTCATGCCGCGTCCTCCTTGTGCGCAAGGATGAGGTTTTCGATTACGGTCCTGGCCTCGCCGCGGCGGCCGCTCCGGAGCAGCTCGAGGGCGGGCGAATCAGCGATCCGGTACCAGAGCTTTCTCCGAACGGAAAAGTCCCGGAACCGCGACGAAATAACGGGCCGGAATTCTGCGGCCAGATCCAGAAATTCGGCGTATTCCTCGTCAAATAGGGTAGCCAGTTTTTCACGAATGCGGACTGCAAGCGCCGGGCATTTTCCGCCTGTGGAAACGGCAAGGACAAGGCTCCCCTGGCGATGAACCGAGGGCAGCAGGAACCGGCAGCGGGGCGGATCATCGGCGGCGTTGAACAGCGCCCCGGCCGCCTCGGCGGCCTCTGCGAAGGCGGCATTGGCGGCCGGGTCGGCCAGCGTGCTGATCACCAGCCGGAACGCCTTCACGTCTTCCGGCACGGGCCGGCGCCGCCGCCATTCGAACGCCCCCTCTCCGGCGCGGGCGCGCAGGACCGGTGTCGCCTCTTCGCTGATCAGCACGAGCCGCGCGCCTGTTTTTTCGAACAGGCGCACCTTCTCTTCGGCCATCGGACCGCCGCCGAGCACCGCGCACGGCCAGCCGCGCAGGTCGAGCATGACCGGAAACAGCGCGTTCATGCTGGCGCCTCCAGAAACCGCGTCCGCAAGGCTTCCATTCCGATGCGGTGGCAATAGTCGCCAAACGACTCCTGAGAGCGGCGTTCCCGAATCCATGCATCCAGCAGCGGCCGCAGCGTCTGGCCGATGCGCTCCAACGGCACGTTGTGCGTGTACAGGGTGGCAATGCGCGTCGCCAACGGCGAGCCGCCCAGATAGATCGAGTAGAGCTTCGGGCTCTGGCCGACAATGCCGATTTCCGCCGTGTACGGACGCGCACAACCGTTCGGGCAGCCGGTCATCCGCAGATGAATGATCTCGCCCGCGGCCCCGGCTTCGTCCGCCTGACGCTGGATGTCCTGCACGACGTCCGGCAGCACCCGCTCGCTGTCGGTCAGGGCCAGCCCGCAGGTCGGCAGCGCCGGGCAGGCCATTGAGTGGCGCAAAATGGGCGGAAGCTCGCCGGGCAGCGCCACCCCGTAATGACGCAGAATGGCTTCCAGCTCGCCACGCGCTTCCGGGGCCAGGTTGGCAAAGATGAGATTCTGCTGCGGGGTGAAACGCACCTCGGGCTGAAGCTGGCGGACGGCTTCCGCCACCGCGTCCTTCAAGCGTCCGGCCAGCCGGCCGCTCACCACACGGAGCCCGAAAAACCAGCGTGTGCCGGCGGAGTCCTGCGCATGCCATCCGAGCCAGTCGGCGTGCCGCGCCCACCGCAGCGGCCGCGGCGGCGCAGGCGCCCAGCCGAGGCGGCGCGTCAGTTGTTCACGGAACCAGTCCAGGCCGCGGTCTTCGATCACGTACTTCAGACGCGCGTGCCGGCGGTTGCTGCGGTCGCCAAAGTCGCGGTGGATGGAGACCACCGCACGGGCGACATCCAGCACCTGATCGGGACGGACGAAGCCCACCGGATCCGCCAGCCGGGGATGCGTGGTGCGGTCGCCGTTGGTCTGGCCCATGCCGCCGCCCGCCAGAAACGTGAAGCCTGCCACCTCGCCGCGTTCGAAGTGGGCCACAAAGCCGAGATCATCCGAGTAAATGTCGGCCGTGTTGTCGCCTTCGCGGGTGAATCCGATTTTGAATTTGCGTGGCAGATACGTGTCTCCGTAGAGCGGCTCGCTTTCCTCGCCCGCGTCCGTCAGGGTGGCGGCCCGCTCGCCATCCAGCCAGATCTCGGCATAGGCGCGGGTCTTTGGTTTCAGCGAGCGGTCCACCAGCCGCACCCATTCAAGGAGGCTCCGCTGCTCGGGCGTGTCAAACGGCGCGGCGGTGCAGACGACGTTGCGGACCACGTCCCCGCAGGCGGCCAGCGTGTTCAGGCCGGCGCCGCAGATGCCGCGGATCAGGTCCCGGAGCGAGCGCTTCCCGACGTAGTGATATTGCACGCCGCCGCGCGAGGTGATGCGGAGCGTGCCGTCGCCCACCTGGCCGGCCAGGCCGTGCAGCGCCAGATACTGTTCCGGCCGCAGCACGCCGCCCGGCACGCTGACACGCACCATGCAGGAGTATTCCTTTTTCGCCTCCGCCCGCCGCAGATCCCGGTCGTGCTGCTGATAAATCCCGTGGAACTTGAGCACCAGCGTCGTGTCTTTTGCAAAGTGGGCCGCCTCATTGGCCAGTTCTGCGGCAATGGAACCGCGCAGGCGGCGGCTGGCCGCCTTGATGACTTCCGCCCCCGACGGTTTTTTCTGCGTTTCGGCCATCGCTAAATGCCCTCCCCGAAAGTGAATTCGTCTCGGGAAATCAGGACTCCTTTTTCTTCCAAAGCGCGCAAAATCTCCGCGACGGCGCGCTCCGGCTCGTCACTCAGGTTTTCCGGCATTTCCGTCACCGGAAATCCGGAACAGGCCGAACCCGGCGGCGCAATCACAATCAGACCGGCGCGCAGCAGCGGCTCGAGCGGCGCCACCGGCCCGTCGAGCAGGACGGCGTCCCCGCCGTGCTCGAACAGCCGGCGCTCCAGCAGTTCAGCGGCGGCCGAACCCGGTGGGGCAATGACAAGCGCCGCGCCGTGGCCGCTGCGGGCGCGGCGCTCGGCCGCGGTGAGCCGCCCGGCGTGAAAGCGCGGCTGCCGGCGCTGCCGGCGGAGTGACTCCGGGTCTTCGGCCGGAGCCTCGATCATGCCTGCGGCGATGGTGCGGTTCGTGATCGGATCAACCAGGATGAACGCCCCGTTGCCGCGCACCTCGCCGTATGGGTCGAAGGCCAGCGGCCGCGACGTCTCCCATTCGGCCAGGCCGATGTCGCTCCACGCAAGCGTTTCCGCCGGACGCGGATCCAGCGTGTGGATGTCCACGCCGTGGCGCAGACGGGCCAGCCGCGCCTGCACCTCGTGCGGCCCATGCCGCAGCAGGTAGCTTTTGCGCGGCGACAGTGGCTCCGCGCTCATCCACACCGTATGCGCCAGAAAGCGGCGGGACAGGTGCGGCGCCCGCCGCGCAGCCGCCAGCATCGAGCCGCGCGATACATCGAGTTCGTCCTCCAGCGTCAGCGTCACCGACATCGGCGACACCGCTTCCTCCAGGTCACCGTCGAAGGTGACGATCCGCGCCACGCGCGTCCCCCGGCCTGAAGGCAGCTCCACCACCTCATCGCCCGGACGCACGCGGCCGGAAACGATCTGCCCCGCGAAACCGCGGAAGCCATCGCGCGGGCGGATCACATACTGCACCGGAAACCGGAATGGTCCCGCTGCCGCATCGGCCTGGGGCTCGATCTGCTCAAGATACTCAAGCAGGGACGGCCCCTCGTACCAGGGCATCCGCGCCGAACGCTCCACCACGTTGTCGCCTTCCAGCGCACTGACCGGAATGAACGTCAGCCGTGCGCCCCTCAGCCGCGGCTCGAGCGACCGCAGCCCCTCCGCTGCGGCCTCGAACGCTTCGCGGCTGTAGCCGGCCAGGTCCATCTTGTTCACGGCGACAATCAACTCCCTGGCGCCGAGCAGCGCGGCGATGAACGCGTGCCGCCGCGACTGCGCCACCGCGCCCTTCCGCACGTCCACCAGAATGATGGCCGCGTCCGCCGTCGAGGCGCCCGTGGCCATGTTCGGCGTGTACTGCTCGTGGCCGGGCGTGTCGGCGATGATGAACGTGCGGCGCGCCGTCGAAAAATATCGGTACGCCACGTCGATCGTGATTCCCTGCTCGCGCTCGGCCCGCAGCCCGTCGGTCAGCAGGGAAAAATCAATGGCCCCTCCCGAGCGGTTGATGGGACTCTTTTTTACCGCCTCGATCTGGTCCTCATACACGCTGCGCGTGTCATGCAGCAGCCGCCCGATGAGAGTCGACTTGCCGTCATCCACGCTGCCGGCGGTGGCGAAACGCAACAGCGAACGCTCGCCCGGCGCCCGGAGAAAATGCGCCAGCGGCAGCCGACGCGCGGCCGTTTCCGTCGATGCCGGCATCAGAAATATCCCTCCCGCTTTTTGAGCTCCATCGAGCCGTCCTGGTCGTGATCAATCACCCGGTTTTCGCGCTCCGAACGGCGGAATTCCAGCAGTTCAGCAATGATTTTTTCCACCGTGTCCGCCTCCGACCGGATTGCCCCGCTGCACGGCGTGCAGCCGAGCGTCCGCATCCGGCACATCACCGTCTGCGGCCGCTCACCCGGCAGCAGACGCACGTTCGGCTGATACGGAATGAGCGTGCCGTTCCGCGCCAGCACCGGCCGCGGACGCGCAAAATAGAGAGGAACGATGGGAATTTTTTCGAGCGCAATGTAGCGCCACACGTCCAGCTCCGTCCAGTTCGACAGCGGAAAGATCCGCATGTGCTCGCCCGGATCCACCCGGCCGTTGTAGATCGACCACAGTTCGGGCCGCTGCGTCTTCGGGTCCCAGTGGCCATTGCGGTCGCGGAAACTGAACACGCGCTCCTTGGCGCGCGAGCGCTCCTCATCGCGGCGCGCCCCGCCGAGCGCGGCATCATAGCCGCCCTCCCGCAGCGCCTGCACCAACGCCTGCGTGCGCAGAAGCTGGCAGCACTTCGCGGTCCCAAAATCGTAGGGATTCGCGCCCTGCCGGATCGCCTCCCGGTTGGTGTAGACCCGCAACTCGGCGCCGATCTCCCGTGTGAAGCGATCCCGGAACTCGATCATCTCCGGGTATTCGTAGGTCGTGTCAATGTGAAGCAGCGGAAACGGCAGCGGCCCCGGGAAGAAAGCCTTGCGCGCCAGATGGAGCAGGACCGAAGAATCCTTGCCGATTGAATACAACAGCACAGGCCGCGCAAACTGCGCCGCCGCCTCGCGCAGGATCTGGATACTTTCCGCCTCCAGCCAACGGAGGTGGGACAGGGCAGCGGAATCGGGTCGTGCCATGGCACAAGCGTACAGTATCTACCCAATCCCTAGCAAGAATATCCATTTTCCGGCCTCTACTTGGGGCCGACGATTCAGAGCCGCCAGGGAAGGGTGCGAAGCGGGGCGGAAACGAGCGGACGACGGCACGAATGCCCGGGCGTGGCCATCTTCATCTCAGCGACCGTCCCGCAGGGCCGTGTGGGCTCTGCGGAAATCGTGCCGTCAGAACAGGCGGATCGTGTAGGAGAGGCGCACGCCGCGGCCCATCTCCGGGGCGATGTCTTTGATGAAGCTGAGGTGATTCCGGTACAGCCGGTCGCCGAGGTTGAACGTGGTGACGTTGAAGGTATGCAGCGTGTGGCCGCGCGTCAACGTGTATGACGCGTTCAGGTGGAACACCGTATAGCCGGCGGTGGGATCCTCGTTGGGCGCCACCTGCCACTGGCGGTTCACCAGCAGCAGCTCCGGCTTCAGGCTCAGGCCTCTCCAGAACCAGTCCAGCCCCAGCCGTCCGCGGGCGGGCGGAATGCGCGGCAGGTTCATCCGGCCGCCCACGGTGAGGTTGGCGTCGACGTAATCGAAGCCCGTCAGCAGCCACAGCGGGCCGTGCACGCGGACCTGGGCGCGCGCCTCGGCCCCGAGAAATCGCGCATCGGCCTGCGAAAACAGGTAAACGGGCAGCGCGTCCTCGATGCCGCCGGTGGGCTGGAAGTAGACGAAGTCGTGCATCTGATACCGGAACAGGTTGGCCTCTCCACGCACATTGCGGCCCTGGTGGCGCAGCGAGATCTCTACTCCATCGCCGGCCTCGCGCTTCAGGTTCGGATTGCCGATTTCAAAAGCCAGATTGCCCGGATGCGGCCCGTTATTGTAGAGCTCTTCCAGCGCGGGCGCACGGTAAGAGTGGATGTAATTGGCGACCAGCGCGCCGTTGCTCCACAGCGGCAGCCACGCGCCGGTGGAGGCAGAAAGACCGCTAAAGCGCCGTTCGCTCCGCCCTTCTGGCGAGTAGTGGTTCGTCTCCCAGCGGCCACCGAACTGGAGCCGCACGCGCTCCCAGCGGAACTCCTCCAGCCCAAACAGGGCGAAGGCGGACTGGTCAACGGGCGGCGCAAGAGCCTCCGCGCCACGCGTCTTGTAGTCCCGCTGAAGGCCCCACAGGCCGAAACGCCCGGACCACCGTCCGCGGGGTCGCTGATCGAAAATGCCCGAATAAACGAACTGTCTGTTGAAGAACTGCGTCCCGGTCACGCCGCCCTCGATCTCACGGTGCGTGTAGTCGGAATAACCGAGGTCAAACTGGAGCTGTTCGAGTGCCGTGTTGATCCTTTTCCAGGAGCCATTGAAACGGACGTTCGTGCGGCGCATGTCAAGCAGAGAGCTCTCCGGCTCCGCCGCCTCGCCGCCTGCGGCCTGGCCGCCGGACGAGTCCTTCGCGTCCACTCCGGTAGGGATGCCGTAGGTCGTCTCAATGCGCTGCACCACCGCGTTCCAGCTCAGCCGTTCGCCGTAATGGCCGAGGCCCATCTTGGCGGTGATCATATCCGTAAAGGAATTCAGTACGCGGCCGATGGGGGTGTTGTAATCGCCGGTGCGCATGCCGCCGCCGGAGCCGTAAACGAGCCAATTCTCATGGCCGTATTCAAACGAGCCGCTGCCGCCGCCCTGCGCATTGGCCGTGCCCCCAACGCCGGTGAGCGCCATGTGCAGGCCCTGATGCGGGTGCTGGTTGATGACGTGATGGTCGGTGAGCACGTTCACCACGCCCCCGATGGCGTTCGACCCATACAGAAGCGTTGCCGGGCCCTTCACCACCTCCACCCGTTCCAGGTCGTTGGGGTCGATCGGCTCGCCATGATCGCCCGACTGCGACGAGATCGTCCCCGTCCTCATCCCGTCCTGAAGCACAAGCACGCGGTCGCCGTCAAAGCCGCGGATTACCGGTCGTGTGGTCCCAGGGCCGTAGCTGCGCTTGGCGACTCCCGCCTCGTCCCCGATCAGATCGCCAAGCGAAGGCGACGCGCTGCGCCCGGTCAACTGATAGCCGTCCAGCGACGCCACGCTCAGAAGCGCATCCGCCGTGGACTCCTCCCGCCCGGACGCGGTCACCGTGATGGACTCTTTCAATGGACGGATGCCCAGCGCGAAGTCCACCGTCGCCGTCTCGCCCGCCTGCACTCGGACCGTCTTCTTCTCATCGGTCAGCGCGTGAACATGAGCCACCAGCGTGTATTCGCCGGCCGCCAGGCCCTGAAATCGGTAGCGGCCCTCCGCGTCGCTTTCCACGATCTTGCCGCCGGGCGTCAGTACCACGGAGGCGCCGCGTAGCGGCTCGCCGTTGCCCGCAAACGTCACCCGGCCTTCGATCACTGCGGTGGCGGACGATTGCCCATGCAGTCCCCCTGTCAAAAGGAGAGCCGAAGCCAACAACTGCGACACTGTTCTCAGAAACATCTTCCACCTCTCATTGTCCTGGCCGGCCATGCCACGCTCTTCCTTTTTCCGGTTGAGCGGGCCGCATTCCCGCATGAGCGGGACGAATTCCGGTTCCGGCGGGACGCGGGCTGGCACGCAGGATATGCAATGCTGTGACCAGAGGGGTACGGGATGAGATACTTTGACCTCGAGTCCGCACGGGCGCTTCTGCCCGAACTCCGCCGCCTGATGCGGGAGGCGATGCAGGCGCGCACGGAGCTGGAGGCCGTTCGCGATCGGCTCGCGACCTTCGCCGCCAGGGCCCAGATGCTCGGCGGCGTCCCCTATGATGCGGATGCGGCCGCACGGTGGCAGGCGCAGCTGGCCGAACACACGGGCCAGGTGCGTCAGGCGGTGTCTCAGATCACCTCGCTCGGTGTTCAGGTCAAGGACCTCGAGATCGGCCTGGTCGATTTTCCCACCATCTACCGGGGCGAAGAAGTGCTGCTGTGCTGGCGGCTGGACGAGCCCGATATCGCCTGGTGGCACGGCATGCAAGAAGGCTACAAGGGCCGCAAGCCGGTGGACGGGGATTTCATCGCGCGCCATCGCGGCCAGTAGCGGCCGTAAACGCACCCGGCACCGTGCGCATATGATGGAGAAACGTGTACGAATTTGACGGAGCACGATCCACGGCGGGCGGCGCCTGGCGGCTGCGGCTGCTTCTGCTCCTTCCGCTCTTTCTGGCCGTGAAAGCATGGCTTGCGCCCGCGGCTGTGCAGCCGGCCGCCGAACCGCGCCCGGCAAGCGTATTGATCCTTCATTCCTACGACCCCGGCTACAACTGGTCCATGGAACTGACCCAGGGCCTGCGTTCGGTGCTCGAATCGCTCCCCCGGGAAACCGACTCCTGGATCGAATACCTCAACGTTCGCAGGCTGGGGCGGCAGGAAGCCTGGCGATGGATGAACCATGTGCTCGAGCAGCGCCATGCCGGAAGGCGCTTTGATCTCGTCATCGCCTGCGATGACGCCGCTCTGGAATATCTGCTCGGCGCGGATCCGCCTGCACTGCGGCAGGCGCCGGTCGTCTTCTGCGGTGTCGGAAACCGGGAGCTGATCGCGCGCCTGCCGCGGCAGCGTTTCACTGGCGTCGAGGAAGTCTCGACGGCATCGGACTTCCTCGATGAAGTGATGAAGATGATGCCCGCGGTCCGGCGCATTGTGGTGGTGACGGACAGCTCCGCCACCGGCGCCGAGCACCGCGCCTTTTACGCGCAGATCCAGAAGGAGCGCCCGCAACTCGAGTTTGAATTTCTCGACGGCAGCAGGATGCCCGTCGAACAGATCTTCACCCGGCTCCGGCAGCTCGACCCGCAGTCGCTCGTCATCCTCACCTATTTCACCCGGGACCGGGATGGCCGCTATGTGAGCCCGCGCTGGATGGCTGCGGAAGTGGCGCGTGTGAGCGCCGCGCCCGTGGCCAGCCCGCACGTCAGGCTGCTGGGGCAGGGCATTCTGGCAGGGAACCTGAGCGCCGGCTTCGCCCATGGGGAACTTGCCGGACGGATGGCTGCGGAGGTGCTCCAGGGCGTGCGGCCCGCTGATGTGCCGCTGCGTCGCCACGGCAACATCCGCCTGGTTGTTGACGATGCCGTGGCGGCCCGCTGGGGCATCCCTCGTTCGGCGATTCCGGCAGGGGCCGACATCGTCAACCCGCCAGGCGGCTGGCGGGCCTTGTCCAGCGCGGATCAGCGGCTGCTGGCCGCCGGCGCCGCGCTGGCGGTGTTGCAGATGCTCCTCATCGCCGTGCTGCTGGTCACCATGTGGCAGCGGCGCAGGGCCGAACGGGAGCTGAAGGAAAGCCGCGAGATGCTGGAGCGCGCGCAGCGGATCGCCCGGATCGGTCTGTGGACGCGCAACGCGGCCACCGGTGCATTGCACTGGTCCGGCGAGGTCTACCGCATGTTCGGCGTGGATCCGGCCAGGGTCCGCGCATCCTTCGAGAGCTTCCTCTCCTTCGTGCACCCCGAGGACCGGGCGCGCGTGGAAGAGACGGTGCGGTCGAGCGACCGGCAACGGCGCAGCCGCGTGCTCGAATTCCGCGTCGTGCGCCCGGACGGCGCCGTACGCTACGTCCGCAGCGTGGGCGAATGGACCACCGGACCGCGGGGCGAGCCCCTGGTGGCGGGCATGGTGCAGGACATCACCGAACTCAGGCAGCTCGAAGAGCTTCTCGCCCAGGTCCAGCGCGTCGAAGCGGTCGGCACGCTGGCCGGAGGCGTTGCCCACGACTTCAACAACCTGCTCACCGTCATCAACGGCTACAGCCAGTTGCTGGCCGGCGCGCTGAGTCCCGACGATCCCCGCCTGCTTCACGTCCGCGAAATCCAGCGCGCCGGCGAGCGCGCCTCCGAACTGACGCGTCAACTGCTCGCCTTCAGCCGCCGGCAGATCCTCTCGCCGCGCCTGCTCGATCTCAACGAAGTCATCCAGGACAGCGCCGGCCTGCTCAAGCCGCTTCTCGGTGAGAAGATCGAGCTGCGCCTGGAGCTGTCGACGTCGCTGAGCCCGATCCATGCCGACCCGGCGCAGCTCGGCCAGGTGCTCATCAACCTGGCGGCCAACGCGCGTGATGCGATGCCCGACGGCGGCACGCTGACCATCCGCACCGCAAATCTGACGCTTCAGGAATTTTCCCGCGCGGGCGAGGAAAAGATCCTGCCGGGCCGCTATGTCGAACTGATTGTCTCTGACAACGGCTGCGGGATGGACGAGGAGACGCGGCGGCGGGCATTTGAGCCTTTTTTCACCACCAAGCCCGTGGGGAAGGGAACCGGGCTCGGCTTGGCCTCCGTGTATGGCATCGTGCGGCAGAGCGGAGGATACATCACGCTGGCAAGCCGCTTGGGAGAAGGCGCCACGTTCAGGATCCTGTTCCCCGCCGCCGAAGGCGCCCTGGCCGGCAAAACGCCCGCGGCCGACACGCCCGGCTTCAGGGACTCCGGCCGGATCCTCGTCGTCGACGACGAGCCGGAATTGGGCGAAGTCATGGCTCTGGCGCTGCGGCAGGCCGGCTACGACGTCCGCCTGGCGCTGAGCGGAACGGAAGCGCTGGCCCTGGCGGAGCGGGGCGGCGGCTGGCGGCCGGATCTGCTGCTGACGGAGCTGGATCTGCCTGGCCTGGATGGCGCCTCGCTGGCGCGCCGGCTTCAGGAGCTTGTGCCAGGACTCCGCCTGCTCTTTCTTTCGCATCCCGACAAGTCGGCCGACTCGGCGGCCGGGCGGCCGGCCGCACCGCTGCTGGCCAAGCCGTTCACTCCCGCGGCGCTGACCGCGGCCGTCCGCGCCGCGCTGGGCCACTGACGGGCGGCAGCCCCGTCAGGGCTGCACCTGAAAGCCCGCCCTCTGCTCGGCGGCGGCGCCGCCCCCTGAGGCCACGATGCGGAGTTCGTAGTCGCCCGGAGCGAGTTTTTTGAGCGGAATCATGCCAAAATACGGGAAAATGCCTGCCTGTATTTCTACCAGTTCCAGGTTGAAATAGACAAGAATTTTTCCGTCGGAAAGAATTTCCGCCATCACGGCCGGCCGCGCGCCAGGCTGCGTATAAGCGACGAAATAAAAGCCCGGCTCCCCGCGGCCGGCGTTGTCGAGGCGCGGCGTGACGGCGCCGCCCGCAAACCGCAGCGGGTCCGGGCCGCGGTCGTCCGCTTCGCCGTAGTTCGTCTCCGGCGGCAACGAAGGATCCACTCGCCGGACTATCACGATGCTGCTCAGCGCCGGCGCGTCCTGGCGAAGGGCGGGCACGAGGAAAGCGACGCGCTTTGTGCCGACGCGCCCGCCCGGCCGGTCCGCCACCGCGCTTTCCATCACGTAACGGCCCGGCGGCAGCGGGAAATGATCGTTATAAATGAAATCGCCGGCCTGAAATGCCGTGAGTTTTTCAAGCGGACCGGAAAAGGGTACGTCGCGCGTGGCCTTGCGCACCGCCCGGCCGGCGGCGTCCCTGTCGACAACGAGAAAAGACGCGTGCATTACGTACGTGCTGGCCGCCTCATTGCGGCGCACGCTGAGGTTCCGGATGGGGATTTCGATCTGGAAGGCGCACTGCACGCGGCCCTGCGGCGCGGGGCCGAAGCGGAACATGCCGGCGCGGTAGTCCACGTCTTTGGGCATCGGATTCGCGCTCAGCGGCCGCAGCAGCGGGATTTCATGAGGGAACAGCAGCGCCTGCATGCCGGGGGCAGCGCGAAATAGCCGCTGCGCGCCTGCACCTGCACCCCGGGGCGTTTCACGCGAATCTCGATCCGGAGGAACCGGCCGTCCCAGTGCGTGTTCCGGGGCGAGTCGCTGAGCAGATAATAGGCTGCCGCGTCTTCCACCGCCTGCCGCAGCGGGGCGCGCAGATCGTTGGTGCCGGCGGCGGCCACGCCGCCGGTTGCCGCCGCCGGCGCTTCCACAACCGGCGCGCTTCCCGCCCCCAGAACGGGCGGCTGCGACGGATCGTCTCCCGGAAGCACCGCAGCGGGGCGGAGCTCGCGGGCGTCCACCGTCTAGAAGGCCACGTTGTTGCGGTTCGCCTGTCCGACAAGGGCTTGCAGAAGCGGTCCCCCGGCCAGCTTCTCGCTGAAAAACACCGCCGTCTTGCGTCCTTCAATCCGCCGCAGCCCGAGCACCATCGAGAGCAGCCCCTGCACCGTGGCCGTTCCCTGCCGCTCGCGCACCATCTCGGCGGCGCGGGCCTCCATCTCAGCCAGAGCGTCAGCCATGGCCGCGGCAGCAGGGTCGCCGCTGCGGATCTCTTTCGTCGGCTGCCCGATCTGCGGAACGCCTGCGCCGCGGGCGCCGCGCGCGCCGGTGAGCCGCTCCACCGCCCACTTCATCAGATACGGCTCGCTGGCGAACGGCTGGACAATGCGGAAGGAGGGATCGAGCTGGACCACCGCGTCATATTGGTTCGGCGGAATGCTGCGCTTCGCCAGATCCTCGACCGCCCCGCGCACGAGCGCCCGGCCATTGGCGCCAAGGCGGTCGAAGGCAGGCAGGATCAGCCGCACCTGGCGCGTGGGATCGAGCCGCCGCGGACGCTCCCCGAGCCGCGGCGCCGCTTTGATCACGTCGCCCCTTCAATGCGGCGCAGGCTCCGGATTTGCTGGGGCATGCCGTCTTCGAGGACTTCCATTTCCTCCGACCGCAGGTCGGCAACCTGACGGCCGCGGCGGTCGCGCACAACGAAATCCACCGGCACTTCCTCGGCCGTGGTTCGCAACGGAGGCGGCTCCTGCGCCGGCAGCAGGGCTTGCGCGAGAGCGGCCGCGGCAAAGCTGCTTCATTTTGAAATTCCCGCCCCGCCGCGCAGGACCTCGCGCTGGCGGGCGATTTTCTCGCGCATTTTGAGCTGCTACTCCGCGTCGACCGCCCGTCCGGCGCGCGCGTAGGCGTTGGCAAGCACGGTGTGACACTGGAGTCACTCCGGCGCCAGTCTCACCGCAGGCTCCGGCGCGTGAATGGATTCTTTGAACTCTCCCAGATCGAGCAACAGCCGGCTGAGAATCTGGTGGGCAATGAAGTCCACCGGCACCAGTTGCACCGCCTGCCGCGCGGAAGGCAGGCCCCTGGTCGTCTCGCCCTGCTTCACCCAGTAATTGGCCAACTGGAGCCGCGCCTGCACATGGCCCGGCGTGACGGCGAGTTCTCTTTCCATCTCGGCGGCCGTGGCGCCGTCGTCGGCGGCCAGCAGATGCACGTAGCCGGCCGTGGAGTGGACGTTCGGGGGGCGGGGAACCTTTCAAGCAGCCGCTGCACGTTCTCCCGCGCCTCTTCGTGGCGGCCCTTCCCGGCGAGCAGCACGGCGCGGCCGGCCAGCTCCACCGCCTCCCGGTCTTCGGCCGGAACCTGGCCAGGCAACCAGACGAGCCGGAGCAGATTGATGCCGGTGGCCTAAACGAGCAGTGGCGTCTCGGGCTTTTCCCGCGCAAACTCCTGCAACAGCACGTTGGCCAGATCGTGAGGGCCGGCGCGGTTCAGCTGGGCGACAAGGTGGAAGCGCGCCACCGTGTCCATCTCCGATCCGGCGGGCAACGGCTGTCGCGCCGTCTTGACTGCAAGCAGGTGTTTCAGCGCCAGATCATACTTGCCGTTCTGATACTCGGTCAGCCCAAGCATTGCCAGCGCCGCGCCGTGCTGCGGGTCCAGAATCACCACCCGCGCGAAGGCTCGCTTGGCCCCGGCATGCTGGTCCTTGTCGTCATGAACCGGCCCCAGACACTACCAGGCTTCCGCGTTTCGCGGGACGAGCTTTACCACTTCGCCGCAAATGTGGATGGCCTCGTCGAGCAGCTCGGCCTGCCGCGCCGCCTCGCCACCTTTCATAAGCTGCTTGACGCGCGCCGCGGCAGCCGGGCGCGGCCTCAGTGGCGGAGACTTCGGCGGTGATTGACCGCCTGCCATCATTGCCAGCCATGCCGCCACCAGGAGCGCACGCATCTCCTCTCACTATGCCCCCGGCGCAGGCCGCACGCCAGTGGGCCCTGTCAATGGATTCTGCATCGGACAACAGGGGCACGCACCCGAATCTCGGCTCACCCTCTTCGCACCGGAGCCTGTAACAAAACGTTAAGACTTCTTGTCTTGCCCCATGCGGAATGCTAAGCTCTCTTCATGCAGGGGTTGTCTACAATCATGTCAACAAACACACGGATCTGTACGCTGTTCGCTCTTCTGGCCCTGTTGGCCCTGTCTGCCAACGGGCAAACGATCACTGGCGCCATCACTGGCACCGTGACGGATCCTTCGGGCGCGATCGTTCCGAATGCAACCGTCACGGCGACCAACACGGCCACGAACCTGACGTATGAGACCCGGACGAACGAAGCCGGTGTCTACAATCTGCTGTTCCTCCCTGTGGGCGATTATACGGTCACGGTCGCTGCACAGGGCTTCAAACGTTCGACCCTGGGACCATTCAAGCTGGAAGTGAACCAGACGGCACGCGTGGACGTGCGCCTCGAAGTGGGCGACACGACGCAGACCGTGGAAGTGCGCGACATTGCGCCCATCCTCCAGACGGAGTCCACCCAGACCGGCGACACGCTGACATCGCAGAAGCTGACGTCGCTGCCATTGAAGGGCCGCAACTTCGTGTCCATGACGCTGCTGATTCCCGGCGCCGTCTCGCCGAACCCGGAAGCGACCAACAGCCGCTTCGGCGCGCGTCCCTACGTCAACGGCAACCGTGAGCAGACCAACAACTTCATGCTCGACGGCATCGACATCAACGACTCCATCGACAACCGCGTCGGCTACTCGCCCAACGTGGATGCTCTCGAAGAAGTGAAAGTGCTCACCGGCAACATGGGTGCCGACTACGGCAACGCCGGCGGCGCCACGGTGATGCTCACCATGAAGAGCGGCACCAACCAGTTCAAGGGCAACGTCTTCGAGTTCCTCCGCAACGAAAAGCTTGACGCCAACGGTTTCTTCCGCAACCGCAACCCGAACACCGCGAAGCGGCTCGGCTACAAGCGAAACATCTTTGGCGGCACGCTTGGCGGCCCCATCCGCCGCGACCGCGCCTTCTTCTTCGTGAACTATGAAGGCACCGAGCAGCGCACCAGCGGCCCTGCTTCGGCCAGCGTGGCCCCGCAGGCCTGGCGCCAGGGTGACCTGAGCCAGTTCCCCAACGTCATCCGCGATCCCCAGGCCGGCGGCGCGCCCTTCCCGGGTAAGCAGATTCCTCAATCGCGCATCGTCAATCCCGTAGCCAGGAAGCTGTTCTCCAGCCCGGACCTCTACCCGCTGCCAAACCAGGCCGGTGCCGGCGCTTTGGGCGTCAGCGGCAATTATGCGTCTTCTTCGGCCAGCACCCTGAAGAACCATCAGGGCGACGCCAAGCTCGACTACCGGCTCAGCGACAAGGACAATCTCTCCGGCCGCATCAGCTGGGGTGAGTATGAGAGCTACGGCAGCCGCACGGCCCTGCCCGTGAACATGACCTCGGGCCAGCTCGGCCCCACGCGCTCGGGCGTCATCAACTGGGTGCGCACCTTCTCGCCGACCATCGTCAACGAGGCCCGCGTGGGCTTCTCGCGCATCATCATCAAGGACACCACCGTCGACTGGTCCGGCAAGCTCGGTCCGAACGGCAACCAGGCGTTCGGCATCCCGGGCGGCCAGCCGGTGCCAGGGCTCAGCTCGGTGAGCCTCGGCAGCGGGCTCACCTCGGTGGGCGCCAGCGGCATTTTCTCCAACACCGCCGACAACAAATACACCTACTACGACAACCTCACCTGGCAAAAAGGCCGGCACCTGCTCAAGATGGGCGCGCAGTTCATGCGCTACCAGCAGAACCGCTATTACTCCGGCAACAACGGCGTGCTCGGCATCTTCAGCTACAACGGCACCTATACCGGGCTGGATTACGCCGACTTCCTGCTGGACCAGCTGGCCAGCAAGGGCCGTGGTTCGGCCACCGGCACCTGGGGCCACCGCTTCTGGCGCTCCGCCTTCTTCGTGCAGGACGACTGGAAAGCGGCTCCCAATTTCACCGTCAATATCGGCCTGCGATACGAATATATGCAGCCGATTTACGAAGTCGCCGACCGCCAGGTCAACATCGACACCTTCAACGGTGTGTTGCAGTACGCCGGCAAGAACGGCAACAGCCGCGCGCTTTACAAGCCTTACAAGAACCAGTGGATGCCGCGCATCGGATTCGCCTGGACGCCCGGCATCCTGAGCAACAGGCTGGTGGTGCGCGCCGGCTGGGCCTATATGAGCTTCATGGAAGGCACGGGCGCCAACCTCCGCCTGCCGCTGAATCCGCCGTTCTTCATCGAGACCAACTTCAACTACGACGTCAACGCGCCCGGCTCGATCACCACCGGCTTCGCCGACGTCGTCACCTCCGACATCCGGCTCGACATGCCGCGCCCGGCCGGTACGGTTGTGCCGCAGCTCCAGGGCCGCGCCTGGCACCCGGACCTGCGCCCGCAGACGACCTCGCAGGTCAATTTCACCCTGGAATACCAGATCGATAAATCGACGTCGATCTCGGCCGGCTACGTGGGTCAGAAAGGCACGCACCTGGTGGCCCCGGTCGAGGCCAACCAGCCGCTCCCCGGCACCGGCCCTGTCTCCACCTGGCCGAACCTGAACCTGCGCCGGCCGCTGATCAACAAGCTGCCGAACGTGGGCAACATCGCGCGGACCGAGTCCTCAGCCACCATGGATTACCACTCGCTCCAGCTTTCCGCCCGCCGCCGTTACTCAGGCGGCCTGGAGATGCTGGCCAGCTACACCTTCGGCAAGACGCTCACGGACAACCTGGGCTACTACGGCAGCGCCTTTACACAGGGCGAAGGCGCATACTGGCAGAACGCCTATGACCGCCGTGCCAACCGCGGGCGCGCTTTCTTTGACGCCCGGCACAACCTGAGCATCGGCGCCCTCTATGACCTGCCATTCGGCAAGGGCAAGAGGTTCGGATCGAACATGCCGAAAGCCGCCGAACTGCTCTTCGGTGGCTGGAACATCAACACGATGGTCCTCGCCCACAGCGGCTTCCCGATCACCGTCCGCGCCATCGATCGGACCAGCCAGGCCGTTCGTGGCAATGTCCGCGCCAATTACTTCCGCAAGCTCGTCAAGAACGAGTCGCTCGTCAATGTCGACAACTTCTTCGGCCTGCCGACGGACACGGCCGCACGCACCGCCTTCTTCTGCCCGGCGGGCGTCGATGACGGCAAGTGCCCCTACGGCAACCCCGGCGACGGCCTGTTCGGCACCGCCAGCATCGGCACCGAGCAGGCGCCGAGCTTCTTCTCAATGGACTTCTCCATCGGCAAGAAGTTCTACGTGTCCGAGTCCCGCTACTTCGATTTCCGGACGGAGTTCTTCAACGCTCTCAACCACGTGAGCTGGGCTCCGCCTCCGGCCAACATCGGCTCGCCGGCGACCTTCGGCGCCGTCACCGCGCAGGTTCAGTCGCCGCGCAACATCCAGTTCGGACTGAAGTTCTACTTCTAGCCCGAAGCTGGAACCGTTTCTTCGCGCCCTCCCCCGGATTTGCGGGGGAGGGCGCTTTCATTTTCGGCAGGAATTCTCGATACCGCAGAGATAAAGGTGGCACATTTCCGGTCAGGAAAATGCCTGTCGTATGGAAAATTGCCAAATGCTGCCTTCGTTCACTGTCATGAAATCCGGACCGTTTCTTTCCCGGATCTCATGGCTTTTCCGCCTGACGGTTCCTGTCCTGCTCCATCCGGATCAGTTCCACCGCGGCGCAGAGGCGTGTCACGAACTGTTCCGACTTCAGCGCCTCGCGCAGAATGCTCACCGCCTCCCCGGTCCCAATGGCCGCGATGGCCTCTGCTGCCGCCGCCGTCAGATCATGCCCCCCGGCCCTCCTCTCCTCCAGGATCGCCTTCAACTGCGGCAGCAGTTCCGAAGCGCGAAGTTGGCCCGCGGCCTGCACCGCGTAGAGGCGCACGGTCTCCACGGAGTCGCGCAGGAGATCCTCCAGCCGCCACGCTTCATCCTGAGTCAGGAACCGCCCGGCCAGACGCGCGGCTTCCAGACGGAGTGCAGGGTCTGGACTGCCCAGGGCGCTCAGCAGGACGGGCCTCCCGCTGAGATCGCCCTGTTCCAGCAGTAGTCTGGCCGCCGTCAGGCGGTTCCATTCGTCGGCGTCCTTCAGCATGGCCAGCAGCGGCTCACGCCTGCCGGTGATGCTTGCCAGGCTTTCGGCGGCCTGAAACCGTGCCACAGGGGAAGGATCCAGTTGGGCAACGGCGCGAAGTCCATAAGCTGCGTCTGCCAATCCGGCCAACCTTGCCGCGGAAATGGCGAACAATCGCTTGCTCTCGTCTTTGTCGGACAGCCAGACCAACACTGTTCGTCTCGCCTCGACGTCCCCGCAGACGGCCAGGTCTTCAAGCATGGCTCGGGCTCGCTTTTCATCCGACTCTTTCATGGCTTGCTCCCGCAACAAGTTCAGGCCCGCCGGGTTCCTCAGGCGGCAAAGCGCCGATGCGGCTGTTCGCTGTAAACGGGCATCCGCGTGCTTCAGGAACATGGCAATGTCCGATACGGCCGCCGTCACCTGCATTCCAGCCAGCAGCTCCATGGCCACCATCTGAATCTGGGAGTTCCCAGACCGAAGTAGCTTCCGAAGACCATCGGCGGTTCCAGGCTTTCCAGCGAGCTCCCACATGCGCGAGGTTGCTGCCATCCGGACGAGCTCTGCCGGATCGTCCATCCCGGCAGCGACCATCTCCGCCGCATCCGGATGCTCCGACCTGGCCAACGCCTCCAGCAGCCACATGCGGGCCCGTACCGACGGGAATGAGTGCGAGTCGTTTGCTGCCCTCTCCCGCCAGTATGCTGCCAGCAATTTCTCCGCCATGCCCGGGTTTGAGCGAAAGCGCAGGGCATTGGCCGCGTCCATTCTTGTGCCAGCCCATGCATCGTTCAGTGCCTCCAGGAGCCACTTTTCGCTCACGGGATCGGACAGCCTCCGCATCATAAATGCGATCGTGAAGTGGCGTACCATGGCGTCGGAATGCTTCCTTGCCGCAGCCACGATTTGCCATTCAAGGGAGGACGTCTGCACCTGCGCGGCGGAGAGTGAATTCAGCAGAATTCCCCGCATCAGAAGCACAGCTACGGCGACACAGTATTGCTGGGAACTCACCATGAGAGCACCAGGAAAGCCACTTCTGCCCAATCGTAGTGGTACCTTTGAATCTGCTGTGGCCATAGAAAATGACCGCGCATGGTCATCTCCTGGTGGCGGACCGCCTCGAACCCGGCCGGAATCCCATCCATCGTGCTCACAAAGAGATGATCGAAGAGCTGGCCAGTTGTCTCTGAGTATCCTGTTTTTGGCACTCCATCGGGCGGATCGAAAGCCGCCGGGTGGGAAACGGACTCCGTGTGAAGCGCCTCCGTCACAGCAATTTTGCTCTCGATATCCTGAAAAAACTGGTCTTTTACGAAATACGTAATGGATGTCAAATAAGCCACGAGTCTGCCGCTGCTGTCATACAGGCGGGTCGTCATGGCTGGGCCCCCACGTTCAGAAGCCGCGAGACTTCTGGTCTCCCTTACCGTGAATCTCACCGACGCCATCGCCGTCTGCCCGCCGACCGTGTAACTCACCTCCACCCAGGTGTCGCCGATGCTGGAACTCTCCTGCGTGCCCATCACGGCCGTGTTGGCAGACGCGCCGCTGCCGGCCAGCGACAGCTTCGGGCCCAGTTGCCAGACATACGCCCCTCCACCCGGGTATCCTGTCGCCGTCAGGGCCGTCGTCTCACCGGTCAGCACAAAGCCGTTCGAGCCCTGCCGTTTGGCGGGTTCCACCTGAATCGTCACCCTGGGCGCCACCGCGACCGTCGCCGCCACGCCGCCCGCTCCCACCAGGCCCGCGCACGAGCAGAACAGGCTGGCCACGCCCGTTACCGTGTAAGTTCCCATCCGCCCGTTGGTGGGCACCGCCACATACGACGTGAATCCGGAAGAAGTCACCGTGGATTGCGTCCCGTCGGGCGCGTACACGGTGGTCCGCGTCTGGTAGCTGCCGTGCCCGCACGTGCACAGACTGCTGTTGTCCGAGGTCGTCGAAAAATTGAGAGTGGCTGTTCTGCTCTCCGTCATGAAGTCCAGGCAGTTTCGCTCCGCGATCTCACTGCTTTGGCGCCTGACGGTTCCTGTCCTGCTCCATCCGGAGCAGTTCCACCGCGGCGCAGAGGCGTGTCACGAACTGTTCCGACTTCAGCGCCTCGCGCAGAATGCTCACCGCCTCCCCGGTCCCAATGGCCGCGATGGCCTCTGCTGCCGCCGCCGTCAGATCATACCCCCCGGCCCTCCTCTCCTCCAGGATCGCCTTCAACTGCGGCAGCAGTTCCGAAGCGCGAAGTTGGCCCGCGGCCTGCACCGCGTAGAGACGCACGTTGTCCGGGGAGTCGCGCAGGAGATCCTCCAGCCGCCACGCTTCATCCTGAGTCAGGAACCGCCCGGCCAGACGCGCGGCTTCCAGACGGAGTGCAATGTCTGGACTGCTCAGGGCGTTCAGCAGGACGGGCCTCCCGCTGAGATCGCCCTGTTCCAGCAGTAGTCTGGCCGCCGTCAGGCGGTTCCATTCGTCAGCGTCCTTCAGCATGGCCAGCAGCGGCTCACGCCTGCCGGTGATGCTTGCCAGGCTGGTCGTGGCCGAGGTGCGGACAGCCACAGATGGGTCGCGCTCGGCTGCCTGCCGTAAAGCCGGCACCGCCTCAACCAACCCTGCCAGGCCGATCCCGGAAGAAGCACGGGCGCGCTCCAGCGGATCCCTGTGTGACAGGCCCGTCATCAATAGGCTCCGGGCTTCGCCGTCGCCCAGATGAGCCAGGGCGATCAGCACGGATCGATTCTTCGCCCCTTCCCTTCGAAAGACCTGCCGGAGCAGATCAATTCCGGCCTGGCTATCCAACTCTGCAAGTAGAACCGCGGCCTCAGTACGCACTCCACCGTCAGGGTCGCTCAGCAGCCTCAGCAAGTAGCGGACGGCTTCTCGCCTCAACACATTTTTCAACGCCCGCATCGCCCAGATCCGGGTTTCCGGGTGCGCGGAGGCGAGCCCGCGTAGAAGCGCCGGGACAGCCGGTTTTCCCATGCGTTCCAGGGATCCAAGAGCCATAATCCTCACCATGGACGCCGGATCGTCCAGGCCGATTTTGACCGCCTCTGCGGCGTTGGGGTGGCCCGACTTTGCGATTGCGTCAAGAAGTAGGACGCGCGCAAAAATGGAGCCCTCCTCCATGCTTTCTTTCGATTCCTTCTCGCGCCGGTAGGCAGCCACCAACTCGGGCATCATGACGGCGGAAACACGCTCGCGGAGAGGGATCGCGGCCACGTACGAAGTGCCCGGCGATGCATTCTGTAAGGCGTCCAGCAGCATCTTTTCCGAGACCGGATCGGACAACCGCGCCAGCCTGCGCAGCGCCAACTCCCACCCACTCGCCGCTCGGCTGCCAACCGCCGTACGAACAATCGCCCACTCCGACTCCGGCTCCCCCTGGTGGCCGAATGACAGTCCTGCTGCTCCCAGAAAGAAGCAGATGAGCGAACAAAGCCCACCTGGAAAGATGACACGCCTCATCTTGAAAGCACCGTGAATTTTATGGTTGCGAAGGCCGGTGTGTATTCCTGGATCTGCACTGGCTCCAACTGGACAGGCGACCCTCGGAGGTACCATCTCTGTTGCCGGACCACCCTGAAGTCGGATGGCAATGGCTCCGAGGAAATTGCGGATAGGCGATCCATTACCATTCCCAATTCGTTCGAGACGTCATTCTTGGGTGTACCATCCGGCAATTCAGGATCAAAGAATGCAGGAGGATTTGCTGTCACGGTATTCAGAATTTCGGTCGCCTGCATTCCGGCTAACCGGATGGTCTCGCCAAATTGATCCTGAAAAGCGTACGTGATCCATGTGACGTAACCGTAGCCAGACGGTGCAGCCACCGTGACGCCAGGTCCTCCGGCTGAATTCGCTGCAAAGCGACGCGCCTCCCTTACCGTGAACCTCACCGACGCCATCGCCGTCTGCCCGCCGACCGTGTAACTCACCTCCACCCAGGTGTCGCCGATGCTGGAACTCTCCTGCGTGCCCATCACGGCCGTGTTGGCAGACGCGCCGCTGCCGGCCAGCGACAGCTTCGGGCCCAGTTGCCAGACATACGCCCCTCCACCCGGATATCCTGTCGCCGTCAGGGCCGTCGTCTCACCGGTCAGCACAAAGCCGTTCGAGCCCTGCCGCCTGGCGGGTTCCACCTGAATCGTCACCCTGGGCGCCACCGCGACCGTCGCCGCCACGCCGCCCGCCCCCACCAGGCCCGCGCACGAGCAGAACAGGCTGGCCGCGCCCGTTACCGTGTAAGTTCCCATCCGCCCGTTGGTGGGCACCGCCACATACGACGTGAATCCGGAAGAAGTCACCGTGGATTGCGTCCCGTCAGGCGCGTACACGGTGGTCCGCGTCTGGTAGCTGCCGTGCCCGCACGTGCACAGACTGCTGTTGTCCGAGGTCGTCGAAAAATTGAGAGTGGCTGTTCTGCTCTCCGTCATGAAGTCCAGGCAGTTTCGCTCCGCGATCTCACTGCTTTGGCGCCTGACGGTTCCTGTCCTGCTCCATCCGGATCAGTTCCACCGCGGCGCAGAGGCGTGTCACGAACTGTTCCGACTTCAGCGCCTCGCGCAGAATGCTCACCGCCTCCCCGGTCCCAATGGCCGCGATGGCCTCTGCTGCCGCCGCCGTCAGATCATACCCCCCGGCCCTCCTCTCCTCCAGGATCGCCTTCAGCTCCGGCAACAGCTCCGATGCGCGAATCTGCGCGGCAGCCTGCACGGCATGGAGGCGCATCGGATGATTGCCGGTCTCACGCATCAAGGGCACGAGACGGCTCCAGTCTGCTCTGCCCCATATGCGGCCGAGCACCTGGGAAGCCTCCAACCGGACCTGGAGGGATGTGCTTGACAGCGCTGCCTCAATTACAGGCTTTCCGGTGAGGTCTCCCCGCTGCAACAAAGCGATTGCAGCCTGCACACGATTCCATTCATCCGGGTCGTTGAGCAGCATGTGCAACGGCTGGCGGAGGGTTGTCAGCTCGGCCAGGCTCAGCGCAGCAGCCATGCGCACCGGGGGGGAGGCGTCGCTTTCCACCCTCTGTCTCAAGGCTGCAACGGCCTCTCGTAGCCCCACACGTCCAATCAAGGAAGCTGCTTCGCGCCGTACGCTCTCCTCTGCGTCGGAGAGCTGGACCAGGAGCATCTGCTTCGCAGCAGGGTCACCCGCCCGCGCCAGGCATTCGAGCGCCGGTGTGCGCGCACGGCCGCCGCGGCGCAATAACGGCCGAACTTGGGTTTCACCGCTTAAGTCGCCCAACTGGCACAACGAGATTGACGCGGCCTCCCGGACCCGGGAGTCGGGATGATCGAGGACTCTCTTCAGATCCGCGGCCGTGCCCGCGTCGCCGATGATTCCAGCTACCGTGGCCGCCGTCAGGAGTTGGTCGATGGAAGTGCTTTCTCTCAGCACTCGGCTCAAAGCACGCCCTGCTTCCGGGTGTTTCCGGAGCACTACAATCATCTGCGCGGCTGCACCGGATCGAACGCGGCTGTCCGGATCGGCCATCGCATCTGCGACGAACTGGGCCACGCCGCTGGCCCCAGACCGTGCCACGGCTTCCACGAGCAGGAGCCGTATCCAGAAACCTGCGCCGGAATCTGATTGAAGTTCCTGGAAGTAGGCGGCCTCCAAGCGTTCCGCAAAACAAGCCTTGGGACGCCGCCGGAGCGCGTTTGCAGCCGCAGCACGGATTGCCGGTCTGGGGTCCTCCAAACCCTTGAGCAGCAACGCGCCACTCCTGGAATCCGACAGGCGCGCCAGCAATTCCATCGCAAATGCTCCGATGTGAAATTCGCCGTGCTGAATCGCCTGCTCGACCACCTGCCAGCTCTCATCCCCGCTCACTACGCTCCTGCTTTTCACCGGCAGCAATGGAAGGCTGACCGAAATGATCAGAGCAACAGTCCTCACCCAGGAGCCCGGCTTCACCATGACAGCACCTCATGGACGACTTCCGCGAAAGTGGAGGAATACCGTTGGACCTGAGTCGGCCACAGCATGGTGGACCGCAGAATCCAGTCCTGGTTCCGAATCGCAGAAAAGAACTCCGGTAACGGCTTTCCGCCGTTCTCGAGGCTGAGATAGTCGAAGAAGGTTCCGTTCATTTGCGAAAATCCCTGTTGCGGAACCCCGTCCGGCGGCGAGAACTGGACATTTGATTGAGACACTGAAACCGTCCGGAGTGTCTCGATGGCGACGATGCCTGCCAACTCTATATTGTTGTTGAATTGATCTCGCACAACGTATGTGATGTTTGTGAGATAGCCGATAAGCTTGGCATTGGCATCGAATTGAAGTGTGGTCCCGCCCGGTCCGCCAAGGCTCAACGCGACAAGCCGTCTGGTCTCCCTTACCGTGAACCTCACCGATGCCACCGCCGTCTGCCCGCCGACCGTGTAACTCACCTCCACCCAGGTGTCGCCGATGCTGGAACTCTCCTGCGTGCCCATCACGGCCGTGTTGGCAGACGCGCCGCTGCCGGCCAGCGACAGCTTCGGGCCCAGTTGCCAGACATACGCCCCTCCACCCGGATATCCTGTCGCCGTCAGGGCCGTCGTCTCACCGGTCAGCACAAAGCCGTTCGAGCCCTGCCGCCTGGCGGGTTCCACCTGAATCGTCACCCTGGGCGCCACCGCGACTGTCGCCGCCACGCCGCCCGCCCCCACCAGGCCCGCGCACGAGCAGAACAGGCTGGCCGCGCCCGTTACCGTGTAAGTTCCCATCCGCCCGTTGGTGGGCACCGCCACATACGACGTGAATCCGGAAGAAATCACCGTGGATTGCGTCCCGTCGGGCGCGTACACGGTGGTCCGCGTCTGGTAGCTGCCGTGCCCGCACGTGCACAGACTGCTGTTGTCCGAGGTCGTCGAAAAGCCGTAAACCATCGTCACGTCCTCGCTCAGCGCAGCGTCGTTGTACACGCTCACGTTGAAGATCATCTGGCATTGCGCCCCGGCGCGCGGCGCCCATGCCAGCAGACAGAACACGGCAGCCAACACGATAGACACCGGGCGGATCCTCATGGTTGCCGCCTCCTCACGGTTTTGTGCCGTAGATCACGATCCGCCGTTTGACGTGCGTGCGGACGTGGTTCTCGATGCGGGCGAACGCCTCCTCCGGCAATGTCCGGCGCAGATCTTCGACCGCGGCCGACGACAACTGTTTTCGCTCCGCCAGCAGGGACGCGATGCGCTGGGACGTTTCCAGAGTCTTCGCACCCTGAGCGGCCTTTTCGAGGGCGCGCTCGTTCTCCTTCAGCGCGGCCTTCAGGCCGGCAAGAATCCTCTTCAAGGCGGCCTGATGATCGGGCTCCAGCCCAAGCGGACGCAACTGGGCCTCCTGCCGCTTCCGGTCCGGCTCGAGGGCGTTCTCCTCCAGCGCAATGGCGGCCAGGAAGTGCGCCCAGGCCAGATCGTCCGGAATGGCCTCTGGCGTCCGGTCTCCATCCACCAGCAAAGGCAGATGAGAGGGGTGTTCGGCGTGCTGCGCCCACAGTCTCTCCTGAGGGAGAGCGGCGAAAAGAACCAGCAGCAGCCACGGGAATCGGCAATCTCTTCCACAGCGCCCGTGTCGCTTCGCGTCCGGGTGAGGCCCGCTCTGCCGGCCCTGTTTGGTGTCAGGCCCTGGCCAAGCCAGGCGGAACAGGGCGGCCGCACCAGCGAGGAAGCAGGAGGCACGCATCGGAAACCCCAAGGGCTTTGTCGCCATGCGCTCGGTCCTCCTCTCGGCCAAGCCAGGTCTCCCGAATCCGTCCGCGGCGGTCTGCCGCTGCGGCATTCTGTGAAACAGGCTTTGGATCCTGTGTCCATCGCTTTTGTGCGGGCTGCCCAATAGGGCGTCCTTTTTTTTCGAAATCAGAACAGAGCATTGTTTTTCAATAAATTACAGGGGGGGTGAGGCGCGTCGGGTGCGCGTTGTTCCGAATTCGGAACCAACCACACACCCGCCATCGGCATTTTCGGCCGGATTTGGTTCAGGCGACAGGAATTGTCAGCCCGAAGCGGATCTGCGGGTTTCCCGGGCGATCCGCTCTTCGCTGACGGGCTAGACTGTGGGAGTGAGTGCGCCGCGCATCCTCGACGTCGGCTGCGGGTTGAACAAACGGCCGGGCGCCATTGGACTGGACCGCAACCCGCGTACCGCGGCCGACGTGATCGCCGATCTCGACCACTTCCCGTATCCGTTCCGCGATTCTGTATTCGACGAGCTCTACGCCACGCACGTCATCGAACACGTCTCCGACGTCATCCGCACAATGGAAGAGTTCCACCGTCTGGTCAGACCCGGCGGCCGCATCTTCATCACCACGCCGCACTACACGGACTTTTCAAGCTTCTGCGACCCCACCCACCGGTGGCACCTGAATTCGTTCAGCTTCCGCTACTTTGGCGCCGATCACGGCGGCTTCGGCTATTATTCGGCGGCGCGGCTGCGTGAGAGAAAAGTCCGGGTGCGGCTACTAGCTCTGTGGAGGTGGCTCGGCTTGGAATGGCTCGTCAACCGCTGGCCGCGTTTCCGGCTGTTCTGGGAGCACTACCTGTGCTTCGTGGTGCGCGGCAAGGTAATGGAGTTCGAGTTCGAAGCCGTCAAATGAAGCGCTGATGTGGCTGAAGGGCGTCTGCCGGCTCTGCGACGGCCTGCGGGACTGGGCCCGGCGGCGTCGCTGGAACGAGGAGCGCGCGCTCGGCCGCCGGGCCGAGGACGTGGCCCACCGGTATCTGGAAGCGGAAGGGCTCACGGTGGTCGACCGGAACTGGACGCTGCCGGACCGCGGCGCGGAGGTCGACCTGGTGGCCTGGGACGGCGACACGGTGGTCTTCGTCGAGGTCAAAAGCCGCCGGGAGCCGCTGGCCGGCGACCCGCAGCGGGCCATCGACCGTGACAAGCGCCGCCGCATCGTGCGCGCCGCCCGGATCTTCCTGCGCCGCTGGCGCATTCCGCCAGAACGGGCGCGCTTTGACGTCGTCACCGTCGTCTTCGAACCGTACCAGGTGCGGCACTACCGCGACGCCTGGTCGATGAGGGATTGGGATCGGCTATCCTGAGGGATGCTCACTGAGCTTTCAGTAGGGTGAATCAGGAGTGCCGGAACTACGCAAGGACCCGATTACTGGCCGCTGGGTGATCATTTCCACCGACCGGGCGCGGCGCCCGATGGACTTTGTCCGCGAACGCACGCCGCCGCCAGCAGCCTCGCGCATCTGCCCGTTCTGTCCGGGCATGGAGACGAAGACGCCGCCGGAGATCCTCGCCTACCGCGAGTCCGGCGCGCCGAACACGCCCGGCTGGACACTGCGGGTGGTGGCCAACAAGTTTCCCGCCCTGCGCGTGGAAGGCGAGCTGAACAAGCAGGGCGAGGGGCTCTACGACCGCATGAACGGTATCGGCGCGCACGAAGTGATCATCGAAACGCCCGAACACTCGGCTACGCTCAGCGAGATGAGCGAGAAGCACGTGGCTGACGTCTTCTTCGCCTTCCGCGACCGCATGGTGGACCTGCGGCGCGACGTGCGGCTGCGTTACGTCATCGCCTTCAAGAACCACGGCGCGGCGGCCGGGGCGACGCTCGAGCATCCGCACAGCCAGCTCATCGCGCTCCCCGTGGTGCCCAAGCGCGTGCAGGAGGAGCTGGAGGGCGCGCGCCGCTACTATAGCTTCCGCGAGCGCTGCATCTATTGCGACATCCTCCAGCAGGAGGGCCAGACGCGGGAGCGGATCGTGTTTGAGTCCGACCACTTTGTCGTCATCGCTCCGTTCGCCTCCCGCTTCCCGTTCGAAACGTGGATCGTGCCTCGCCGCCACAACGCTCATTTCGAGGCGAGCGAGCCCGCCGTCATCCAGAACCTCGGCTGGGTGGTGCGCACGGTGCTTCGCAAGCTGGACAAGGCGCTCGAACAGCCGCCGTACAATTTCATGCTGCATACGGCGCCGTTGCAGGACGGGCCTCTCGACCACTACCACTGGCACCTCGAAGTGATCCCGAAGCTGACCAAGGTGGCCGGCTTTGAGTGGGGCACAGGGTTCTACATCAATCCCACGCCGCCGGAGGAGGCGGCCCAGTTCCTCGTGGAGGTGGGCCTGCCCTGATCCCCGCTCCGTGCGGCCGGGCGCCGGCTCAGGCGGCGGCATAGAGCCGCTGATCGCCGATCAGACAGCCCGCGCCGCGCGCCGGGGCGGGAGCTTCCAGCAGGCAGCGGCGGCCCTCCGCCCATCCCTCCACGCGGATATACGGCCCGTGGCGGCGCACCTGCCAGACGGCCTGCGCGCCACGGGACCAGACGAGCGCGCGCGGGTCATGCTCCACGCCCACGATCATCTGCCAGCCGCCTTCGCCGTTGATAAAAGCGGTCCAGCCCTCTTCGCTGCCTCCCGCCGCGGCCGCTGCCTGCGCGGCCTCCATCAGTTGCGCTGCCCGCTCGTAGAGCTCCATCCACCTGCCTCATCGGCGCCCACGGCGGCCCCTTGAGCCGGAGTGTGATCTCAGCGGAGCCCGAGTCCGCCGTCCACCTGAAGGACCTGCCCGGTGATGAACGCGCTCGACCTGAGAAAGAACACCACCGCGTCGGCGATCTCTTCGCCCGTGCCCGGCCGGCCCGCCGGCGTCGTGCGCGCCATCCGCTGGATTTCCGGGTCATCGCGTTCCTCGAAAGGAATCACGCCCGGCGCAACGCTATTGACGCTGATCGACGGCGCCAGCGCCCGCGCCAGGCCGCGCGTCAGCGCCACCACGCCCGCCTTGGAGGCGCAGTAGTGGACATGCTCCGGCCAGGCAAGAAACGCGCCCATGGAACTGATGTTGACGATCCGTCCCTCGCCGCCCGGATTGCCGCGCATAAGCCGCGCCGCCTGCTGCGCGCAGAAAAACACCGCCTTGAGATTCACCGAGTGAATCCAGTCCCAGTCGTGTTCGGTCATCTCTTCCACGCTTCGGCGCGTGAAGCGCGCCGCGTTGTTCACCAGCCCGTAGAGAGCGCCCTCCCGCTCGCCAATCTGCTCGAACAGCGCACGGATTTCGTCCACGCTTTCCAGGTTGGCGCGATACAGCGGCGCGCCTCCGCACAGGGCGGCCGTCTGGCGGGCCTCCTGTTCGGAAGTCCCGTAGTGGATCAGGACGCGCGCCCCTTCCGCGTGCAGGCGCAGCGCAATGGCGCGCCCGATGCGCCGCGCCGCGCCGGTCACCAGAATGGCCTTCCCGCTCAGCTCGTTCATGGCAGTCCTCTTTCAGATTCACGCAGCGCCGGCGCCGATGCCTAGCCGCGCCCGGTGATCCACACGCCGCCAAGAACCAGCAATCCGCCGGCCGCCACCGGCGCGGTAATGGGTTCGCCCAGAAACACGAGCCCGGTCAGAGCGGCGATCACCGGTTGCAGATAGCTGAAGGCAGCCACGCGCGAGGCGGGCAGGTGATCGAGGGCGTAATAAAAAATCAGATAGCACACAATCGACGCAAGCACCGTCATGTAAGCCAGCGCCGCCCAGCCGCCCGCGCCCACGCGGGCGAAGTCAAAGTCCCGCCACTGGCTGACAAGCAGCGGCGCGCCGGCCAGCGCGCCTGCCATATAGCCGAGCGTGTTCACCGTGAGGGAGTCGTGCCGCCGCGTCAGTTCCTTGCTGAAGACCGTGTAGAGCGAGAAGCAGAAGGCGGCTGCCAGCACCAGCAGGTCGCCGGCGAGCGACGCCCCGCGAGCGCCCGCGTCGCCCAGATGCAGGACGGCGACGCCGGCCACGGCCATCAGCATGCCGGCGGCCTTGCGGGCGGTGACGGTTTCCTGGCCGCGCGCCGCCGCCAGCAGCATCACCTGGAGCGGCGTCGTGGCAATGATCAGCGCCGCATGAGCCACGCTCGTGCGCGCCATGCCCAGAATGAAGAACACCTGGTTCAGCGTGATGCCAAAGACGCCCAGCAGGGCGAGCGCGGCCAGCTCGCGCGGCTGCCACGGGCCGCTGCTGCGGCGCCGTCCGCGCATCCACCCGTAGACGGGCAACAGCAGCAGGGCCGCCAGCGCCGCCCGCAGCGGGCCAATCAGCAGCGCCGGAAAATGCCGCAGCGCCACGCGCGCCACCGCATAGTTGGCGCCCCAGATGAGCGTCATCAGCAGGACGAGCGCGGTCACCGCGCGGGGCACGGGTTTCACGATGCGCGGAACTTCTCCTCGCGCACGCGCACGGATCGAAGAAAATCCATGTCGAGCGCGTAGCCGAAGCCTGGCTCGCCGCCGAGCACGATGGTTCCCCGCGGCGTCACTTCCACCGGCGGCTGGATGATGTCCCTTTGCCAGTAGCGGCGGCTGGCCGAGACGTCCCCGGGCAGGGTGAAGTTGGGCAGCGAGGCCAGCGCGATGTTGTGCGCGCGGCCAACGCCGCTTTCCAGCATCCCGCCGCACCAGACCGGCACGCCGTTGGCCTGGCAAAGGTCGTGGACCGCCTTCGCTTCCGCAAAACCGCCCACGCGGCCGAGCTTGATGTTGATGATGCGGCAGGCGCCGAGCCGGATGGCCTGCTCGGCGTGGTGCGCGGTGCGGATGCATTCGTCCAGGCAGATAGGCGTCTCCAGCCGCTCCTGGAGCCGCGCGTGGTCGATGATGTCGTCGTGAGCCAGCGGCTGCTCGATCATCATGAGCCGGAACCGGTCGAGCTGTTTCAGACGCTCGGTATCGGCCAGCGTGTAGGCGCTGTTGGCGTCCGCCATCAGCAGGATGTCCGGGAACTCGCGCCGGACGGCCTCGACGGCGTTGACGTCCCAGCCGGGCTTGATCTTGATCTTGATCCGCTGGTAGCCGGCCGCAAGCTCGGTGCGGATCTTTTCAAGCAGCTCTTCCACCGTGTTCTGGATGCCGATGGAGACGCCGCAGGGGATCTCCCGGCGCGCGCCCCCCCCGATCGTCTTCCACAGCGGCTCGCCCCGCAGCCGCGCCTCCAGGTCCCAGCAGGCGGCCTCGAGCGCCCCGCGGGCCATGCGGTGGCCGCGGAGGCCGGCGGCGAACTTCGCCGCTCCGGCGGCGGACTCGAGCTGCTGGCCGAGCGCGGCCGGAATGACATAGTCGCGCAGGATGAGCCAGGCGCCTTCGGTCCACTCTTCGTTGTAAAAGGGGTGCTCGCCGCAGGTGGCCTCGCCCCAGCCGGACACGCCCCCGCTGCAAACCTCGACAAGAATGATCTTCCGGCGCGTGGTGCGCCCGAAACTCGTCTCAAAGAAATGCACCAGCGGCATTTCCAGCCAGTGCAGCCGGATCTGTTCTATTCGGAAGGCCATTGTTCAAGGAGATAAATTCCGGAATCAGCCGTTCTTTCAAAACCGGTAACGGCCAGCCCTCGGTCTAAATACTGTATGAATTTTTCACTGGCTTCGGTCTGAATTTCACGGGCTTTTTGTGGATTTGATGCGCGGATTTCCGCAATATTGGCCGGGATGGCCACCTGCGCCGCCACGGGGCCGCGCTCCGGCCGGCGCCCCTCGACGATGGCCGCCACGCGCGGGCTGTCCAGATGCCATTCGGCCACGCAGCGGTCTGTCGGCAGGCCGCCGTGCAGCGGCGAGGACGTCGTGCCGTACTGGTTCAGCACGTATCGGCGCACGATCGCCCCCAGACGCTCGATGTTGAAGAAGGCGTTCTTCAGCTCCAGCGGGTCGAACGTCCACTCGATGAGGCGGATGCCGCGACTCAGCGCCTCCTCCCGCTGCGCCAGCTTCAGCCGGCGGCCCACGCCAAGGTTGCGGTATTCGGGCAGCACGCCCATCATGTGGCTGTGCAGGTAGGGCGTTCCCTGCTTCAGCCCGGGCACGGCCAGCAGGAAGCCGACCATCCGGGGGCCGTCGAAGGCGCCCAGCGTCTGGCCGCCCACCTTCTGCGCCACCACGAACAGCCGCAGCGGCAGCAGCTCGATGTCGGCGAAACCCCAGATCTCTTTCTGGAGCCGCACGGCCTCGTTCAGCTCGTCGAGCCCGCTCAGCTTCCGGATTTCGATCCTTCGCGCGTCTTGGCCCTCTGCCAAAGCTCTTCCATCTCCTCGAGTGTCGTCTGGTGGAAACCGCGCCCGCGTTCGGCAAGGCCGTTTTCGACCTCGGCGAAGCGGCTGCGGAATTTCGCATTGGTGCGCCGCAGCGCCTGTTCCGGGTCGACGCCGAGAAACCGGGCGAGGTTGACCACGGTGAACAGCAGATCGCCGATTTCTTCTTCGATCCGATGCTGCCCGGCGCCCTCGCGCGCCCTTTCCAGCTCGGCGATTTCTTCGCGCATTTTTTCGAAAACGCCGCCGATATCAGGCCAGTCAAAGCCCGCCGCGGCGGCTTTTTTCGAAAGATGCGCCGCCTCCATCAGCGCCGGCTGGTTGCGCAGGACGCCGTCAAGCAGTCCGCGCTTCTCCTCGCCGCGCTGCCGTTTTTCCTCGTCCTTGATCTCGTTCCAGCGTTTCAGCACCTGCTCGGCGGTCCGGGCGTCGCCGCCGGCAAACACGTGCGGGTGGCGGCGCACGAGCTTTTCATTGATCGCGTCGAGCGCGTCGGCGATGGTGAAGTGGCCCGCCTCGGCGGCCATCTGCGCGTAAAACACGGCCTGGAGAATCAGGTCGCCCAGCTCTTCGGCCAGCGCGCTCCAGTCGCGGCGGTCGATGGCGTCCAGCACCTCGTACGTCTCTTCCAGCGTGTACGGCTTGATCGAGTCAAACGTCTGCTGACGGTCCCAGGGGCAGCCGCCTTCGCCGCGCAGGCGGGCCATGATCCCGACGAGACGCTCGAACTTTTCGCCCGCGCTGCCGCGGGCCGCATCGTCCTGCATGGAGGGGGAAAAGACCAGCCTAACACAGCATCGCCGGCCGCAGCGCTTGGCACCGCCGGGCGTCAGCCGTATGCTCTTCAACATGAGGCATGTTGCACTCCTTTTCCTGGCCGCGGCCGCCGCGGCCGCTGCCACGCATCCACACGTTGAGTTCAGCACCGCCGCGGGCCCGCTGCGGCTCACGGCCATCCGCCATGCGTCCTTCCTGCTGGAGGCCGGCGGCAAGGTGATCCACGTCGATCCCTGGAGCCAGGCCGACTACGCCGGGCTGCCCAAGGCCGATATCCTGCTGATCACGGACATCCACGGCGACCACTTCGACCTGAAAGCCATCGATCAGGTGCGCCGTCCCGACACCCTGATCATCGCTCCGCCCGCTGTGGCCGAAAAGCTCCAGGGCGTGCGCGTGCTGCGCAACGGGGAAAGTGCCGATGCCGGCCCCTTCCACATTGAGGCCGTGCCCATGTACAACCTCAGGCGCGGTCCCGCCGAAGGCCAGGTCTACCACCCCAGGGGGCGCGGCAACGGGTATGTCCTCACTTATGGCGGCTTCCGGCTCTACATCTCCGGCGACACCGAAGGCACGCCGGAGATGCGCTCATTGCAGAACATCAGCGCCGCGCTCATCTGCATGAACTTGCCCTATACGATGCCCCCGGAGGAGGCGGCCGAGGCTGTAAAAGCGTTTCGGCCCGGGGTGGTGATCCCCTATCATTACCGCGGATCGGATCTCACGGTCTTCGCCCGGGCGCTGGAAGGCACCGGGATCGAAGTGAAGCTGCTGGACTGGTATCACTGAAACATCAGTGAGCGCAGCGTCCAGCGGCAGGCCTGTAGTAAACTGGGAGGCGGAATCGGGATTCTTGCATCCTAATTCACATTTGACAGGAGATTGAGATGCCCCTCGTATCCATGCGGCAGTTGCTGGATGAGGCCGCCAAAAAAGGCTACGGCATTGGCGCCTTCAACGTGAACAACATGGAGCAGATCCAGGCGATCATGGAAGCGGCGCGGGAGACCGAGTCGCCGGTGATCATCCAGGCATCGCGCGGTGCGCGCGCCTACAGCCAGGACCGCTTCCTCTACCACCTGATGTTGGCTGCGGCGGAGCTGTATCCGGAGATCCCCGTGGCCTTCCACCTCGACCACGGCAACAGCCCCGCCACCTGCCGCTCGGCGATCGAGATGGGCTTCACCTCGGTGATGATGGACGGCTCGCTGCTCGAAGACGGCAAGACGCCGGCCCCCTACGACTACAACGTTCGCGTGACGAAGGAAGTGGTCGAGATGGCCCATGCCAGGGGCGTTACCGTCGAGGCTGAGCTGGGCACTCTGGGCGGCATTGAGGATGGTCACGGCGCCGGCGGCACGGGCCTCGAACATCTCACCGATCCCAACCAGGCTGAGCAGTTCGTCAAGGAGACCGGCTGCGATGCGCTGGCCGTCGCCATCGGCACTTCGCACGGCGCCTACAAGTTCAGCAAGAAGCCCGACGGCAGCGTCCTGAAAATGGACCGCCTCATCGAGATCCATCAGCGGATCCCGAACACGCACCTGGTGATGCACGGCTCCTCGTCGGTGCCCAAGGAGCTTCAGGACATCATCAACCAGTACGGCGGCAAGCTGAAGCCGACCTGGGGCGTCCCCATCGAAGAGATCCAGCTCGGCATCAAGCATGGCGTGCGCAAGATCAACGTGGATACCGACAACCGCCTCGCCATGACCGGCGCCATCCGCAAGGTGCTCTGGGAGAACCCCGAGAAGTTCGACCCGCGCGACTACCTCAAGCCCGCCCGCGAGGCGATGAAGAAGGTGGTCATGGAGCGGATGATCCAGTTCGGCCAGGCAGGTCACGCAAAAGAGATCATCCCGATTCCGCTGCAAGAGATGGCCGAAATGTACCGCAAGGGCCAGCTCGTCACTTGCTGAGTTTCGTTCATCACGCTCCGGCGCGGAGGATTTGACAACCGCCGCGCCGCCTTGCTACAAAGGAAATACCCGCTGCTCCTCAGTAGCTCAATGGTAGAGCATCCGGCTGTTAACCGGAGGGTTGCAGGTTCGAGTCCTGCCTGAGGAGCCAATCGTTTTCTACGCGAACGTCCCTCCCCGCCCGTTAACGCCTCTCTCCGTCCGTAACCGCGCAACTGGCCGTGTTTTCGCCACTTCCGCGTCTCTGGGTTGCACCGCGTGTTCGGGCTGCCGCGCCGACATGCGCCCCCGCAACGTTTGCCGGAGGCCGTTTTCTCCCCGTCTCTGGGCTCAACCAGGAATTGGTTAACACCATCGCGGGGGTTGTTCAACCCCAGGCCGGACGTTCCGAAACCGGGCGGCGAATGTAGTTAGCAGACGCGGCCGTCTGACATGGCTGTCACGCCTGCCGGATCACCTGCTGGGGAGCACTGAAGACATCAGCGAATTCCGATTGAAGTGTAGCGGCGTGCCCGTTGGTGATTCGCAGAGTCGAATTCGAGCAGCCAAAGGTCGCCGCCTGGAGTGGTGAGACCACTGGCAGGGCGCCAAGGCGCCGGGCTTGAAGCAGCAGTTGAGACGGCGCCATCGGGGGCGATGCGGACGACTTGGCGGCGCTGAGGAACCGCCGCGTAAACATTGCCGGCTTGATCCGCCCAGACGCCCATGATTTCGCCCTGCGGGCGCGCATGAAGGGCAGTGACCTTGCCCAGAGGGTTGATCCGGTGGACGATACCGCGGTCGGCGAAGAGCAGATCGCAGGTTGACGTAATTCCGAGCCAGCCTGGTCTCATGTTACCCAACTGCACGAAAATCGTTGCGGGCTGGCCGGGGCGGGCGCGCTTGACTGCGGTGGTTATACCCTCACGGGTCGTCCAGTAGAACGTGCCATCCGTGCAACGAACAAAAGAGAAATCGCCGTAGTCCTCGCGGAAACCTTGGCGGGCCGCGATTAGGTCCGCGATCTCGCCGGTTGGACTGCGCTTCCACACTCGATGGCCCCAGCGGTTTGTGCGTTCGCCTTCATACCAGAGGTGTTCGCCGTAGAGGTTTCCTGCGGCATCTAGCCAGAGTTCGTGGGTGTGGACGTCTGCGACTACGATCGAGCGATTGCCATCGGGGGCAATGCGCCACACGTGAACGTTGTCCGAGTAGAAGATATTGCCGACGGAGTCCGCTACGATGCCGATGGCGGGGTGCGCGTAGAGAACAGCTCCAAGAAACAGCGTGAAGAGCAGGATGGCGCACGGCATGGGTTCGGCCCAGGCCTCCAGTTTAGCGTCGCCATCTGTGACGAGCAATTGGCCTGCATCGCGGGGTTGTCTGACCCCATCCCGGACGTTCCGAAACCGGACCGCGAATATAGTTAACGGACGCGGCAGAACGCCGAGTCGATCCCATCCACCAGACGGCGGCTCGACCGCGCAGCGGAGATCGTCGTGGGTGGTCTTCTGAAGGAGACCGCTCATGCGCGAACGCGACGCTGCGCTCGATCAAGCCATCCGCGAGGTCGCCGCCATCCTGGGCGACGCCCTGGTGCGCCTGCTCCTCCACACGCCTGTTGACTTCCCGGAGACAGAGAGCCCTCATGTGAGTGCTGGTTAACGCCATGAAGACAGAAACCCAAATCCGCGAGGAGATCGAGGCTCTCCGCAACCTGACCACCGCGCAACTCAAAGAGAAGTACCGCGAGGTCTTCGGCGAGGAGTCCCGATCCAATCACAAGCAGTTCCTCTTTCGCCGAATCGCCTGGCGCATCCAGGCGAACGCGTGGGGCGGCCTGTCTGAGCGCGCCCGCCGCCGCGCGCTCGAGATCGCGGACGACGCCGATCTCCGCATCCGGGCGCCCAAGAACTTCCTGCGGGAGCCAGTTGACGATGGCCGCACAGCGGAAGCGCGAATGAAGCCCTCGCTTGATCCACGGTTGCCGTTGCCCGGCACGCCGCTCATACGCCGCTATCAGGGCAAGGACATCATCGTCCACGTCCGGCCCGATGGCGGGTTCGAATGCAACGGGCGAATCTACACGTCGCTGAGCCGCGCGGTGACCGAGGCCACGGGCACGCGCTGGAACGGCTTCGCGTTCTATGGGTTGGGACACCGGCCGGGGGTCAAACATGCCAAGCAAGAGTAACGGCAACGGGAACGGCGGTCCTGCGACTGTCCGGTGTGCCATCTACACCCGGAAGTCCACGGACGAGGGGCTGAATCAGGACTTCAACTCACTCGACGCGCAAAGGGACGCCGGCGAGGCCTACATCCGCAGCCAGGCCGGCGAGGGATGGACACTCTTGCCGGATCAGTACGATGACGGCGGCTACACCGGGGCAAACATGGACCGCCCGGCGCTGCGCCGCCTGCTGGCGGACATCCAGGCCAAGAAGATCGATTGCGTCGTGGTCTACAAGGTGGACCGGCTCAGCCGCTCCATCCGCGACTTCGGCCGGATCATGGAGATCCTGGAGAAGCACGGCGCGACGTTCGTGTCGGTCACGCAGCAGTTCAATACGACCACTTCCCTCGGCCGCCTCACGCTGAACATCCTGCTTTCCTTCGCGCAATTCGAGCGGGAGATCATCTCCGAGCGGACCCGCGACAAGCAGATCCTGGCGCGCAAGCGCGGCAAGTGGACCGGCGGCCATGTGCCGCTCGGGTACGACCTCGTGGACGGCTGCCTCGTGATCAACGAAGAAGAGGCTGCCCGTGTGCGGCAGGTCTTCGAGTGGTACCTGGAAGGCCACTCCGTCCATGGCATCGTGGCGAAATGCGAGGGCCTCGGTTGGCGCAACAAGCAGTGGGCAACCAAGGAGGGCAGGACGTTCGGCGGTCATCCGCTGCGGAAGTGCCATATCTACACGATGCTGGCAAACCCGCTCTACGCCGCGCGCATCCGCGCCGCCGACGAGATCGTCGCCGCCAATCACCCCCGCATCGTCGACGACAACACCTTCGGCCTGGTCCAGCAGAAGCTGAAGGAAAACACGCGGAATCCCGGCGGCGGGCGCGGGCCAAGGGTGGAAGCCCTGCTGCGCGGCCTTCTCTACTGCGCGGCCTGCGGGTCGCCGATGTCGCCGAGCTACTCGTCGAGCAAGAACCGGCGCTACCGGTACTACGTCTGCCTCCGCACCATGCAGCGGAACGGTGACGGTTGTACAACGCGCGCCGTGTCCGCGCCGGTGGTGGAGGAGGCGGTCATTGAAAGCGTCCGGCGGTTCGCCGCGCAGCCCAAGGTCGTGGAAGCGATCGCCCGGGCGGCGCGCCAGCGGCTGAGCGAAGAATTGGCCCGACATCGCGAAGAGTTGAAAGGCCTCAATGTCCGCGTGCGGAATGCCAAGTCGCAACTCGCGCGCGCGAAGAACCTCGACGCCGACCGGGAGGCCGCGCTCCGCGGGATCGTTTCGTCGGGAGAGGCCAAAGCGGAGCAACTCCGCAGCTTGGTGGAGCGCGGCGAACGGCTGCGGTTCGATGACCGGATGGTGCGCCAGCGTATGGCTACGTTTGACGAGGTTTGGAAGACCATGACCATCCAGCAGCAGGCGGCGCTGCTGCGCCAATTGATCGAACGGGTCGGCTACGACGCCCGCGGCGACAAGGTGAAGGTCACCTACCACTCGAACGGCATCCGGGAGTTCTCGAAAGGAGCGACGAAGTGAAGGACCGCTGCGAAGACGAGATCCCACTCAAGTGGCCGGCGCGGCAGGCGGCGGGCAGGCCGAAGAAGACCGCGGCTCCGGCGCCGCCGCGCATTCCCCGGATCACCCGCCTGATGGCGCTGGCGATCAAGTTCCAGGAAATGATCGACCGTGGCGAGGTGAAGGACTACGCGGAATTGGCGCGCCTGGGATTCGTGACAGGGGCGCGGGTCACACAGATCATGAACCTTACGCTGCTCGCTCCCCAGATCCAAGAGGCGCTATTGATGCCCATGGAAGTAGGACACCACACGATTTCTGAACACCATTTGCGGCGCACCCTTCGATTGATGGACTGGAGGGAGCAGGCGGCTGCCCTTCGCCTCGACCTGGGAAAGCGGCAAACGCTACTCACCAACATACCCTTCTGCAATTGACTTGGCATCGCTCTTGCAGCGGCCCATCACTCCAGATCAATAGTGTCGGATCAAAGCCGCATATAGTTCGGCGCGAACGCCAGTCGCCTTTTTCAGAAGGCTCTCGATTCCGGACTGCAAGCTTGTCCGATCCTGCCCCGTACTCAACAGCGCGTTGATTGCGTCTCGGTCAGGTAGAAAGACTGGATTTCTGACCGCTTCAAGAAGCTCGTTCCGGAGAGCCTGAACTGTCGGCACACTAGGTGGATATTTCGGGCCAATCCCTGTAATCACAACGGCATTAGCCTCCATCGACAAATATTTGTTGGCTTCTTGGCGCAGCCAATCTGACATCTCTACCTCTGAAGATTCAAGGATCGCTTCGTCCGCGATATAGCCCGATTCGCCAGGAAGTGGCTTGTGCCCAACGAAAAACAATCTAACCAAGCCGGGACGTGCCTGGGACTGCACTACGAACCCGTCTTGAGAGGCGCCGGGCGTGAGTCTTCGATTTGTGTCGCTATCTAGCGCGTCTCGGCCGAAGAATACACGCTCCAACGGGGGCTTGGAACGCTCTATATTGTAAACACGCCAATACTCGGGTGCGCGGGCAGCGCCTATGGGTCCAAGCGCATCAAGCCAGAAGATCTGAATCCACTGTTTTGCGTCAGGCGCGTTCGTGATCCTGTACTCGTACGTAAAGCCATCGGGACCACTACGAACGCTACAGTTGACGATTGGCCGAACGTGAACTCGTCGTGTGATTGCAATTGTGATTGCCTCCGCTCCCCGTCTTCTCGCCCCTTCTACAACCAAATTGCCGGCCTCATCGAGCCAAACCCTGTCGTTCGGAGATCGAGCAAGATCCGGCTGCTTCGTCCCCAACACCCGTGGAACGACCCGGAGCTGCGATTCTGATTGCTTCTGATCTTGGGCCATCAAGGAAGTGCTCAAGATCAGCGCCACAGCAACTCTTGCGAAACAGTTTCCAACCGCGAGGTGCTTAATCGTCTGTAACATCTCCATTCCCTCCAGTGGCTTCCTTTTGCCAGATATCCACATCAGTCCACGAAACGAAGATGGTAGTGATCAGAATGGACAAGAATCCCTCCTGGTCCTGCACCGCCTCCGTTCGCCAATGCTATGTTATAGGCTGTCTGAAGATAGTTGTTGCAACTAAAAGGGAGATCGACATTTAATCCGAGTTTATGTTCAGCGTGGGGGGACTGCCAGTACTGGCCGCCGTACCGGGGACCAAGGTCGAATACACCGCCCCAATTCAAGCTCATGTCGTTTACGCACAGCCGCTGGGCGGTTTGCTGACGGTATTGCTGCGCGATTGTCTGCATTTTCGCGACAGTCGGAACGGAAACATTGAAACCATACCAGTCTGGGTGCTCGGGCTGCGCACCGCCAGGTTTGTAATACAAGTCCTGGTTCTCGTATAGCTGTACGCAACAGTACCCATTGTTCGCCCATGCCCCAACCCAAAACTCCTGATTGTATGTAGTTGCGGCAGCATAGATGACTATTGGGTGCATCCCTGCTACGGTAGGCGCGTAGAACTGAAGCGGGGGGGAGCAACCGTCACCGCTCGTGCGAAACGAGCTTGGTTGGATGCTGCCCTTGGGGCGAGCAGAGTCGTCGTGCCAATGATAGCCGCTCATCGGAAACACCTCCGGCTGAAGCACAACGTCGAGATTCGATGCAGGGGGTTGGCCGGGAAGGTTCTCCCAGTAAAAACAGAGCTGAAACTGCACAACCTCTCCTGGTCTGACCTCTATCGGTTGAGCGTAGTTCCTCACGCTCAGCAAAAGAACCGCCGCCGCCAAGATCGCACTTGTTCGTACTCTTACCATGGTCTCAAGCCTCCTTTCCAGCTCATGAACATTGATCCACGATGCTCGGAGCGTCTTACCCGACCTTCGCGCATGGTCGGGCTCCAGCCCCATCATCGTAACCGGTGTCCCCTGGAAGTGTATGCCGTACTTGCCGTAATTGCCGTTGTTGCCGCAGTGAGGCGACTTTTTCTCCGCCGAACGCAAATGCGGGGTCTGTTTTGCTGGGTCTTCGCCATCGAGGACACGACGAGCCAGGCTTCGAGGCGGGTTCCTTCCCATGGACCTCTGCTATGAGCAGGAGGAGTGAGTTGCATCGTTGCATCCCCGCCGGTGCCAGGTGCCAGCAAGAAACCACGGCCAACAGCTCCGCCACCACAGCGGGAGGACGTTTCGACGGCACGTCCTCGGAACGCCATAGACCGGGCGACCGAACCGGCGCGGGAGGGTCGCCACAGCTAGTAGACGGACTGCGCCGTCCTGGCCCGGCTCGGCTTCGTGACGCGGGCGCGGGTCACGCAGATCATGAACCTATGCCTGATTTGCGCCGGACATTCAGGAGGAAATTCTTCTCGGTTTCGCGGACGAACACAGGGGCGAAGCTACGCTGCGGCGGATCCTCCGCTTCACGTTTTGGCCCGAGCAGCGCACCCGATGGGGAGGTCGGCGGTTGCCGTGGGTGCCGTAACAGCCTTCGACACGAGTGTTGCGCGCGTAATATCATGGCCATCTTGGACCCATTGCGCCGAAGCAGAGGCTTTTGTTCCTGTTTGGCCGGTGTGGTTCGGGCGAATGGCCATGGGCGCATACAATCCGCCAGTTGTCTTTACCCGGCTTCCGGCTTTCACGTTGGCTGGCCTTCTTCCGCCGTACTGCGGCAGCGATCCAACACAGCAGCAACTATTGGCGCCCTATCCAACAACGGTGGACGTGGTCACTCAGCACATGGGTGGGACCCCTGCCAGGAGCCAGATTCTCCAAGGATTTCTCGCGTTTCGCCAAGCACTCAACCAGGCCGGGCTCTGTGACGGATTCCAATGGCTTGATGGCAGCTTCGCCGAGCTGATTGAGTTGCGAGAGCGCCGTGACCCACGGGATCTCGACATCGTCACCTTTTTCCGGCGCCCACCGCATGTGCGAAGCGATGCCGACTGGCTGGCATTTTTCAACGCAAATACAGCGCTTTTCGATCCGGCTGCGAACAAGCAGCAGTTTCTCTGCGACACGTATTTTGTAGACCTGGACCTGGACCCGATGAGCGTCGTGGCTCAGGCCCGTTATTGGTATGGTCTCTTTTCGCACCGGAGGGTGACCGGCGAGTGGAAGGGCATGTTGGAGGTTCCTCTTCAGGTCACGGCGGCTGATGCCGCGGCCGGAGCACTCCTGGCTCCAGGAGGCGCCCGATGATTCGCAAGATTGAACGGGATCAGTTGGCCGCCGAGATTGCTTCTCTCGAAGCGATGCTTAAAACTCTGCCTACGAACGACCCTGTCGGACGCCTCGGCTTTGAATCCCGCCTGGGGGAGCTACGGGCGCGACTGGAAGCCGTGACTACTGACGAGGAGCGGCGGGCTGCTGTGGCCCTCTATTTCGGCGGCGAGCCTGTCATCGGCAGCAGAGGAATCCGCGCCGATTTCGGCTCAGCGATGATCGCCACTTATCAGGACCTCGTCGCCAAGGTTTGGGCGACTCTTCAGGGCGGCGCTTTGCCGCTCCGGGGCCAGATTAAAGACCGGGACGCCGCGCAGCTTCACATCACGAGTCTGGTTCACGGCTCGGTCGGGTTTCTGCTGGAAGAGATCGACGAGCGGGGGGAGCCACTCTTTCCGTCACCCGTTAAGGAGGCCACGCACAAGATCACCGAATACATGGAGCAGTTCACGGCCGAGGATGACCAGCCGTTCAACAGGATGTTGGAGGAAATCAATCCCCGCATCTTTGCGTCACTCCGGGACTTCTTCAAGTGGGTGCACAAGGAGCACGCGATCTTTCGACTGGTGGAGGGCGAAACGGACAGGAGCTTCGATGAGGGCGCCATCGAGCGGGCGTACACCCGCGCCGAGGCAACCGAGATCGAGGAAGAAGACATCCCTGTCGAGGGTGAACTGATCGGGGTCGTGCCATACGCCCGGCGTTTCGAGTTCCGAACTTCTCCCGGCAACGAACTGATTTCGGGAAAGGTGGCGGAAGGCTTCAGCGAGGCGTATCTTGAGCGGATTCACCGCGAGAGGATCGTCGGTCAGAAGTGGCAAGCTGTCCTCCGGAAACGAGAGACCAAGAAGCCTGGGAGGCGGATCGAGAGCTTTATCCTGCTTGAAATCAGGGAGCTACATCAACCCAGGGAGAGAAGTGAGAATTAGGCACTTGACCTATCACGTGATTAGTCACATAATCGATTCATGCCTAATGGCTCACCTTCCGCCTTCGCTGCTGTTGTCAGGGATATACGCGACCGCCTGAACCTATCCCAAGAGAAATTCGCCGCTCAGCTCCGTGTGTCTCTGCCCACCGTGAACCGCTGGGAAAAAGGGAAAACCGAGCCAGATGGGGCCGTGCGGCACGCGGTGACCGAGTTCGTCAAGTCTCTGGGGCCGGAGTTTGCCGATCTCTACGCACGCCTGACCGGGAAGGAGGCTGTCCACGTCGCCCCCGCGCCGCCGGTTCGACGAGGACGGCGCAAACGGGCGGCCGAGCCGGCGGCTCCCTCCAACGGCAACGGTCAGGTCATGGACAATCGCTCCATGGAGACGCTGCTGTGGAAGGCGGCCTGTTCCATCCGGGGCGAGAAAGACGCGCCAAAGTTCAAGGACTACATCCTGCCGCTGGTGTTCATTAAGCGGTTGTCGGACGTCTTCGAGGACGAGGTCGCCCGCCTGACCGAGGAATTCGGCGATGAGGAAACGGCGCGCGCTGTGATTGAAGCCGATCCATCGCTGGTCCGCTTCTACATCCCTCCCGAGGCAACCTGGCCGGTGGTCAGCGGCCGCAAGAAGTTCGACTGGCCCGAGGACCGCAAGCCCCGAACCCTCGGCGAGCAGCTCACCACGACGATCCGCGCCATTGCCAAGGCGAATCCCAGCCTTCAGGGCGTCATCGACATCGTCGACTACAACGAGACGCGCAACGGCGAACGCGAAATCAGCGACGAGGCGCTGGCGCGCCTGATCGAGACGCTCAGCGATCCCCGCTACCGGCTCGGCCTCCACGACGTGGAGCCGGATTTCCTGGGCCGCGCCTACGAGTACCTCCTGCGGAAGTTCGCCGAGGGCCAGGGGCAAAGCGCCGGCGAGTTTTTCACGCCGAAGGAGGTCGGCTGGCTGATGGCGCGGCTGATGGACCCCAAGCAAGGCGAGGAGGTCTACGATCCCTGCTGCGGCTCCGGCGGGTTGCTGGTGAAGTGCCAGTTGGTGCTCAAGGAGCGGGAGCAGAAGATCGACCGCCCGCTCAAGCTGCACGGCCAGGAACTGACCGGCTCGTCTTTCGCGATCGCCCGGATGAACATGGTGCTGCACGACATGACCGGCGAGATCGTGCGCGGCAACACCATGAGCAATCCGAAGTTCCTGGAGGAGGGACGGCTGAAGCGGTTCGACATCGTGGTGACCAATCCGATGTGGAACCAGGACAACTTCGACCCGAAGAGCTACGAGAACGATCCCTATGAACGGTTCGAGACACGCGGCGGCTATGCGCCGGCGTCGAGCGCGGACTGGGCTTGGCTCCAGCATGTGGCGGCGTCCATGAAGGATCGCGGCCGGGCCGCGGTGGTGATCGACACGGGCGCCGCCAGCCGCGGCAGCGGCAGCCAGGGCGAGAACAAGGAAAAAACCATCCGCCGCTGGTTTGTCGAGCAGGACCTGGTGGAAGGCGTCATTCTGCTTCCGGACAATCTCTTTTACAACACGACTGCCGCGGGCTTGATCATTGTCCTGAACGCGGCGAAGCCCAAGAGCCGCCGCGGGCAGGTGCTGCTCGCGAACGCCAGTGCGGAATTCCGGAAAGGACGCCCGAAGAACGAGCTCACCGAGGAGGGTATCCGCAGGGTTGTGCAGTGTTTCCGCGAGTGGAAGGATCAGGAGGGGTTGTGCCGGGTGGTCAGCCAGCAGCAGATCGCCGAGGCGGACTACAACCTGTCGCCGTCGAGGTTCGTTCGCAGCGCGGCTGCTGCCCAGAATGGAGATATTCAGAGCATTCTTGGCGAACTGGCGGCCCTGCGCAAAGAGGAGCAGGCGCTCGATGCCACTCTCGCAGCGACGTTTGCCGGCCTGGGTTTTCAATGGGAGATCGAGCGATGACCGAGATTCGTGGAGACTGGCCGCTCACCACCCTGGGCGAAGAGTTCGAGATTCAGCAGGGCAAGTCGCTGTCCCCGAACTCCCGGCGTGGTCAAAAGCCCCGCCCGTTCCTTCGGACCTCGAATGTGCTCTGGGGACGTGTTGATCTGACAACGGTAGACCAGATGGATTTTACGGACGAAGAGTTCAGCCGATTGAGTCTAGTGGACGGCGATCTGCTGGTCTGTGAAGGCGGGGATATCGGCAGGGCCGCTGTCTATCGCGGGCCTTCGGCCCATTACGCCTATCAGAACCATCTTCATCGATTGCGAGCCAAGACCGATGAGATCATCCCTGACTTCGTGGTGCATTGGTTGCGCGCAGCCTTCACGCAGCTGGGTCTCTATGAAGGTGTAGGAAACAAGACAACGATTCCCAATCTTTCGAGGGCAAGGCTTTCACAACTGCAAGTCCCCAAACCTGATCCGGACGAGCAGAGGCAGGTTGCCGGCATACTTGGAAACCTCCAACTGGCTATCGAAGTTGAGGCGGCGATCTGCAACAAGCTGGCCGCGCTGAAGTCGGCGACGATGGCGAAGCTGTTCCGGGAGGGGCTGCGCGGCGAGCCGCTCAAGCAGACCGAGATCGGCGAGATTCCGGAGAGTTGGGAAGTGGTGCGCCTCGGGGATGTCGCTCGTATTACGACCGGAACGACGCCCTCAACTGACGAGCCTGAGTACTATGCGGGAGACATTCCTTTCGTGAAGACTGCGGAAATCGATGGTCAAATCATCCTCGGGAGCTCAGTTCATGTATCACACAAAGCCGTGAGCGACTACCGACTCAAGCTCTATCCGCCAGGAACAGTCTTTCTCGCCATGTATGGGCAGGGCAAGACCCGGGGCAGATCTGCCCTTCTTGGAGTGGCGGCAGCGACAACCCAGAATACGGCAGCGATTGAGTGCTTCGAGCGACTCGTCCCAACGTACCTGTGGCACTGGTTGGATTCTCGGTACGATGACCTTCGCGGCATGGGTAACCTGGGCCATCTTTCCCACCTGAACCTCGGATATGTCAAAGATCTTTTGATCCCGCTGCCTAGCGTCAGCGAGCAAGAGGAGATCGGCAGTGCCATTGATCTGATTCGGCGTCGGCTGCAGGTGACGAAAGACAAAGTGAGAATCCTGGACCAGCTGTTCCGTGCGATGCTGGCATCGCTCATGACCGGCGCGATCCGCGTTAAGGACCTCAACCTTGCGGAGGTCAGCCATGTCTAGCATCGCGAGCGAGCGGGCTACGGTCCAGAACCCGCTGGTCGAATACGTCCAGGAGATCGGCTGGGCCTATGTCTCCCCGGACCAGGCGCTCACGCTCCGGCGCGGCGAAAGCGGAACGCTCTTCTACCAGACGCTGCGCGACAAGCTCATCAGCCTGAACCCCGGCGTGGTGACCGTCTCGAACGTCGACGACGTCATCGCGCGCATCGAAAGCGTCCGCAACAACATCGAGGGCAATGCCGAGGTGCTGGCCTGGCTGCGCGGCGAGCGGTCGGTGTACGTGGAATCGGAAAAGCGGCAGCGGAACGTCACGCTGATCGACTTCGCCCACCCCGCGGAGAGCGTCTTCCAGGTGACCGACGAGTGGCAGTACACGAACGGCAAGTACCGGAACCGCGCCGACGTCGTGTTTGTGATCAACGGCATCCCGGTGGCGCTGGTGGAAACCAAGAGTGCCGCGAAAAAGGAAGGCATCGAGGAAGGCCTCGCCCAGATCCGGCGTTACCACCGCGAGACGCCTGAGCTGGTAACCGCGCCGCAGATCTTCGACGTGACGCACCTGATCGACTTCTACTACGGCGTAACGTGGAATCTGGACCGGAAGAGCCTCTTCAATTGGAAGGACGAAGAAAAGGGCAACTTTGAGCGCAAGGTGAAGCGCTTCTTCGCGCGTGAGCGGTTCCTGCGGTTTCTGGAATCCTGGATCGTCTTTTACAAGAAGGACGACGAGCTGCGAAAGATCGTGCTGCGGCAGCACCAGACGCGCGCGGTCGAGAAGGTGGTGGAGCGCGCGCTCGACCCCGAAAAGCGGACCGGCCTCGTCTGGCACACCCAGGGTTCGGGCAAGACCTTCACCATGATCAAGGCTGCCGACCTGATCCTGCGGCATCCGGCGTTTGAGAAGCCGACGGTGATCATGCTGGTGGACCGCAACGAGCTCGAGAGCCAACTCTTCGCGAATCTGGCGGCCTATGGTTTGGCGCCCGAGATCGCACGCTCGAAGCAGCACCTGCGGGAATTGCTGAAGTCGGACTACCGGGGCCTGATCGTATCTATGATTCACAAGTTCGACAGGGCCGACGCCGATCTGTGCAAGCGGGAGAACGTGTTTGTCCTGGTGGACGAGGCGCACCGCACCACCAGTGGCGACCTGGGCAACTATTTGGTGGCGGCCGTGCCGAATGCGACCATGATCGGGTTCACGGGCACGCCCATCGACCGGATCGCCTACGGCAAAGGAACGTTCAAAGTTTTCGGCAAGGACGACGAGAAGGGCTACCTCGATAAGTACTCGATCGCGGAGTCGATCGAAGATGGGACCACGCTGCCGCTGAACTACACGCTGGCGCCCAACGACATCCGCGTCCCGCGGGAGCAATTGGAAAAGGAGTTTCTGGATCTGGCCGAGGCGCAGGGGATCAGCGACATCGAGGAGCTGAACAAGATCCTGGACCGCGCGGTGAACCTGAAGACGTTCCTGAAGGCCGCCGATCGCGTGGACAAGGTGGCGCGGTTCGTCGCGCAGCACTTCCGCGAGAATGTCGAGCCGCTGGGTTACAAAGCGTTTCTGGTAGCGGTGGACCGTGAAGCCTGCGCGCAGTACAAGAGGGCCCTGGATAAGTACCTGCCTCCGGAATACTCGACCGTGGTGTACACGTCGGCGCACAACGACGATGAGATTCTGGCGCAATACAAGCTGAGCGAGGACGAAGAGAAGCGCGTCCGCCGGGCCTTCATCAAGCGCGATACGCTGCCCAAGATCCTGATCGTGACCGAGAAGCTGCTCACGGGCTTCGACGCGCCGGTGCTGTACTGCATGTATCTGGACAAGCCCATGCGCGACCATACGCTGCTTCAGGCGATCGCGCGCGTGAACCGGCCTTACGAGGATGAGGAAGGCATCAAAAAACCGGCCGGCTACGTGCTCGATTTCGTGGGCATCTTCGAGAAGCTGGAAAGCGCGCTGGCGTTCGACTCCGATGTGGTGGGCAGCGCGATCCAGAACATCGACGTGCTCAAGACGCGCTTCTTGGTACTGATGGAACAGTCGAGGCCATTCCTGGAGCTTTGCGCGGGGCCGATCGACGACAGGGCCGTGGAGCGGGCAATCGAGGTCTTTGAGGACAAGGAACGCCGGGAGGGCTTCTACAGGCTGTTCCAGGAGCTGGAGACGCTGTACGAGATCATCTCGCCGGATGTCTTCCTGCGACCCTATATCGAGGATTACGGGAAGCTGTCCGCCCTGTACCAGATCGTCGTGAATGCGTTCTCGAAGAGGGTGGCGCTGATCCGGGACCTGATGAAGAAGACCGAGGACCTGGTGAAGCGGTCGGCGGTTGGCACGGGGCTGGACACGGTGATGAAGCCGGTCCGCATCGATGAAAACACGCTGAAGGCGCTGAAGTCCTCCGACGGCGGCGAGCCGCCGAAGGTGATCAACCTCGGTAAGAGCCTGCTCGCCACCATTCAGGAAGAGGGAGAGCAGCAGCCGTTTCTGATTCCAATCAGCGAGCGGACAGAGGCGATTCTGGAGGCCTACGACGATCGGCAGTTGAGCACCCAATCGGCGCTTGAACAGTTGGCGCGGCTGATGCAGGAGTACCTCCTGGCCAAGAGGGAGCGGGAGAAGACCGGGTTCGATATCAACACGTTCACGCTATTCTGGCTGCTGAAACAGGCCGGGGCTCCCGACCCGGGCGAGCTGGCACCCAAGGTGGAGGACGCATTCCGGAAGTACCCCAATTATCGCGACAACGTCGTCGAGGAGAGGCAATTGAAGGCCGAGCTGTATAAACTGGTCCTGCCGGCCGTAGGCAGGGATGCAATGGTCACGGTGGTGAAACGCATGCTGGAGTTGCCGCGGTCGTGAGGAAAACGAAGGAGGAAGCCAAGGCGCGCATGCGGGAAGAGATCCGGCAATGGGCAGAGAAGATCGGGGTCAGGCCGAAGCGGGTCCAGATCCAGCGCATGACGCGGAAGTGGGCTTCGTGCTCGGAGACGGGCCGCGTTTGTTTCAGCATCGACCTGCTGGACGAAGCGCCCGAGTTTCGTGAGGTTGTGATTGTGCATGAGCTTCTGCATCTCCAGGTGCCGAACCACGGCAAGCTGTTCAAGAGCCTGATGAACGCGTACTTGCCGGGATGGGAGGCGCGAGTGCAGGGGCGGGCTGGCCGTATTTGTGGCTCCGCGCGGGCGCGCGAGACAGGAGGACGAAACCAATGAACTTGACCGATGAGCAAAAGGCCCTGCTGAAGTCCGTGGTTGCGGTCTACGAGTCCGGGGACAAGTCGCAGTTCATCGTTGTCCGGACGATGACGTCATCTTCTCTGGTGTACTCGGGAGGCCATGCGCCCATCGAAATCACTGCCGACGATGCGGATTTTGAACAGCTTGAGCGTGAAGGGTTGCTGACCCTCACACGGAACTCGCAGGGCTCGCTGTGCGGCAAACCGACAAAGGCGGGGATCGATGCAGTCAGGGCAGATTTCGCGAAAACCCCCAAGCCATTTGAGTTCGTGGGCGACGGAGATCCACGTACGATTCAGACGGTTGTATCTTTCCTGGAGAGAAACAACCTCGCCTTCGAAGCCAAGGCGATTCAGCACGCGACTCAACTGGCGGTTCACGACGGACCGGACACCGTCTGTGTGAACGTATTCAAGAGCGGGAAGATCGTCGTGCAGGGCAGTCCTAGCAGACTTCTCGACCTCCTGAACGAGATGAAAGACGCGCTCGCCGGAGGCGTCGCCCCGGGCACCGTCTTGCCCTTTGAGATCGAACGCTTTCCGGAGCGAATTCGAGAGAAGATTCCGGATTGTGATCCGGTCATAGTCCGCTTCGTTGAGGAGGCGATCACCTGCTTCAAGTCGAATGCCCTATTGGCGACGGCCTTTATGCTGGGCGCCGCTTCCGAACGTGCAATCAATCTGTTGATCGAGTGCTACGCGGACGCCATCGCCGACGAGGGCAATCGGGGCAAATTCCGCAGCCGAATCAACGGCAGGATCATCTCGGCGCGGTACGACGAGTTCAAGAAGTCGTACGCGGGGTGCAAGAGCAGACCGACCAACGGCGTGCTAGCTCAAGACTTGGATACCGTGATCGGCGGGACTTTTCAGTTCTGCCGGATCACGCGGAATGAGGTCGGCCATCCCCAGATTGTCCCCGACTTGGACGCGGGCGTGATCCTAGCTAATCTCGCACACTTCGTGACGTACATCGAGCGCATCTACGCGCTGATGCGCCACTTCCAAAGCGGCGGGGTCGTCGTGTAGCTTCAGCGGGGCGAAATTGCCGCCGTAGATTCGCCTCTTATTCGCCTGCTAGAATCGATTTCGGCTGTGCTCTAGGCCGCTCGCCTGACGCTGCTTCGACGGGGCTCGACCTGCGGCCACGAAAAACCCAACTCATGGAGGAGATCGCACATGGCACTCAAGCTGAAGTACTTTTCTAACCCGGACATGCTGAGGCAATTTCAGCCCGGCATTCTGATCCGGATCGTGCAAACCGCCGGAAATTTCTTCACCTCGAAGGGCTTTCCCATCCCGTCTCTTAACGACGGAGATCAGATCGACTACGAGGCCCTGGCCGGCATCCTCGCCGACCCGGATGAGGGGATGCCCGGCGATCTGGTTGACGGGCTGCACCTGATCAGCGAGTTGGGCAACGAGGCGTGCTTCGACGACCTCCTTCAGATGGCGGGCGAGGCGGAGATTCCGGTCGACGAGGAGGTGACGCCACAGGACCTGGCCGCGTTGATCTGGCTGGCCAAACCCCGCCTGCTCCAGCAGATGGCCCAAGAGAGCAATTTCGAACGCCGGAAGACCTTCGAGAGTTTTGCTCCGGCGGACCCGGCAATGGTCATCGACCCTGCGGCGTTGCCCGAGGATCTGGGGGCATTGGAGGCGGCGCTGCGGGAATACTTCCGCGGGAAGAAGAAAGGGCGCCGGTGCCGTGTGTTCCGCAAGAACATGCCCGATGCCGTTCACTTCTATGTCCAGCACGGCCAGGCGTGCCGCCGGGAACCCAGCGTGAAGGGGGAGGAATCGACCTGCACCTTCTTCCGGCCCGAACGGACGGACATGGTCATTTTGGACACGGCCCATCCGGAGTTGCGGATCAACAGCGCCTCGGCGCCGGACATGCGCCGGTACCGGGAACTGTTCGGATTGCATCTGTTCGGGAGCGCCGAGACGTTCCGCTACGCCGACAAGTACAACCTGGAGCCGCTGCGGAGACTGGGGGTGGCCTCGCTTGAGTGCAGCGATTTCCCGGGCCTGGAATCGGCCCGCCTCACGGAGTTGGAGATGGATTGGGGCGGCGCACTCAACAACACGAGCGTCGAGAAAGCCGACGATGTGTTCGCGGCGCTGGAGATCCGCCAAGCCGGAATTCCGGATCAGCCGGCGCTCAAGAAAGCCAAGATCAAGGTGAAGCTGAAGGGCATCAAGAAGCCACGCGTGCTGTCGCTGGTGGCGGGGAACAAGTCGGGGTATCCGCGCGGCGAGGAGGCGGCGATCTTCGAGGAATGGCTGCGGGCCCGCGAGTTCATCGTGTACGGGAAGCGGGCCTATGAGGAAGCTGCTTAGACTTTGGCGCGCCCTTGAGGGTATTCCAGGGCTGCTGGCGGTGCCGGAGGTGTGGCGGCAGGAGTGTGGCGAGGATTTCGATTACGCCAAACCCTATCTCCGGCCGACCGACAGAATTGGAGGGCGGTATCCCTGTCCGAACTCTCTCAGTGGATGCCCGCGCCGGATCATCGACTACGGCGAAGACGAGTTCGCCGCCATTTGCCAGGATGAGCATCAGCGATGCGAGCGGGTGCCGCTGACGAGGCGAAAAGCCCTGATCCACCGGCTCGATGTGGGAGGGCTGCTTCAGCCGGTGCTCCAAGCCGCGGCGATTCGGCCGCAGTCCCTGGCCCAACATTCGCCGGGCGTGTGGGCGGCAGGTCTATCCGAGCAGCCCCACACGCGTAACTTCCCCGTGTATTTTCTGCTCGCCCACTCTGGCAGCACTCACCGAACGGCGGTGGAGCGTCTCCTGCTCGACATCCCGGATTCCTTCTTGCTCGTTCTGCCGACGAACCAGTTCCGGACCGTGGAGACAGAAGGCCGGCTGCGAGATCGACGGGTGGAATGTCTCTGCCTCGAAGACCAAGTGCTCGTGGATGATCGGGGTGGGTTCCGATGGGCGGGCGTGGTGGAGACCCGGCGCGCCGCCGGCGATGCTGGGCCGGTGCCGCGGTCCGTGGGTGGGCAGGAGGCGGTGCGGGCGTTGCGAGACTACCTCGTCTTGAAAGGTCTCTCCCAAGCTGAATTCAGTGTGCAGGCCGGCGTCGATGAGCGAACGCTGAGGAGCTTTTTCAAGAAGGGGAAGATGCGCCGGTCCTCCCTTGACGGTGTGGCAAGAGCGATGGGGTTGACCTTGGAGCAGCTCTTGCGCGGCGAACTGCCCGCGTCCTTGAACGCCTCCCGCCGTCGCTGAATTTTCCGGATTTCTTCCGGATTTCTTCCGGTTCCGTGTATTTCGGAGAAACGCCAAGTCGGGCAATCTCGATGCAGGGGTTGCGGGTAACAGCCCGCAGCGAGCATCGAGATGAAACATAGCACATCCCAACGACTCCTTAACGAACGCCAAGTGGCGGATTCCTGCGCCATCAGCGTGCTGACGCTGCGGAAATGGCGAGGCGAGGGGCGCGGTCCGCGTTACGTCAAGATCGGCACGCTGGTCCGGTATCGCCCCGAGGACGTCGATGCATGGATTCAGAGCCATGAGTCACAGCGTGCCGAGTGCGCGGAGGTGGCGCAATGAGCCGCCCGGCGTCGACCCGCGACCTCCGGCCGTCCGAGCGCGCGTTCACGGCGGCGATGTCGGATCTCGGCTTCGGACGCTTCGAATATCTCCGCATCGAGCGCGGCGAGCTAGTCCTTAATCCGTGGCCGACAGCAGTCCGAGATGTGAAGTTCGGCTCGCAGGATCCGGGCACTGCAAAGATCCCGCCGGCTGAGTTCGAACTGAAGCCCCAAGTGGCGGAGCTGTTCGAGTACATCAGGGCAGTGGACGCCGGCGAGATCCGGACGCTCGAGGTTAAGCACGGGCTGCCCTTCTCCATGGAAATCGAGATGGCCGGGGGGCGTCGCCATGCCTGAACCGAAATGGGAACAGGTTCTGCCCTTTGCCATGCGCGCCGTTCAGGTGCGCGGTGCGGCGGCAGTGGCCACTGGGCGGGTGACACCCGCCGATCGCGAGGACCTCGAGCAGGAAGCGTTCCTGGGGCTCTGGATGGCCTTGCGGCACTATGATCCATCGCGCGCGAGCATCCGGACTTTCCTCGAGCGCGTGGCGGATAAGCGCTTCGCCTCCCTGCTGCGGCGCCGCCGGAAGCCCCTTGTGATCGAGCGTCTCGACAGCCAACGGTTCGCTACCGCTGACGGTATCCCGGCGGCCCAGTTCCATGTCGATTTCGAGCGCGTCCTCGCGCTGCTCGGCGAAGCCGACCGCACGCTGGCGCTGCTGCTCATCGATTACGGCCCCACAGAAATCAGCCGGATGCTCGGCATCGCCCGGTCCACCGTGTATGCCCGCATGGCGCGGCTGCGCCGGGCGTTCCGCGAGGCTGGCTACGGCCCGGCGGCTACGGGAGGCGCGCGGTGAACCACGCTCAGGCAATCATCGAGATTCCCTGCGACCAGATCCGCATCGGAGAACGCCACCGGAAGGACATGGGTGATCTGGAAGTCCTGGCCGCCAGCATCGCCACCGAAGGACTTCTTCAGCCCGTCGGGATCACCGAAGAGAACCTCCTGGTGTTCGGCGAGCGCCGTTTGCGCGCCGTCCGGGACGTATTGAAGCAAGCCACGATCGCTGCGCGCATCGTGAGGGTCTCGAGCATCCTGGCCGGCGAGTATGCGGAGAACGAGATCCGGAAAGACTTCACCCCCTCCGAGCGCGTCGCCATCGGGAAAGCCATCGAAGCGGAGATAGGAAACCGCCAGGGACAAAGGTCAGATCGGGGACTTCCGCTCAATTGCGCGGAAGTCACGCCAGGGGTGGAAACCCGGCAGATCGCGGCCGACAAGGCTGGCTTCGACAGCAAAGACACCTATGAGCGCGCCAAGAAGGTCGTCGAGAAAGCCGTTGACGAAGTGGTCGCGCAGATGGACGCCGGCGACCTGTCGATCAGCGCCGCCGCAGTGATCGCCGAGCAACCTCCGGAGGCGCAGCGCGAGATCGTCCAAATGCCAGCGGCCGTGCGCCGCCAGATCGTGCGCCAACTGCGCGAGGCCACCGAACTCCCTTCCACCGCCGAAGCGCGGCGCATCGCTCGCGAGACGGGCATGCTTGTGGCCGACCGCACGGGGCGGTACCGCTCGGGCCTCTCGGACGAGGAACGTAAGGCGCTCAAGGAAGATCTTGACTCGATCTGGGCGGTGACGCGCGCCGTCCTGGCTCTGGCCGAGACGCCGCTCGATCCTGTTGAACTCGCTTCGCGGCTTGAGTACTGGCACTGCCCGGGCATCCGGGCCAAATCGCCGGTCGCCCTCGACTGGCTCCACCGCTTTGAGGAGGCAATCCGTGACAAGACCCAGATTTCATGACTCGGAACTCTCGCGCCGGATCGACGAGGTAATCCTGGCGCACCTGGAGACCCGCGAGCCCACGGCTGACGAGGTCAGCGCGGAGGTGCTGGAGCGCTACGGTGACCTGGTAGACGAGTATGGCCGCGAACTGGCCGTGGCGCAGGTGCGGTCGATCATCAGCGACCGCATGAAGAAGACGCTGGCGACGCAAAAAGGGCGCGCGCTGCAACTGCGGCTGGACATGCGCTTCGGAGGCCTGGAGCCCGAGTCGGCGCTCACCTTCCGCGATGACAGCGGCGCCATCCGCTACGTGGCCACGGCGCGGGCGACCGAGGATCATCACCGGCGCTACATGGCGTTGCTCAAGGAGCAGATTGAAGCCGACACGGCCCGGCTGAAGGTCGCCGAGTGGTTCTACGCCTGGCTCGAACCTGTCTTCGCTGCGCATCCGGGCATCACGACAGCCGAGGCGATTGCATTGCTCGCCTCGGAAGCTCAGCCGGTGTAAGGAGTGGCGGCCATGGACAAACGACTCACTCAGGATGAACTGCTACAGGCGGAGCTGGATTCGGAGGACGCCCAACTCGAGGCGCGGCTGATCCGCCAGCAGCGGCAGCGGCAGGCGCTCGCCCGGCTACGCGAAATCTGCGAGCCGTATCTGCGCGAGAACCCGAATCTGACCATCGGCGAAGCGCTGGAACTGGACCGGAGGGCGAGGCCATGGGCCTATCGAAAACCGAACTGAAAGTACCGATGACGCACGATGCCTCTCTCATGCTGACCACCTACTCCATGTGGAACCAGTTTCGGAACTGCCGCAAGGCGGCCGAACTGCGCTACCTCCAGCATCTGGTTTCCATCGAGCGGGACCGCAACCTGCACTTCGGATCGCTGATTCACGAGTGCCTGGAACTCTGGCACCGCCAGCGCGATCTGGCGCGGGTGCTTGATCTCATCGACCGGCGCTGTGCGGCCCGCGCGCAGGACGAGGATCAGAAACGCGACTGGCATTTGGCCACCGCGATGATGCGGGCCTATGCGGAGCGTTACGCCGAAGAAGAGTTCGAGATTGTGGCCCTCGAGCACGTCTTCGAGGGGCCGATTGTGAACCCGGCCACGGGCGCCGCCTCGCGCAGTTTCCGCCTGGCGGGCAAAGTCGACGGGATTGTTCGCATCGGCCAAGAGTATTTCATTCTGGAACACAAAACCGCCTCGCAGATTGATTCCGATTACCTCGAACGGCTTTGGACCGACTTTCAGATCACGCTCTACGCGCACTACGTCGAGCAGACGATGGGCATCCCTGTTACCGGGATTCTCTACAACGTGCTCGTCAAAGCGCGGCTTCAACAGTTCAGGGGCGAGACCGAGGAAGAGTTCGAGGCGCGCCGCGCGGAACTGCTCGCCAAGTCAAAGACGGGGCGCACGACGGCGCGGCGGCGCGAGCCGGAGTCCGACGACGACTTCCAGCGGCGGCTGGCCGAGAAGTATGCCGATCCGGCGATGTTTCACCGCGAGATGCTCTACCTCTCGCGCGACCGCTTCGACATCCTTCGGAGCGAGCTCTGGGAGCTCACGCAAGCCTTCCTTGACGCCCGCCGGCGCGGCGTCTTCTACCAGAACACTTCGTTCTGCTTCAACTACCAGCGGCCCTGCCCGTACTTCGCCCTCTGCCGTTCGAACGGCAATCCCAACGTAATTGAGAACTTCTACCAGCGCGCCGAGCCCAACGAGGAACTCCGCGTTCTCGCGGCCGGTGCGAGTGAACCCGCCTTTTGAAACCCAAGGAGACTTCCATGCCCATTCTTCCCACGACGAAAACCCCGCCCAAGCCCAGCCTGTCGGATCTGACCGTGCTGTGTTACGGACAGACCAAGATCGGCAAGTGTCTTGGGGGCAACTCTCTGCTGGTTAACCCGCTCAACGGCCGCCTGGTGAGGATGGAGTCGCTCGTTCGCCACCAGCCCGGGCCAGTGTTGACGATGAGGGAAGCCGGGCTGCTCGCATCGCAGACGCCCTCGGCTTTTGTCGAAAACGAGCCCGAGCAACTCTACCTGGTGAAAACTCAAACCGGCCGCTGGATCGAGGCTACGGCGAACCACCCGTTTTTGACCCGGGAAGGTTGGAAGCCGTTGTCGGAGCTGGGCCTGGGCGACCGCGTCGCTGTCGTTGCCCAATATCCGCTACTCGCCTGCCATGGCGACACCGACGATGAACTGGTCAAGATCCTGGCGTACTTGATCGCGGATGGCAGTCTCGCCAACCATGGCGCCATCTTTACCAAAACCGATCCGATGGTGCGGATGGACTTCGAGGCGGCGGTTGAAGCCAAGGGCGATGAGTGCGTGGAGTTTGTCAATCAGAAGGGCATCACGCATGTGCGCATCCGCGGCAAGCGCGGCCACCGCAACAATGTGATCGGCCATTTGCGGCGGTTTGGACTAACGGGCCTGCGGTCGCGCGAGAAATTCATTCCCGACTTTATCTTCGGGCTGACGCGCCGCAAGCAGAAGCTGTTTTTGAACCGGTTGTTCACCTGTGATGGCTCGGTCGAGGCTTCGGGCCGGATCAGTTTTAGTTCGACTTCGGTGCGCATGGTGGAGCAGGTGCAGCATCTGCTGGCCCGCTACGGTATCGTTTCCCTGATTCGGGACCGGTTTTTGAATGGCAGCCTTTACGGCGCCGAGCTTCTGATCGCGGCCAAGGAGGATGTGCTCCGTTTCATCGACCAGATCGGTTTTTACGGAGAAAAAGCCGTCAAGGCGGAGGCCGTTCGGCAGAACCTTTACCAAGTGAGGGCCGCCGAAACGCAACTCGACCGGGTCGGGCCGGTCCTGTTTGACCGGGTGAAGTCGATCCAGCCCTCGCGGGTCGCGCCCGTGTTCGACCTCACGGTTGAGGAGACGCACAATTTCGTGGCCAACGATTTTGTCGTCCACAATTCCACCTTCTGCTCTCAAGCCGACGGCGCGGTCTTTCTCGCCACCGAGCCGGGCTTGAACGCCCTCGAGGTCTTCCAAGTACCCATCCTTTCCTGGGAGGATCTGCTGGCCGCCTGCGCCGAAATCGGTGAGGGCAAGCACCCGTTCAAGACTGTCGTCATCGACACGATCGACAACGCCTACAAGTTCTGCACCGAGTACATCCTGCGCAAGTACAAGGTCGAGCACGAATCCGACCTCGCCTACGGCAAGGGCTATGCGATCGTCAACAACGAGTTCCAGCGCGTGCTCACGAAGCTCGCTTTCCTGCCCTACGGGCTGTACCTGATCTCGCACGCCAAGGAGATCGAGGTCGAAACGCGCACGGGCCGCTACACGCGCATCGTGCCGACGCTGCCCGAGAAGGCGCGCAAGATCGTGCTCGGCATGGTCGACATGGTCCTTTACTGCGACCTCGATGTGTCGGCTGACGCCGACGGCGAGTCCGTCGTCCGGCGCGTGATCCGCACCAAGCCAAGCCTCTACTACGAAGCCGGGGACCGCACCGGGCGGCTGCCCGAAACGATCGACCTAGACTACCGCAAGTTCCTCGAAGCCTTCCAGGCGGCCGGCGCGCCGGCGAAACCGCAGGCGGGCCCCAAGCAGGCCAAGTAACCCCCACGACAGGAGACAACACGATGAGCAGACACTCGATTGATCTTTCGCAGTTCGATGACGACTTCCGCGCCGAGCAGCCCGAGGAGCGCGGCGATTTCGAGAGCGTGCCCGACGGCAAGTACCAGGTCACAGTCGAAAAGGTCGAGTTGACCGAGGCGCAGTCCTCGGGCAACCCGATGATCAAGTGGACGCTGCGGATTCTCGCGCCGAAGTTCGTCAACCGGCTGATGTGGCGCAACAGCGTCATCATGCAGAACACGCTCAAGTACGTGAAGACCGACCTGCACCTGTGCGGGCTTGATCTCGAACGGCTCTCGGATCTGCCGAAGCATCTGAACCGCCTGCTCGACGTGAAGCTCGAAGTGACCAAGCGCACCAAGAACGACAGCGAGAACATCTACTTCAACCGCCGCATCGAGACGAGCCAGAGCGCAGCCAAGTTCCGGCGGGAGGCCGATGACGCCCTTGTGCCGTTCTGACGCGGGGCGGCCCACCATTGTCATCGACTCGCGGGAGCAGGAGCCATACTCGTTCGATCCCCGGTTGGCGAGCACCGTGCGGCGGGCGCTCAGGGCCGGGGACTACTCCCTCGACGGGCTCGAGGACCAGGTGGCCGTGGAGCGCAAGACGCTCGATGACTTCGTTTCGACCGTGATCCACCGAAGGCGGCGCTTCCGGGCGGAGCTCGGCAAGCTCAGCCGCTACCGCGCCGCCTGCGTGGTGGTCGAGGCCGAACTTCTTGACGTGCTCGGCAAGCGTTATCGCGGCGAGGCCCGGCCGGCCGCGGTCGTGGGTTCGACGCTCTCGATCCTGCTCGACTACGGCTTGCCGGTCATGTTCTGCGGCAACCGCCAGGCGGCGCGCCATTTCACGCAAGGCTTTCTGCTGGCGGCTTGGAAGAGGTGGGGCCAATGACGGGTCAGCGCGAATCGATCCGCGGCATCGTCGACGCGGTCTTCTACTCCGGACCCACTTTCAGCGCGGGCCGCCTGGTGACGCCCGATGGGGGCGAGGTGAAGTTCGCGGGCAAAGTCTATGTCCGCGAGCACGACGCCGTCAGACTTGAAGGCCGCTGGGTGACGCATCCCAAGTACGGGCGCCAGTTCGAGGCCGAGTTTCTGGGACATGACCTGGAACTCGATCCCGAGGGGCTTGCCCGCTTCCTCGCCAACCATCCCGACATCAAGGGCATCGGCCCGGCCAAGGCGAAGTTGATCGCCGATCGCTTCGGCACGGACTTCGACGCGGCCATCCGGAACGAGCCTGAGTCGGTGGCGGCTGTGGCCAAGGCGCCCATCGAGGCCATCGGCGAACTACGCCGGATCTGGATTGCGAACCGCGATTTCAACCATGCGATGTCGCACCTGGCCGCCTACGGCTTGACGCATCACCAGGTGACGACGCTCGTCGGGAAGTTCGGCAGCCAGGTGGTGGCGATACTCGAACGCGATCCCTATGTGCTGATGCGCGAGATTCCGAGCTTCGGCTTCAAGCGCGTCGACAAGATCGCCCGCAAGATGGGTACGCCCAAGGACCTGCCATCGCGGATTCGTGCGGGGATTCAATACTGCGTGCTCGCGGCGCTCGATGACGGCGACTGCTGGGTCGAGTACGAGGATCTGCTCGACCGCGCCAATACGTTGCTCGTCATGGACACGCTCGACAGCCGCGAGGTGATCGAGCGGCATCTGGAGGCGCTGATCGCCGAAGGGGTGCTGGTCTCGCAGGCCTCCGAGCGGCTGGTGGTGGCTGATCCCGAGATCCACCGCATGGAAACGGAGCTGGCGGCTGTCTTTAAGGAGTCGCGCAGGCGCAGCCCGCATGCAGTGACCGATCTCGATGCACTGCTTGACGCGGAGGGCGGCGAGTTGACTCCCGAACAGCGGGAGGCCGTCAGGAATGCACTCACCTTTTCCATTTCCCTCATGACTGGCGGCGCGGGCAGCGGCAAGACGTATGCGGTGTCGACCATCACAACCATCTCAGAGCAGCTCGAGAAGAAAGTCGTACTCGCCGCTCCGACTGGCAAGGCCGCCAAACGCCTCGAAGAGGTCGTGGGCCACGAGGCCAGTACGATCCACCGGTTGCTCGGCTTCAACGGCCACAGCTACGCGCGGGATGCGCTGAATCCGATCGAGGCCGACATCGTGGTCATCGACGAGGTCTCCATGGTTGATGTCGCGCTCGCCTGGCGGTTGTTCCAGGCCGTCGACCGGACCAAGACCGCCGTGGTCCTGGTCGGCGATCACAATCAGTTGCCGCCCGTGGGCCCGGGCAACCTGCTGCGCGACCTGGTCAAGTCTCGGGTAGTTCCGACGACAATCCTGACCCGGATCATCCGCCAGGCGGGCGTGCTCAAGGAGAACTCGACCGCGATCCTCTCAGGCGAGGTGCGGCCGACAGCGGATGTGCAGGAAGGTGCGCGCCGGCCCTGGTACGTCATCGACCGCTTCAGCGACCGCGAGGACGTGCGGCGGATGTTGCTGCTGTTGTTCGAGGAAATCCTGGCCGAACGGCTCGGCTACGACCTGCTGCGCGATGTGCAGGTGCTGACGCCCACTCATAAAGGACCGCTGGGCACGGTGGAGTTGAACATCGCGCTCCAGCGGCTCTTGCAAAAGAAACTGCGCGGCTTCGACGTGCCGGACGACGCGCCCGGGCACAGGCCCGTCTTCTACGCCGGCGACAAGGTTCTCCGGACGCGGAACGACTACGAACTCGGCGTCATGAACGGCGCGGTGGGCTACGTGGTTGAAGCCGCGGCCAAGGGCAAGCTCACTGTCGAGTTCGACGGCGCCGTGGTCGAGATCGAGCCCGGATCGGATGCGGCCAGCCGCCTTCAGCTTGCCTATGCCTGCTCGGTGCACAAGGTCCAGGGCTCGGAATTTCCGTGCGCCATCGTCGTCGCTCACAAGTCGCACTCCTTCATGCACCACCGCAACCTGCTCTACACCGCGGTGACGCGCGCCAGGGAGTCTGTCATCCTGCTCGGCGACCGCTGGGGCATCCAGAAATGCGCTGCCCGCCGCCAGGTGGACCGGCGCAACACCCTCCTTTCTTTCCTGCTTCGACCGGAGGCACGCCCATGAGCCCTTCCGTGGATGTCCAGGCCTACTACCGCCAGATCACTGAGTTCGACATTGGTGAGATCGCACGCGAGCTTCTTGGCGGCCGAATCGTCGAGGCCAACTCGCGCACGCTGTTCTGCGATTGCCCGAATCACAAGAGCCAGTCGCGCCGCTCGCTCCATGTGATGCTTGACAAGCAGGGCTGGTACTGCTTCGGCTGCGGCGTGGGCGGCGACGTGCTGCAACTGGTCGAGTTCGTCCGCTTCGGTCGAGTGACCCGCAGCCAGTCGGGGCCGATGCCGGAATCGCACAGACTGGCGCGTGATTTTCTGGCCGCCCGTGTGGGCTTGCCGCCGCTGGCTCAGATTGTCGCAAGTTCGCCGGAGGAAGCCGAGGCCGAACACCGCCTCACGCTGCGCGTGCGCGAGGCGCTGACCGCGCTGGCTGAGATCTACCACCAGCGGCTTGTGAGCAACGCCGAAGTCCTTGCGTGGTTCCGCGCGAAGTATGGCATCCGTGAGGAGACCATCGAGCGGCTCAAGATCGGCTATGCCGAGGATGGCTCGCCAACTGCCGCGCGTCTGCTCATAGATGGGCCCGCTGCATTCACGCCACGCGAACTGACAGCCACTTCCGCTTTCCGACCCACGGCGCAGGATGGCGTCATGCCTTTCTTCGACCGCCGCGTCGTTTTCCCCTACTGGAGCCGCGGCCATGTCGTCTTCCTGATCGGCCGCCGAACGCCGTGGACGCCCGACCAGCCCTGGGAGAGGTCGAAATACAAGAAGCTCGCCGTGCGCAACGACCGCAACCGCAGCCACGTCGCCTCCTGCATTCGCAACGACGTTCTTTACAACGAAGACGTCCTGCTCACGCGCCCCGAACGCGTCATTATCACCGAAGGCGTGACCGATTGCATTTCGCTCATCGAGCACGGCTTTGCCGCCGTCTCGCCCGTCACCGTGCAGATCCGCGAAGCGGACTGGGAACGGCTGTTGCCGAAGCTCGCCGGCGTCAAGACCGTCTACATCTGCCAGGACAACGAGGTTTCCGAAGCTGGACTTCAAGGCGCAATGAAGACGGCCCGCCGGCTGGCCGGGCACGGCGTCACCACGCGCGTGGCCGTTCTGCCGCTCGGCGAGAAACAGATCGCCGCGCGCGCCCGGCTCGCCGAGTTGCCGGAAGAGAGTCCGGAGGCTGACGCTCTGCGCGCCGATGCCAAGATCGACGTCAACGAGTACTTCGCCTCGGGCAAGACCGCGGCCGACTTCGAGGCCATTCTCGCCGCCGCGCAGACACCGCTCGAGATGGCGATTGGGAAGTTGCAGCCGGACGTGCAGGACCTGGCGAAATTGCTCGACCCGATCCTGGCCGAGGTCCATCAACTGGATCCGATCGAGCAGCCGCGCTATCTGAAGCTCATTCAGGAGAAATGCGGCAAAGGCCGGCTGCCCATCTCGGCCCTGCGGCAGCAGATGAAGGTCATTCGCATCGACCGCGGACGCAACGGCAAGGGCCGGCATCCCGGAGCGCAACCCTTGCGGGCAGTCAATGATAGTGCGGCCTCCTGGCGCAACGATCTTCTGCTGAACCTGAACGGCACGGTGAAACCCGTGCTCGCCAACGCGATCACCGCGCTGCGCGGAGCACAGGAGTGGTCGGGCGCGCTCGCCTACAACGAGTTTTCGAGCTGCACCGTCCTGCGCAAGCCCGCGCCCTGGATGAAGCCCAGCGTGGACGTCCATGAGGAATGGACCCCGAACCACGACGTGCTCGCCACCGAGTGGCTGCACCACCAGGGCATCTTCGTACCTGTCGACGTGACCGGCCAGGCCATCGAAGCCGTCGCCCGGGAATCTCCCTTCCACCCCGTGCGGAGCTATCTCAAGGAACTCACCTGGGACGGCACGCCGCGCCTGGAATCGTGGCTCTCAGAATACCTCGGCGTCGATCCCTCGCCTTATGCGGCAGCGGTCGGCTCGCGCTGGCTGATCTCGGCCGTGGCGCGCGTATTCGAGCCGGGCTCGAAGGCCGACTGCTGCCTGATCCTCGAGGGCGAACAGGGCATCCGCAAGTCGACCGCCCTGCGCATTCTGGCCGAGCCGTGGTTCACCGATGAGATCGCCGACCTGGGGTCGAAAGACGCCGCGCTCCAGACCCGGGGCGTGTGGGTGATCGAGATCGCCGAACTCGATTCGATGTCGCGCTCTGAGATTGGCCGGATCAAGGCGTTCATGAGCCGCGCGGTCGACCGTTTCCGGCCACCGTACGGCAAGCGCCTCATTACCTCTCCGCGCCAATGCGTCTTCGCCGGCAGCGTGAATCACGGGACGTACCTGCGGGATGAAACAGGCGGGCGCCGCTTCTGGCCGGTCGAGTGCAAGGCCGCGGTGATCGACACGGATGGTCTGGCCGTCATCCGGGATCAACTGTGGGCCGAGGCCACTTACCTCTACTTCGAAGGCAAGCCGTGGTGGCTCGATTCGGTCGAGCTCAACCGCGAGGCGGCCGAGGAACAGGCCGAACGCTACGAGGGCGATCCATGGGATGAGTTGATCCTCAAGTGGATCGAGGGCCGGGAGTCGGTGTCGATCCCGGAGATCCTCGCGCAGTGCATCGAGAAGAAGACCGAGATGTGGACGCAGATGGACCGCAACCGCGTGGCCAGGTCTCTGAGGGCGAACGGGTGGAAGCAGTACAAGGCCCGAGAAGGTGAGCGCCGTGAATGGAGGTACCGGCGCCTGTGGTAAGTAGGTCCACGTCCTGTCTTAGGTCCACGTGTGGTCCACGTCCAGGTCCACGCATGCAGGCGCTGGAATCGGTTCACCAGAAACGACTTAGCGCATAGGTCCACGTGGTCCACGTCTGCTGCTGTTAATTACTTAGCGAAAATACGCACACAAAGCCAGGGGAAAGAAATGTGAATGCATTTTTTTATAGAAAGAGAGAGAACACCCATGGTCCCCATGGACCCCGTGGACCTAAATCGGTAAACCACCTGTCATCAACAACTTGCAGCGAAGCCGTCTCCAGCCGAGACGTGGACCTGGTCCACGTCTCTTCGTGGACCTCCCTGTTTGTCTCTACCAGCCTGGACACTTGGACCACCGACCAGCCGCAGATGTTCGCTCGCGATGTGCAGATCGATGACATGGCCTACCGGCGGCTGGATCCGGAATACTACGCCTGGCTTCGCTCGCGCATGAACCTGGCCAAGCTGGCCGCTGGCGCGGGGCGGCTCAGCCGGGAGGCGTTCAACGAGCTGCGCGAGAAGTTCAATGCCGTGCACGAGTGGGCCGTCGCTCACTTCGGCGAAGAGGCTCTCCGTGACGCCGTTCGCCATCTCGATACGCGCAGCTACGCGCCGCCCGTCGCGGAACCAGACAAGCCGGTTCGCCCCGCGCGCGTTGCTGAGAACTCAGCGGCTGAGGCAGTGGCCATGGTCGATGCGATCCGAGACCGGGCGCTCGCGCTGGGCTGGACGCAAGATAGTCTTTACGGAACCCGTGGCTCGATGCGTGCGCTGTTTGGAAAAGCCCGCGGGCTCGCGAACCTGCTCAGAGCCACCGACCGGATCGGCGAGGTCACCCGGCAATCCATCGAGATCATCCTTCCGAACGGCGTGCGCCAGCGCTTCTATAACCCGGACGTCGAGCACCCCTGGATTCGAACCCTAGCGAGAGAACAATGCGGGCATGGTGAGGGAAAATCATTGTCCCGGCCAGACACATGCGCGACCGGCAGCGAATATAGTCCTTGAGCAGTGGAAATTCATGCCGAAACAAATCCCGCCCAGCTTCGAGATGAGATTACCGCGGCGGGAAACCGTGAGAGAAATCCTCGCCGCGGCCGGACAATTCAGACGCGGGGCGAGTATATAGTACGTGGAAGCTCGGCACGGCTGACATACCGCGGGGCGGACGTCGCGTGAGGGAGTTCCGAAACAAGCGTGATCGAGCGCCGGGACGCTCGTGAATCTCTTTCCCGCCGATTCCACACTCGAGGACTATCCGCGACGATGGTGGCCACAATACCCGTCTACCGTGCCGATGGTCGGCTCTACGATCACGTCACCGAGCGGGGCTTGGCGCGACTGGAAGCCGCCGGGCTCATCGCCCGCGTCGTGCGCCACCGCAAAGGACACATCAACCGCGCAATCCTCGTCTCCCGCCCTGGCGAAGAGCCGCTGCGGCGCACGGCGTACCTGGGCACGCGCTACAGCTTCAGAGACCACCTCGAGCATGGCCTCTGTTGGGATTTGAAGCGGCTGGGCGGCGCGCGCTGGGGCACGAACTACGCGCCCGACGAGGTGCGGCCGATCTTCCTGCAAGTGGTGACCGATTGCCTGGTGCGGGCGTGAGCCATCTTCGGAAATTCCGAAGATGCGAGGCAATGGCGACCATCCAGCGGGCCTAGCGCGCACAGCGCAGCGGCCGACCCGGTGCGTTGCTCTGGACGGTAGCCCAACTGATGGCCTGAACGTAACGCAGAGTTCCAACACGGACTGCAATCCAGTGCCGACATGCAGACACTGCAAGTGTGCCGGTTCAGTCGAGACTTGGGGCCGGTACGCTCGCAGTGGACGGCTGAAAGCCCTCTGCCCGGGTTGTGACGCGGCCAAGGAAGCAGCGCGGCAGCGGAATCAGATCGCCAAAGAGGCAGGCTATGACGGCTGGTGGGCCACGCCGGAGTATAAGCGTCAACAGCGTGAAGCTGATGCTGTCAAGGAAGGCAGAACGCTGCCTCCGTACCTAACGCAGCCCGAACGTTATCGGCAGGGAGCAATGCTGCAAGCCGAACGGCTCGCTGACCAGGTCCGGAGGCGTTGGGCAGTGGAGTGGTTGGCGCCGTTCCGGCTGTCTGAGAGGGAGTTGTACCAAACCGATCCTGATTTCCGCGAACAGGCGAAGGCGAAGTATCGCAGCAGCTATTCCCGCCGGCGGATGTCCGAACGGGCGCGCGTCAAGCGATACAAGGCTGCGCATTGGGATCGAAAGCTGGCGCAGGACGAAAGACGCACGATGCGTCTCCTGGATCACTCCGACGGGACGGCTACGGCAGCGGCGATCGCAAAACTGAAACAGGACGCCACGCGTTGCGCGTACTGCGACTGCCAGCTCGGGGAAAAGCAGACGGACCACATGATCCCACTGGTGCTCGGTGGCGCGCACTCTCTTCGCAACATCGTCATCGTGTGCCCTGACTGCAACGCGCGGAAAGCCCGCCTGGACTACGCGGAGTGGATCGAGCGTGTCGAACCGCAGCATCGGGCGCGCGTGGTTGCTCTGTTCCTGGAGAGGTTTTCCCGCATTGCCGCCTGAATCAATTCCTGGGACCTGAAAAAAGACTTTCGGCGGCGGGTGGTTGGGTGGCGCGATTTCGCTTGCGTCACGGTTGAAAAAAGGTGGTCACTCGGGTTGTCACCTGTGTTCATCTCGCCCCGCGCGCCGGCTGCTGTCGCTTTGTCGTCAAAGAGATCCGGGCTGTCTTTGTTGCGTTGCCGCCCGAGGGCGAGCGGCTGGTTGTCGTTTTCCGCGGTTGTCGGTTGTCACCCGGCGCTCTGAGTTCAGCACAAGACCATGGCTGATTCTCCCTCCCTCCAGCCGCGATCGTTGGGCAAGATTGCGGTCCCGACGCCAGGAACGCCTGTCCGGGTGACCTCCGATGCCTCGATCCGGGCCCACCGGATCCGGTTCGCCGTCGTCATCGGCGAGACGGGACGCGTGTTCCTCGGCATAGCGGGCATGAACAAGGCCACCGGGGCCGGCGTGGTGAAGGAGTTCTGGCCCACGGGCGCAGGCGGTGGCGTGGCCGATGAGTTTGTGATCGAGTCTGCTGCTGGCGAACTGCGGCCGTCGGATTACTACGTCGACGCCAACACGGCGGGCGAGGGGGTGATCGTCGCCTACTGGGTCTGGGTTCCGAGCTATGCCAGTTGATCGCGTGACGCCGGCGATGGCGAGGCGGATCGAGTTGTGGCCTCTCAAGCGGCTGGCGCCTTATCAGCGAAACCCGAGGACGCACTCCGAGGAGCAGGTGACGCAGATCGCGGCGTCGATCGCCGAGTTCGGCTTCTGCAATCCGATCCTTGTCGACTCGCGGGACGGCATCATCGCCGGACACGGCCGGCTGCTGGCGGCAAAGAAACTGGGCCTCGCCGAGGTGCCGGTGATCGTGTTGGATCATCTGGACGAGACCCAGCGCCGCGCCTACTTGCTGGCCGACAACCGGCTCTCGGAACTCGCCGGGTGGGACAGCGAACTGCTGGCGCGCGAGTTGAAGGAACTGGCCGAGGTCGGGTTTGACGCCACGCTGGCCGGGTTCGATCAGAAAGAGATCGACGACTTCCTGGCGTCGCTCGAGCGGGACGCCGAGCCGGAGTCCAACGAGGTCGAAGATGAGGTCCCGAAGGTGCCCGCCGAGGCGGTCACGCGGCCCGGCGACCTGTGGCTGATCGGACCACACCGACTGATCTGCGGCGACTGCCGGGATCGGGGCCTCATCGCGCGGTTGTTCGATGGAGCGAAGGCCAACGTCGTCATCACGTCGCCGCCCTACGCCACGCAGCGGCAGTACGATCCAGCAAGCGGCTTCGAGCCAGTGCCGCCGGAGAAGTACATCGCCTGGTTCAAGGACGTCGCCGCGGCGATCGAATCGGTGCTCGCGTCCGACGGATCTTACCTCTTGAACATCAAAGCCCACGCCGAGGAGGGCGAGCGGCACACCTATGTGATGGACCTGGTGCTCGCCCACAAGCGGCAGTGGGGCTGGCGGTTCGTCGATGAGTTCTGCTGGCGCAAGACCGATGACGGCGTGCCGGGCGGCTGGTCGAACCGCTTCAAGAACGCCTGGGAGCCGATCTACCACTTCTCGCGCGAGCGCAAGATCAAGTTCCGGCCGCGCGAGGTGGCGCACTGGTCCGATGACTGTTTCGACTACTCGCCCGGCAATCCGAAGTCGACTTCGGGCAGCGGGCTGCTCGGCACGGGGCCGCGCGGCGCGGCGGCCGACAAGGGCAAGAACCATGCGGCCTGGCAGACGACGCGCCGCAACGCGAACGACCTTGAGGGCCGGCACGGCGGGCTGGCACGCCCGTCGAATGTGATCGAGGCGAAGACCGAGTCCTCGCAGGGGAATCATTCGGCGCCGTTTCCGCGCGCGATCCCGGAGTTCTTCATCAAGGCGTTCTCGGACGCAGGCGACGTGATCTTCGATCCGTTCTCGGGCAGCGGCACGACTCTGGTCGCCGCCGGGCTGCTCGATCGGTCTGGCTTCGGCGTCGAGATCAGCCCGGCCTACTGCGATGTGATCCTGCGCCGATTGCAAGAGACCTTGAAGCTCACGCCCGTGCATGCGGTGACGGGCAAACCATTTCAATCCAACACGTGAAGGAGCCAAACACCATGCCTGAAGTTGCCACGCCGAACCAGGCCGAACGCGAGTTCGAGACCGGGACGGACGAATCGTTCAAGAACACGAGCGCCACCGCCGGGGCCGCGCACAGCGAGAACCAGCGCGTGACGTTCGCCAACATCAAGCGGACCTATGACGTCTACCAGGACCTCGACATCCAGGCCGCGCGGCAAGCTCTGACCGAGCAAACGCGGCTGAACCAGATCGCCTCGCAGGCGCTTCAGAACGCGGTCGAGACGGCCAATCTGGTCTCCAAGCAGGCCGTGCGCCATGGCGACATCGCCATCGACGGCCAATGGAATCCAATCCAGGCCGGCGCCGGTGACTCCCTGACCGCCCGCGCGGTCTCGATTGATGACGCATCGCTCAAGGCCATCGGATCCGTCGTCGCAGCGGCGGTGGCCAACGCTCTCGCTGAGAAGAAAGGTTGATATTCGCGGGCATGAGGTCGCCCTCCGCCTTCTTCTCGCTCACTGCAGAGGAAGTCGCTCGCTTTCGTGCCCGATTGAACGACGCGCACTCTGGCTCGGGCTGCCTTGAATGGCAGGGGTGCTGCCTACCGAAAGGCTACGGGAAGGTTCGAGTCAGAGGGCGCGATTTTCTGGCTCATCGAGTGGCCTACTTCATCGCCACAGGCACAGACCCGGGGAATCTCTGTGTTCTGCATCGATGCGACAATCCACGGTGCTGCAACCCCGACCATCTATTCCTGGGGACAGTCGCCGAGAACAATGCGGACATGAAACGCAAGGGTCGACAAGCGCGCGGTGAAAGACTACCCCAATGCAAGTTCTCTGATTCGACCGTCGCCCAGTTACGCACCCTCGAGCCAAGACTGGGCATACCGAGATCACGGTTAGCAAGGTACTTCGGGATATCGCCCTCTCACGCCAGCGCGATTCTCCGATGGAGACACCGGACTGCCCCGACCTTTGGTCAAGCCACCACGCACTGCAATGAATACCCACCTGGGGCGGGACAGTATCCTCTCGGCCGGAACGCGGATTCATAAACCTCTATCGTTGCGGATCGGCGCGGTGGTGGCTGCTGACGTGGCCGACGCGCTGGCCGGCCGCAAGTAGTGTTTCTCCTCCAGGCGCATGCATGGGCGGTTCCGCACTCCTCCTCGGGGCCGCCCCTTTTTTTCCGAAGAAGCGATGATTCGCGAACTGCGGCTCTGGTGGCGGCTGCGGCCGCTGGTCAATCAGTTCCAGGAGCTTACGAAGATGAAGTTCTCCATCAATGTTGCCATTCAGACGTTGGCGCTGGTGGCGCAGGGCTTGAACGCCTCGATCGACCTGCTGCCTGGGCGCGGCAAGTTCTGGGCCATGGTCGGGCTGTCGGCGGTGCAGGGTCTCACGGCCGTGCTCGCCCATTTCGCCAATCCCGACGGCACGCCCGCGCAGGCGCCTTACATCAAACAGTGAAGCCCGACCTCCACATCGAGCGCTGGCCGCTGGAGCGGCTGATTCCCTACGCAAAGAATCCCCGCACGCACACCGAGGAGCAGGTCGCGCAGATCGCAGCGTCGATCGCTGAGTTCGGGTTCGTCAATCCCGTCCTCGTCGGGGCCGACGGAGTCATCATCGCCGGCCACGCGCGCGTGATGGCGGCGCGCAAGCTTGGGATGGCCGAAGCGCCGGTGATCGTGCTCGATCACTTGAGCGAGGCGCAGCGCCGTGCGCTCGTGATCGCCGACAACAAGCTGGCGATGAACGCCGGGTGGGATGAGGAGATGCTGCGGGTGGAGCTGGAGGCCTTGCGCGAGGATGACTTCAACCTCGACCTGCTGGGCTTCGAAGACGCGGAGATCGAAGCGCTACTCGCGGAGCCTGATGAGGTCGTCACCGGCAACACCGATGAGGATGCTGTCCCCGAGACGTCCGAGACGGCGGTGACGGTGCCCGGCGACGTGTGGGTGCTTGGAGACCACCGCCTGTTGTGCGGCGATGCCACGCAGATGGAAGCGGTGGAGAAGGTGCTCGCAGGCGGGCTGGCCGACACGGCCTGGACAGACCCTCCCTATGGGGTGAACTACGGCGCGACGATGAAGGACAAGCTTCGAAAGAAGCATCGCCGGATCGCCAACGATAACCTCGGACCCGCGTTCGAACCCTTCCTGCGCGACGCCTGCGCCAACATCCTCGCCGTCACGAAGGGCGCCGTCTACATCTGCATGTCGTCCTCTGAGCTGCACACACTACACAAAGCATTCACGGCTGCAGGCGGACATTGGTCGACGTTCCTCATCTGGGCCAAGAACACGTTCACTATGGGCCGCGCCGATTACCAGCGGCAGTATGAGCCGATCCTCTACGGCTGGAAAGAAGGCGCGGGCCACTACTGGTGCGGCGCCCGCGACCAGGGCGATGTGTGGTTCGTGAAGAAGCCCGTCGCCAACGACCTGCACCCGACCATGAAACCGGTGGAGTTGGTCGAGCGCGCGATCCGTAACTCGAGCAAGAGCGGCGACACGGTGCTCGATCCCTTCGCCGGGTCGGGCTCGACGCTCATTGCCTGCGAGAAGGCTCACCGCCAAGCGCGGCTGATCGAGTTGGAGCCCACCTACTGCGATGTCATCATCCGGCGCTTTGAAGAGTTCTCCGGCAAGCATGCCGTGCTTGAATCCGACGGACGAGGGTTCGCGGAGGTCGCTCTGGAACGAGGAGCGGTGGCGGCGTGAGGTGGCGCGGTGCGAACGGGAGATGGCCGAAGCCGAGGCGCTGCTGCGAGCCGGACATCCCGACGTCACGGGCCTGTGTCTGGCGCTGCACGACTGGGCGCAGGAGCTTCGGATCTTGCACCGGGAGCGGGAGCAATGGATGAACGGATCCTGACGGCCATTGTGCCGGCCATCGGTCTGGTCTCGGGTCTGATCGCCACTTACGTCAGCCTCCAGAACCGGGCGCTGCTGGCCGAGGTGCGCAAGGAGCTGGCCGAACTCGAGAGCCGGATCATTTTGCGCCTGAATGGCCTCTACGTGAGGCGGTCCGAGTGTGAGTTGCACAACGCGCTGCTGGAAGAACGGATTGAGGGGATCGTACGGCAGAAGAGAGAAGCCGCCAGCGACTGAGGCTGGCGGCGGAGAGGCGAGGCCGGTGCTATTGAGGTTTGATCCGATACACCCGGGCGCCTTCGGCGGTCTTGAGAGACTCGACCGCGAGGCCCATCTTCTTGCCGAGCGCGCCGGAGAGGAAGCCGCGCACCGAATGCGCCATCCAGCCTGTCGCGGACATGATGTCGGCGAGCGTGGCGCCCTCGGGGCGGCGCAGGAGTTCCAGCACGATGGCTTTCTTCGAGCCTTCGCGCGCGTCCGCAGGCGGCGTGGCCACCTTGGTTGGCCTGCCCTGCTTCGGCACGACAGTGGCAGCCTGCGAGGCGGCCGTAGGCGTCAGGGCCTGGACCGCCCTCCAGATCCGCGCGACGGCCGTCTTGCGGTCGGTGAACTTCTTCACCGGCTTGAGGTCGCCGAAGGGCGGCACGCCGGCGAAACCGTTCCAGATCTCGACCAGCCGCTCGGTGGGCCAGTTGGCGGCGAGTTTCGACAGTTCCTTCTCGCTCGAGAATCGCGCCTGGTCCTCGGGCACCGCTTCTCCGGCCAGGTAGGCGGCGATCGTGTTGTCGTGGTCGATGGCAAACGTGGTCATGTCGGTTATCCTTTCTATCGGGTCATGCCGCCGAGCTTGCCGTCGGCGGTGATGTGCAACTGTTTCAGGTAGCCACTGGCCAGGCGGACCCAGCCATGCGGCGTCGAGATTTCATGGCGGGCGGCGATGCGGCTCAGCTTGATGCGGTGCGTCGCGCCGGGCAGTTCCTTTTTGAGGTGGCCCCAGCGGTCGAGCTTCCAGCCGTGGCGGGTGGCCCAGGCGATCAGTTCTTCGCGCGTGATGGCCATCGAGTCAGTCCTCCTGGCGGCGGTCGATCAGGCCGCTGGCATCCTCAACCGACTGCCGGATGTCGTTCCAGCAGCCGCGGCAGAACTGGACCTTGTCGAGCAGCAGCCCCTCGCGATTGGTCAACACAAGCTCGCGGTGGATCGGCTTGGCCTCGTCGCACAGCGAGCATTCGATGTAAGGTTGTGCGGTCATGGTGTGTCTCCTTGCTGGTCAGTATTCGAGGCCCTTGGCGTCGACCGCGCTCGCATCGCCCAGGCCGGCCAGCACGTATGCGAGCTGCTCGGTGATGCGGCCGAGGTCGCCCGCGTAGCCCCAATCGGCGCCCTGCGCGGCCTGCCGTTTCTGGTGCTCGGCGAGGCGCACGGCGATGCGGGCGAGCAGGTCCTGGGCTTCGGCGTGCCGCTCGGCGTACAGGCGGGCGGCGGTTTGCGTGGTCGATTGTGCTTTGGTGTTCCTCATTGCGACTCCATTCATCGCTTCAGTTCTTCGTAGAAGCAAGCGAATTCCGCAATCGAATCGCGAGAAAGTTCGATGCCTTTATTGAGCCTGCGCGCCTACGCCAAACATCGCGGCGTGAGCCTGGCGGCAGTGCAAAAGGCGATCCATTCCGGCCGGATTACGCCCACCGCCGACGGTCTGATCGACAGCGACCGCGCCGATGCCGAATGGAATGCGAAGACGCGGCACGCTGCAGCGGCAGCGGTCGGACTTGCGGTGTCTCGTTCCAGCGCCCGACCAAACGCGTGACCTGTACTTAGCGGGAGTTGAGCGGACACCGGGGCACCGCGGCAGCGGTGCCTGAGGCGGCGTTCCGGTGGTAGATTTTGGGTTTCTCAAGACTCAGATCACCACGAAAGGAACTGACCGCCTCATGAGCACCAGAGAGAAGCTTATCAAGGCCCGCTTGGGGCTATTGGCCCTGGCCCAGGAACTCGACAACGTCCGCCTGGCCTGCAAGCGTGCCGGCATCAGCAGGAGCCACTTCTACGAAATCAAGGAAGCTTACGAAAAGTACGGTGCCGAGGGCTTGGCGCCGCAGCCGTGGCGTCGCCCTCGGATGCCCAACCAGACGCCTCCGGAACTCGAACAGCGCATCCTTGAGATGACCGAGCAATTCCCCACCTACAGCTATGTCCGCATCAGCGGCCAACTCCGCCTCATCGGCGTCGGCGTTTCGCCTTCCACGGTGCGCGCCGTCTGGCAGCGCCACGGACTCACTCTGCGCATCCACCGCCTGTTCTGGCTGGAGCAAAAGACCGCCGATCGCGGCGGCGTGCTGACCGACCGCCAGATCCGGCTCATCCAACTCCACCGCCGGCGAACGGTCGATCCCGAACAGCACGTCGAAGCGCCGTATCCAGGCTATTTGCTGTGCCAGGACACCTACTTCGTCGGCACCATCAAGGGCGTCGGCAAGATCTACATGCAGAGCGTGGTCGACGCCAATTGCTCGCTGGCGTTCGCCAGGCTGGCGCTGTCGAAGGCGCCGATGACGGCCGTGGACACGCTCTACGACCGTGTGCTGCCCTTCTATGAAGAGAGCGGCGTGGCGGTTGAGCACATCCTCACCGATAATGGCAGGGAATACTGTGGGCGCGCGTTGCAGCATTTCTTTGAGCTGTTCCTGGCGCTGAACCAGATCCAGCATCGCCGCACCGAAGTGCGCTCGCCGGAGACCAACGGCTTCTGCGAACGCTTCCACCGCACGGTGAAGGAGGAGTTCTTCTCGGTGGCCTTCCGCAAGACCCTCTATGAAAGCCTGGACCAGCTCCAGGCCGACCTGGACCGATACCTGGATTTCTACAACCGCCAGCGAGCCCATCAGGGTTACCGCACGAAGGGAAGGACCCCCTACCAGGCCTTCTCAGATGGTTTGGCTTTGCTGCCTCAGCAGGAGGCAGCATGAGATAGAATCAACCCACCGGAACGCCTCCCGGTGTCCGGCAATCTCCCGCTAAGTACACCGGAACAAATCCTCTGCCCGTCCTCGCCGTCATCACGGCCACCCCTCCTGCCGCTCCCGAATCAAACGCAATTTATAGAGATGTTACACGAGCCACCCGCATCTGGCGGTTAACGCCAGTACCGCATCAAAATCTATCTATGCAATGCCAGTGGCATTCTCTTGACAAGCCTGAGACTTTTGGGTACCATCACCGGCGGAGGATTGTTCAAATGCTGCGCCACGCTGTTTTCGGATTTATCTCTCTGCTGTCCTCGGTCACGGGGGCCGGCCTGCTGCTTCTGAAAACGCCCTGCAGCGAGTGTGAAACGATGTATGCCGCCTGTGAGACGGCAGCGTAGATGGACGACGCGCAGTGCCGTCAAAACGCTAATACCCAGAAGGCCCAATGTGATTTACTGGCTTGGACGGAATGGCAGCACTGCAGGAACAACTGCCCTCCGAACAATGCTGGTATGTGCCTGCAACAGTGCGATTACGGATACAATCAAGCGCTCTCCAATTGCCAAAGGGCATACACTGATCAAATTGCCGCCTGCGACAATATTTTGCAGGCCCGGCTGCCAGCCTGCGATCAGGCGCGGTCGGGGTGTTATGCGAGCTGCCAGCCGTAACTGGGTGCGAGAATGGCACGTCCCGCTGGCGGGATTACGGTCGCCGCGTTGAGGCTGCCCGGCCGGATGAGGATTCGGAATCGGATATCCCCGTATATTGAGGGCAGCGAAACAGGCAATGGGGCTGGCCCGATGGAAGGCATGGAGCATACATGCGCAGGTCTGCGGAAACCTGGCCTTCCCTCGCTCGCGCTGTTGTTCTGCGCGTGTGGGCTGGCTGGATACGGCCAGACACAGACGCCGCCGCCCTCACCACCTGTGTTCCGCGTCGAAACGACTCTCCTTCAGGTGGACGCTGTTGTCACCGACCGCCAGGGCCGAAAGGTGAAAGATCTCACTGGCGCCGATTTCGAGGTCTTTCTGGACGGCGAGCCGTTGCCGGTCACTCAAGCAACCTACGTCGAGCAGCAAGGACCTGTCCGGGCGTTGCCGGAGGCCGCCCCGCCGCGGGCGCCGCAGTCGATTCCTTGGGCTCAGCCATCCGTGCAACCTCGGCTGCCGCAGAGGGTGATCGTTCTTCTGGCCGATGACCTGAACCTGTCTTTCGAGAATGTCCATGCCGTGCGCCACGCCTTGCGGAAATTCGTCGAGAGGCAGATGCAGGATGGAGATGCTGTGGCGATCTGCCGTTCGAGCGGCGGATTCTTTCAGTTCGCTGACGACCGGCGGTGGTTGGCCTCCGTTGCGGACGGCCTGAGGTGGAATCCTCAAGTTCTTGCGCCGGGGGACGCCCGGTTGGGCTCGCCCGCCTCGTCCGGTCTCCTGCCGGAGCGGCTGTCGGACTGGGCCGGCCCGACGGCGGTCGGCCGTGCCCAACTTTTCCTCTTCGCAACCATCCTCTCAGTCATCGATATCCTGGAACCGCTGCCCGGCCGGAAAGCCGTGGTGATCTTCTCCGATGGGATCGAGCCTCCAGGCGCCGGGGAGGCGGCTTACCAGGAGTTTCTGATGGCCCTGCGCCGCGTCATCGACCGCGCCAACCGGGCCGGCGTCATTCTGAACACCGTCCACGCCGAGGGGCTCCTTCCGTTGCAAGCGGGCGCCGAGGCGCGCATTGTTGGAACGCCGCCCCCTTACCTGGTCCAGCTCCAGCTGGAGCAAATGCTCTCCGGCATCAAGAGCGGCCAGCGGCGACGGTTCTTTGCAAAGCAGCAGACGCTGGCCCTGCTGGCGGAAGCCACGGGTGGCCGCGCGATGGAGAACACAAACGACCTGAACTGGGCTGTGGACCGGATTCTGGAAGACCAGGACGGCTACTACGTTCTCGCCTGCCGCCCGCCGCCGGAGCGCCGCCGGGATCCCGCTTCCGGCGCCTTCCGCAGGATCGAGGTCCGTGTGAAGCGGCCCGGACTGAGCGTGCGCTCCCGCGCCGGCTTCCTGGAGCCGGACCTGGTGAACAGCTTGGCGCGGCCGCGCCCGGCGCTCGAACTGCTGCGAGCGGCGGCGCAGAGTCCTGCCCCCTGGCAGCAAATCCCGCTGACGCTATCGGCGCTGTATTCAGAGGCAAAGCCGCGGGGCGCCCTGCTGCGCTGCTGGCTGCATATCGGCGCAGAGGCGCTCCACTGGGGCTCGGATGAGAGCGGGCGCGGCCTGCTGCGGCTGGAAGTGCTCATCTCCGCCATCCGCGGCATCGACGAGGTCTCCGGGTTTGTCGCAAAACGCTATGAGATTCCTGTGGGAAGCGGGCAGAGCGCCGAAGTGCAGAGAGCCGGCCTGCGCTACGTGCTGGACATGCCCATCGAAAAGCGAGGGCCGCATCTGGTTCGCGCCGTGGTGCGGGACACGGCCACTGGACGTGTGGGCAGCGCCACGCGGTCCGTTATGATCCCGGATCCGAGGAAGGACCGCGTCGTGCTGTCCAGTGTCGTTCTGGGCGGAGGCCGCCAAGCCCAGGACCGCTGGCTGGGACTCGACACGCACCGGTTCCGGCCGGGTGACACGCTGGAATTCGCCGCCTGGCTGGTCAAGGGAGATCCGGCCCGGCTGAGGGCGACCGTGCGCCTGTGGCGGGAGCGTGAAATAGTCCATGAAGGCACGGTGGTGTCCTGGAACAGTGAGGCTGGGTCCGTGGTCCTGTCCGGCGCCTTGCATCTCTGGGAGAGCCTGCCACCGGGCGCCTACGCGCTGCAATTGGCTGTGGAAGACCGGCGCGGCCGCAGGCGCGGATACGCGGAGCAATGGGCGGAGTTCCAGATCGCGCCCTGACGGGGCCGGGAACGGGACAGGAAGAAATGTGTGGAGCCTGCCGGGGTGAGACCGGCTCGGGATGCGGCTGCTGGACGGTGCTCCTGGATTGCGGTAGTGAGGGTGGGGAACACAGGAGAACAGAACGTGGGTGGCGGTGGAGAGATCCATTTCCTGCCTGGTTAGGGAGTCGAGCACGACGCGGACGCCGGAGATGGTCGCCCTCACGGCGGCCATCAACAAGATTCCCAACACCTACGGGCGCATGGAGCAGTTGAACCTCATGCCGCCCACGGGTGTCCGGACCCGCACCATCATCATCGAAGAGATGAGTGGCGTGCTGAACCTGCTGCCCACGCAGCCTGTGGGCGCGCCCGGAACGGTGGGCACGCAGGGCAAGCGCAAGGTGCGCTCGTTCGTCATCCCGCACATTCCGCACGATGATGCCGTGCTGCCTGAGGAAGTTCAGGGCATCCGCGCCTTCGGTTCGGAGTCGGAGACCGAGGCGCTGGCCGATCTGCTCGCCCTGAAGCTCCAGAACATGCGCAACAAGCACGCGATCACCTTGGAGCATCTGCGCATGGGCGCGCTCAAGGGCGTGATCCTCGATGCCGACGGCTCGGTGCTCTACAACCTCTACACCGAGTTCGAGATCACGCCCAAGACGGTGAACTTCGCCCTGGGCACAGCCTCGACCGAGGTGCTGCTGAAAGTGCTCGAAGTGAAGCGCCACATCGAGGACAACCTCAAGGGCGAGTTCATGACGGGCATCCTGTGCCTGTGCTCTTCGAGCTTCTACGACGCCTTCACGACGCACGCGAAGGTGAAGGAGGCCTTCCAGTACTACCAGCGCAACCAGCAGCTCGGCAACGACTACCGCACGGGGTTCACCTTCGGCGGCGTGACGTTCGAGGAGTACCGCGGCCAGGCGACCGACGCGTCTGGCGCGGTGCGGAAGTTCATCGCCGATGATGAGGCGCATTTCTTCCCGCTCGGCACGGCGAATACCTTCCGGACCTTCTTTGCCCCGGCGGACTTCAACGAGACGGCGAACACGCTGGGACTGCCGCTCTACGCCAAGCAGGAGCCCCGCAAGTTCGGCCGCGGCACCGACCTGCACACGCAGCAGAATCCGCTGCCGATCTGCCTGCGGCCCGAGGTGCTGGTCAAGGGGACGAAGTCCTGACCATGAGCGGCTGGGAAGCGGCGGTGAGGGAGCTGAACGCGGCCGTCGTGAATACGTTCGGCCGCCAGGTCCTCTACCTGCCTGAAGCGGGCGGCGCGGCGACGGTCCGCGCGGTGTTTCAGCCGGCGCGCGAAGCCGAGGATGCATCACCGGGCGTCTATGCCGTGCTGTTTATGCGGCTCGCCGGGTTGCCTGCGGCGCCCGTGCGCAGCGACGAGGTAGAGATCGACGGCGTTCGCTACAAGGTGTTCGATATCGAAGCCGATGCCGAGGGCGCCGCCGTGCTCCGGCTCCGCAAGGCCGGCTGACTTGTGGAAGATCCTCCACAGGTTACTTCCGCAAAATCTTCCGGAAGTCAGACTGTCGCGACGACCGACTTGTGCGCAATTGCCCACAAGTCGAGACTTCCGCGCAATTGCGCGGAAGTTGCCGGGGGTGATGCATGCCCAGCGTCCGCATCTATCAGAAGAAGCAACTGCGGCTCGACCTGCTCAACTTCCGCCAGCGGCAGATGTATGAGCTGGGCACGGCGGGCGTTGCGGCGGTCAAGGCGCGGCTCGCCGCGGCGCAGGGGCCGGAGGACACAGCCGCCAAGCCGCTTACCAAGCGTTATGCGATCTGGAAGACGCGCAAAGGCAAGGGCAACCGCCGCAACCTGACTTTTTCGGGCGACCTGCTGCGCAACTTCCAGGTCCGCACGGTCAGCGAGAACCGGGCCAAGGCGAACGTCTCGACCCGCAAGGACCGCATCAAGGCCTGGGCCAACCAGAAGCGCGAGGCGTGGATGGTGTTCTCGCCGAAGAACAAGGCCGCCGTGGTTGAGGCGGCGCGGAAGATGCTGGACGCCATGAAGCCCCGTCTGCTCGTGGAACGCGCATTGGGAGGCAAGCAGCGATGATCAATCCGGCGGAACTGATCGACAATCTGGTCGCCTTGCTGCGCGATATCCCGGAACTCGTCGCGGAGATGGAGGGCGACGCCGAACGGATCTTCGCCTACCACGATCAGTATCCGAAGCGGGCAAGCCTCGCGGCGGCGATTCACGACATGCCCGCGCCGGGGATCATGGCGGCATGGCAGGGGACGAGCCCCGGGAGCTTCGGCGGCGTCGATGTCTGGCGGCACCAGGTGACTCTCTACCTGCGGGCGCGCGAGACATTTTCGGGCGACCCGCCCACCGCCTACTACCGGCTGTTCCGGCTCATCACCAAGGGTGTGCCGACATCGGTCGGAGTGCCGATGCTCAACGTGACGGTCCATCCGTCCTGCCATCCGATGGACCTGCCGTCGATCCAGCGGCAAACCGACGCCGAGGGGCTCGACTATTTCGAGACGCCGCTGAGTTTCACGGAGATAGGAGATGACTGAGCACGTGGTTCTGATCTCGCCCGACGGCGAGGTGCAGGAAGTGGAAGCCACGCCGTCCGAACTTGTGCCGCGCATGATTCGGGGCTGGCGGCAAGTCACTGAAGAGGAGGTAACGCCTGATGTCCGTCACGCGGATGCAGGAAATCCAGATCTGCTTCGGTAAGCAGAAGCAGGCCGACATCTCGACGCCCAACACCGGCGTCCAGATGTGGCAGTTGCGCAAGCTCAACGCCGCGCTCGCCAATCCGAAGCTGAATACCGAAAACGACGCCGAGGAATTCGGCAAGGGCCACGAGTTCCCGACGCAGTCGTTCCAGACGTCCTGGGACGTCAACGGGACCATCGAGAAGTATCTCGGCGCGGAGATCGGCGCCTGGGCGATGGCGTTCGGCCTTGGGAAGGTCGTGAAATCGGGCACGGTGCCAAACTTCGCCTACACCTGCACGCCGCTGTTTCCTGCAAGCGGGGATGCGGCCGAGCTGCCCTATTTCTCCTTCGTCGAGCAGATCCGCCCGGGCGCGGGCGTCGTCGTCGACCGGATGGCCGTGGGCTGCGTGGTCGAAGGCTGGACCATCTCGATCGGCTCGGGGCCAGGCCGCGCCAACTCGAAGATCACTGTCGAGTTCGTGGGCTCGGGGAAATATGTCGAACCCTCGGGCATCACCATGCCCGCGGCGACTGTTGAGAAACTCCTGCCGTCGGCCTCGCTGGCGCTTTCGATCAATGGCGTCAACTACGTCTCGAACAAGAACATCGTTTCGCTCGAGACCTCGTGGAAGAACAATGTCCGCCTCGATGGCGGCTTCTTCCCCGGGTCCGGCTTCCAGACGCCCGGCGACGGCGCGAGCGGCGCCATCCGCGGCCGGCTTGAGTTTGGCAACCGCCAGGGGGCGTTGCGCTTTGTCGCCCGCTTCGAAAACGGCTCGACCGAACTCACAAAGCTCCGCCAGCAGAGCACGGGCACGGCAGTGCTGGCCTTGACCGACGACGCCAACAACTCGCTCGAGATCACCTGGCACAAGGTCTCCTTCGCCTCGGCGGAGGTGGGCGAGACGGACGGCATCGTCACCGTCTCGGTCGAGTGCCTGCCGATGTGGGACGAGACCAACGGCATCGTCTCGGCCGTGGCCAAGTGCGGCGTGGACGGGATTTGTCAGTAGGGAGGACTCTCATGTTTGACGCGAAGCAACCCATCACCATTCACCTGCGCACACCCGATGGCGTGAAGCCGGTCCGCGTGCGGTTCCCGACCGACGAGGAGTGGATCGACCGTCAAAAGAAACGCAAGGTCATCGTCAAGCAACTGGGGCGCGGGGTGTCCGAAACGACGATCCCCGACTCAGCTGAAGCCGATGCCGCCCTGATCGCCAAGATCCGCCTGCCCGAGGAGAATGCGCCCGAAGTCGACGCCTTCGAGGCCAGCCGCATCATCGAACAACTCAGCCAGACCGATGTCGACGACGTAATCCAGGTGGGCGACGGTTTCTGCGTGACGCTGCGTGTTCTCGGCGGCGCGGTGAGCCACATGCTGCGAATGCCCTCGGCCAAGGACGTCTTCGAATACCGCCGAGGTTTCGCGCGGGTGCTCGATCTGCCCTACAACCGGCAAGAGTTGATCATCAACCTCGCGCCGGCGGGCGCGCTCTTCCAGAAGCTGCTTGAATCCTCCGAGGGCTACGCGGGCGACGTGCCCATCATCCACCAGGCCGTCGCGGTGAAAGCCGCAATTGATGCTCTGGAGGCCGGATTTGAGGAGCGCGAGGGAAACTCCTGAGCGGGGAGTGGCCGGAGCGGCCCTCCCTTCGGTTTCTGATTCACTGGGCGCTCCGCCGCGAAGAACTCTGCGACCCCGGCCTCTGCCCTGACGCTCCGGACGACGGCGGCCGCTGCGACCACTGCCCGCTCGACAAGCTGGATGGGGCGCAGTCCTCCGAGGCGGGCCTATTGCTGCGGCGCGCGCTCGACCTTCGGGCGGCGCTGAAGCTGGGTGTCCGGATCGGACTCGATGAGATCCGTGCGGACGAGTTCCAGGCGCTGGTGGTGCTGGAAGAGGAGCAGGAGAGACTCGACCGGGAAAGGCTAAACGCGAGTCGGCCCTAAGCTGCTTGATGAACCGGTTCGTGATGAAGGCGCATGAGCTGTTCTGCTTTCAGGGCAACCATCGCGTATGTGCGCCCTTGATCATCACTGAACTCGACTTCATACACTCCGGGAGCCCAACTCTCCACAACGGTTCCGACCTGGCCGCGGACCAGACCGTGTTCCGGGAGGTCCTCCAGAAGGGCAACAACGGAATGCAGATTGATTTCCGTCATACTCCGCTCTCTCTACAGTACATAACAAGTCGTCAGCCTGGGCAAGTCCTCGCCGTTGCGAACGATCCAGGCGCTTCGGATGGATACCTTTCGTTCACCCCACTGGAACTCGAAATCAATGGTGTAGCGACGCCCGTACGGGGTCGGCGGGCCGGGCACCGCATCACCATTCCGGGCCGCGTCGATCAACGCTTGTCGCAACGCTTCCGCGTCTCCTTCCGTGATGCCAAGCGAGGCAAAGACGCGCGCTTTGTGACGCCCTCGAGTGTGTTGAAGGTTCAGGCAGTAGGCCGTCAGCTTCTGAATATCGACAATCGCCCGCTCCCCGTTGGGTAGCCTCATCCAGTGCTCAGAGTAGCAATTCCAACACGTCCTCATGCCGGCCGATAACAGGCTCGAGCTCGTCGTTGAAGTCGATACCAACCGGGCCAATGCGTCCATCAAGAGCGTCAACTCGAGCCTCTCCAGCATGGAGGCTTCGGCGGTGAAGACCGCCCGAGGCGCGGCGCAGTCGATCGACGGCATGACCGCCGCCATGGTGAAAGGCGCGACAGCCGGGAACCTGCTGGCTGACGCCATCAAGAGCGCACTTACCTGGGCCAAGGAGTTCACCGTTGGCTCGGTCATGATGGCCGCCGAGAATGCCAAAGCTGAGGCCTCGCTCAAGGCGCTCGCCAACGCGCACGGCGTAGGCGCGGCTGCTGCGGCCAGGCAGGTGGCGGCGATCGAAGAGATCGGCTTCGAGTACACCGAAGCCACGCATGCCGTCCAGCGGCTAATCGTTGCCGATCTCGAGCTATCGAAAGCGCAAGGATTGGCCAAACTCGCCAAGGACGCCGCCGCGGTCCAGAACATCACCGCCGGCGAGGCCCTTGAGTCCATTGTGATGGCCATCGAGTCGGGCGCCTCGCGCGGATTGCGCACGCTGGGCCTGTTTGTCGACTTCCAGAAGGAAGCGCAAATCGCCCAGCTTCAGCTCGGGCGCGCCCTGACTGAGATCGAAGAGAAGCAGATCCGCTACAACGCGGTGATGCGCGAAGGCGCGAAGATCCAGGGCGCGCACGCGGCAGCCTCCCAGACGGTCGAGGGACAACTCGGTGCGTTGCGGCGGGAGTTCAACAACCTGCGCGAAGACATCGGGGCCAAATTCCAGGATGACTTCAAGGCGCTGATCGGCAACCTGCGCGGCTTGGTCGGCTGGCTCCGCGAGAACACGGATCTTCTTAAGAAGTTCGGCGAGGTGGCGCTGTGGGTCTCAGGCGTCCTTGCCACGTACGCCCTGGCCGACAAGATCATGGCGCTCGCGAAGTCCATCGCGGCGCTGCAATTGGCAAGCATCAACCCTTACGCCTTGCTCGCTGTAGGCGTGGTGGGCGCGGGCTTCGCCATCTACTCGCAGTGGAAAGACACCCAGGATCAGCTTCAATCACGTTTTGAAGAGATGCAGCGGAAGGCGCTGCGCGACGACCTGCTGAGCGGCAAGACCAGCGTGGACGCGCTACGCAAGCAGGGCATGACTGATGACCAGATCCGCGAGCTTGTCAGCGACAGAAGGTGGCTGCCTGGCGAGCAGCCCTTCGAATATGAAGGCCCCAAGCTGACCATCAAGACGTCACCGGAGCCGGACCTCGAAGCATTGAAACGCGCGGCCGAGATCCGGAAGCGCCAATTGGAGGTGGAGCGCGAGAGCGCACGCGCGCTCGAGGAAGCGCGCCGGCGTGGCTTGAGTGGATTCGCCCGGGACGTGGCCGAGGTCCAGGAGCAGATCCGGAAGTGGACCACCTTTGTTGACGAGCGCGGCAACGAGCAGCAGATCGCACTTACGCGCAAGGCCTGGGAGAACGTCATCGACGAGCTGCGCGTGCGCCTGGCCAACTGGCAGAAGGATGTCCAGGAGACTAATCGCAAGAACCTCGCCGAATACCTGGCTGCGGAAGAGGAAGCCGCGCGGCGGCGGCTGGAGATCGAATCACATTTGTTCAGCCAGCGGCTGGCCTACAACGAGGAGATTGCGAAGCGGAACCTCGATCACCTCGAGCAGATGCTCGGCATTGAGGAGCAGCGGGCAGGTCTGACCCGCGATGCGCAACTGCGCGCGGTCGAAGCAGCCGATGCCCAGACACTGGAGCAGAAGGTCGCGGTTGAGCAGCGCAAGGCAGCGATCGAGATCGAGTACTTCACGCGGGTCCACGAGATCCGCATGCGGTTGTTTGATCTCGAAACCTCGCGGATGGTGATGGAGGAAGAGGCGCAGCTCAAGCGGCTCGGATACCGGGCCGACGAAATCCAGGCGCGCCTTGCTGAGCTCACCGCACAGCGGAATGAGATCCGGCGGTTCCAGCAGGAGGCCACCGACACCGCAGTCCAGGGCGCGCGCGAAACGGCGGCGATCCGCCAGGCCCAGTTGATCCGCGACCACAACCAGCGCATCTTCGACTCCTTCAAGCGCCAGGCCGAGGGAGTCTTCGACGCGCTGCTCACCAAGTCGCAGTCCATCTGGTCGGCCATTGGGAACTCGCTCAAGACCGCGCTGTTGACGGCCATCAAGGACGTGGTCAGCTCGCGCGTGGCCGCGATGCTGATGCAGTTGTTTACTGGAACTCGAGTCTCGCTGGCCGGTGGAGGCGCCTCCGTGGGTGGGGCACTCGGAAGGCTGGGTGGAGTACTCGGCATCGGCGCTGTGCCCGTCTTCGGCCAAAGCAGCGGCGGTGGCCCCATTCCCGGCGGTGCGGCTGGCGGTTGGGGCACTCCTCCCTTCATCCCTTCGAATGGCGGCGGTGGCTGGAGTGGCCTGCTCGGCGGATGGAAGGATTTTCTCGGCTTCGGCGGCGGCGTGCAGTACGCGCCGGGCAAGGCCGTGACCTGGGAAGCCGCCACCATGGGGCAGAAACTCGCGGCGCTCGGCCGCTCCAATGCCGCGCTGCTGGGTGGCGCGACGCTTGCCCTGATGGGCCTCGAGCGCGGCGGCGTCTCGGGTCTCGCGATGACCACCGCGGGCGGCGCGATGATCGGCTTCAAGTATGGCGGTCCACTCGGCGCGGCGATTGGAGCCGGGATCGGAGCGGTCGCCGGGCTGGTGCGGCTGTTTGTGAAGGGCGCACAGGAGAAGGCGCGCGAGAAGATCAAGGCGACCTATGGTGTCGACATCCGCGAGAGGAACATCCTCGCCGAGATCGTGAACATCGCCAAACAGGGCTTCGGCGGCAACCTCGACATGGCGATCCGCAGCCCGCAGATCCGCGATCTGGTCGAGTTGTATGCCCTGTCGACGGGTCAGAGCACGTCGGGCCTTCCGGCGACGGTGCGCCCGGTGTCTCTCCTCCAGCAAGGCGGGAGCCTCTTCCAGTCGAGTTCCGGCAGTCTGACGTTGGATCGCATCGGCGGCGGCGCGCCGTCACCCGCGGCCGCGCCCACGGTGATCAACATCACTGTGCCCGGAGCCAAGGAGTTCTTCGAGAAGGAAACCGTGCGCGTGTTGGTCGAGAATCCGCGCGCGGTGCAATCGGCGGCGATGACCGCGACCAAGGCCAGCGCCGGCCGTCGCGAGATGACCGGGCTGCAACTGAGTCCAGGGTTGATCCTGTCATGACGCGAGCAGAACTCATTGAAAAGATCGCGCGGGCGATCGCGGAGATGGAGGGCTTCAACGCCACCGCCGCGAAGCCGACCCTTGCCCAGCGGAACGCGAATCCGGGCAACATCCGGCAGTGGCGCGATGCGCGCGGCCGACCGTATCCCACGCATCGCGGCTATGTCGACTTCGTCGCGTGGGCGTCCGAACGGTTTCCCGGCGCCTCTCGCGAGGAGCTGAGCCGGCGGGCGATCGAGGAGGGCTGGCGGATCCTGCGCTTGCTGGTCGGGCAGTACCTCGATGGGAAGTACACGCAGGGCAAGCCGCCGACGATTGAGGAGATGTTCCGAGTGTACGCGCCCTCGGCGGACGGAAACCATCCAGCGAACTATGCTCGTTTCGTGGCGGGCCGAATCGGCGCGCGCCCCGACCAAAGGCTCCACGACCTGGTGACCGCCTGATGCCCGGCTCGGTTCAGAACGCGGCGCCGCTCGCCGTGCTGCCGGCAAGCCTCTCGCGCGCCTTCGTTCACGAACGCGAGTATCCCGTTCTGGACAACGAGTACCGCAACGGCGAATCGCAGCGGTCGGTCCAGGCAACAAACAGCCGGAAGCGGTGGCGGCTGGCCAAGCGGCTGACTGCGGCGCAACTCTCGGCCCTGCGTGATTTCTATGACGCCCGCAAAGGCCCAACCGAGCCGTTCTACTTCTACGACCCGTATGAGACCAGCCCGAAGTTCTCGCACGACCCGACCGGCCAGGCCATTGCGGGCCGGTACACCGTGCGCTTCGGCGGTCCGTGGGAACAGAGTACTTCACTAACGCGCACGGATCTAGCGCTGAAGCTGATCGAACTTGCCTGACTACATCGGCAACATCGCCGTCCCGGAGATCGTGCCGTCGGGAGTGTTTCCGCTTGTGCCCGATTACCCGCTCGAGGTGCGCCGCGACCATGAGGTCGCCGTGCACCAGTTCGGCAGCGGCAATGCCAAGATCGAACAACGCATGCTGGTCGGCACCGGCGCGCGGCGCTTCACCATCCGTAAGCAATGGCTGCGCGACGCCGAGCGCATCGCCCTGCGCAACTTCTGGGAATCGAAGTACGGACCGTACGGCGCTTTCACCTACAACGCTCCGAACGAGAGTGGAATCGGGACGACCCCCGTTGTTTGCCGCTTCGCCAACGAGCCGCTCTCCTGGGAGATGGTCGCCGACTGGGCCTGCTCGCTCGGCGTGACGCTCATTGAAATCCCGCAGGCGACGCCCTCCTACCCGCTCAACCAGACCGTCAACCGTTTCCCGCCCGCCGCGCTCCAGACGGCGCTGCTGTCGCAGGTCCAGGCAATCATCCCGCTTGTCTGCATCCAGCCGCTTGCGCCTGGCCACCCGGCGATCTATGTCTCCGACCGCCGCTGTACTGTGGGTGGGCAGCTCTACCAGGCGCGCCTCGTTGAGTTCGACGGCATCTCGCAATCCATCGGCAATGAGTCCGACGATGCCCAGTTCACCTTCGGCAACGCCGACCGCGTGATGCGTGACTTGGCTAACGACGTCGACCTGTTCCGCGCCGAGATCGCCTTCAGCCTGTTCCACGTCGGCGCCGGGATCAAGCTCGACCTGTGGAAGGGTAACATCGTCCACTGGACCTGCGACTCGGGGCCCGAGTTCCGAGTCACTGCCGCCGACGGCCTCTACGAACTGAACCTCCCCTACCCCACGCGCAAGATCTCCCGCACCTGCTGGAAGGCGTTCAACTCGCAGGCCTGCCCGTTTGCCGAGCACGGCGCGCTCGATCTGGTCCACTTCCCCGAGGCCGACCCCACCCGCTGCGACAAGGGCTTCGACACCCCGAACGGCTGCCGAGCCCACGGCATGAACGACTACTACGGCGGCATCATGGCCAAGCCGCAGGGCGTGCGCATCAAGGGCAACTCAACCGGCGTGTGGGGCTTCGGCCGCTCGACCCTCACCTCCGTCTCGCTGGTCGCCGACTCGATCTACGATCAGGTCCTGCCGGAGATCTACACGGATTCGGCCATGCCCGTGAACTGCAAGATCGCCTCGGGCCGCGACGAGAGTGACTTCTACGCCGCCGTGGGCATTGTGGGCGAAGGGCCCCTGGGCGCTTACGGCACCGGCCACAAGCTCGACGGGCAGTATCATCACGGCTACCCGGGTTCGCTCGGCCTGATGACCAGCTTGGGGCCCGATCCGAATCCAACGACATTCGGCATGGACACCGACGCCGGCCCGGAGCGCGCGGCCGGCACGGCGTTCCTCATGATCCGGCGCTCGGACGCCAAGGGATTGCAGCTCTCGCGCCTGAGCGAGCACGCCATGGAGGCCGTGGTCGCCCAGGGCCTCAGCGGCTGGGTGTGGACCTCGCCCGGCGTGCGCGTCTACGGGCCACCGCTGACCAACCCCATCTGGATCGCGGTCAACATGCTCCTGCGCGCCCGAGGCCTGCGCCTGGGTGCGGGCGCCACCACCGAGCAACTGGACTTCGCGGAGACCCTGTTTGACGTGGATGCGGCGATCGCGGCGGCGGCGATCTGTGACGAGCAAGTGTCGAAGCTGGTCGGCACAGGCACGGAGACCCAGTGCAAGTTCCGCGGCGTGCTTCAGGAAGAGAAGCCGCTCCGCGACTGGCTCCAGGAAGTCTTGATGAACTGCCTGGGCTATTACACCTTCGCCAACGGCAAGATCAAGCTCGGCGTGCGCGTGAATTCCTCAGCGGTCGAGGCGTTCACCGAAGGCAACATCCTGTTCCGCAGCCTGCAACTCGCTCCGCTCAGGCCTGCCTTCAACCATCTGACTGCCAACTTCGCCGACGAGGACTTCGAGTTCGTCGCCAACTCCATCTCGCTTTACGACATCGACCACGCGACGCTCATTGGCGGCGGCGCGGGTCCGCTGTTCCTGAAGTCCACCGTGAATCTCTCCGGCACGGCGTCGAAGTCGCAAGCCGCGCGGATCATCACCGTGCGGCTGCGCGAGGAACTGGGCGGCATCACGCCGGGGGAGTGGAAGAAGGCGCGCCAGATCAGTTTCGGCACAACGGTGCTTGCCTTGAACACCGAACCGGGCATGGTCTGCTCGATGACCCATCGGGACATGCCCGGCGGCGTGGGAGAGTTCCGTGTGACAGGCTGGCGGTTGAACCGCGACTACTCGATCGACATCCAGGGCCGCACGACCACGGACTCGATGTACGACCTGATCTCCGGCCCGAAGCCCGCCGACGTCGTGCCCGAGCCGCCCACTGAGGAAGTGCTCATCGACACGGGCGTCCCTGGTGTACTGAACGGTATCCCTCGCCTGGGTGACTATGGCACCTTCGCGCTCGACGACATGTCGGTCGCACCTGACGCCTCCGGCAACGCCAACATCGTCGGTGCACACGAGATCACGCTGGCGCTCTACTACGTGGACGAACTCGCCACCGATCTCTGGGCGTCCATCGACACGGCCCTCGACGCCACGACCGACTCGGCCACCGTGGTCTGCACCGTCAATCCCGCCACGGAGAGAGTCTTCCGCGTAGGCGACTTCGTGGTCTTCAACGACGAGTCGGCCGACCCGGCGAACCCTGGCCGGCGCTCCTACGAGTGCGCGCAGATCACCGGTCCGGGCGTGCCCGGGGACGTTGTACCGAGCGGCGAGTTCCACCTGCAACGGGCATACCCGGGCGTCCCCGAGGGCCAGGCGACTTTCGGCACGCTCCGCTGCGCCCATCTCGCCGGCATGCGCTTCTACAAGCTCGACCAGAAGACGTTCACCTTCAGCGTCCGCAAGGGATTCTTCCGCACGCCGGATCTGCCCGCAAGGATCGAGGCGAAGCTGCCAAGCGCCTGCATCGTGGCGGCGCTGGCCGGCGTGGCCAACCACTTCGGCTACGGGCCCTTCACCGTCTTCCCGCTCTCGCGGCACAACGAGCCTTACATGCCCGGCCTGCGCACCTGCAACGGCGGCGCCTATACTTTCCAGGTGCCCGGCCCGCTCACGGTGCAGGAGAACGTCGTCATTCCGCTGAAGGTCCAGGACACTGCCTCAATCCGCTGCATCTATGCTTACCTGCAGCAAGGCACGACCGATGGCCAATCCGCGTTCCTCGTGAAGATCAGCCGCGATGGCGGCGCGACATGGGAGCCGCTTGAGTACATGGGCATCGCGCAGGCACTGCCGGACGCCTACAAGAACACCTACGACTTCCTCGTGAACAACGAAGGCTACGGCCCGCCCGCCACGCGCCGCCTTCCGTACGCCGACTACGGCTTGGTGCTGATGACCGACGTCACCGCGAGTCCCGACCCGCAGACCCTCCAGACTGCCTCCTACGGCGCGAACTGGCTCGGCCTTGTAGCCGGCAGCTTCGTCTTCCTCGATCCCGGCGGAGCGAACGAGGAGTACGTCCGCGTGATGAACGTCGATGCAGAGAATCAGTCGTTTCAGGCGATCGTGACCAAAGACCACGCCGCCGGTGAGCGCATCCGGCCCACCATCTGGCCGACGCCGGTGCTCAACGAGGGCGACGATCTGGCGTTCGACATCCTGGCCGTCGCTTCGCCGGATCCGGGTTCGGATCTCACTGTGGTGCTCCAAACCTGAAGGTGCTCAGTCTCGGCTCTCTTCGATGGCTTCGAGGACCTGCTTGATGATCTTGGGATGGAGCACGACGCCAGAGTGGAACGGCACCACAACCCGGCGCGTACCCTTCAGATAAATGCGGTGGCTGCCTTTCGACCGTAGCAGAGCGAAACCGGCATCGAGCAGCGCCTTCTCAGCCTCCGCAGCTGTCCAGCGCGGCAGTTTAGGCATTGACCTCAACGGCTGTGGTCAGAATCTCCTGGCTCAACAGCACATCACGCTCATCAGGCGGGAGCGTCTCCAGGTACAGTTCGATCGCCTCGCGGATGTTGGCCAAGGCATCCTCAAGGCTCGCTCCTTGGGACTGGCAGCCCTTCAGCTCCGGGCACCAGGCGTAGTAGCCGTGCGCGTCTTTTTCGATGATCACGCTCGCCTTTCGCGCCATGACTCAAGTGTACCGTCTGCCGAACTTGCACGGGTAGCGGCTCATGCCGACTGAACCACTCTTCCTCTTCGCCCCCCGCCGCACGATCCAACTTCAGGGCTTCTCCGGCCGTGCTGCCACCACCACGCTCCACGACGCCACCGAGACCGGCTTCCAGATCTCGGGCATCTTCCAGGCAGCCGAGGACTTCGCCAATGTCCAGCTCTTCTCGGCCGACGACTACTTCAACCACCTGCGTGTGAAGCCGCTGCCGATGACGGATCTCTCCGGGCTGACCCTCCAGTACGACATGGAGATCTTGCCGGTCAACGGCGAAGAGGGCAACGTCCGGCCAGACTGCGTCCGCTACGCCTCGGTCGGGTGGGACAAGCTCACGATCACCACCGGCGCGGGCGACATCTACGAAGTCCCGGTGATGGCTCACGCTCAAGTGCTCTCGGGCACCGTTACGCCTGGAGAATTCGAGTTTGCGCTGGCCGACCGCGATGAAGCGAGCCTGGACGATCTCCTCATTGGCAAGCCTACGCCCGCCCTCACAGACAAGGTCTACGTCTATTTCATGGGCACGCGCTGGTCTTGCTCCTCAGCCGAGGCGATCGCCTTCTGCGATCTCGAGACGGTTCTCACCCAGGACATCGGCAATCCAGATAATCCATCCACCGATCAAGCCATCTGGTGGCAGGGCGATCCGTATTTCTATCACAACTTCTTCGTCAACAATGCCACCGTGGCGGTGCCGGAGCGCCTCTTTGCTAGCGCCGCCGAGATCGCTCAGTTCTTCGCTGACTGGTTCAACAACCAGCCTGGCATCAATGATCTCGTCTCGTGCTCCGCCGCGGGCAACGTCGTGACTGTGACGCTCAAGCCTGGCGTCGCCGGCCCTGTCGTCGTCTGGTCGAACAGCGGCTCGGCACCAGCCACGCTGAGCCGATTCGTGCCGGGCGTTTACACGACGCGCGTGGCGTCGTCGGCCGAGATCAGAGCGGGTGATTACGTCGGGCTCGACATCGGCGGAGGCGGAGATGAGGTCGTGAAGGTGCTCTCGGTCGCCAGCGGCAGCTTCACAGCCTATTTCACCGATCGGCATACGGTCGGCACGGTCTGTCGCGTGCTGCCGCGTGCCAGGCATTTCGGGCGCGTGCTCAGGAGCCGCATGGTAGACGCGCCGCAGCCAGATTACGGCGAGCAGCCCAGCAGTTTCGCCGTTGAGCAGTTCGGCACGAGCGACAATTCTGCAAGACTACGAATCCAGCTGGCAGGTCCGCTCGGCGAGTACGGGCGCGACGCCAACGGCATGCCCGTGCGCGTTTCAGTCGATCCAGACAATCAGATCGTTGGTCTCGAGGACGGCTCGACAGTCCTCGCCACCGCCCTTGCGGGCGCGAGCAATGACCGCATCTATCGCTTCACCTTCCCTTATGCCATGCTCTCCGGCTACCGGAACGGAGACCGCAACGCGCTTGTGTCCGTTCCCTCGAGCGACATCGTGAAGGTCCACCTCACCTTTGCGCCACGCTTTGAAGGTGTCGAGGCGGGTCTGCGCGAAGGCGGGCTTCTCAAAGAAGGCGTGACCGCGTCGCCGCCGGGTACGGAGGAGGAATGGCATCTGACCCACGCCGACGAGATGCTCGCGGGCCGCAAGTACTACGTCGGTACGCCCGCCGTGGAGGAACGCATCTCCTGCCTCGCCAACTTCGGCCTCGTGAAGCCGGACCCCGATGATCCTGCAACATGGCACTACCGCCTGCTGGTCCGCCGCGGCGAGGACTCTTCTGCGCCGCAGGCTTGGCCGCCTGGCACGCGCATCCAGCGCATCTCGACCATCACCGGCACACGCTCGGACATCGAGTGGCAGGTGAAGATCTCGAATCTCACCGTCACCGGCGACCGCACACTGAAGGTCGGCGGCGATGCGCCGCGCATCGAAGAATCCGATGGCCGCTGCCGGTACGAAGGCTTCTGGGAGAACTACGCCTACGGCGCAGGCTGGCCGACGCAGTGGTGGTCGCTCGGCCACGCCAAACGCTGCGCACCAAACGACGCCCAGGATCGGCGCGTAGTCACCATCCGCTACTCATACACGCGCGAGCACGATCTCTACCTCGGCACCTGGCTCGGCCGTGACGCGGGCCGGATCGAGGTCACGATCGACGGCGGCGCGCCCGTCATCCACGATCTGTATCTCAACGACTACAACGGCCTCGCGGCGATGAAGAAACTCGCCGCCGCACTGCCTGGCGGGACGCACACGGTCGATATCCGCGCGCTGTTCTCGAAGCACCCGGCAAGCAACGGGTACTACTTCTACTTCGACTACCTGTGGCCCTTGGAACCTCAGGACCCGCCCGACCCTCCGAAGGTCTATCCCGATGTCTCCGCGGCCATCGACTTCGACACCGATCACGGCTACAAGAAGCCGCCAGCCTGGCATGTCTGGCACCTCAGGCAGCTCGGCTTCCTGGGCCACGCCGACGTCTACATGGGCGTCTTCTGGAACAATAAGCGCCGCCGCGTCGGGGCCACCTACCCGAACTGCACCGTGAGCATCGGCGCATGGGAGCCGGATGAACCGTTGTGGATCAATCTCTCCGGCACCACGCTCTACTTCTCGCCAGGCGCGGGCCTCGCGGTAGAGGACATCGCCGCGCATCTGCGCGCGATGATCAACGTCACTTTCCCTGGCATCTGGTGCACGAGCGACGGCAACTCGGTCCACATCCGCTCCCGCGCGCCGAGCTACACCTTCACCATCTCGGCCAGCCCGCAGTTGAGCATCTCGCAGGGCGCGCCGGCGCTGAACCAGACCGGCGCTGAGGGCGACTGGGAGATGATCGACACCATCTCGCCTGTTATGACTCACGGCGCACGGAACTGGATCCGCGATCTGGCGCGAGAGTTCAAGCAGGCTGGCATCCCGGCGAGCTTCGCCTTCTCGATGGAGTGCTACCGCCCGCCAATGGCGATGGCCGCGCGCTACTGGGACGGCGAGGCGGTCTTCCTGCCCATCCCTTCGCACCAGATGCACTTCGGCCCACGGGTGCGGAACTACCTCAAGCAGATGTACAAGGAGTGCGCTGACGAAATCGCAGCCGCAGGCCTGCCTATCGTGCTCCAGTTTGGCGAGACGCAATGGTGGTACTTCCCGAACGCCTCCGGCATGCCGTTCTACGACGACGACACGAAGGCGGCGTTCCAGGCCCGCTACGGGCGGCCCTTGCACCGGTTCCTGGCCAACACCGATTCGCCCAACGACGACATCCAGACGGCCAACTTCCTGCGCGATCGCATCTGGGAGTACTGCGCCGAAGTCATCAGCTACGTTCGGCGATTCCATCCCTCGGCGGTGTTCGAGTGCCTCTGGCCGCTCGACGCCAACCAGGGCAAGCCCGCGCCGGACCCGGCCTTCCGCGCTCTGAACTTTCACGTCAACTTGCCCCACGAATGGAAGACTTCCGGATACGGCGTGAAGTACTTCCGTGCGGAGGGTTTCGATTACGACGTCTGGCAGAAGAACGCCCCGCTTATGCGTCAGACGCTCGAGTTTCCGCTGAAGCTCGGCCGCCCGGCGTCCGAGTGCATGTACTCTGCCGGCATCTACGGCCCACCCGACCCGCCGGTGCGCGAGGCCTACGGCATGTGGCGCAATCGCGGGTTGTATTCCTTCTGCGTCTGGGCGTTCGACCAGTTCTGCCTGAACTCTCGGGCCTTGCCGCTGGAAGTGCCCGCGCAGTCCACGGCGACGCTTGTCTCCTATCGCCGGCCCCGCGCCGCGCGCTCGCCGGAAGCGCCCGTCGCCGTGGCCTATGCGCCTGAGGCCAGCAGCCGCATGAACACGTTCCGATTGAATGCGAGGAGGTTGAACGGATGAGCAACTACCCGAACGCGATCGACGACGCATCAAGCCTTTACTCAGCCGCCGATGCCTTCTCGGCGAAGCCACTTGAGACGATCACCACGATGCCGGTCTACGCCGGCGACACGACCATCAGCGTCGAGTCCACGGGCGTCGGCTTTCCCGACGAGTACGGCATCCTCTCGATCGACGACGAGTTGATCGTTTACACAGGCAAATCCGCCACGCAGTTCACCGGCTGCCAACGCGGCGCGTTCGGCACCGTTGCCGCGCAGCACACCTCCGGCGCGACCGTGCGCGCCAACATGGTCTCGGCCTACATCAAGGCGCTTCAGGAAGCCGTCATCGCCATCGAGCAGGAACTCGGGGTCTCGTCCAGCCGTAACTACGTGCGCAAGGACGGCCCGGTGACGATCACCGGCTCGAAGACCTTCGTCGACGGTGCGGAGTTCGGATCGGGCAACAAAGCTGACACGGGCCTGGTGCGCCTGCCCAACACAGGCGCGATCAAGTGGCGCAAGGCCGATGGCTCTGGTGACCTGGGCCTGAACTTGAACGCCAATGACCATCTGGTCTCGGACGCGATCATCGATTTCGCGCCCGGGCAGACCTTCGGCGCGTTCTCCTATCCAGACGCCGGTTACGGCACCAAGGGAATCGTGCAGGTCGACCCAGTTGGAGGACTTGCCATTGAATCGGGTGTGCTGTCGACGGCCCCGTCGGGGGCCTCGCCCGGCACGTATCCGAAGGTCACCGTTGACGCCAAAGGCCGCGTGACCGCTGGCGCGAACCTCGCGGCGAGCGACCTGCCCACTCACACACACACGGCCGCGGACATCGTCAGCGGCGAGCTCCCGCACAAGGTCCAGAAGGACGGCACCGACGTCGGGACGCGCCGTGCGCTCAACCTGGTCCAGGGCACGCGCGTCTCTCTTGCTGCCGCCGACGACCCCGCCAACGACCGTGTCAGCGTGACCATCAGCGCAAGTCCGCCCGAGGCCGGTGAAGTCACCAACGCCCTTGGTTACGTCCCGGCCAACCGCGCGGGCGACCACTTCACCGGCCCCATCGACTGCGGCCCGCACCAAACCATCGGCGGCTCGCTCGAAAACATGGCGAAGCACTCCGAGGATTTCGCCGCGGCCACCTGGGACAAGAACGGCGGCTCCTGCTCGATCACCTCGAACGCCGTCATAGCGCCAGATGGGAACCAGACCGCCGACGTCATCACGGCCGTAACCGACACGCCCGTGATTCAACAGCAGATCGCCGGGCTCACCGACAGCGGCGCCTACACCTTCTACATCTGGGCGCGCGTCGCATCTGGAACCCGCAAGGTGTCGATTGCCATCGTCGACAACCCGTACGCAGCATACCTCGCCGGCCCGACCCAGATCACGCTCACGACCTCCTGGCAGCGTTTCAAGATCACAGGAACGCTTGCGAGCGGCCAAACCGGCCTCTGGATCGTCGTCCGCCAGTTCGCCAGTAACGGCGACGACTGGACCACCGGCGACATCCACCTCTGGGGCGCCTGCCTCCAGCAAGGCAACGACCCACAGAAAGCCTACGCCCGCACCTGGGCCTCGCAAACGCCGCACATCGCCTCCGGCCTCGCCGCCGGACCCACCATCATCGCCACCGACAACACCACCTCACCCCTCAAGATCCACGGTCCCGGCTCTAACCTCGCCGACAGCACGCTGCTCGAGCTCACCGCCAACGGCGAACTCATCCTCGCTGGCGGCTCCGGCAACGGCTACCGCTTCGCCGAACTCGGCCCCGCCAACAACCCCTCCGGCTGGGCAGGTGTGCTGAAAGTGAAGACACCTGCCGGCGCCACGCTCGGCTACATCCTGCTCCACGCAACCCCGTGATGGTCCACCGCCCCAATCTCCCCGTCCTTCTCGGCACCCTGGATTGCAATCTGATAAGCATTCTCCCTGTGGACCTTCCGGGAGGAGACTGCGATCAGGCCAAACGCCGGCCCCTCGCCGTAGAGGACCATGTCGCACGGCCCCACGGTCCGAGCTTGTTTGCGGATCTTGAGGGCTGTTGAGGGCAACGCAAGGCATGTGATCATAGGGACCTGTGGTAATGTAGAAGAGTTGAACTGGGTGAGTCAATCTGCGGCAGCTTGCTGCACCAAGCAGGTTCTATGCCTGCTGCTCGTAGTGGGGCTGATTGTGTCCGCGGCTCCTGGACTAGCCACTGTACTCTGCGTATCCCCCAGTGGCCACGCCGCAGTGGAGGAGCTTAACGCACTCTGTTGCCGTACTGGGAAGCTACCCGGTTCGACTTCTGACCCCCGATCATCCACCTCCGGCCAGTTTTCTCAGACTGGCTCTTGCGGCAACTGTACAGATGTCCCTGTCTTCGCAGCCGCCGACCGCCAGCCCGCCGTTTCGGTTGACTCCCAGACCGCCCCGGGTTCGCCAGCAGTGGTGTCCCTGACTATCCAGTGCAGTGCCACCACGCCGGCCTCCGCCTCACATACGCTGGCTCACTCGCCAATCAGCGAGAGCCCGGTGTCCTCGGCACTTCGTTCCGTTTCCCTTCGCTGTTAACACTGCTTCCCACTGATTAGGTCCAGCCGGATTTCGGGGCCAACCCCCGCTTCTGTCCGCGATCATTCCCCGCGGCGCGGGCAGGTTGCCTCCCAGACACAGGCCTGAATCCAAATTTGAGAGGAAAGCAATGAAGCAGGATAGAGGATCATTCATCAGCCTTACGGGCCGTTCGATCACTTTCATCCCGGACGTGCTGCGCCCGATTCGGGATTGCTGGAGAGTTCGTCGAAGCACTGGGCAGATCGAGACAGCGTTGCGAACTTTTTGCATCTGGCTCACAGCGAGCGTAGCGCTGACGGCTCTTGCCGTAGCACAGTCGCAAACTCCCCCACCCATCCCTTCTTCGAGAAGATACGTGGACGCTGTAGGCGGCGTCAGTGTGCAGAAGCTCGTGGAGACGGCGCTCGCGAGAAACGCTGACCTGCTGGCGACGCGAAGACGGATCGCCGAAGCGCAAGGCCTGCTTAACCAATCGCGGCTCCGGCCGAATCCTGGTTTGAATATCAGGGTCGGCAACGGCGCCGTCTTGAAGAGTCCTGGCGAGCGTGACTATACCATCAGCTACGCCCATACCTTCGAGCTGGGCGGAAAGTGGGACCGGCGCGTCGAGGTGGGTCAACTTGCCGAAGAGCTGGCAACCCTCGAAGTTGCTGACCAGGAGCGCTTGTTGAAAGCAAGCGTAAAAACCCGTTTCGGAGAGGCATTGGCCTTCGTTCAGAACCTGGAAATTGCGGAGCAACTGTTGCAGCTCAACGAACAGGGCTACCGCATTGCTCAGGCACGGGTGGAGAAAGGCGAGGCGGCGGAACTGGAAGAGCGTTTGATGCGGGTGGAAGTGAACCGGGTGCGGTCGGACCAGATGCTTTTCACCAACCAAGTTGAGCGGGCAATCCTGGAACTGAAGAGGCTGGCCGGCCTGGGGCTGGATGAGACATTGAAGCTGAGCGGAGGGCTCGATGTGCCACCCGTGGAAATCTCTCTGGATCAGGCCATGGAGCAGGCCCTCAGCAAGCGTCCGGATTTGCAGGCCTTAAAGCTTGCGGAAAAGCTCAGTGATGCGGAGGTCCGGCTGGCTCTCGCCGAGGGCACTCCCAACCTCTTGGGCTTTCTGGAGTATTCGCACATCAACAGCCGATTCGATCCGTTCGGGCTGAACGCCTCGAGACAGCTCGTTCCGATCCGCGATACCGATAATATTCTGGCGACCGGGATCTCGATCAATCTTCCCTTCCGGAACCGAAACCAAGGGAACGTGCAAGCCGCGGAAGCGAGAAAAAGCGCCGCCAGTCTCCGCAGCCGGTACGCCGAGCAAGTAGTCCGCCAGGAGGTTGAGGCTGCCTACACGCGATACGAAACGGCCCGCCGGGCACTCGGCATCTTCAACCGTGGCGTGATGCTGGAATCGCTGGACAACCTAAAGATTGTGCGCGCCGCTTATCAGTTCGGAGAACTGCGGATACTGGACGTGCTGAACGAGCAGCGGCGTTTCACGGATACGCAGAGAGCCTGGACCGACTTGCTGCGAGAGTACTATCTCGCGCTGGTGGAACTCGAAAAAGCCACCGCCGGCTCGCTGTTCTGAAGGAGAACAAGAATGAGTAACGTGGACACGATCCCAACTCGTGGGATGGCCGGGAAGCGGCTGGTTTTGCTCACATTTGCCGCTGGGGCGGTGGCGGGCGTGCTCGGATGGCTCGTGATCGACCTCATTGGACATGCCTCACGTTCCGCCGACGGGCGGGAAGCCCCTGCCGAGCCAACCAAGGAAGCGGCTCCTTCCGGCGTGGTCAAACTGGAACTGGCCGCTATGAGGAATATCGGCCTGACAGTTGTCCAGGCGCAAATGAGAACAGTTCGGCAAGTGGTCCGGGCAACGGGCAGCATTGGCCCCAACGAGAGCCGCCTGGCACACATCCGCCCCTTGGCCCGCGGACGGATCGAAAAAGTCGCCGTGCGGCTCGGCGACCGCGTGCGGGCCCGCCAGCCGCTGGTGGAGTACGACAATATCGAGCTCGGCGAATTGATCGGGGGGTACTTGTCGGCTGTAGCAGGGCTGCAAAAAGCCAGGGCCGAAGCCGAAGTCGCCAGGCGGTCGTTGGAACGCGCCAGAAGCCTGGTCGAACTCGGCGCGGTCGCACGAGCCGAATTCGAACGAAGAGATGCCGAATATCAGAACGCGCTGGCGTCGATCAACAGCCAGAGGGCGGAAATCGCCAAAGTCGAGGAGAAGCTTCACCGTTTCGGCCTGACCGACGCAGATATTAGGAAATTGGGCCCCCAAGCGAGCGCGGAAGATCAATCGGGCTACCATCGCGAAGCCTCCCACAACGTGCTGACGGCCCCGTTTAACGGTGTCGTCGTCAAGTACAACGTCGCCGAGGGTGAGGTCGTAGGCCCCGAGAACGAACTGTTTACGCTTGCCGATCTCTCCACGGTCTGGGTGCTAGCCGATGTGTACGAGAAGGACATCGCGTTGATGCGCCAAGGGCAGGAGGCGAGGATCATGACGGACGCTTACCCAGGCGAGGTCTTCCGCGGCAGAATTACCTACGTCAGTGACATGCTCGACCCCAAGACGCGCACGGCCAAGGTGCGCTGTGAGGTGCCCAACCCGGACGGCCGTCTGAAGCTGGACATGTTCGTGACCGTGGAGCTTCCAACGCCCGTCGGGCGCCGGGCGCTGATGGTCCCGTCCGCTGCGATTCAACAGATCGACGACCAGCCAGTGGTTTTCGTGAAGACTGGGGAGGCTCAGTTTGAACGGCGCAACGTGCAGATAGGCGCCAACAGCGACGGCTGGATAGAGGTGACGAGCGGCGTCCGGCGGGGCGAGCCGGTGGTCACAGAGGGTAGTTTCCACTTGAAATCCGCACTCCTTCGAGAACGGATTGGGGGCGAAGAGTAGCGGGGACGCACGATGCACCGAATCATCGAACTCTCGCTTAAATATCGCTTCCTGGTTATTGTCTTCGCGCTCCTGATCATCGGCGTGGGCATCTATGACCTCGGGCGGCTGCCGATTGACGCGGTCCCCGACATAACCCCGAACCAGGTGTTGATCCTTACGCGCGCCCCAGGCCTGGGTCCGGTGGAAGTCGAGCGCTTCATTACCTTTCCTGTTGAGACCTCCATGAGCGGGTTGCCGGGAATCACGGACATCCGCTCTGTGTCGCGCTTCGGCCTGTCCGTCGTTTACGTCTTCTTCGAGGAAGACATGGACATCTACTTCGCCCGCCGCCTGGTGATGGAACGGCTCCCTCGGGCCAGGGAGATGATTCCCCCGGGATTCGGAACTCCGGAGATGGGACCGATTTCGACCGGCCTGGGCGAGATCTATCAGTTCGAGGTGAAGGGCAAGGGCTACTCTTTGATGGAGCTGCGCTCGATTCTCGAATGGGACATCGCCTTCAAGCTCCGCTCCGTGCCGGGGGTGGTCGAAGTGAACACCTACGGCGGCGAGTTAAAGACGTACGAAGTCCAGCTCGACGCCAACAAGCTGGTCAGCTACAACCTCTCGCTCCAACAGGTGATCGAAGCGCTGGAGCGCAACAACTTCTCGACGGGCGGCGCCTACATCGAGCACAACCGCGAACAGCAGGTCATCCGGGGCGAAGGCCTGGTGGCGAATTTGCAGGACATCGAGAACATCGTCGTTGCCGCCACACAGGACGGCACTCCCGTCTATATCCGGAACATTGCGGGGGTCGCCTTCGCGCCCCGCGTTCGGCAGGGTGCCGTCACCAGGGACGGCCGGGGGGAGGCGGTAACCGGGGTGGTGATGATGCTCATCGGCGCAAACTCGCGCGTGGTGGCCCAGAACGTGAGGCAGAGGCTGGAAGAGATCAAGCCTTCGCTTCCGCCAGGCGTGGAGATCGATACATATTACGACCGCACCGATCTCGTCCGAAAAACGATCCGAACGGTGACCAAGAACCTCGTGGAAGGCGGCCTTCTCGTGATTGCTGTTCTGCTGCTACTGCTCGGCAACGTGCGTGGCGGGCTAATTGTAGCTTCCGCGATACCGCTTTCCATGTTGGTGGCTTTTACCGGCATGGTCCACGCCAAACTGTCTGGAAACCTTATGAGCCTGGGCGCAATCGATTTCGGGCTCATCGTGGACGGATCGGTCGTAATGATCGAGAACATCGTGCGAAAACTGGCAGAGAAGAAGGAGCACAATCCGGGCAATCCGATCGCTGCCGTCATCGAGGCAGGTCGGGAAGTCGCGCGGCCGGTCTTCTTCGCGGTAGGGATCATCATCATCGTTTACCTGCCGATTCTCACACTCCAGGGCGTGGAAGGCAAGATGTTCCGGCCGATGGCGCTGACCGTCATTTTTGCGCTCTGTGCGTCGCTCGTCCTGTCCCTAACTCTGATGCCCGTCCTCGCGTCGTTCTTCTTCCGCCGTGGCGTCAAGGAGCATGAGACGTGGATCCTGCGCCAGGTGAAACGGGCTTACCTGCCTTTGTTGAGCAAGGCAATTGCGCATCCCCGAACCGTCGTCGCGGTGGCGGTCGTCGTCTTTCTGGGCAGCGTGGTTGCCGCTTCCACCATGGGGGCGGAGTTCATTCCACGTCTGGATGAGGGCACCATCGCGCTCCAGGCGTGGCGGCTTCCCAGCGTCGGCCTCTCTGAATCGATCGCCAACACGACCCTCATTGAGAAGACGCTGAGACAGATTCCTGAAATCCAAACGATTGTCTCCCGTACTGGCCAGGCGGAGATCCCGACAGACCCGATGGGGATCGAACTCAGCGATATCTACCTCATCTTGAAGCCGCACGACGAATGGGTAACCGCCAAGACGAGAGAAGGGTTGATTGCCAAGATCAACGAAACCCTAGAGAAGAATGTTCCGGGGACCGTGTTTAGCTACTCGCAGCCGATCGAGCTGCGCATGCAGGAGTTGATCGCCGGCGTCCGCTCCGACATTTCCATCATGCTGTTCGGCGAAGATCTCAATCTCCTGAAACAGAAGGCCGACGAGATCGTTCGCGTCGTATCCCAGGTACGTGGGGCGGCTGACACGAAGGCTGAGCAGACCGCCGGCCTCCCGTACCTGCGTGTTCGCATCGACCGTGCGGCCATCGCGCGTTATGGCATCAACGCGGCGCAGATCCTGAACGTGGTCGAGGCCATTGGGGGGAAGATTACGGGTCAGGTCCTGGAGGGCCAACGACGCTTCTTCGTCCAAGTGCGGTTCCGGGAGCAAGATCGGCAAAACGTTGAGACGATTCGAAATATCAAAGTCGCCGATCCGCAGGGACGTCTGATACCGCTCAGCCAGCTTGCGGAGGTGTGGGTTGAAGAAGGTCCGGCGCAAATCAGCCGGGAAAACCTTCACCGGCGGATCGCAGTCGAAACGAACGTGCGCGGAAGAGACGTGGCCAGTTTTGTCGCGGAGGCACGACAGGCCGTCGCTCAGAAAGTAAAGCTCCCACCCGGATATTGGATCGAGTGGGGAGGGCAGTTCAAGAACCTTCAGCAGGCGAGTTCGCGGCTCTCCATTGTCGTGCCCCTGGCGCTGTTCCTGATTTTCGTGCTGCTCTATACCACGTTCAACTCCGCGAGGCTTGCCGCACTGATCTTCGTGAATGTCCCAATGGCGGCGACAGGCGGCATTTTTGCACTCTATTTACGCGGCATGCCGTTCAGCATCTCCGCCGGAGTGGGTTTCATCGCGCTGTTCGGGGTGGCGGTCTTGAACGGCGTCGTGCTGGTCAGCTACATCAACCAGGTGCGCCTGGAAGGTGCCGGGCTTACAGAAGCGGCATACCGCGGTGCCGAGATCCGGCTGCGCCCGGTGCTGATGACGGCGTTGGTGGCGAGCCTGGGCTTTGTCCCCATGGCGCTTTCGACCAGCGCCGGCGCCGAGGTGCAACGGCCGCTAGCCACGGTCGTGATCGGAGGATTGATCACCTCGACGTTGCTTACGTTGCTGGTCCTGCCGGCGATTTATCGCTGGTTCGAGAAGGAAAGGGTTGAGGCCGAAATCTGAGACCGAGGTAGACATGAGGGAGATCAAAGCCATCATCCAGCCATTCCTGCTGTCGAAGGTAGTCAACGCCTTGAAGGAGTATGAAGAGCTCCCAGGCGTGACAGTATCAGAGGTCAGAGGTTTCGGCAAAGCCCGAGCCCAAGACACGACCGAGAAGGTAGTCGAGGACGGCAGTGACTACAGCAAGAAGGTGAAGCTCGAGATCGTGGTACCCGAACACCTTGTGGAGGAGGTGCTCGAAATCATTCGCACTCACGCGCACACCGGAAGGCCGGGTGACGGAAAGATCTTCGTGTACAAGGTGGATGAGGCCGTCAAGATCCGAACTGGCGAGCGTGGCGAAGCGGCCATTTGACCGCATGGCTGCGGGAGGTAATAGTGAATCGCCGCTTTGAATTCAAGATCACCGGAATGGATTGCGCCGAAGAGGTGGCGCTTCTCAAGGACGAAGTCGGCCCGCTGGTGGGGGGCGCCGAGAACCTCTTCTTTGACCTTCTGAACGCAAAGATGACGGTGACCGGGGGAACGAGGCCGGTCGACCCCGAAGCGATTGTTAAGGCTGTTGCTCGGACGGGATTGCGGGCAGAGCCGTGGAGAGAAGGGCCAATCGGACGGCCCCACTCACACGCGCCGGCAGGCCGTCTCCGGCTCGTCACAACCGTGGTGAGCGGTCTTTGTCTGGCCGCGGGATTCTTCCTGCACGTGTGGTTATCCGGCGGGATTGTGTCGGCCCTCGGCGCGGAGGGCGCGGGCGTCCGCCACGAAGTCCCGCTCCTAACGAGGCTCGTGTACTTGGCGGGCATCCTCTCGGCCGGGTGGCTGGTTCTTCCAAAAGCCTGGCTTGCAGCTCGGAGACTTCGGCCGGACATGAATCTGCTCATGACAATTGCGGTGGCCGGAGCAATCGGCATTGGCGAATGGTTCGAGGCGGCCACGGTTTATTTCCTATTCTCGCTTTCGCTGTTGTTGGAGGCCTGGAGCGTCGGAAAAGCCAAGCGTGCCGTAGAAGCCCTGATGGATTTGGCTCCGCCAGCCGTGCGGGTGCTGTCGGATGACGGAACGGAACAGGACGTTCCCGCTGAGCAAGTTGCTCCCGGCACGCGGTTCCTCGTCCGACCGGGTGAAAGAATTGCGCTGGATGGGAGAGTGATCTCCGGATCGAGCAGTGTGAACCAGGCTCCGATCACGGGCGAGAGCCGTCCGGTTCCCAAGGAGCCAGGGTCCGAGGTCTTTGCCGGCACGATCAACGGCGATGGCGCCCTGGAGGTCGAATCGACCAAGGCGGCCGGAGACACGACACTGGCCCACATCATTCGGATGGTGGCCGAGGCGCAGAGCCGCCGGGCGCTTTCCGAGCAGTGGGTGGAGAAATTCGCGCGCGTTTACACCCCGTCCGTCATCGCGCTGGCGCTCGCCATCCTGGTCCTTCCACCGACGCTCTTTGGGGCTCCCTGGGAGGATTGGATATACCGCGCCCTGGTGCTCCTGGTCATCAGTTGTCCCTGCGCGTTGGTCATCTCGACGCCGGTCAGCATCGTGGCAGCCCTGACCGCAGCCGCCCAGCACGGTGTGCTCGTGAAGGGCGGGATTTATATGGAGGCTCCGGCGCGCCTCAAAGCGCTCGCATTTGACAAGACAGGCACGCTCACCGAGGGTAAGCCCTCCGTCGTCGCGCTGGTGCCGCTGCACGGGCATTCGGAGGAGGAGTTGTTACAGCGAGCTGCCTCCATCGAGTCGCGCAGCGAGCACCTGCTGGCCCAGGCCATTGTCAAATGCGCCAGGCAACGTGGCGTCCCGCTTCAGCCCGCACAGGATTTCCAAGCCGTGAGAGGGAAGGGTGCGACAGCGCAGTTAGACGGAAAGACCTACTGGCTGGGGTCGCACCGCTACCTCGAGGAGCGCGGCCAGGAGACGCCTGAGGTTCACGAGCGGCTCGTGGAGCTGTCCAACGGTGGCTGCTCGGTTGTCGTAGTCGGCAACAATGAGCATGTGTGCGGCCTGGTGGCACTCGCCGACGCCTTGAGACCCGGAGTTGCGCAGACGCTGCAGGCACTCCGCGAAACCGGGGTTGATCGCCTGGTCATGCTCACTGGAGACAACATGGCGACAGCATCAGAAATCGCCAGGAGAACCGGCGTGGACGAATTTCAAGCTGAGCTGCTGCCCGCCGACAAAGTGAAAGCTGTCGAGCAGCTCGTTGAGGCGCATGGAAATGTCGGCATGGTAGGGGACGGGGTGAACGACGCGCCGGCCATGGCTAGCGCCACCGTCGGGATCGCCATGGGCGCCGCCGGCAGCGACGCGGCGATTGAGGCAGCCGACATCGCCTTAATGTCAGACGACCTCACCAAGCTGCCCTGGCTCATCCGGCACTCGCGGCGGACGCTGGCGATTATCCGACAGAACATCACCGCTTCCATCGCGGTCAAGGCGGTGTTCGTGGTGCTGACATTTACCGGATATGCCTCCCTTTGGGTCGCGATCGCGGCAGACACGGGGGTCTCACTTCTGGTGATCTTCAATGCGTTGAGGCTCCTGAGGTCCAGCCGGATGGCTGGGTCGGCGGGTGCGTGAGGACGCGCGCCGTGTGGCGTACGAAAAACCGCGGAGACTTGAGTTGGAAGTGCGCCATGTCGCCCAAAAGGTAATCTCCCGCGCCCCACGATTTCCTTGGACACTGATTTGCGATAAGGGAAATCAGTATGTCCAACACGAAACAAGCGGATTCCGGGCCCGCTTGAAGGACCGGAGGGCGACTGAAGCGGGGCCGGAATCCGGCCGCGCCAGCCAGGGCCGTTGGTCGGCCAAGCGCAAGATGAGTGTGGTTCTGGAGCTGCTCCTCGGCGCTGATCTGGAGTCTACGAGCCGCAAGTATGGCGTCACGGCGGCGACCCTGTCGGAGTGGCGTGAAGCCTTCCTGGCGGCCGGCGAGGGGGGCTCAAAATCCGGCAGGAGGATCTGGTCGAACAGTAGGACTCGCCTTAGTTGGCTGTATTGTATGCCTCCTGAAGCAAGAACGACGCCTTGATGGCTTACTGCATCTCGCATAATCTAGTGTCACCTTTTCGGGGCTTTGCATCCATGGGTATACGGGCAATCCGCGAGGCCAGAGACGGGATTTCGAGGCGCTGGAGCGGCGCCGGCTGGAAGGGCTCCGGCTGTTCAGGAAGGGCGTGCCGCAGGCGCAGATCGCGCGCGAGCTCAAAGTCGCCCGCCAGACGGTGAGCCGCTGGGTGCGGCAGTACCGGGAGGGCGGCCGGGAGGCGCTGCGGCAGGCGGGCCGGCCGGGTCGGCTGCCGAAGCTGGGCGCCACGCAACTGCGGCAGCTGGAGAAAATGCTGCTGGCCGGCCCGGAAGCCTTCGGCTACCCGACGCCGCTGTGGACCTGTCCTCGCGTGGCCGAGGTGATTGAAGCCCACTTTGGCGTCCGCTATCATCCGGGCCATGTGTGGAAGCTGTTGCGGACCATGGGGTTCAGTTGCCAGAGGCCCGTGGGCCGGGCGGTGGAGCGCGACGAGAAAGCCGTCGAGCAATGGAAGCGCAAGCGCTGGCCTGCCATTAAAAAAAAGCCCGCAGGGAAGGGCGGACGATCGTCTTCATAGACGAAAGCGGCATCAGTCAGCGGCCGCACCGGGTGCGCACTTGGGCGCCGAGAGGCCAGACACCGGTCTTGCAGTATTGCTTCAACTGGAAGACGCTGTCCGCCGTGGCCGGGGTGACGTTCTGGAATTTCTATTTCCAGCTGCATCCGGGGTCGATCCGGGCGCCGCAGGTGGTGGAATTTCTGGATGCGCTGAAGCGGCAGGTGCGCGGGCCGCTGCTGGTGATCTGGGACCGGCTGCCAGCGCACCGCAGCGCGCTGGTGCGGCGCTATGTAGAGGCCAGCGGGGGCCGGATCGAGGTCGAGTTCCTGCCAGCCTATGCCCCGGAGCTGAATCCGGTCGAGTATCTCTGGGGCTACTGGAAGCAGCATGAGCTGGCCAACGTCTGCCCGCGGGAATACTGGCAGCTGGGGGCACTGGCCCGGCTGGCGCTGAAGAAGATCAAGCGGAAGCGCGAGCGCCTCATCGGAGCCTTCTGGCAACAGGCTGAACTTTCTCTCGACTGACTCTATATTATGCGAGGCTCAATAAGCAGGTCACTGCCCGTCAATCACTTACAGTCCCTCTCTCCACCCCGAAATCCCCTTTGTTTGACTTGGCGAGCCAAGTCTTTTCGCCGCAACGATTCCAGCCCGCCCGTTAACGCCTCTCTCCGCCCGCAACCGCGCAACTGGCCGCGTTTTCGCGACTTCCACGTCTCTGGTTTGCGCTGCCTGTCCGGCTTGCCGCGCCGAACTGCGCGCCCGCAACGTTTGCCGGAGGCCGTTTTCTCCCCGTCTCTGGACCAAACCAGAAATTGGTTAACACCATCGCGGGGGTTGTCCCACCCCAGGCCGGACGGTGACGAGTTGTTATGACCGGGCCGGGCGGGTGAAGTCGGTCACCGGCGTCAAGGCGGGAGAAAGCGCGCGCGCCTATGTCTCCCAGGCGAGCTATGACTCCGGCGGAGGTCTCGACCGCGCGCTGCTGGGCAACGGGCGGTGGGAGGACCGGGACTACAACGAGCGCAAGCAGGTCATCTCGATCAAGCTGGGTTCCACGCAAGGCGCCGGCGACCTGCTCGCGCTCGGCTTCGGCTACGGCGCGACAAACAACAACGGAAATGTTTTGAGCCAGACGATCACGCGGCCGGGGTTTTCGGCCACGCAGACGTACGCCTACGACGCCTACAATCGCATTCAGAAGGTGCAGGAAGGAACCGATTTCCGGGACTTCGCGTACAAGGAACCAGGCAACCTGTACGTACCCTCGTGGTCTGCGGGCGCCGGCTGGGCGCCCGGCAGCTTCACGCCGGCCTCGCCGTCGTGGTTTGATGGGAACAACCGGATGGTGAACACGGGGCTCGGCATCGGCTACGACGCGGCCGGCAATCAGACGGCGATCGGGGGATTCGCGTTCGCCTACGATGCCGAGAACCATCTCACCTCCTCCACTATCAACGGCGCGACGACGACGTACGCTTACGACGGCGAGGGGCGGCGGGTGAAGAAGACGACCGGCGGCTCGGCGGTGATCTTCGTCTATGACGCCTTCGGGCGGCTGGCGGCGGAGTACGGCGGCACGGCGGATCCCGTGGGCACGGAGTATCTGACGGCGGACCATCTGGGCTCGACGCGGCTCATCACGAGTTCGAGCGGCGCCGAGCGGCGGTGCCTGGATTACCTGCCCTTCGGCGAGCAGATGACGCACGGCATGGGCGGGCGCGGCGCGTGCTACACCAACGCCAACGAGCCGAGGGTGAAGTTTACGGGGAAGGAACGGGATGCCGAGACGGGTCTCGATTTCTTCGAGGCTCGGTACATGTCCGCCGCCCAGGGAAGATTCACAAGTGCCGACCCAATCTTCGGCGATCGCAACGATCCTCAGAGCTGGAACATGTATGCGTACGCCCGCAATAACCCGCTCCTGTATACAGATCCAGATGGCATGTCCTATCGTATCTGCCAGCTCGATGAGGAAGGCAAGGAGACGAATTGCACGACCCCGCGGAATGAGCTCTCGGACAAACAATTCGGCGCGTTCCAAAAGGACAACAAAGGTAGGATGGCCTTTGTCGGTGGCAAGATCTTCGCCATCAACGATGATGGCTCCCGAACTCAAACTGGCACGTACAAGCAGACCGATGTCGACCTAGACACGCCGCTGGCTCAGGCTGCCGCACAAGGAGTCCAGAATTCTGCGACGGTGACTGACCCCAGGTTCATCGCTGCCTTTTACGGTGCTTCGGCTCTCGGTGGAATTGGCCTCAATGCACTTGGCGTCACTGGTGCAAGCGGTTTTCAGATGACCACGGCTCTTGGGGGAACAACCGAGAACATGGTCCTGGTGTCTCGATGGGGTCGAACTGGCCTTGAAGCTGGCGACTGGGTGATGAAGGGCGGTAAGAACTGGATTAATTATGCCCTTTCTGGGAAATGGCAGCCCGGGCTGGGAAACCAGTTCGCACGGTTCGCCTCCGGAGCTGAGTACTATGTGCCGCAGTCAACAATCCGCCTGCCGATCTTCAAGGAGATGGGGCTAGGAGCTATCAAAGCTCTACTTGGACAGAGGCTCTTCATTCCATGACCAACGGATGGTTGCTTCCAGGTGCAATGATGTTGGTGTTCGGGATCATTGCCCTCGGGCATGGCTTCTGCCTTGTGCGCTATTTGCTTCGCCGTAAATCGTTTTCGGTGGTCCCCTTTATCGGCGGAATCTTGGGTGCGATAGGTCTCGCTATGGCACCGGAACCATCCTTGAGTCGCTTTTGGTGGATACCGTTGCTGCTGGACTACGGCTCAGTACCAAGTCTGCTTGTGTGGATCGGAGCCCTGGTACGGAAATGGCGATCCACGTAGCGGTTCCCCGAGGCTTGATCACAAAGCGGTTGACAACGGCACGTCCATGGCTATTGGTATGCGGCGCTTTCGACTCCCGGCTCGTTATACGCAGGGTCTCGACCGTCGAATTGGTGAATTGGTACCACTGCATTGCGCAGGACCCTGCAGGGGCACATGATTTGAGTAAGCGGTATTAAAATCAATTGCTTGATGAGCGTCTCTGCTCCTCGCAATCCCCTTTGTTTGGCCTGCCGAGCCAATACTTTTTCCCGCGCACGTCCCGGCCCACCCGTTAACGCCTCCCGCCGTCCATAACCCCGCAACTGGCCGTGTTTTCGGCGCTTCCGCGTCTCTGGTCTGCGCCCCGCGTCCGGCTTGCCGCGCCGAACTGCGCGCCCGCAACGTTTGCCGGAGGCCGTTTTCTCCCCGTCTCTGGACCAAACCAGAAATTGGTTAACACCATCGCGGGGGTTGTCCCACCCCAGGCCGGACGGTGACGAGTTGTTATGACCGGGCCGGGCGGGTGAAGTCGGTCACCGGCGTCAAGGCGGGAGAAAGCGCGCGCGCCTATGTCTCCCAGGCGAGCTATGACTCCGGCGGAGGTCTCGACCGCGCGCTGCTGGGCAACGGGCGGTGGGAGGACCGGGACTACAACGAGCGCAAGCAGATCATCTCGATCAAGCTGGGTTCCACGCAAGGCGCCGGCGACCTGCTCGCGCTCGGCTTCGGCTACGGCACGACAAACAACAACGGAAATGTTTTGAGCCAGACGATCACGCGGCCGGGGTTTTCGGCCACGCAGACGTACACCTACGACGCCTACAATCGCATTCAGAAGGTGCAGGAAGGAACCGATTTCCGGGAATTCGCGTACAAGGAACCCGGCAATCTGTACGTGCCGTCGTGGTCTACGGGCGCCGGCTGGGCGCCGGGGAGCTTCACGCCGGCCTCGCCGTCGTGGTTTGATGGGAACAACCGGATGGTGAACACGGGGCTCGGCATCGGCTACGACGCAGCCGGCAATCAGACGGCGATCGGGGGATTCGCGTTCGTCTACGACGCCGAGAACCGGCTCGTGTCGAGCACGCTGAACGGCGTTACGACGACCTACGTCTACGACGGCGAAGGGCGGCGGGTGAAGAAAACCACCGGCGGCTCGACGGTGATCTTCGTCTATGACGCCTTCGGGCGGCTGGCGGCGGAGTACGGCGGCACGGCGGAAGCTGTCGGGACGGAGTATCTCACCGCCGATCACCTGGGCTCGACGCGGCTCATCACGAGTTCGAGCGGCGCCGAGCGGCGGTGCCTGGATTACCTGCCCTTCGGCGAGCCGATGACGCAGGGCATGGGCGGGCGCGGGTCGTGCTACGCGAGCGCCAACGAGCCGAGGGTGAAGTTTACCGGCAAGGAGCGGGATGCCGACACCGGCCTCGATTACTTCGGGGCCAGGTACTTCTCGGGGGCGCAGGGGAGGTTTACCAGCCCGGATGTTCCTTTGGCTGACCAGTGGGAGACAGAGCCTCAAAGTTGGAATCTTTACAGTCATGTCCGGAACAATCCCCTGCGGTTCATTGATCCGACTGGGCGTAAGTGCGTGACTCTTGACAATGGGACAGTGGGCGACGACGGCCAAGGGAAGATGTGCCAGGCGGTTCTGGACGCTGAGAAGAATAAGAAGCCAGATGTGACGGTCTCTGCGAAGGGCGGCAACCAAGTTGTTGCGTTTGCCTTGAACCTGCTCTTCGCGCTGGACTCTGCCGCCAACTCATACTTTACGCCGCTTACTAACGCAATGGGCGTCCGGCCATCCTACATGGAGCCGATCCCAGTTACGAGGGAGTTTGTGGGCCAGCTCGCTGCCGCTGTTGTGACAGTTGGGACGGCAATCATCGGACCGGGAGGTGCGCAAGCACCGCTAAAACTCATCCACAGTCCGGCGACGCTAAGCAAAACAATTCTTGACGGACTACGAAAGAAGTCTACTCAGGAACTGATCGAATCCCTTCGGCCAGGCTTGCCGGAAGCACTTCGCGTCAAACCCGACGGTCGCGTGATGAACGGAAACCACCGGCTTACGGTGTTGATGGAGAGGGGCGTGGACGTGAATGCACTTCCGCGAGAGGTAGTCCCATGAACGACTGTGGGCACTTCGACTTGGGGACGATCGCCGAGCGATTTCGAGAAATCGAGACCAGAGAGAAGATGGCGGCTCTTGCTCGATTTCTTCACGAGCTGACCATCTTGGCAAGAGACACGTACGAACCGACCACTGTCGGCGTCTCTGACCCCGCGCGACTCCGTGGAATCAATGAGATCATGCACCGCACTACGAGCCGTCTGGTGAATCTTGCCTGCGGTCGCCCTGATGACTGGAGTGAGCCAGATTTCTGGGCAGCGTTGGCGGAAATATCCCAGGCATGCGGTACCTTCGGTGATCTGACGGCGGCGGCTGCGGTAGCAGTCAGGGAGATCTTAACGTGAATCTCGTGCCGCGGGCGGCACTAGCGCTCCTGACATTTTCAGGTGTCGTAAAGGTAAGCGTCTCCCGTGTGTACCGCTCCCGATTTCTTGGACAGTTCTTGAATTAAGGTCATGCGGCAGTTTCGAGGGCAAGCAGGGCCTGGTGAGCCTGCCGCGGGGATTGAAAGTGGCAGCATCTGTGTGCCGTCGTGGTCTACGGGAGCCGGCTGGGCGCCGGGCAGCTTCACGCCGGTCTCGCCGTCGTGGTTTGATGGGAACAACCGGATGGTGAACACGGGGCTCGGCATCGGCTACGACGCGGCCGGCAATCAGACGGCGATCGGGGGCTTCACGTTCGTCTACGACGCCGAAAACCGGCTGGTGTCGAGCATGCTGAACGGCGTGACGACGAACTACGTCTATGACGGCGAAGGGCGGCGGGTGAAGAAAACCACCGGCGGCTCGACGGTGATCTTCGTCTATGACGCCTTCGGGCGGCTGGCGGCGGAGTACGGCGGCACGGCGGAGCCTGTCGGGACGGAGTACCTCACCGCCGATCACCTGGGCTCGACGCGGCTCATCACGAGTTCGAGCGGCGCCGAGCGGCGGTGCCTGGATTACCTGCCCTTCGGCGAGCAGATGACACAGGGCATGGGCGGGCGCGGGTCGTGCTACGCAAATGCCAACGAGCCGAGGGTGAAGTTTACCGGCAAAGAACGGGATGGGGAGACCGGCCTCGATTACTTCGGGGCGAGATATTTCTCGGGGGTGCAGGGGAGGTTTACAGGTTCGGATGAGCCACTGGTCGATCAAAATCCTCTCGAGCCGCAGTCGTGGAACCTCTTCAGTTACGTTCGGAACAACCCGCTGATCTTCACCGATCCCACAGGTCGGTGCAAGAAGGGGGCCGACGGCAAGTACCACGATAGCGACGAGGGTCCGTGCATAGCGCCGGGAGGGACGAGCGTTACGGTGACGGAGAAGGCACCGAAAGAGCGAGATCCAGCCGCTGAAGGGAACGCCGAGATGCTGCGCATGCAGTTGGAGGCATGGCGTCGAAACCAGGAGAGGAGCAAGCCAAAAGACGAGCGGTCGCTTCCGGACAATGCCAGAAAGATTCTCACGGTGGCTTATCTTCAAACGACCGAACGACTAAACTGCCTCGGCGTTCCTGTCGAGTTTGGAGTCGGTTACGCTCTGTTTCGCGGCGGTGAACCTGTTCCTGGTTCCAAGCCGTTTGTGACACCAGGATCGTCACTCGGGACTTCACCAATCTCGGGGGCATTGCGCGGGTTGAACCTGAACCTTCCAGTCGCTGTCCCCACTCCGGTGGGTGGTCCGGGCACCGGCGTTCCCTTCCGATTTGCCGTCACGAAGAGTCTCGGGGCGGTTCTTGGCCGGTATGCCCCTTTCGCAGGCATTGCCGGGATGGGGCTGAGCGCAGCCCATGCCGGTTACTGCGTCTGGCACTGAGGACCGCGTCAAATGTGGCTCTGGGGAACCGGGATGGCCTGCATCGCAGGAGCGATCGTGCTCTTCTTGATCGGCGGAGCGGTCTACTACCAATTGAAACTCAAGCAACGAAAGAAGGGATGGACGCGCGAGGAATTCGTTGCTGAGTTTCGGCGGCTTGACATTCCAGAGCCAGTGTCTGGAGCCGTGTATGACTACTTTCGCAGGTACTCTGTACTAGGGTCGTATCGAGTCAGCCCGGACGATTCGCTTGAAGAGGTGTATGCGGCGTCGCATGACGAGATTGATGATGCCGCGCTACAGATTTGTCAGCAACTTGGGCTGGAACTTCCTCCCGAGTCGGTCTTGCGTCGGTGGCCGACACCGCTGCAAACGGTGCGCGACATGGTTCTGTGGCTGAACTGGGTGAGGGCGCACCGGGCTGGCGATCGACAGACATGAAGTGCGCCGTGGCAAGGAGGCCTGCGACGATCGGTGGCTGAGGCCCGGGCCGCTTCAGGCAGCGTCGCGCACTTCGACGGACATCTGCTTTCCAAGCACGGCAAGGGCGGCCTAGATCTTTACGGGCCTCGTGGCGTGCCTCGGGTCGAGCATGCGGCGAATGACGCGCTCGTGAACGCCCAGGCGGCGCGCCATCTCGGAGTTACTGATGCGCTGATCACGCATCGCCAGGTAGAGCGCGAGCTTCGGCGCCAACCAGAGCGGCACGGGCACCTGGCGCTGGCCACGCTTGGCCGGCGAGGGCGTTGGGATTTCCTCCCGGCGGGACAGGCGGATGGAGAGATCGGAACCGAGGGCATCCATGGCCTCTTCCATGGCCTCGCGCTCATCTTTGCCGTCTGTAGCCACACGGGGCAGATCGACGAACTCGACCAGGATGCGGCCGTCTTTGCCGGTGGTGAACTTCGTGGGATAACTGAGCATGGACATCGGTTTGTCCCCTACAGCTCACGCGGGTCGATTTTCGAATCCGCACACATCCTGGCCAGCAGGTCACGGCCAATCTCCTTCTTCCGATCCTTCAGGGTGGTGAATTCGTCGCCGAAGTAAAGGCGGCCATGGCTGCCTTTTCCCTTGCTGGCCACGTAGCGGCACGGGATCTTCCTGCGCCGCGCCAGCCTCCGGACCTTCCGCTCGAACTCCGCACCGTTGACCACACCAGTCTCGGACAGCTCTGTCCGAGTGTCAAGGGCATCAGTTGTTGTCCGCCGGTTTCAGCGCAAAGCGCCAGGCGACAACCCACGTTTCAGTGCGGGTCCGAAATCGGATCGAGCGACGACCGGAGGAATATGGCTGTCAGGAATGCACCGGCAGGTTGAGCAGGCCACTGCTCGTCAATCACTTACAGCAACTCTCTCCGCCCCGGAATCCCCTTTGTTTGACTTGGCGAGCCAATACTTTTTCCCGCGAACGTCCCCGCCCGCTCGTTAACGCTCCTCTCCTTCCGCAACCGCGCAATTGGGCGTGTTTTCACGACTTCCGCGTCTCTGGTTTGCGCCCCGCGTCCGGCTTGCCGCGCCGATCTGCGCGCCCGCAACGTTTGCCAGAGGCCGTTTTCTCCCCGTCTCCGGGCTCAACCAGGAATCGGTTAACACTATCGCGGGGGTTGTCCCACCCCAGGCCGGACGTTCCGAAACCGGGCCGCGAATATAGTTAACGGACGCGGCAACATGCCGCGTCGATCCTAATCCACCAGACGCCGGTTCGACCGCAAAGCGGAGATCGTCGTGGGTGGTCACTTTTACTTCGCGCAGCTTGCCTGCGGGCTGCGCGGGCAAGGAGACCGCTCATGCGCGATCGCGACGCCGCGCTCGATCAAGCCATCCGCGAGGTCGCCGCCATCCTCGGCGATGCACTCGTCCGCCTGCTCTTTCCTAATCCCGCCGTCCGGCAAGTTGACTTCGCGGAGACAGAGAGCCCTCATGTCACTGGTGGTTGACGCCATGAAGACAGAAACCCAAGTCCGAGAGGAGATCGAGGCGCTCCGTAGCCTGACCACGGCCCAACTCAAGGAAAAGTACCGCGAGGTCTTCGGCGAGGAGTCCCGATCCAATCACAAGCAGTTTCTGTTCCGACGCATAGCCTGGCGCATTCAAGCCAACGCGTGGGGCGGCCTGTCCGAGCGCGCCCGCCGGCGTGCACTCGAGATCGCCAACGATGCCCATCTTCGCATCCGGCCGCCAGCCGCAGCCTGTCGAGCCCAAACGGCACGAAGGAACCATCCTCGCCGAACGGCCCAAGCGAGGTGTGGGGCATTGACGCCACGGCCGCCTTCACTCTCCGGGACGGGTAGGTGCCCATCTTCGCCATGATCGACCACGGCTCGACCTGCTGCCTCGGCATCCACGTGGCCAAACGCGGCACGCGGTTTGAGGTGCTGGAGCCGGTGGGCCAGGCCGTGCGTGAACAGTTCGGCGGCTTCTCGGAAGGCATCGCTGCCGGCGTCAAGCTGCCTCATGACCACGGCTCCCAATTTATGAGTGACGACTTTCAGCGTGAGATCCGCTTTCTCGGCATGGAGTCCTCACCCGCTCTTGTCCGCGAGCCCGAAGGCAACGGCTCGATCGAACACTTCTTCCGCACTCTCAAGGAGCAGCTTCTCTGGGTGCGGCATTTCGAGACCCTGGAAGAACTGGCCGAAGCCCTCGAACAATTCCGCCACCGCTACGACGAGCAGTGGCTGGTCGAACGCCTCCACTTCCAATCCCCGCGGCAGGCTCATCAGGCCCTGCTTGCCCTCGAGCCCGCCGCACGACAATAATTCAAAAAACTGTCCAGGAAATCGGGGGCGGTAAAAAAAGTCTTGGGGAACTCTGACCGGGGTCTGGGTGCCGCACGACGTGCGGGACCAGATCGTGGACTTTGTCCGGCGCTGGTCCGAGGCCAGCGAGATCGGCGCCGGACAGTTTATTGGGTGGCTCGGGGTGACGGCCAGCAAGTTCTATTGCTGGCGGGAGCGCTACGGCCGGGCCAACGAGCACAACGGTTGGGTTCCCCGGGACTTCAGGTTGGAGGACTGGGAGAAGCAGGCCATCATTGGGTTCCATCTGAAGAATCCGCTGGAAGGCTACCGGAGGCTGGCGTTCATGATGCTGGACGCGGATATCGTGGCGGTGAGTCCATCGAGTGTATGGCGGGTGTTGAGCCAAGCGGGACTGCTGCGGAAGTGGAACGGCAAACCGTCGAAGAAAGGGACCGGGTTCGAGCAACCGCCCGCGCCGCACCAGCACTGGCACATCGATGTTTCCTATATCAACATTGCGGGGACGTTCTATTACCTCTGCTCGGTGCTGGACGGCTTCAGCCGGTTCATTGTGCATTGGGACCTGCGGCCGGCCATGACCGAGGGCGACATCGAGATCATCCTCGAAGCGGCGCGGGAGCGGTAGCCGGCCACCAAGCCGCGGATCATCTCCGACAACGGGCCGCGGTTCATCGCGCGGGACTTCAAAGAGTTCATTCGCCTTGCGGGCATGACGCCCGTGCGCACGTCGCCCTACTATCCGCAATCGAACGGAAAAATCGAGCGCTGGCAGAAATCGCTGAAAAGCGGGTGCATCCAGCCCGGCACGCCGCTGACGCCGGAGGATGCGCGCTGGCTGATTCAGCAGTACGTGGATCACTACAACACGGTGCGCCTCCACAGCGCGATTGGTTTTGTGACGCCGGCCGACATGCTGGCCGGCCGCCAGACAGAGATCCACGAGGCGCGCGACCGCAAGTTGGAGGAGGCGCGGCGGCAGCGGCAACTGGGCCGGCAACAGGCGGCATGAGGAGACAAGTTACAATGGCTCTGCCAGGTGAAACGGAAGCGGGCTCTGCGGGGACGCAACCCTGCCGAGGGATAGCCTGGCGGGCTCATCGAGACGATCGAGGCGAGCGCGGAAGCCGTCTTTCGCGCTCTTCCCAAAACCACATCGGATCGGTAGACCCCCATGCCTTGAAAATCCCCGCCCGAAGGGCCGCATACTCACTAACGGGAAACGCTCGAATTCCATTTCAGGCTGAGCCGGAACACGTCCTGCGGAGGCAATTCGTCTCCTTCGGTCTATAGGAACTTTGTTCTGCTCCGTGGTGTCATTTCGGCTACAGGGGCATCGAGCGAACGAGACGGAGTGCTCGTAGGTAGGCCGCTCATCATTCAATGACTGGGTTCACAGAGAGGATTATGGAGTTGGAACATCTCCCGAATCGCCGGCGTTTTCTTCTCGCCCCCGTAGCCATGGCGGTTGGATGCAGTCGTGTTCGTGCAGATCGCACGTCGCCTGCGGGTACCATTGACGTCTCCGGGCTTATTGCGACATTCTCGGTGGACTATCCTCGACCGCTCGAATCAGTTGTCTACACGTTCGTTCAGGAATACGGCTGGCTCATCACCTTCGAGGAAGCGCCCGTCATGTACTCGGGAGACATGATAGATGTGACCGTCAACCCCAGCGTGGGGATCCGAGCCTACAATCCCCGAGGAGGCAGGCTGGAGTTCTCCTATCGTCTTCGCCAGGCCGGAAGGCCTCCCGAGGACCCGATGCCAGTCCTGAAGGCCGCCATCGAGGCGCATCATAGGGCGGGCTTTCCTGGGTGCTACGAAGTAGTGCAGGTTGGTGGCTATTTCCATATTGTGCCCACAGCGCATTACAACGAACGAGGAGTTCTCGAACTGGTCCAAAGTCCTCTCGATGCCCTCGTGACAGTCGATGGCGGCGGGCGGCCATCGTGGCCCTTTTTCAACGACCTGGTTCGGGCGGTTGAGAGGAGTTCCGGATATAGGATTCTCATCGGACACAACCCGTTCTACCAAGGAGATCAACCCACAATCGGACAACGATTCAAGAACGTTCAAGCCCGCACGATCTTAAGGGCGCTGATCCAGGCCGCAGGCAAACCGAGGAGGTGGTATCTACTGTCCGTGCCGGGTCAGAGGCAGTATGCTCTCAGCATCGTGTAACCTCGAGGGCATTGAATCTGATCGCCTACTGCCGGCCATGGATTGAGCTGTACTTAGCGGGAGATGACCGGACGGCTTTTCTGAGTCACGCGTTTCTCGAGCCCTCGAAGGATCACCTCGACGTGCCGATTGTTGAGACGTCGAAGCCGTCGCACGAAATCAACTGGTCGATGTGGATGCGACGTCAGTGCTAGACTTCGCGCGGGTTCTGCGTCGGCAGAGGGCCTCTCCGCTTTTCCAACGATCTCGCTGACGCTGCCAGTCGACCAGGGAACCATTCTGCCTCACACATCTTTCTCGCACGCGGTTGTTGTCTACGGATCCATCGGGGGACAAGATGGTCTCTTGGATGTCCGGCGCCAGCAGCGTGAGGTTCATGATCTGCGTCACCCGTGCCCTTGTGACGAAGCCCAGCCGGGCGAGATCGGCGTAGTCCTTCACCTCGCCACGGTCGATCATGTCCTGGAACTTGATGGCCAGCGCCATCAGGCGGGTGATCCGGAGAATGCGCGGCGGCGCCGGAGCCGCAGTTTTCTTCGGCTTGCCCGCCGCCTGCCGCGCCCGCCACTTGAGCGGGATCTCGTCTTCGCAGCGGTCCTTCACTGTGTCCCTCCTTTGCAGAACTCCCGGATGCCGTTCGAGTGGTAGGTGACCTTGACCTTGTCGCCGCGGGCGTCGTAGCCGACCCGCTCGATCAATTGGCGCAGCAGCGCCGCCTGCTGCTGGATCGTCATGGTTCTCCAGACCTCGTCAAACATCGCCATGCGCTGGCGCACCATTTCGTCATCGAACCTCAGCCGATCACCGCGCTCCACGGTGCGGCGCAGTTCTTCCGCTCTGGCCTCTCCCGCCGAGACGATTTCGCGGAGCGTGGCCTCCCTGCCGGCGCCCAGGTTCTTCGCGCGCGCGAGTTGGGACTTCGCGTTCCGGACGCGGACATTGAGGGCCTTCAACTCCTCGCGGTGCCGGCCCAGTTCCTCGCTTAACCGCTGGCGCGCCGCTCGGGCGATCGCTTCGACGACCTCGGGTTGAGCGGCGAACCGCCGGACACTTTCAATGACAGCCTCTTCGACCACCGGCGCGGACACGGCGCGCGTTGTGCACCCGTCGCCGTTGCGCTGCATGGCGCGAAGGCAGACGTAGTATCGGTACCGCCGGTTCTTGCTCGACGAGTAGCTCGGCGACATCGGCGATCCGCAGGCCGCACAGTAGAGCAGGCCGCGCAGCAGGGCCTCCACTCTTGGCCCATGTGCGCCGCCGGGGTTCCGCGTGTTCTCCTTCAGCTTCTGCCGGACCAGGTCGAAGGTGTTGTCGTCAACGATCCGGGGGTGGGCCGCGGCTACGATCTCGTCGGCGGCGCGGATGCGCCCGGCGTACAGCGGATTCGCCAGCATCGTGTAGATGTGGCACTTCCGCAAGGGATGGCCGCCGAAAGTCTTGCTCTCCTTGGTTGACCACTGCTTGTTGCGCCAGCCGAGGCCCTCGCATTTCGCCACGATGCCATGGACGGAGTGACCTTCCAGGTACCACTCGAAGATCTGGCGCACACGGGCGGCCTCCTCTTCGTTGATAACCAGGTTGCTGTCCTCCAGGTCGTACCCCAGCGGGACGTGGCCGCCGGTCCATTTGCCGCGCTTGCGCGCCATGACCTGCTTGTCGCGGGTGCGCTCGGAGATGATCTCCCGTTCGAATTGCGCGAAGGAAAGCAGAATGTTCAGCGTGAGGCGGCCGAGGGAGGTCGTGGTGTTGAACTGCTGCGTGACCGATACGAACGTCGCGCCGTGCTTCTCCAGGATCTCCATGATCCGGCCGAAGTCACGGATGGAGCGGCTGAGCCGGTCCACCTTGTAGACCACGACGCAATCGACCTTCTTGGCCTGGATGTCCGCCAGCAGGCGGCGCAGCGCCGGGCGGTCCATGTTGGCGCCGGTGTAGCCGCCGTCGTCGTATTGGTCCGGCAGCAGGATCCAACCCTCGCCGGCCTGGCTGCGGATGTAGGCCTCGCCGGCGTCGCGTTGCGCGTCGAGGGAGTTGAAGTCCTGGTTCAATCCCTCATCGGTGGACTTGCGCGTGTAGATGGCGCAGCGGACCGGCTTCGGCGCGCCGTTGCCGTTATTCCCGTTCGCCATGCTTCACTCCGGGCCGGTGGCCAAGGTTGAAAAACGCAAAGCCATTCCAGCGCGTGCCCGTGGCCTCCGTCACGGCGCGGCTCAGGGACGTGTAGATCCTGCCGTTGCATTCGAACCCGCCATCGGGCCGGACGTGGACGACGATGTCCTTGCCCTGATAGCGGCGGATGAGCGGCGTGCCCGGCAACGGCAACCGCGGATCGAGCGACGGCTTTAGCCGCGTCTCCGTGGTCCGGCCGTCGTCAACCGGTGCCCGCAGGAAGTTCCTGGGCGCCCGGATACGGAGATCAGCATCGTTGGCGATTTCGAGCGCACGCCGGCGGGCGCGTTCGGAGAGGCCGCCCCAGGCGTTCGCCTGGATGCGCCAGGCGATGCGGCGGAACAGGAACTGCTTGTGATTGGATCGGGAGTCCTCGCCGAAGACCTCGCGGTACTTCTCCTTGAGCTGCGCCGTGGTCAGGTTGCGGAGGCCCTCGATCTCCTCTCGGATTTCGGTCTCGGTTCTCATGGCGTTAAGGGAGCAGTCACATGAGGGCTCTCCGTCTCCGGGAAGTCAACAGGCGCGGGGAATAACAGCCGGACGAGTGCAGCGCCGAGGATGGCGGCGACCTCGCGGATGGCTTGATCAAGCGCGGCGTCGCGATCGCGCATGAGCGGTCTCCTTGCCCGCGCAGCCCGCAGGCAAGCTGCGCGAAGTAAAAGTGACCACCCACGACGATCTCCGCTTTGCGGTCGAACCGGCGTCTGGTGGATTAGGATCGACGCGGCATGTTGCCGCGTCCGTTGACCATATTCTCGGCTCCGTTTCGGAACGTCCGGCCTGGGGTGGGACAATCCTTGGGATGCTGTTAACCAATTCCTGGTTGTGCCCAGAGACGGGGAGAAACGGCCTCCGGTGAACGTTGCGGGCCCACAGATCGGCGCGGCAAGCCGGACACGGGGCGGAAACCAGAAACGCGGAAGCCACGAAAACACGGCAAGTTGCGGGGTTACGGACGGAGAGAGGTGTTAACGGGCGGCTCTTGATCAAAAATGGGGGCAGGCGCGGGATCCAGGCTGGCAAAACAAACTTGGGAGGTATTGTTTTGACCCGCTCTGAGATCTTGCCAGGCCTGCCCGGCTATCAGGTTATCGCGATCGAACGAGGGCCGGACGGCGTGAGGATTCGCGTTCGCTATGTAGGCCCGCGTGGGTGTCCGCATTGCGGCGGAACGAGGCTGCGCAGCAAGGGACGAGTGCGACGCTTGGTGCGGCTTCAGGATTGGGCCCAGCGCCATTGTCGGCTGGAGGTGGAGGCGCCCAAGGCGCAGTGTCTGGCCTGCGGGCGGCATTTCCGCCAGCCGCTGCCCGGCATCCTGCCTTGGCAGCGGGCCAGCGAAGCCTTCCGCCGGGCCATCTTCCAGCAGCATCTGGACGGCATCAACCGCAGCCGGCTGGCGCGGCGGGAGGGCATCGGCGCAGCCACCGTCCAGCGCTACTTCCAGCACGGGCTCCGGCGGCAGGCGGCCCAATGGCAGTCGGTTCGCTGTCCGAAATACCTCGGCCTGGACGAGCACTTCTTCACGCGCCGCCACGGCTACGCCACCACGCTGTGCCACCTGGGCCGCCACAAGGTCTTCGACGTCGTGCTCGGCCGCTCGGAGGCCAGCCTCGACGCCTATTTCCAACGCCTGGAGGGCAAGGCCGAGGTCGAGCTCGCCTGCATCGACCTGGCCTCCCATTACCGCGCCCTGGTGCGGAAGCACTTCCCCAACGCCCGCATCGTCGCCGACCGCTTCCACGTCATCCGCCTGGTCCATCACCCCTTCCTCGCCTGCTGGCGCGAGCTGGATCCGCCCGCCAGCCGCAATCGCGGCCTCCTCAGCTTGATGCGCCGCCACTCACACCGCCTCAGCCCGCCCCAGCGCGAGCGCCTGGAGCAGTACTTGGCCCAGCATCCCCCCTCCAACTCATCTACCGCTTCAAGCAACGCCTCTGCCACCTGCTGCTTCGCAAGCACCAAACCCGCGCCCAGTGCCGCCGCCTCGCCTGCCGCTTCCTCAAGGCCGTCAGCCAGCTCCGCGATGCCGGCCTGCCCCAGCTCGTCCAGCTCGGCCAAACCTTGTTTGCCTGGCGCGAAGAAATCGCCGCCATGTGGCGCTTCACCCGCAACAACGCCATCACGGAAGGCTTCCACACTGTCATGGAGCTCATCAACCGTCAAGCCTTCGGCTTCCGAAACTTCGAAAACTACCGGATGCGAGTCAAAATCGAGTGTGGTTCACTGAAGAGGGATTGCGTTCCGCCCCCGGACTTGGCGTAGACGCCCCGTTCCTGCCCCCGGATTTAGCGTAGAGCCGCAAAAGAAAATGGTGCGCCCGGAGTGATTCGAACACCCGACCTACTGGTTCGTAGCCAGTCGCTCTATCCAGCTGAGCTACGGGCGCACGCTGGTGTTTTCAATTGGCATTATAGCGGCTCGCGCCCGGCCGAAGCAAGAGGAGCGGGCGCGGCGCGGACGAGCGCGGCCAGGCGGCACAGACGAGCGGAGCCGGGGGTGGACCGACCCGAAAGGCGACAGCAGGATGTTGCGCCTTGCCGCCGTCGTTCGGCGAGACGGCGGTGATCAGAGAAGCGGCGGGCAAGAGCGGACCTTGCGCCGCATACTGAGTCCTGCTGGGCGCAGACGCTCCGCGCGGAGCGGGGGCAAATGTCCGGCATGACCAAGGCGGCTTTCGACCCTGTCCGACCGGGGCACGAACAGGTTTACCGGAAAGGCTCGCAGCAGGACGCCGCGGCAGCGCGCTGAGACGCCGCCGGTTCACTTGCCGATGCAGAAAGTGGAAAAGATCCGGTTGAGAATGTCGTCAGCGGTCGTGGCGCCGGTCAGGGCATCGAGGGGCTGGAGCGCGGCGTAGCAGTCCAGCAGGAGCAGCTCGTGGGGCAGGCCGGCGGCATTGGCGGCGCGGGCCTTTTCGGCGGCCTCGCGCGCCTCGCGTAACAGCGCTTCGTGGCGTGCGCTGGTGATGAGGCCGGACTGTGGCGCGGCGATTCCGTCGGGCGCGATCCGTTGGATGAGGAGCCGCTTGAGTTGCTCGATGCCCGCGCCGGTCCGCGCCGAGATGGCGATTTCTTCGACGCCTGGTTCGAGCCGCCGCGGCAGGTCGCTCTTGTTCGCCACGACCACGCGCCAGCCCTGCCGGGACGTGCGCTCGAGGATTTCGCGGTCGGCGTCGGTGAGGGGCTCGGCGGCGTCAAGAACAACGAGCGTGAGGTCGGCGTCGGCCATTGCGCGTTCGGTCCGTTCGATGCCAAGCCGTTCGACGAGGTCGTCGCTTTCCCGGATGCCGGCGGTATCGACCAGGCGCACGGGGACGCCCTCGAGGGAGAACGATTCGGATACGGTGTCCCGCGTCGTGCCGGGGATGTCGGTGACGATGGCGCGGTCGGCGCCGAGCAGGGCGTTAAACAGACTGCTTTTGCCGACGTTCGGGCGGCCGACGATGGCCAGTGTGAGTCCATCGTGGACGAACCTGCCCCAGCCATAGGTGGCGAGAAGGCGGGCGAGGCCGGCGAGGATGTCGGCGAGGTGCGCGTCGATTTCACCGGCCGGCGCGACGGGCACGTCATCGTCGGCGAAGTCGATGCCGGCTTCGAGCAGCGTGATCAACCCGACGAGGCGGTCCTTGACCGGCCGGACGGCGCGCGAGACCGAGCCTTCGAGCTGCTGTGCGGCGACGCGGGCCTGATAGAGCGTCGTCGAGTGGATGAGGTCGCGCACGGCCTCGGCCTGGGGCAGGTCGATGCGGCCATTCAGGAAGGCGCGCAGGGTGAATTCGCCGGGTTCGGCGGCGCGAGCGCCCGCGCGGAGGGCGCGGGCCACGCAATGGCGCAGGACGACGGGCGAGCCGTGGCAGGAGATTTCCACGACGTCTTCGGCGGTGTAGCTGCGGGGCGCGGCAAAGAAGGCGACGAGGACCTCGTCGACCACCGAGCCGTCTTCGTCGACGAGGTGCGCCTGGGCCAGCCGCCACGGTTTCCACTCGTGATCCTGGCGGAAGCGGAGGATGGCGTCGGCGACGGTGCGCGCCTCGGGGCCGGAGATCCGTACGATGCCGAGGCCGCCCGCTCCAGGCGGGGGTGGCGACGGCGACGATGGTGTCGCGGGTGTTCACTGCGGACGGCGCTTCGAGCACTGCGCGGCGCGGAGCGCGTGCGAACTCAATGGCGTTTGCGCGGGCCGCTGCGGCCGCGCCGACGGGATCCGCTTTTGCCGCCCGGGCCGGGGCGGCCGCTGTCGCGCCGGCCGTGGTCGGCGCCGCGGCCCTGAGTGCGCAAGCCGGCGCCGCGCGGCCCGCCGCGCGAGACTCGCGCGTGCGGCGGCGGCATGGGCGGCTCGGGCAGCGAGGGCATGCCGGCGGGATAGACGACCACGTGGCGGTACGGCCCGCTGCCGGAACTCTCGCTGCGCAGATCGGTCATGTCGCGCAGGGCGAGATGGATGAGGCGGCGCTCGCGGCTGTTCATCGGGCTGAAGCGGAAGGGCTGGCGGGTGGCGCGGACCTTTTCGGCGGCCGTGAGCGCGCTCAGCCGCAGCTCTTCCTGGCGCAGGAGCCGGGTGTCGTTGGCGTCGAAGCAGATGAGGGCGTGCTCGTTGGGCTCCATGCGCAGCACTTCCTGGGTGAGCTGCTCGAGGGCGAGCAGGACCTCTGCCTTGTTGTTGGTGAGGTAGTGGAGATCGGGGCCGCTGAACTTGACCACGAGGGAGGGCTTTTCGAAGTAGGCGCCCGCCTCCTCGCCATCGAGGATCTCGTATTCGACGTCGAGATCCATGGCGTCCAGCACGGCGTCCAGGAAGTCGGCGATCCGGTCGCCGACCGTCTCCACGGTATATTGGCGCTCGCTCATCAGGCTGATCCTTGACTGGTCACTTTTTTCGAGGCGCCGGCGCGGCCGCCGGCGCGGGCTTTGCCGCCATCCGGTTGAAGAAATACTGCTGGACGATGCCGACGACGTTGCCAGTGAGCCAGTATAACACCAGGCCGCTCGACGCGCTGTAGAACAGCACGGTGAGCATCACCGGCATCAGCACCATCATCATGCGCTGCTGTGAGGGGTCGGGGCTGGTCATGGGGGTCATTTTCTGGAGGATGACCTGTGTGACGAGCATGCCGATGGGAAGGAGCCGTATGGGGGAAGCCTCCGGCTGCGAGAGGTCGGCGACCCAGAGCCACTGGGCGCCGCGCAACTCGATGGCGACGGAGAGCACCTTGAAGAATGCGATGAAGAAGGGCATCTGAAGCAGCAGCGGGAGGCAGCCGCCCATCGGGTTGATACCGTGCTTCTGGTAGAGGGCGATCATCTCCTCGTTCATCTTCTGCCGCTTCGGGTCTTTCATCGAAAGGCCTTTGTATTTGGCCTGGATGGCCTGCAATTCCGGCTGGATTTGCGCCATTTTCTGCGAGCTTTTCAGTTGGGAAAAGCGCAGCGGCAGCATGAGGAGGTTGATGATGACGGTGGCGATGACGATGGCCCAGCCCCAGTTGCCGGTCCAGTGGTCGTGAATCCAGTGCAGGGCGAGGAAGAGCGGTTTGGCGATGAACGAGAACCAGCCCCAGTCGATCATCGTTTCGAGCTTGCGGTCGGTCGCGCGGAGGATGTCGGTGTCCTTGGGGCCGACGAAGAAGGTCCATTCGTTGCGGGCGCGGCCGCCGAGGGATACGCCGGGGTGGGCGTTTTCCTCGCCGCCGGGTTTGAGGGGGACGAGGTCGCTCCAGGCGGTGAATTCGAGGGGGGACTCGCTGCGGGGCAGGGCGACGGCGGCGAAATAGGTGTCTTCAATGCCGGCGAAGTGGAAGACGCCGGAGACGGTGATCGGCCCCTTTTCGGGCGAGTGCGCGCCTTCCTCGACGAGTTTCTGCCGGGCGGCGTCGTAATAGACGCTCTTCTGGACGCCGGCGGGGTTGTGGACGGTGCGGTCGCCGAAGCCGCCGCGCCAGGCGAGCTGGTGTTCGATGGGGCGGCCATTGAGAGCGACCTCGCTCAGCAGGCGGCCGCGGTAGAAGTTCTGTTCGAACTCGAAGCGCTTGAGAGCGGTGGTTGCGCCGTCGTTGTAGCGGAACTCGATGATGAGCGGGGAGGGCTGGGAGACGACGAAGAGGGCGGCGTTGAGATCGACGGCAGGTTTTTGGCGGGGAAAGATATACGAGTATGGCCAGCCGGCCCTGGGCGCGGCGGCAGCGTTGACGAGTTCGACCGGGTTGCCCTCGCTGTCGCGGTAGCGCTTGAGCACCCAACTGCGAACGGCGGCGCCGCGGTTGGAGAAGACGATGCGGTAGACGTCGGTTTCGATGATGTACGACTCGTCCTTTTCGGCGACAAGGCGGGCCGGCGCGGCCTCATTGCTCTGGCCTGAACGAGCGGCGGCGGGCTGCGGCGGGGGCGTGGATTGAGGCGCCGGACTTTCCGCGGCGGGCGCGGTCTGAGCGGGCGCGGCCGCGGTCTTTTTCTGCGGGGCCGGAGGGGGGGCGGTGGGGATGAAGTACTGCGTGACGAACAGCACCAGGCCCATGAGAGCGAAGGCGAGCAGGAGGCGCGTCTCCATGCTCATCTCGCTGCCGAACGGTCCTTTTTTCTGCCTGTCGTCGCCCATCCGTTCTCCTATTTCACCGGATCGAGGCCGCCAGCGCAAAAGGGCTGGCAACGGGCCAGCCGTTTCAGACCCATCCACAGGCCGCGCGCAGCGCCGTAACGTTCCACGGCCTGCCGCGTGTATTCACTGCAAGTGGGATGGAAGCGGCAGGAGGGGGGGAGAAGCGGCGAGATCCAGCGCTGGTAGGCGGCGATGAGAGCGAGGATCAGGAGGCGCATTGTGAGACCACCCTTTCGACGGCGGCGTCGAGTTCGGCCTGGGGCGCATCGAGGGAGGGCCTGCGGAGGTTGAAGACGATCCACCAGCCGGGGGCGATGCGCCAGAGGCGGCGGCGGACGGTTTCGCGCAGGCGGCGGCGCATGCGGTTTCGGACGACGGCCTTGCCGAGCGAGCGCGGAGCGGTGAAGCCGACACGGGCCTCGCCGCTGCCGCTGCGCCAGCAGAAGGCGACAAAGTAAGGGCTCACGACGCGGGTGCCTCGATCATAAACCAGCCGGAACTCGGAGGACCGGGTGAGACGTTTCGACCGCGGGAAGCGCTCGCGGCCGCGGGCGCCGGAGCTACTTGCGTTTGGCGTAGCGGACGGCCCGTTCGTCACTGACGGTGAGCTTCCATCGGCCACGCGCCCGCCGCCGCGCCAGCACGGCGCGCCCGTTTTTGGTCTTCATCCGGGCGCGGAAACCATGGGTTTTCGCGCGCCGGCGATTGTTCGGCTGAAACGTTCTCTTCGGCATGAGTGAATCCTGGAGATGCGACGCCCGGCGCCGGTGCGCGGCCGACGGGCACAGAAAGAGTTGCCGCCCCGCGGGCGGGCGAAATTCCAGTATAGGAAGCGGATGCGGGCGGTGTCAAACGCCGGGCGAGGGGCTGGATTGCGTGCCTCATGACTGTTGGGGCGTTGTGGAGGCGGTCGCGGGGCCGGCGGGGTCGAGGGCGCGTTTGAGGGAACCGGGCGGCAGGTCGAGGGTGCGTGTCGGAAACGGGATGCTGATGCCGTCGCGGCGGAAGCGGGCAAGGATGCGGCGGCGCAGAAGGTCCTGGACGGCGAACTGTTTGGTGAACTCCGAGATGTGGACGACGAGGGTGAGGTTCAGGGAGGAGTCGCCGAAGCCTGGGTTGAAGCGGACGACGGGGGCGGGGTCGAGCAGGAGGCCGTCGAGGCCGGCGGCGGCGTGGACCTCTTCGAGGACGGCCTGTTCGACGCGGTCGATGTCCTCGCTGTAGCTGACTGAGAGCGGGATGGGGAGGGCCATCTGGGGTGAGGGGTAAGTGTAATTGGTGACGAGCGCCTCGCTGAGCTTCGAGTTGGGGATGACGACGAGGTTGTTGTCGAGGGTGCGGAGGGTGGTGATGCGCCAGGAGACGTCTTCGACGAAGCCCTGCTGGCCGGAGTCGAGCTTGATGAGGTCGCCTTTGTGGATGTTGCCAGCCATGGAGATGTAGAAGCCGGCGAAGAGGTTGGCGAGCGTGTCCTTGAGGGCGAGGCTGACGGCGATGCCGCCGACGCCGAGTGCGGTGAGGGCGGGGGCGAGCGAGATATCGAGCAGGTTGAGGATGACGAGCAGGCCGGGGATGGCCCAGAGGATACGGATGGTGGCGGCAGTGAGGGTGGTGACGTGCCAGCCGGAGGCGCTGCGGGATAGGGCGAAGCGAAGCAGGATGATGGAGGCGCGCGAGACGCCGATGGTGAGCGGCAGGATGATGAGAGCAGCGGCGAGGACGGTGAGGCGGTGTTCGGCGGAGCGGGAGAGGTGGCGTTCCTCGATGTCCTTGATGGCGATGAGGAGGGCGATGGCGATGGCGGTCCACTGGGCGGGCCAGCGGAGGGCGTGGAGGAGTTCGTCGTCGAGGGTGGTGCTGGTGCGCCGGGCGATGCGGTGGAGGGTGCGGAGGCCGATCCAGACGATGAGGGCGAGGGTGGCGGCGCCGACGGAGAGGACGAAGGCGAAGCGCCAGGCGGGGTGCCGGCCGGCGGAGAAGTCGAAGAAACTGAGGGCGAAATTCATGACGACTGGACGGCGGACGGGACGAGGCGGCGGACGGGGAGGCCGGCCATGTGCAGGTGGTGTTCGACGTCGTCGGGCGTCAGGCGCGAGGCGTCGTAGAGGACGGTGAGGCCGGAGAGATCCGGGGCGAGGCGGATTGCGAAGAAGCCATAGACGCCGTGGAGGCGCTGGATGGGCTCGGCCCAGGAGTCGTGAAAAGGCCGGAGAAATTCGAATCGCAATTCCGTCTTCGACATGGCAATTGACAGAATATCATCCGCCGGCGGGGCCGAGTTTCCAGAGGATCTGGCGGAGCATGCCGGCGAGGATGGCGGCATCGCGGGAGCCGAGGGAGAGGCGGTGGAGGAGGTGGCGCAGCTTGAGGGTTGCGGAGTCGCCGTGTTCGAAGCCCGGGTAGGCGGAGCGGCGGAGTGCCTGCTCGAGGAGATCGGCGAGGCGGGCGATTTCGGCTTCGGTGGCGCGGGAGGCGGCCTCCGGGAGGCGGCGGGCGGCGGCGGGGGAGCGGCTGAGCTCGTAGAGGGTGACGGCGACGGCCTGGCCGAGGTTCATCGAGTCATGGCCGGGGCGGGTGGGGATGTGGAGGAGCCAGTGGCAGTGGGAGATGTCGTCATTGGAGAGGCCGAATTTTTCGCTGCCGAAGAGGAGGGCGGCGCGGGCGGACTGGAGATGGCGGCGGAGGAGGCGGCCGGCGCGCTCGAGGCGGAGGAGGGGGTGGTGGAAGACGCGGTGGCCGAGGCCGGTGGCGCCGACGATGAGGGAGCAATCGGCGACGGCGTCGGAGAGCCGATCGAAGACGCGGGCGTTTTTGAGGACGGCTGAAGCGCCGACAGCGCTGGCGGCTTCCTCAAAGGCGACCGAGTAGGGGCGGACAAGGCGGAGGTCGAAGAAGCCGAAGTTGCTCATGGCGCGGGCGGCGGCGCCGATGTTGAGCGGGTTTCGCGTTTCGATGAGAACGACGGCGAGGCGCTGAGGGGAGCCGGTGTCCATGGCTTCATGGGTCAGCTTACCTCGGTTGGCCGGCGTGGCGGGGTGGAAGTGGCCGCTTTCGAGTGATTTGGGCCGGGTTTCGGTTCGTTTTGCAAGATTGGGGGCTCGGCGAGGCGGGCGGGGGCGGCCAGCAGGGACTGAAGGGCGAGCAGGGCGGCGCGGCCCTCGGGGGCTGAGGGCTGCCGAGGGGGGCGCTGGTCCTGGCGCAAGGCGGGCTGAGGCGGATCGGGGCGTGCGTCGCGGCGGAGGCGGTCGCGGTGTTCCCAGAGCAGGCGGAGGGCGCGCTCGTACTGGCGGCGGAACATGACCTCGTAGCGCTGGAGGAGGGCGAGGACGTGGGAGTTGTCGGCGAGGCGGCGGAGGGCCTCGGCCTGGAGCTCGCCGGGGGTGAAGCCCCAGGAGTCGATCTGGGTGACGAGGTGCTGGATGAGGTCGGCCTCCATGCCGCGGACGCGGCGGAGGCGGAACTGGGCGTTGGCCATTTCCATGACGAAGTGCATTTCGGTGGGGCCCTGAGGCTGATATTCGGCGATATAGGAGTCGCGGAGGGCGACAAATTCGTCGGGAGATTCGAAATAAAGGAGCGCGGTTTGGGCGAAAAATCCGTGTTTGACGGCGTTTTTCGAGGAGCGCGCCTTTCCCTCGGCTGAGCGGGGGCCGGTGGATTTGCGGGCGTTGGCGCGGCGCGCGGCGAGCTCCTTTTCGGTGAGCGGCCGTTTCGGTTTCGGAGAAGGAGCGTTGGTGTTCACGGGTGTAGCCTCCGGGTCCAGCGAGACACGCGGGCGGGCGCGAGGCGGGTCAGGGCGGGCCGAAGCGGCTGAATGCGCGGGAGAAAGAAATCGGGAGGGGCGGTGAAGGCGCCGCGAGGGTCTGAAGCGGGGCGGAGGCGCCGGCGGGGCGGGGGGCGTGCGGCGGGGCGGGGCGAAGCGTTATCTTCTGAGAGTGCGGGCGCGCGGCGCCGGCCGGGCGGCGCGGGCGCAGGCGAGAGGAATTTCCGAGGAAAATTCAGGGGGACGGGATGGAAATTGTTCACGAATTTACGATCGAGGTCAAGCAGAAAGAGAACTATGAATTCGAGGTTCGGTTCGACAAGGAGCACTACGCGCCGCTGCGGATGGACGAGCCCGAGCCGCTGGGGCGGGACGCGGCGCCGAACGCGGCGCGGGTGCTGGCGGCGGCGGTGGGCAACTGTCTGAGCGCGAGCCTGCTGTTCTGCACGCGGAAGGCGCGGGCAGAGCTGGGGCCGATGGAGACCAGAGTGCACGTGCGGCTTGGGAGGAACGAGCGGGGGCGGCTGCGGATTGCGGGGATCGAGGTTGAAATTGACCCGCATTTTCCGCCGGGCGAGCGGGAAAAGGCGGCGCGGTGTCTGGAGCTGTTTGAGGATTTCTGCGTGGTGACGGCGAGCGTGCGGGACGGGATTCCGGTGGAGGTGCGGGTGAAGGAGTAGCCGGCGGCGCGGGCTACGGGCGGCGGCGGGGGGCGAACTCGCGGACGGTGTTGAAGAGGGCGCCGATGCCGAGCTGGACGCCCACGCCGCGCACCGCTTCCGCGGTGGTGCGGTAGCCCGGGGGCATCCAGGCGTTGCCGATGAATTCGGCGGCGAAGGCGGCGCCGACGCGGGGCGCGTTGACGACGGTGTGGCCGTGGCGGTCGAGGGTGAGGAAGTTCCAGGCGAGGGCGTGGCCGAAGCGGCGGAAGAAGCCCTGGCAGCCGCAGCGGACGTAGCGGGTCTCATAGCCGAGGGCGGCGGAAGAGGCGTGGCTGATGGAGTCCTGGAGGGTGAAGCGGGCGAAGCGGTTGGCGAAGCGGCGGGCGTAGCCTTCGGCGCCCTGGGGCCAGGTGCCGGGCCTGTGGTTGAGATGATCACCGAGGGCGGGGCCGGCGGCGCGGAAGAAGGCGCCGGGCGAGGCGTAGGTGGAGCGCCAGTAGATTTCCCAGCGTTCGGCCGCGGTGGGGGGCCGGTAGTTGGCGCGTTCGACGGTGCGGAAGTAGCGGCCCCAGTTTTTGAGGCCGGAGGACTGCGGAGACGGCCCGGCCTGCGGGGGAGAGTCCTGGGGCGGTGGCGGCGGAGTTTCCTGAGCCGGAGCGGCGAGCGGTGCAAGCAGACAGAACAAAAGGGCGAGTCTGGACACGATCACAACAGTAGATGCGGGGCGGAGGCAAGCGGAGAGATTTTCGGGTACACTGATAGTTTCCAGCCTACAAAGAGGAGCATAACCCTGCATGATCCAGGCGACCCAACTGCGCCCGGGGATGGTGATCAAGTTCAACGGCGAGCTGCACTCGGTGTTTTCCACGTTTCACCGTACGCCGGGCAACCTGCGCGGATTCGTCCAGGCGAAGATGCGGAACCTGCGGACCGGGGCGATGATCGAGCACCGGTTTGCGTCGGAAGACCGCGTGGAGAAGGCCGTCCTTGAGGAAGTGGAGATGGAATACATGTACGATGACGGCGAGTACTACTACTTCATGAACACCGAGACGTTCGAGCAGATTCATCTGACGAAGGACGAGCTCGGCGAAGGCACGCAGTATCTGACGCCCAATCTCAAGGTACGGGTGGAATTTTACGAGGGCAAGCCGATCAGCGTGGAGCTGCCGCCGACGGTGGACCTGAAGGTGGTGGAGACGGAGCCGGGGCTGAAGGGGGCGTCGGTGTCGAACGTGGGCAAGCCGGCGAAGCTGGAGACGGGGCTGGTGGTGACGGTGCCGCAGTTTGTGAACGAAGGGGACGTGATCCGGGTGAACACGTCGGAGGGCACCTACCAGGAGCGGGTGGCCACGGCATAGAGCCGGGCCGGCGCCGGCGACGGGGCGAGCGTCCCGGGAAGGCCGGAGCGCGGCCGAAGGGAGCCCGTGATGGCCAAGATCAAGCCAGCCCGCGGCAAGAAGGCGCCGCCGGGGCCAAAGAACCCAGGGGCGGTGGGGTGCCTGATTCTTTTTGTGACGGCGTTTCTGCTGCTGGCGCTGCTGCTGTATTACTCGTTCATCTATTCCGCCAAACCGAGCTGAGCATTCCACCGCGATGAGACCTGACAACCGGCGAGCCGACGAACTCCGCCCCGTGCGCATTCAGCCGAATTATCTGCTGACGGCGGAAGGGAGCTGTCTGATCGAGATCGGGCACACGCGGGTGCTGTGCACGGCGACGATCGAAGAGGGCGTGCCGCCGTGGCTGCGCAACAGCGGGCGGGGGTGGGTGACGGCGGAGTATGCGATGCTGCCACGTGCGACGGCGCAGCGGACGCCGCGGGAGATCAGCAAGGGTCGGCCGAGCGGGCGGACGCAGGAGATCCAGCGGCTGATCGGGCGCTCGCTGCGCGCGATTGTGGACATGGAGGCGCTGGGCGAGCGGACGGTGATCATCGACTGCGACGTATTGCAGGCGGACGGGGGAACACGGACGGCGTCGGTGACGGGCGGGTGCGTGGCGATGGGGCTGGCGTTCCGGAAGATGGCGCCGTACGGGGTGTTTGCGCGGGATCCGCTGCGGTGTCTGGCGGCGGCGGCGAGTGTGGGGATCATCGAGGGCGAGGCGCGGCTCGACCTGTGTTACGAGGAGGACTCGCAGGCCGAGGTGGACATGAACGTGGTGATGACGTCGGAGGGCGAGTTCATCGAACTTCAGGCGACGGCGGAGAAGACGGCGTTTGGCGACGAGCGGCTGGGGGAGATGATCGCGCTGGCGAAGAAGGGGATCGGGGAGCTGTTCGCCGTCCAGCGGGAGGCGCTGGAGGCGAGATGAGGCTGCGCTGCGCGACGGGCAATGCGGGAAAGCTGAGGGAATTCCGGATGGCGGCGGCGGCGCTGGGGCATCCGGGGATCGAAATTCAGCCGCTCGAAGGGATCAAAAATCTGCCTGTCTGCGAGGAAGACGGGGAGACTTTTGAGCAGAACGCGGTAAAAAAAGCGCTGCATTATTCGGCGTATTGCGACGAATTTCTATTTGCGGACGATTCGGGGCTTGAGGTGGAGGCGCTGGGCGGGGCGCCGGGCGTGCGTTCGGCGCGGTATTCGGCGGAGGGCACCGACGAGGCCAACAACCGGCTGCTGCTTGAGCGGCTTCGAGGGGCCGAGGACCGGCGGGCACGCTTTGTGTGCGTGATCGCGCTGGCGCGGCGGGGGCGGCTGAAGGCGACGTTCCGCGGCGAGGCGGAAGGGGTGATTCTGGAGGCGCCGGCGGGGACGGGGGGGTTCGGCTACGATCCGCTGTTTTACTACCCGCCGCTGGGCAGGACGTTTGCAGAGCTGGACACGGAGACGAAGATGCGGGTGTCCCACCGTGGGGCGGCGCTGCGGAAGCTGTTCGACTATCTGGAGCGCGGGGCGGGCTGAGCGAGGCGGCACTTCAGCAGGGCCCAGCCGATGATGGTTTTTGCGTCGCGGATGTGGCCGCGTGCGATCATGGCGCCGATCTGCGACAGGGAGAACCAGGCGGTTTCGATGCGTTCATCCTCCATTGGCTGAGCCTGGCCGAGGGAGAGATCCTCGGCGAGGTAGATGGTCATTTTCTCCTCGACGTAGCCGGGGCTGGGGAAGAAGGAAACGAGGCGGGTCCATTTACGGGCGGAATAGCCGGTTTCTTCGCGGAGCTCGCGGCGGGCGGCGGCGAGAGGGGACTCGCCGGGGTCGATTCTGCCGGCGGGGAGTTCCCAGAGGTAAGCGCGTGCGGGGAGGCGGTACTGGCGGACGAGGAGGAGGCGGCCGCGGCGGTCGCGGGCCATCATGACGGCGCTGCCGCGGTGGCGGACGATGGCGCGGCGGATTTCGAAGCCGGCGGGGTCGACGGCGTGATCGAGGGTGACGCGGAAGATGGGGGTGGAGAGGATCTCCTGGCTGGAAATCAATTTCATGGGCATATGTTTTATTTTTGAAGGGCAGCGCGGAAAGCGGCGAGGTCGAGCGTATTGACGACGTCGGCGGGGGAGAGCCAGCCGCGGCGGGCCATCTGGACGCCGAAGCGGATGTTGGCGAGGTGTTTGGGGTGGTGAGCGTCGGTGGAGATGACGAAGCGGCAGCCGAGCTGGCGGGCGCGGCGGATGAGGGCGGCGTGGAGGTCAAGCCGTTCGGGGCTTGAGTTGATTTCGAACCAGACGCCGCGTCGGGCGGCCTCGCGGGCGACGGTTTCGAATTCGTAGGCGTAGGCGTCGCGGTGGAGGAGGACGCGACCGGTGGGATGAGCGAGGGCGCGTACGGAGGGGCTTTCGAGGGCGCGGAGGAGGCGGTCGGTCATTTCAGCGGGCTCGAGGTTCATGTAGGAATGGACGCTGGCGACGACGAAATCGAGCTGGGCGAGGGCGTCTTCGGCGAGGTCGAGGCGGCCGTCGCGGAGGATGTCGCATTCGAGTCCGGCGAAGACGTGGACGGCGTGGCCGGCCTGGTTGAAGCGGCGGACCTCGGCGGCGAAGGCGAGGGCGCGTTTTTCGTCGAGGCCGTTGGCCATGGCGAGGGCCCTTGAGTGGTCGGTGATGGCGATGTAGGAGTAGCCGCGGTCGCGGGCGGCGGCGGCCATTTCCTCGAGGGTGGCGCGGCCGTCGCTAGCGAGGGTGTGCATGTGGAGGTCGCCGCGGATGTCGCTTTCCTCGATGAGGTGTGGGAGGGCGCCGTGTTCGGCGGCCTCGATTTCGCCCTGATTTTCGCGCAGCTCGGGGGGAATCCAGGCGAGGCCGAGGGCGTGGTAGACGCCCTCTTCGTCGGGGCCGGCGACACGCTTCTCGCCTTCCAGGGTGAACAGGCCGTATTCGTTGAGGGTGAAGCCCATTTTGAGGGCGCGCTGACGGAGGGCGACGTTATGCTCCTTGCTGCCGGTGAAGTACTGGAGGGCGGCGCCGAAGCTTTCCTGCGGGATGAGGCGGACGTCGACCTGAAGGCCTTCGGGGCCGAAGCGGGCGCTGGCTTTGGTTTCGCCGTGAGCGAGGACGTCGTGGACCGAGGGGTGGGCGAGGAAGCGCTGGATGGCGTCGGGGTCGGTGCTAAGGATGTCGAGGTCGCCGACGGTTTCGCGGCCACGGCGGAAACTGCCGGCGGGGGCGCCGTTGACGAGCGGGGCGAGCTCGGCGGCAACGGCGGCGGCGTGGCTGAGGAGGAAGCGGCCGGCGACCTGGCGATAGTGGGCGATGCCGGAGAGGATTTTCTGTTCGGTTTTTGGCCCCATGCCGCGGAGCTCGCGGATGCGGTGTTCCTCGCAGAGGCGGGCGAGGTCCTCGATGGTGCTGACGCGGTAGTGCTCCCAGAGGGCGCGGACGGTTTTGGGGCCGACGCCGGGGATGCGGAGGAGCTCGAGGGCGGTGGGCGGATATTTGGCGAGCATTTCGTCGCGGCGGGCGAAGCTGCCGCGTTCGGCGATTTCGTGGAGGGCGGCGGCGATGCTCTTGCCGACGCCGGGGATGGTGGTGACGTCGCGGGAGGGATCGCGGAGGATGTCGACGATGCGTTGGGGGTGGTTTTCGATGGCGGCGGCGGCGTTGCGGTAGCTGCGGATGCGGAAGGGGTCCTCGCCGGCGATTTCCATGAGGTCGGCGGTTTCGGCGAGGAGCCGGGCGATTTCAGGATTCTCCATGGAAGGCCCTTTCTCCATACGGTTCGACATGGACGAGGACGTCCTCGACCCAGGCGAGCTCGTTTTTGACGCGGTTACGGACCTCTTCGGCGATGGCGTGGCCGCGGCGGACGGTGAGTTCGGGGTCGACCTCGAGGTGGAGATCGACGTGATAGCGGAGGCCGGTCTTGCGGGCGTAACACTTTTCGACGTCGAGGGCGCCGGGGACTTTCATGGCGGCGGCGCGGATGCTGGCCATCATTTCGTCGCTGGGCATGGTGTCCATGAGGGTGAGGGAGGTTTCGTAGACGACGCGGAGGCCGAGCAGGATGACGATGCAGCCGATGACGGCGCCGCCGTAGTGGTCGGCGGCGAGGAAGCGCTGGGGGTCGTAGAGGGTGAGCGCGACGGCGGCGAGGGCGACCGAGCCGGAGAGGATGTCGACGGAATCGTTCCAGGCGTCGGCGACGAGGGCGGAGCTGCGGATTCGGCGGCCGACGCGGAGCTTGAAGGCGGCGAGGACGGACTTGACGAGGACGGATAGGGCGACGGGCCAGAGGGCCCAGACGGCCGGGGGGGCGTGGCGGAGATCGATACTCTGGAGGGACTTCCAGATGATGCCAGCGCCGACGGCGGCGAGGCCGAGGCCGGTGACGAGGCCGGTGAGGGTTTCGAAGCGGCCGTGGCCGTAGGGGTGGTTTCTGTCCGGGGGGCGGGCGGCGACGGTGAGGCCGAGCAGGACGATGCCGGAGGCGAGGACGTCGCCGGCGCTTTCGATGCCGTCGGCGATGACGGAGGCGGAGCCGGCCAGATAGCCGATGATGATTTTGGCCAGCGCCAGCGCGCCGCTGACGGCCATGCTGAGGACGGCGATGCGAGCTCCCTGGGTTTCCGCCTTGGCCACTCCACCATGAATGTAGCGCACCTGCGGCGCGGAGCGGGAAGAGGCGGCGGGGCCGTCCCTTGCCCGCCTGAAGGGTTTCGGATTACACTCAAGGCAGCCCGGGGCGGCTGGCAGCGGGAGTTGCGGCGGCGGTCCGGGCGGCCGGAAGCCCCGGCCTGGCTCGGGCGGAGAGGGCGCCGGCACGGGGGCATGCCGCGGAGCGCGAGCAGCCCGCATCCTGATCTGTCTGATGAGCGAAGGAGGGGCCATCCGATGATGGACGAGACAAGAAAAGCCCCGATGGCGCCCAAGCGCCCGGCTGCGGAAAAGCAGGCGCAAAACATCCAGGAAGCTTTTCTGAATAATGCAAGAAAAGAGAAAATCCTGCTGACAATTTACCTGATGAGCGGGGTGAAACTCTCCGGCCGAATCAAGAGTTTTGACAAATATTCGGTGGTGCTGGAGACGAATAATCAGGAGCAGCTCATCTTCAAGCACGCGATTTCGACGGTGGTGGTGACGAAGCCGACGCACTCGAGCACGGGCGTAAGCGGGCAGGCGGCGCAGGCCGCGGCGGCGCCGGGGCCGCCGCCGGCGGCGGATCCGCAGGAGGTGGAACACCGCTGAGAACGCAAACGGGGCCTGAACGAGCGATTCTGGTGGCGGTGGAGACGCCGCGGGGCAGGGGGGAGAGCCCTTCGGCGCAGGAGTCGCTGGAAGAGCTGGCGGCGCTGGCGGAAAGCGCGGGGGCGGAGGTGGTGGAAAAGATCCTGCAAACGCGGCCGGCGCTGGACGCGGCGACGCTCGTGGGCGCGGGCAAGGTGGAAGAGATCCGGGCGCTGGCCGAGACGCTGGAAGCCGACGTGGTGATTTTCGACCATGAGCTGAGCGGGACGGTGCAGCGGAACCTGGAGAACCGGCTGGGCGTGAAGGTGGTGGACCGGACCCAGCTGATTCTGGACATCTTTGCGCGGCGCGCGCGGACGCGGGAAGGGCAGCTTCAGGTGGAGCTGGCGCAATTGCGTTACCTGCTGCCGCGGCTGACCGGCCGGGGCGCGGCGATGAGTCGGCTGGGCGGCGGGATCGGGACGCGGGGTCCGGGCGAGACGAAGCTGGAGACGGACCGGCGGCGGATCCGGGCGCGGATCAAGCGCATTCAGGAAGACCTGGAGGCGGTGCGGCGGTCGCGGCAGACGCAGCGGCGGCTGCGGCAGGCGGTGCCGCTGGCGACGGTGGCGCTGGTCGGCTACACGAACGCGGGCAAGAGCACACTGTTCAACCGGCTGTGCCAGAGCTCGGTGCCGGCCGACGCACGGATGTTTGCGACGCTGGACCCGACGGTGCGGCAACTGGTGCTGCCGTCGCGGCGGCGGGTGCTGATGGCGGACACGGTGGGGTTCATCCGGCAGTTGCCGACGACGCTGGTGGAGGCGTTCCGGGCGACGCTGGAGGAGGTGACGGAGTCGTCGCTGCTGGTGCATGTGGTGGACGCATCGGCGCCGGCGGCGGCCGAGTACTGCCAGCATGTGCGGGCGGTGCTGGGCGAGATTGGGGCGCTGGACAAGCCGCAGATCCTGGCGCTGAACAAGAGCGACCTGCTGCGGGCGGCGGGAGTGGACGGCGGGGCGCTGGCGCGGCGGCTGTCAGGCGAGGCCGGGAGCGCGCCGGCGGTGGTGCTTTCGGCGGTGACCGGGGAGGGGATCGACGAACTGCTCGAGGCGATTGAGCGGCATCTGCCGGACGATCCGCTGGCGGAGGTGCGGCTGCGGGTGCCGCTGGGGGAGATGACGGCAGTGCATCTGGTGCACGAGTACGGCACAGTGCTTGCCGAGCGCTACCTGGAGGACGGGTGCGAGCTGGTGGCGCAGATCCCGGCGTCGCTGCTCGACCGGGTGGCGGCCTACCGGGTCTGATTTCCACAGGGTGTGGAAAAGTCTGTGGATATGAGGTGGGCGGGTGTGGAAGGCGCGGCCGGGCGGTGGCGTGAGCGGAAGCGGCTGGGAATCCGGGCAGAAGTGTTTTATCTTGGCGGGAGAGCATGAATCTGCCGAATGCGCTGACGCTGGCGAGGATCTTTCTGGTGCCGCTGCTGGTGGCGGTGCTGGTGCAGGAGAAGTCCGCGCTGGGGGTGTTTGGGTGGACGGTCAGCCATCAGATGGCGGCGCTGGTGATCTTTCTGGCGGCGGCGGGGACGGACCTGCTGGACGGGTATCTGGCGCGGCGGTGGAACCAGATCACGACAGTGGGGATGCTGCTGGACCCGGTGGCGGACAAGCTGCTGATTTCGGCGGCGCTGATAGCGCTGGTGCAGATCCACCTGGTGACGGCATGGATGGCGGTGCTGATCATCGGGCGGGAGTTTGCGGTGACGGGGCTGCGGAGCATTGCGGCGGCGGAGGGGTTCACGATCCAGGCGAGCGAGCTGGGCAAGTCAAAGATGGTGGCGCAGGTGGCGGCGATTGCGCTGACGCTGGCAGCGGCCGACTGGCCGGCGGTGCATCCTTATGCGACAGCGGCGCTCTGGGGGGCGATGCTGTTCGGGCTGGTATCGGCGGCCGAGTACGCGCGGGACTTCTGGCGGAAGATCGACGAGAGCGTGAAGGAGCGGCGACGGATCGAGCTGCTGCGGCTGGAGCGGGAGCGGCGGCGGGAGCTGCGGCGGCAGCGCCGGCTGGCACGGCGCGGGCTGCTGGAGCGGACGGCCTCCGAGCCGAAGGAGACGGCCTGAGGCGGGGCGAGGGATCAGAACGGGGGCGGGCGCGGGGCGGCCAGCGGGGAGCGGCCTGCGCGGGGTCCTTGCGGACGCAGGCCGGCCCGCCGGCGTTCACCTGCCCGTGGGGCCGGCGGCCGTCCTGTGCGGCTCCGGGGCAGGGAAGGGGTAAATGTCGGGCACAACCTTCACGCCGGTGGTGAATTTCCACTGCGAGCCGCCCGGCGTGGGGAAGGCAATTTCCACAAATCCTGCGGTAAATCCCTTTTCCGGTTTAGGAATCTGCGCGACATAAAGTCGCGGTTTTTGGGGATGAAGGTCAGTGCTTTTCCAGGCGGGTCCGATCTGTTCGAGGCGGAAATCGCGGGCATCCGGGTTGGTGGCGGTCCAGAGGCGCACGGCCGCGGGGCGGTCCGTGCATTCGACGGTGATGCGGCCTTCCGGGGTAATGGTCCAGCGGAATTCCGGCCGTTTCCAGCCTTTTACGATGGACTCATAGAAGGCGGCGATGCTGTCGGCGGCGTCGGAGCGGCGGGTGACGCCGTGGTCGGTATTGGGGACGTAACGGAGATATTTTTCGCCGCGGAGATCGTTGAAATAGAACTGCCAGGAGTCCGGGACAAAAAACTGGTCGCCGGCGGAATTAACGATGAATTTTGGCATCGTGAGGCGGTCGAGATAGCTGTAGGGCTCGACGATTTTCATCAGTTTTGAGAACTCGGGCGAGCCCATCCAGTCCATGACGCCGTGTTCGACGTAATCGCTGACGGCCGGGGCCCAGAAGCCGTAGACGCGCCAGTGATGGACGAAGGATTTCTCGAGGTTGAGCAGGTCGATGACGACGGGGATGATGGCGACGACGCGGGGGTCGACGGCGGCGGTGGTCCAGGTGGTCCAGCCGCGCTTGGAGCCGCCGGTGACGACCCAGCGGGAGACCCTGACGCCGCCGGCCTGGGAGGCGAGGAACTGTTCGACGGCGTCCATGGCGCGGACGGCCGCCTTGGTCATGGGGAGCCGGGCCGGCCAGCGCTCGTCACCGGTTTCGAGGAAGCGTTTCCAGGTGTAGGCGATGATGGCGTCCTCGGTGCGCTGGCGCGGCTCGCCGAAGAAGCTCAAGGGCTGGTTAGGGACCTGGCGGAGTTCGGCGGTGACGGTATGAGTGCGGCGGGCGATGATGGTGGCGACGGGGTCGGCTTCCTTCGGTGGCAGGCCGCCATTGCGGCCGCCGCCGATGAGGAGGAGGGCGGTGTCGCTTTCGACGCGGTCGGGGCGGACGACGGTGAGGTAGTGGCGCCATTCGGTGCGGTCGACCTCGGCGGGCGTGAGCCAGTTTTGCGAGACCATTTCGAGGACGAAGGTGGTGATGCCATCGCCGGGGAGGGTGCGGACGAGGGTCCAGCGGAAGGCCGGATCCGGCGCCTGGACGTAGCGGTCGAGGGCTGTTTCGGTTTTCGTCTGAGCGCAAAGGGAAACGGCAATGGCAGCGAGAATAACGAAAAGGCGTTTCATGCGATTTTCCTCATGATACCCGATATACTGGGTGCCGGAGAGCCATGTCGCATTCCAACCCGCTTGCCTATCTTGCCGCGCAGCTTGAGGAGATGCGCGCTGCCGGAACGTATTACCGACTGAGGGAATTGCAGAGCGCCTGTGAACCGGTGTGCCGTGCCGACGGGCGCGAAGTGATCAATCTGGCATCGAACAACTATCTGGGGCTGGCCAATCACCCGAAGCTGAAGGAGGCGGCGATCCGCGCGGTGCGGGAGCTGGGGGCCGGCACGGGCGCGGTGCGGACGATCACCGGGACGATGGCGATTCACATGGAGCTGGAGCGCCGCATTGCCGCGTTCAAGAAGACGGAGGCCTGCGTGGTGTTTCAGAGCGGATTCGCGGCCAACGCGGGCACGGTGAGCGCCATTCTCGGGCCGGAGGACCACATCATCAGCGACGAGCTGAATCACGCGTCGATCATCGACGGCTGCCGGCTGTCGAAGGCGAAGATTCACATATTCCGTCACCGCGACGCGGCTCACGCCGGGGAGATTCTGGAGGGGCTGAAAGACGAACCTGGGCGGAAGCTGCTGATCACCGATGGGGTGTTTTCGATGGACGGCGACATTGGCCCGCTGCCGGAGCTTGTGGAGATCGCCGAGAAGTACGGGGCGATCATGATGGTGGACGACGCGCACGCATCGGGCGTGCTGGGCCGCAACGGGCGCGGAACGGTGGATCATTTTGGGGTTCACGGGCGGGTGCAGGTGCAGGTGGGGACGCTGAGCAAGGCGATCGGGGTGCTGGGCGGGTATGTGTGCGGCAGCCGGGACCTGATCGAATACCTGTATCACCGGGCGCGGCCGTTCCTGTTTTCGACCTCTCACCCGCCGGCGGTGACGGCGGCGTGCATGGCGGCGTTCGAGCTGCTGGAGGAAGAACCGGAGCGGATCGAGCGGCTGTGGGACAACACGCGGTACTTCAAGGCGGCGCTGCGGGATCGGGGATTTGACACGGGGGCGAGCGAGACGCCGATCACGCCGATCCTGGTGGGGGAGGCGGCGACCGCGCACCGGTTTTCCGCGGAGCTGTTTGAGGAGGGGCTGTGGGCGACGGGCATCGGGTATCCGACGGTGCCGCGGGGCAAGGCACGGATCCGCACGATCGTCACGGCCGCCCATACGCGCCAACATCTGGACCGGGCGGTGGAGATTTTGGCCCGGGTGGCGCGGCGGATGGGGATTCTGCCCGGGTGAGCGGAGGCTCGAACAGCAGCAGCCGGTTGAAGTAGTGGTTGCGGACGCCGGGGCAGGCGAGAAGGGTCTCGCGCTGGCGCCATCCGGCTGCCTGGAGGAGCTGGAGCAGGATCTGGCACGAGGGGCTCTCCGTGTCGGCGACGACGAAGACCCGGCGAGCGGGCGAGGCGAGGAGTTCGCGCGCCTCTGCCTGCAATTGTTGTGGGGTCTGCCGGCCTTCATAGCCGGGGTGTGCGTCGATCTCGGCGGGGAAGGATCGGCGTTGCGGGGCCGGGGCGGGCCAGTGGTACTCGATGGGCTTGCGCGTCAACCGGCAAAAGAGGACGGTGTCGTGAGCGGAGGCGCGGGCGGCGAGCATGCGGGCGGCCTCGCGGCTGTTGCATTCGGCGCCGGTGTGAGGCCACCAGAGCCAGATGGAAGCGACGGCGAACGCGGCGCCGGGAAGCACGCCCGAGGTCCAGCGGCCGAGCGGTGCGAGCGCGACGGCGAGGAACGGCGCGGCGATGATCGTGAAGCGGGCATTGAGCAGGGGTCTCCACAGGGAGAGGATCCCGGGCAGAGCGAGCGTGAGCAGCGCGGCGGCGGCAGCGGCGCGCGCCTCGCGGGGCCATGAGGGGGCGGCAGGGCGGCGCGACCAGCCGAGTGCGACGAGCGCGATGGGCAGCGCGGCGAGCACGAAGACGAGGTGCGAAGTGGCGATGAGGGCCCAGGAGGCGAAGTCTGTGGGGGGAACCCAGGCGAGGTGGGCGGTGCGGTTTGTGAGCTGGTCCCAGGCGGTGCGGCCCCAGATGGCCGCCCAGACAGCGGTTCCTGCTGTCCACGGAATGGCGAGGCGGACGGCGGCGCGTTGATGGACGATGACCGACCAGGCGGCGAGTCCGACGAGGAACAGGCCGAAGAAATGATGGGTGCAGAGGCCGGCGGCGACGGCCGAGCCGGCCAGCACGGCCCAGCCGGGCCGGGTGCTGCGGAGCCAGCGGTCTGAGGAGAGCCAGGCGAGCAGGCACAGGAGCGCCAGCAGCGCGTACATGCGTCCGTAGACGGACATCATCAGGAGGATGCCATTGGCGGCGAAGAACCAGGCCGACCACGGGGAGAGGGCGGGCGAGGAAGGGATGAGCCAGCCGGCCACGCAGACGGCGGCGACCGCCATGAGAAGGGAGAAGGTCCGCAGGGAGACAAGGCCCGGCCCGGTGAGGGCGAACCAGGCTTTGACCAGCAGGTAGTGCAGTGGGGGATGGACGTCGGCCTGAAGGCAGGCCCAGAGGTCGGGCCAGGGTCTGGAGGCCGCCTCGAGGGTGAAGATTTCATCGGAGAGCGCCGGAGCGAAGAGAAGGGGCGCGAGGACGGCGGCGAGAAGGGCCGCGGCGGACAGGATGATGCAGATGCGGGCCTTTGTTGCCACTTCATAGAAGATCGGCATGTTGGGGTTCGGGCATTAGCGTCTGCGGAGTGAGACTTTTCCAGATGGCGAACTAAGGTTTCACACGGATTTGTGTAGAACCGGCGTACCGTTACGCTTGATCTAGCAACGGACACCGGTTGCGAATTCGGGAGAGGAGAAAGAGAGAAGACATGAAGAAGCTGAACAACCTGATCTGGAAGCTGCGGATTTACAAGGACACCCGCGGCCAGGACCTGATCGAGTATGCGCTGATGGTTGGTTTCATCGCCGTGGCCGCGGGCGCGGTCATTCCGGGCGTGGTCACCAGCATCCGGAGCATTTTCGAGAGGATCTCGGGCGCTCTGGTCAACAGCGCCAACCAGACCTAACCCTTTCGTTCCACCGGAAGCGGAGGGCCGGCGGTTCCGCCGAGGCGGGGCCGCCGGCCCTCTCTTTATTTGGGAGATTCCGGGATCTGTCTGCCGTGCCGGGACGCAAGGTCCAAGGCGCGGGCTTTCATTGCCGGCGCGGCCGTGATAGTTTCTGGAGCCATGGCGAGGCCATTGCGACGGAGAGATTTTTTGCTGGGGCTGCTCGGGTTGCCGAGGATGCGCGTCACGCGGGTGCGGCTGTACCGTTCGCCGATCTCGCGGCCGATGATCAACCAGAGCTTTCATGTGGTGACGGTGGAGACGGACGCCGGCATTACCGGCATCGGCGAGGGAGGCACGCCGGATCTGATCCGGCAGGCGGCGCCGTTGCTGATTGGGGAAGACGCGCGGCAGACGGATGCGCTGTGGCAACTGATGTACCGTGGGCTGTTTTATCCGGCGGGCCGGGAGATGCTGGACGCGATTGGAGCGCTGGACATGGCGCTGTGGGACATCCGGGCCAAGGCGCTGAACGTGCCGCTGTATCAGATATTGGGCGGAAAATCGCGGGAATATATCGAGTGTTATTCGACGGCATTTCCGCGCAAAGGGTCGCTGCGGGAGACGGCGCGGGCATGCATTGAAGCGGGGTTCCGGGTCTACCGCACGTCGGTGGCCGATCCCGACCAGGGCGCGCCGTTTGACGCCCGGGCCATGGTGAAGCGGACGGTGGAGCAGTGCCGCGAGATCCGCGAGGGGGTGGGAGCGGATGGCGGATGGGCGATTGATTATCACACGCGGCTTGATTTCGCCGATGCGGTGCGGCTGAGCGCGCAGCTTGAACCGCTGGAGCCGGTTTTTGCCGAAGACCTGGTGCGGAGCGAGAACAAGTCCATCTATCGCCAGTTGCGCGGGGCGGTGCGTCTTCCGATTGCAGTTGGGGAGCAGTTCGGCGACCGGTGGGAGATTCATGAGCTGGTTGAGGAGCACCTGATCGACTGGTGCCGGGTGTCGCTGCCGAACTGCGGCGGCATCACCGAGTTCATGAAGATCTGCGCGCTGTGCGAGACGCACTATGTGGGCATGGCCCCGCACTTTACCGGGCCGGTGGGCGAGGCGGCGCTGGTGCACTGCCTGCTGGGCTATCCGGGGCCGGTGCTGATGGAGATGCTGGGCGACGGGCGGCGGGATGTGCCGTATCTGGCGGAGCACTATGATTTCCGCAACGGAAAGCTTTGGCCGAACGAGCGGCCGGGGCTTGGCGTGACGTTTGATTCTTCGCGCGTGCCGATGGTGGCTGAAGTGACGGAAGGCGCCAAGCCGCTGCCGATTTTCCGCCGTCCGGACGGATCGCTGACGAACTGGTGAGAGGCGATGCCGCGGCGGCTCGAAAGTCCGGGGCGCGATTGTGCCAGGATGCAGAAGAGCCCCTGAGGGGCCGGCCGCGATGAGGAACGGGAATGCACAGCGAGTGGACGACGAGGCGCCGCTGCGGGGCGTGAATCTGGCCAAGAGCTATGCGACGCCTGGGGGCGAGCTGCTGGTGTTCAGCGGGGTGAACGTCGAGGTGCGGCGCGGGGAGCGGGTAGCGCTGACGGGGGAGAGCGGGACGGGCAAATCGACGCTGCTGCACCTGCTGGGCCTGCTGGACGCGCCGACGGCGGGGGCGGTGCTGGTGCACGGGCAGGAGGCGAGTTCGCTGCCGGAAGAGAAGCTGGCGGAGCTGCGCAACCGCTCGATCGGGTTCGTGTGGCAGATGAACACGCTGCTGGCTGAATTCACCGCCCTGGAGAACGCGATGATGCCGCTGCTGATTCGCGGGGTGCGGAAGGCCGAGGCGGAGGAGAAGGCGCGCGGGCTGCTTGGCGAGGTGGGCCTCGAGGCGCGGGCGGGGCATCTGGCGGGGGAGCTGAGCGGAGGCGAGCAGCAGCGGGTGGCGCTGGCGCGCGCGCTGGCCGGGGATCCGGCGATTCTGCTGGCCGATGAGCCGACCGGGAATCTGGACGAGCGGACGGCGGCGCAGGTGATGGAGCTGATGGAACGCGTGCACGAGAGCCGGCGGCTGGCGACGCTGTATGTGACGCACAACCGCGAGTTCGCCCGCAGGGCCCACCGCGTGCTGCGGCTGGAAGGAGGGCGGCTGCGGGAGGAGTGAGCGGCGAATAACGATCGCGGCCGGCGGCCGGAGTTTTCAAGCTGATGCTGCTGGGGGAAGACGGGGCGCGCCGGATGCCGCCATCGACTGGCACGGCACGAGGTGTTCAAAGGAGGAGTGCGAATGCCGGGTGGCCGTGCAGGGGATCGGCCGTTCATTCGCCTTGACGGGAGAGCTTGCATTGCGGCTCAGAAGCGCCCTTGCGGGGGCGAGGGCGAGCCTGGTACTTTCCCGTCGCCGAAGGGGAACGGAATGCATCTTACAATCTAGATAGGAGCTGCCGGCGCCAGGTTGTCTTCCCGTTCGCGCTCATCCGCCGGCAGAACCTGGGAGACCCGGGCGCGTTCCTGATTGGTTCCGGGTTTCCGGGAGAGGCTGAACGAGTATGTTTGAACGTTACACGGAAAAGGCGAGAAGGGTGATCTTCTTCGCCCGGTACGAGGCCTGCCAGTTCGGCAGTCCCTACATTGAGACCGAGCATCTGCTGCTCGGCCTGCTGAGGGAAGACAAGCTCCTGGCGAACCGTTTTCTGCGGTCGCAGGCCAACATTGAGTCGATCAAGAAGGAGATCGAGGCACGGACAGCGACGCGGGAGAAGGTGCCGACGACGGTGGACCTGCCGCTGTCGACCGAGTCCAAGCGGGTGCTGGCCTATGCGGCGGAAGAGGCCGAGCGGCTGGGGCACAAGCACATTGGCACGGAGCACCTGCTGCTGGGGCTGTTGCGGGAAGACAAGTGCTTTGCGGCCGAGCTGCTGCATGAGCGGGGCCTGCGGCTGAACCACGTGCGGGAAGAGATTGCGCGCGCCACGGGCGAGAAGAGCGCGCCGGCGGCGCGTGCGTCGAAGGAATCGTCGCTGCTCAATGAATTCAGCCGGGACCTGACGCAGGCGGCCGCCGACGGGCAACTGGATCCGCTGATCGGGCGCGATTATGAGCTGGAGCGCGTGATCCAGATTCTGTGCCGGCGGACGAAGAACAATCCGGTGTTGATTGGCGAGCCGGGGGTTGGCAAGACGGCGATTGTGGAGGGGCTGGCGCAGCGCATTGTGGACGGCGAGGTGCCGAGCTTTCTGGCCGACAAGCGGATTCTGGCGCTGGACCTGAGCCTGATTGTGGCGGGGACGAAGTACCGCGGCCAGTTTGAGGAGCGGCTCAAGACGATCATGAAGGAGCTGATGGAGAGCCAGAACGCCATCATCTTCATCGACGAGCTGCACACGCTGGTGGGCGCGGGTTCGGCCGAAGGGTCGCTGGACGCGGCCAACATTCTGAAGCCGGCGCTGAGCCGGGGCGAGATCCAGTGTATTGGGGCAACGACGCCGGCCGAGTATCGCAAGAGCATTGAGAAAGACCGGTCGCTGGAGCGGCGCTTCCAGGCGGTGAAGGTGCCGCCGCCGTCGGAGGAGGACGCGTGCCGGATCCTGTTCGGGATCAAGGAGCGGTATGAGAAGTTCCACGCGGTGGCTTACACCGACGAGGCGATCCGCACGGCCGTTTACGCTTCGAGCCGTTTCATTCCGGACCGATTCCTGCCGGACAAGGCGATTGACCTGATCGACGAGGCGGGTGCGCGGGTGAAGCTGAAGCAGACGACGCTGCCGCCGGAGGTGGCCGAGGTGCAGAAGCGGATCAAGTTCATCGTGCACCGGATGGAGACGGCGATCGCCAACCACGAGTTTGAGAAGGCGCGGTTTTACAGCGACGAAGAGCGCCGCGAGCGGGAAAACCTGCGGCAGCTTCGGGAGAAGTACAACCTGGACGACACGGCCACGGGGGTCGTGACGAAGGAAGACATCGAGGAAGTGGTGGCGCGCTGGACGGGCGTGCCGGTGACGGCGATCAAGGAAGAAGAGGCGCAGAAGCTGCTGCGGATCGAGCAGGAGCTGCACAAGCGGGTGGTGAGCCAGGACAAGGCGATCAACGCGCTGGCGAGGGCCATCCGGCGTTCGCGCGCGGGGCTGAAGTCGCCGAAGCGGCCGGCGGGATGCTTCCTGTTCCTCGGGCCGACGGGCGTGGGCAAGACGGAAGTGGCCAAGGCGCTGGCGGAGTTTCTGTTCGGCAGCGAGAAGGCGCTGATCCGTTTCGACATGAGCGAGTTCATGGAGAAGCACTCGGTGTCGAAGCTGATCGGGTCGCCGCCGGGCTATGTGGGCTATGAAGAGGGCGGCCAGCTGACCGAGCGCGTGAAGCGGAACCCGTATTCGATCATCCTGCTGGACGAGATCGAGAAGGCGCACCCGGACGTCTACAACATTCTGCTTCAGGTGTTCGAGGACGGGCAGTTGACCGACGGGCTTGGCAATACGGTCGACTTCAAGAACACGATCATCATCATGACGTCGAACCTGGGAGCGCGCTTCCTGGACAAGCGGGGCCAGCTTGGCTTCCACGCGCAGGAGACGGCGGGCATCCCGCAAAAGGTGGAAGAGATGGTCCAGAGCGAGGTGAAACGGGCCTTCAATCCGGAGTTTCTGAACCGTCTGGACGAGATCATCCTGTTCACGTCGCTCACCGACGAGGACCTGCTGAAGATCATCGACCTGATGGTGGGCCAGCTCAACCAGAACCTGGCCGCGAAGGGGATCAAGGTGCGGCTGCATCCGGACGCGTCGAAGTACATTCTCGAGAAGACATGTTCGGACCGCAGCTATGGCGCGCGGCCGCTGCGGCGGGCCTTGCAGAAGTATGTGGAGGACCCGCTGTCGGAGGCGCTCATCCAGGGCGTGATCCGGGAGAACTCCGAGTACGAGGTGTATCTCGGCGACACGGGGATCTTCTGCCGGCAGATTTCGCCCGAGGGGGACGTGGCGACGGTGGGTGCGGGTTCGGGGCCGCAGCCGATTTCGCTGTATCCGTTCTGAGAGAGTCCCTTGTCTGCCATGAAGCGGCGGGGCCTGATGCCCCGCCGCTTTTTTCGTGCCGCATCAGCGGGTGTCGCGGAGCCATTCGGCCAGATGGCCCGACGGGTCGAATTCGAGCGGGCGGGGCGGCGCCACGAGTTCGACGTGAGGTTGAGCGAGGGCCTGCGGAAGGAGATTTTCGGAGAGGGCGAGCAGGGTGAGGTCCTGGGTATTGCGGATCCAGGCGAGGGCGAGGTCCGAGCCGCGCAGTTTGCCGGTGGTGCGGGCGAGCGCGTGGAGGCAGTCGCGGTCCGAGCGGAAGGTGGCGGGGATCTTCAGGCAGGCGAGGGCGCCGGAAGTGAGCCCGTTGACGTAGGTGGGCCGCTTTCTCATGGCGCGGACGAGACGCGCGAGGACGGCGTCGGCCATGCCGATGCCGATGGCGTTGCCGTAGCTGAGGGGATGGAGGCCGCGGGCGATGACCCGGCCGACTCTGGGGGCGAAGGGCCAGGGATTGACGTTGCCGTGGATGTCGCGGTTGATGATTTTGGGGTCCATGCCGGAGCCGGACCAGTTTTTGCCGATTTCGTCGACGAGGAGGAGGTCGACTTCGTTGACGGGGAGGCGCGGCATCCAGGACTTGACGAGTTCGAGGAGCTCTTCTTCGCGACGCTCCATGATGGAAGCGGGGACGAATTCGACGTGGGCGACGTCGTGCCAGGCGTCCTCAAGGATCGCCAGTCCGCCGGCGATTTTTCCGGTGGCGAGGACGAGTCGGCCGACGGAGCGGATGACGGTCTCGAGGCCGAGGCGGTGGCCGTGGGCGTGGTAGATCTGCGCGCCGGCGTACTTGCCGAGTCCGATGGCCATCATTTTGAACAAACCGCTTTCAAGCCGGCCGGCGAAATCGGTGTGCCACTTGACGCGGGCGACGAGAAGAATGGCGTCGGCCTGAAGGGCGAGGTGGTCGGCGACGACATCGATGCCTTCCGCGGTGCGGCCGAGTTCGACGACGGCGAGCGAGCTGCGCACGGGGCAGCCGATGCGGTCCGGGGTGAGGAGGAATTTGGCGAGGACCTGAGCCTGACCTTTGGCGGTGGCGGCGCCGTGGCTGCCCATGGCGGGGAACAGGAACGGCCGGAGGCCGCGCTCCTTGAGGCAGGCGATGAGGGTGGCGACAATGGCGTCGATCTGCGCGATGCCGCGGCTGCCCACGCCCACGGCGACGGAAGCGCCCACAGGGAGCGTTGACAGCGCCTCGTTGTGCATGGCGGCGCGGACGGCGGCGGCCACGTCGCCGACGGAGCGGTGCGGAAAATTCTGCCTGACGATGGCACAGCGGGGCAGGTCCATGCCCACATTCTATGGGCGCGCGGGCGGCCGCAGGAGGGAACGCGGATCGGATACGGTGGAGATATGTTCACCGGCATTGTCGAAGAGACGGGCGTGGTGGCCGGACTGGAGCCGCGCGCTGGCGGGGCGCGAATCCAGGTGGAGTGTTCGCTGGTCACGGAAGGACTGAGGGAAGGCGACAGCGTCTGCGTCAGCGGGGCGTGTCTGACGGCCGTTGAGATCCGCGCCGGCGGGTTTGCCGCCGATGTGTCGCGCGAGACGCTGGAGCGGACGACGCTGGGCGAGGCAAGGATGGGGACGCTGGTGAATCTGGAACGCGCGCTGCCGGCCAGCGGGCGGCTGGGGGGACACATTGTGCAGGGGCATGTGGACGGCGTGGGCGTGATCCGGCGGTTTGAGGAGCGCGGCGGCGGCGACTGGTGGCTGGAGGTGGAAGCGCCCGAGGAAGTGGCGCCGTATCTGGTGTACAAGGGCTCGATCGCGGTGGACGGCATCAGCCTCACGGTTGCGCGCGTGGACGGGCCGGTGTTTGCGGTGGCGGTGATCCCGCACACCTGGCGGAACACGACGCTGCGGAGCGCGCGGCCGGGCCGGCGCGTGAATCTGGAGACGGACATTCTGGCCAAGTACGTGGCGAAGCTGCTGGAGCGGTTGGAGGCGCGGCCGGAGAGACTGACGGTGGAGAAGCTGCGCCAGCTTGGCTATTGACGCTGACTATTCGTAGCGGAGGGCTTCGACGGGGTCGAGGTTGGCGGCTTTGACCGCCGGCCAGGTACCGAAGAAGACGCCGACAGTGACGGAGGTGGCCAGGCCGAGCAGCAGGGCCCAGAGCGGCACGGAGGCGGCCAGCGCGGGCACGAGTTTTCCGATGAGCAGCGTGACGAGGATGGCGATGATGATGCCCAGCAGGCCGCCGAAGCCGGTGAGAGTGACAGCTTCGGTGAGGAACTGGATGACGATGTCGATGCGGCGCGCGCCGATGGCCTTGCGGACGCCGATTTCGCGCGTGCGTTCGGTGACCGAGACGAGCATGATGTTCATGACGCCGATGCCGCCGACCATGAGCCCGAGGCTGGACAGGGCGATGGAGACCAGGACGACCATGCTGAGGATGCTGTCGAGCCGTTTGATGATCTGGTCGGTGGTGCTGAGGCCGAAGTCGTCCGGCAGGCCGGGAGGCGTGTGGCGGAGGCGGCGGAGGAGCTGGCGGATCTCGTCATAGGCCTCGTCGCGCATGCCCGGGCGCGCTTTGGCGACGAGGATGAGGCGCTCTTCGGTGGGGAAGCGGAGCCGGGCAGTTTCATAGGGGATGACAATCTGCATGTCCTGGCCGTTCTGGCCGAAGAAGCCGCCCTTGGCCGGGGCGAAGACCCCGAGGACGGTATATTCGGCGCCAGCCACGGTGATGGTTTTGCCGAGGGCCCGCCCGTCGGGGAACAGCGCTTCCTTGATCTGCGGGCCGATGAGGCAGACGCGGGCGGCGCGGGCCTCTTCCTGTGGCGTGTAAACGCGGCCTTCGGCGAGTTCGCGGGGCTGGAGGTCAAAGGCATTGGCGCTGAAGCCGACGAGCATGAGGTTGTCGGTTTCAAAGCCGGGAACCCTGGCGGTGATGAGTCCGCTGGTTTCCGAGGAGATGAAAAGTTCGAGCGCGACGTCTTCCACGGCACGGATATTGGCCTTGATATAGGCGGCATATTCGGGCAAAATGGGTTTTCTTTTCAGTTCTTTGGGCGATCCCGGGGCGTTGGGATCGCGGTCAAAGCGGTTCACAAAAATATTATCCGGACCGAATTCGGCGAAAAATGTGACAATTCCCTGGCGGAGGCCGCTGGTGATGCTGCCGATGGTGACCACGGTGCAGATGCCGATGACGATGCCGAGAATGGTGAGCGCGCTGCGGAAACGGTGCGTCCAGACGGCGTCGATGGCCATGCGGATGTTTTCGCCGAGTTCGACGTGGACACGGACGGGTTTCATTCGGCCCTCAAAGCCTCCACGGGATCCATTCGCGCCGCCTTGCGTGCCGGGTAGAGGCCGGAAAGAACGCCGACAGCGGTCGAGACGAACAGCGCCAGCAGGATGTAGGGAAGGGTGACATGGAGGTCGACGCCGGCGATGAGGCTGCCGATTTTGGCGAGGGCGGCGCCGCCGAGCAGGCCGATGAGGCCGCCGGTGGCGGCGAGGAATACGGCCTCGAGGAGAAACTGAAGCATCAGGTCGCGCTGGCGGGCGCCGAGCGACTTGCGGATGCCGATTTCGCGGGTACGCTCGGTGACCGAAACAAGCATGATATTCATGATGACGACGCCGCCGACGACGAGCGAGATGGCGGTAATGGGAACGACGGCGGCGGTGATGATGCCGAGAATTCGTTCGATGAATTCGCGGATCGAGTCTGGCGTCAGGGTGTCGAAATTGTCCGGTTTTCCTGGCCGGGTTTTGTAGCGATTCCGGAGGGCGACGCGGGCGAGATCAAGGGCTTCGTCGAGAGTGAGGCCGCTTTCGGGGCGGGCCCGCGCGAAGAGGATCATGTTGCGGTCCGGACCGTACAGGCGCGTGAAAACCGTGGCCGGAATGAAGGCGACGTTGTCCTGGGACTGTCCGCCAACGTTGCCGATTTTTTCCTGCACGCCGATGATGCGGAAGTCCATGCCGGAGATGCGCAGGGTGTGTCCAAGAGGGGACGTGTCCGGGAAAAAGAACTGGCGAACGTCCTCGCCGATGATGGCGACGGGGACCTTGCCGGATTCCTCCTGAGGGGTGAAGAAGCGTCCCTCGCTGAGGGAGAAATCGCGGATTTCAGCCATTTCGGCGGAGACGCCGATGATGGTGGTGGCCTCGAGGATCCGGTTGTCGCGTTTGAGGTCCTCGACGCGGAAGCGGTAGGGGCTGTAAAGGATGCGGTCGCCCGTGGTCAGCCTGAGGTACTGGTAGTCCTCTTCGCGGATGGGCTTGTTGTACCGGAGCTTTTCGATGCGCTCGCGGCGGGAGATGCGGCCGCGCTGGAGGAGCTGGCCGATCTGGAAGCTTTCGCTGCCGAGGACCCTGGAAGTGGTTTGCTCGGCATAGTTGCCAAGCCCTTCAATGGCGGCACCGACAAGGACGACGCTGCCGACGCCGATGATGACGCCGAGGAGGGTGAGGAATGTCCTGAGCTTATGGGCGCGGAGGCTCAAAAAGGCCAGCGACGCCGCCGTCTGAATCGTGTACCAGAACCGCATGCCTGCCTGATTCCAGCCTTTATTAGATTCGGTTCCGGATGCAAGGATGCAGAAGCAGGCGGTACACTGTTGATCGCCGCGGCTCATGCTGCCGCGTCCCGAGAATGGCCTCAGCGGAACCCTTGCGTCTGATCCGGTTCGATTCGCCCGACCGCCTTGTCACATGGGAGGCAGCCGGGGAGGACTGCCGGATCGTGGTTCCCGAGCCGCTGCTTGAGTCGATCCGCCGGGAATGCGTGCTGGCGGCGCGGGGGCCAGTGGCGCTGGGGATGGGCGGCGCGCTGCTTGGGGAGGTGTCCGGTGGCACGTATCGCATCCGGGCCTGGCATCCGATTCCGTGCCGCCACCAGCGGGGCCCTTCGTTTCTGCTTTCGAAGGATGAGGTGGCGGGACTGAAGGAGTTTCTGTCCCGTCTGCCTGCGCAGGCAGGCGGAGCCAGCGACCAGATCATCGGCTGGTTCGTTTCCCATCCGCACACGGGGGCGGCGCTGCGCGAGGACGAGATCAGTCTGCATCAGCGGTTTTTCCGGGCGCGCGACCTGTTTCTGCTGATGGAGATCGACTCGGGCGGGGCGGCTGAAATTACGGTGCATCGCGGGGCGGTGCCGCTGGAGCCGCGGTGGCGGGTGATGCCGTTGGCGTTGAGCCGCGGCGGAGCTTTGCCGGGGGAACAGGGCCAGGGGAACAGGGTTGGCGCGGACGCCGGTCCGGTTTCTGCCGGAGGAGGGACGTCTGGCTCCCCGGCAGGGCGCAAGTGGCTGGCGGCGGCCAGCGTGGCGATGATCCTGGGCTCGGCGGGATATCTGGGATGGGAGGTTCGTCAGGCCAGGCAGCAGGCGTCTGCCGTGCGGGCGGCTCCGGCGTTGCCTCCGCTGACGACATTTTCGCTCAGCGTGGAGAAGCAGGCTGGCGGATTTCTGATCCGCTGGAATCCTGGTGCGACATTGCTCACGCGCGCGGTACGCGTCGCACTTGACATTGAGGAGGGCGGCCAGGGGCGGGAGGTAACGCTGGACCCGGCGATGCTGAGGAGCGGAAGATACGTGCACGCTTCCAGCGCCGGCGTGGTCGAGGTGGAAATGAGGGCCGAGCTGGGGGACGGCTCTGCCAGCCGTGAGCGTGTCCGCTATCAGCCCTGACGCACGTGCGGCGCGGGCCGTGTGCGCAGGACTTCTCCATCCGGTCACAATACCCGGAAAAAATTCTGAACCAGGGCGGCGGGGGGCCGAATCCGAACAGGCGAAACGGGGAGAAATTCCCGCGAGATTTCGACCGAGTTCTGGAGGATTCGACCAGTGAAAAAGATGCTGACCGTATTGGCATTTGCTGTTCTGTTCGTGACGGCGGCTCCGGCGGCTGACATTGTCGACACGGCTGTCAGCGCCGGAAACTTCAAAACGCTCGTGAAGGCGGTTCAGGCGGCGGGCCTGGTGGACACCCTGAAGGGCTCCGGCCCCTTCACCGTTTTTGCGCCGACCGATGAAGCGTTCGCCAAGCTTCCGGCAGGAACGCTGGAATCGCTGCTGGCCAACCCGGAGCAATTGAAGAAAGTGCTCCTGTATCATGTGGTGCCCGGAAAGGTGATGGCTGCGGATGTGGTGCAACTGAAGGAAGCGAAGACCGCCGAGGGCAGCAGCGTGAAGATCAAGGCAAGCGCCGGGCAGGTGTCGGTTGACAATGCGAAGGTCGTGCGGACCGACATCACTTGCGACAATGGCGTGATTCACGTGATTGACACGGTGATCCTGCCGAAGCAGAAGAAGGGCTATTGAGGGTGCGCGGCGGACTACCGCCTGGGTTCGGTTGCAGGGCCTGCCTCCGGGCAGGCCCTTTTTTTGGAACAGATGCCGGGCGGCTGTCGTATCATCGGAATGATATTCATCGCGAGGTTCAGGAGGCCATGAAGTTCTGGAAAACGATAGTCGGGATCTGTTCGCTTTCATGCTGCCTGTTGGCGTCCGACGTTGCCGGCCGATGGAAGCTGGCGGCCAATGCGCCGGACGGCAACACGTACAACGTCACGCTGATCGTCCGGGAGGAAGGAGGCAAACTTTCGGGCGTGCTGGACAGCGAGCGCGGCCAGATGCCGCTCCAGAACGTGACATATGCGAACGGCGAGCTGCGATTTGACCTGGTGCTGGACATGGGCGCCATTCCGTTCCGTCTGAAGCTGGACGGCGACCGGATCGCCGGCACGCTCACGGCGCCGGATGGCAGTCCGGGGACGGTGACGGGCCAGCGCGAGGCAGCCGCTGCCGCTGGAACGGTGAGCGGGAAATGGGAGGTCACCGCAACTGATCCGGACGGGACCACGCGGCGGGCCACGCTCGACGTGAAGCAGGAAGGCGAAGGGCTGACCGGGCAGCTTGTCCTGGATTCCGGCGAGGCGCTGCCGATTTCCGCCGGCACGGTGCAGGGGGACACGATCCGCTTCAAGCTGCCCATTGGCGACGGGGATGTGATGGTGAGTGGCAGGGTGAGCGGCGACAGCGTGTCCGGCGAGTACACATTGCCGACCGGCGAGAAGGGCAAGTTCAGCGGGAAACGGAGTGCGACTGCTTCGCTGAGCGGGAAGTGGAAGGTGATTGCGCGCGATGCGGAGGGCAATGAGCTGCACGCCACGCTGGAGCTGAAGGCGGAAGGGGACCGGCTGACAGGAGTGATCGTCAACGAAAGCGGGGACTCGGCTCCGCTGGTCGACGGCAAGGTGGATGCCGAGGGGTTCCGGTTCCGGATCTACGTGGGCGATGGGAACATTGACGTAAAGGGGCGGCAGGAAGGCGAGCGGCTGACGGGCGAATACACGACGCCGAACGGCAGCAAGGGCACATACGTGGCGACGCGCGGATAGGAGAAAGCGAGTCAGACACCACGGGGCCTATTGAATTGGTGTCTGACCCCGTTTCATGGAAGGCCGGATCGGGACGGCTCGTTGAGCAGGCGCAGTCCTCGATGGGACTCGAGGCGCAGCCACAAGGCCTCGTAGCGGGCGGGTTCGAGGCGATGGCGTAGCTGGAAGTTGAAACGTCCATTCTTTTCATGCGTCGCGAGGAGGAGCCGGAAAGGGCTGTCCGATGAGATGAGTTCGATGTCGGAATCGCGCCAGGTGCGGGACTGGCCGGGGGCGGAAGCGGCAAAGACGATGCGATCCTCGTAGACGCGCAGGCGGCCGAGGAGGCCGCCGTTGCCGCGCAACCGTTTTACCGGGATCTCCCACTGAAGATGCCGTCCCGGCACGTTCATGCGGGCCACGAAGCGCTGGTCCATGACGCGGCTGAGGAGTTCGTAGGCGGGGGCGAGGTCGGGCGCGCCGTCGAGGCGGAATTCGAAGTCCCGGTCGCGGCCGAGCGCCAGGGCGCGGTCCTGGTAGGTGAGGACGCGCACGCGGCGGTCATCGCCGAGCTCGAACTGCTGCACGGCGTCCCACGTCCAGCGCCACGCGTGGGGCTGTTTTTTCGCGCGGACCTGCCGGAAGGCGATGCCGTCGGCGTCGATCGACAGGATGCCGGCGCATCCGCCGCGCCAGTGGTTGTGGCGGGCCGGAAAGTCCAGCGCCTGCGCGGGCGCGCCGGCGAGAGCCGAAACAATTACAAGGAAACCTGTTTTTTTACTTCCGAGTGCCATTTCCACACCTCGTAAATCGCCGGATAGACGATCAGTTCCAGAACGAACGAAGTCACCACGCCGCCGACCATCGGCGCGGCGATGCGCTTCATGACGTCGGCGCCGGTTCCGGTGGCCCACATCAGCGGCATCAGTCCGGCCAGCATGGTGGCCACGGTCATGAACTTGGGACGGATCCTCTTAACGGCGCCGTGGACGACGGCCTCGCGGAGGTCCGCCTGGGTCCGCAGGCGGCCGGCGCGCCGGGCTTCCTCGTAGGCCAGATCGAGGTAGAGCAGCATGAAGACGCCGGTTTCGGCGTCCACGCCGAGCAGTGCGATCAGCCCGACCCAGACGCCGATGCTCATGTTGTAACCGAGCCAGTGAAGGAGCCAGACCGACCCGACGGCCGAGAAGGGCACGGCGAGAAGGACGATGAGAGTTTTGGCAGCCGAGCGCGTGTTCAGGTGAAGAAGCACGACGATCAGGAGCAGCGTGAGCGGAAGCACGACTTTCAGCTTTTCCCGGACGCGCTCCATCGCCTCGTATTGTCCGCTCCATTCGAGCCAGTAGCCGGGCGGCGTTTCAAGTTTCTCGCTCAGAAGGCGCCTGGCGCGCTGCACCCAGGAGCCGATGTCAGAACCCTCAACGTCGATGAAGACATAGCCGGCCAGCATGCCGTTTTCATTGCGGATCATGCCGGGCCCGCTGGTGACGCGGATGTCGGCCAGCTCCTTGACGGGTACGAAGGCGCGGCCGCCGAAGGCCGGCACGAGCGCTTCCCGGAGGGAAGCGAGATCTTCCCGCCAGGCGCGGAAATAGCGGACGTTGACCGGGTAGCGTTCGCGGCCCTCGATGGTGGTGGTGACGCTGTCGCCGCCGATGGCGTTCATCACGAGCATCTGGGCCTCTTCGATGGTGAGGCCGTAGCGGGCGAGCGCCTCGCGGTTCCAGGCGAAGTCCAGGAAATAGCCGCCGGTGACACGCTCGGCGTAGACGCTGCGGACGCCTTCGAGGGGCTTGAGGAGCTCTTCAATGCGCAGTCCGATGCGCTGGATGCCGTCGAGATCGGGCCCGTAAATCTTGATGCCGGCGGGCGTGCGAATGCCGGTGGTGAGCATGTCGATGCGCGCCTTGACCGGCATGGTCCACGCGTTGGAGACGCCGGGGATCGACAGCTTTGCATGCATCTCTTCCACAAGCCTGTCCCGCGTCATGCCGGGACGCCATTGGGAGGGCGGTTTGAGCAGGATGACCGTTTCGAACATCGACAGAGGCGCGGGGTCGGTGGCCGTGTCGGCGCGGCCGGCCTTGCCGAAGACGAGCTCGACTTCCGGGAATTCCTTGAGGAGGCGGTCCTGCACCTGGAGGAGCCTTCCGGCTTCGGTGATTCCCAGGCCGGGCATGGTGACGGGCATGTAGAGAAGCGAGCCTTCATCGAGCGGCGGCATGAATTCGCTGCCCAGGCGAAGGAAGACCGGCACGGTGGCGAGCACAAGCAGGAGCGCGCCGACGATGACCGCGTGACGCCAGCGGAGCGCGAGGCGGCAGACGGGCTCGTAGACGGCGATCAGGATCCGGCTTACCGGATGGCGTTCCTCGGAATGGATGCGGCCGATGAGAACTGCGGTAGCGGCGCGCGCGAGCCAGCGCGGGCGGAACCGGAATTCGCGCAGGTGCGTGAACAGGAGGCGCACTGCGGGGTCGAGCGTGATGGCGAGCAGGGCTGCGGCGAGCATCGAGAGGTTTTTCGTCCAGGCGAGCGGTTTGAAGAGACGACCTTCCTGCGCTTCCAGGGCGAGCACCGGCAGGAAGGACACGGCGATGACGAGCAGCGCGTAGAAGCTGGGTCCGCCGACTTCCTTCACGGCGCTGATGATGACGTCGCGGGCCTCGCCCGGCCGGCCTTCGCGCTCCCATTGCTCGAGCTTCTTGTGGGTCTGCTCGACCACGACGATGGCCGCGTCCACCATGGCGCCGATGGCGATGGCGATGCCGCCGAGCGACATGATGTTGGCGGTGATTCCCATCGCCTTCATGGGAAGAAACGTGATGAGCACGGCGATGGGGATGGTGATGATGGGGATGATCGCGCTCGGGAAGTGCCAGAGGAAGATAAGAATGACGAGCGAGACAACGGCGAGCTCTTCGACAAGCGCGCGTTTCAAGGTGCCGATGGAGCGGAGGATCAGCTCACTGCGGTCATAGGTAGTGATGATTTCGACGCCGGCCGGCAGCGCGCGTTTCAGGTCTTCCAGCCGCCGCTTCACGCGCTCGATGACGCGGAGCGCGTTTTCACCGTCGCGCATGATGACGATGCCGGCGGCGACCTCGCCCTCTCCATTGAGGTCGGCGACGCCGCGGCGGAGATCCGGGCCCAGCGTGACGCGCCCCACATCGCTGACGCGCACGGGCACGCCGTTGGCGGAGACTTTCAGCACGACGTTTTCCAGGTCCTGTTTTGAACGCGCGTAGCCGCGGCCGCGGATCATGTATTCGGCGCCCGCCATCTCGATGAGGCGTCCACCGGTGTCCGCGTTGGAGCGGCGCACGGCCTCGACGACGCGTTCGAGCGGAATTTCGTAGGCGCGAAGCCGCTGAGGATCCACCTGCACCTGATACTGGCGCACGAATCCGCCAAGGGAAGCCACGTCGGCCACTCCGGGAACGCTTTTGAGCGCGTAGCGGACCGTCCAGTCCTGGAGGCTGCGGAGGTCTGCGAGCGAGTGTTTGCCGGTGCGGTCGACGAGCGCATACTGAAACACCCAGCCGAGGCCGGTGGCGTCCGGCCCGAGCTCGGTCTGCACGCCCTGCGGCAGACGGGGCAGCACGGATGAGAGCAGCTCGAGGACGCGCGAGCGCGCCCAGTAGATGTCCGTGCCGTCTTCGAAGATCACGTAGACAAAGCTGGAGCCGAAATCGGAGAAGCCGCGCACCGTGCGGACTTTGGGCGCACCCAACATGGCGGCGACGATGGGATAGGTCACCTGATCTTCGAGGATGTCCGGCGAGCGGTCCCAGCGGCTGACGATGATGACCTGGGTGTCGCTGAGGTCGGGGATGGCATCGAGCGGGACCGTTTGCATGGCCTGCCAGCCGAGAGCGGCCAGCGCTGCGGCGAAGAGCACGACGAGCCCGCGGTTGCGGGCCGAGAACTCGATGATCGAGTTGATCATTGCGCGCCACTCCTCATGCGGCTTTCACTGTCAAGCAGGAACACACCGCTGGATGCGACGCGTTCGCCGGGCCGGAGTCCTTCGAGGATCTCCGCCCAGCCGCCGGCACGCTGGCCCGCGACGACGCGGCGTGGAACGAACAGGCCGGGCTCGCGCTGCACGTAGACGACCTGATCCAGGCCACGGTCGATGAGGGCATCTTCGGGGACGGCGACGCGGGCCGTGCGCGCGCGGGCGAACTCGACGTCCACAAAGAGGTCCGGGCGGAGGACGAAATCCGGGTTGTCCAGCTCGAGCCGCATGTCGAGCGTGCGCGAGCCGGCATCGGCGCGGGGCTGCACTTCGGCGACGCGCGCCTGTCGCGACCAGCGGGGCGCAAAGCTGGCAGTGATGCGGGCGCGGCTGCCGACGCCGATGGGGCCGAGGTCTGCCTCAGGCACCGAGGCCAGCACCCACACGCGGCTCAGATCCGCGAGCAGATAGAGATCCATGCCGGGCTTCACCATCTGACCGGCGAATGCCTTACGGTCCAGAACGAATCCATGAGCGGGCGCCAGCACCGGGACGGCGTGCAACGGTTCGCCCGCACGTTCGATCTGCTCGATCCAGGCGGGCAGCAGACCGAAGTGCCGTTCCAGCCGGAGGCGGGCGGCGCGAAGCATCTCGCCGGCAGCGTCACGGGCGCCGGCTGCGGTGGCGTGTTCGAGCTCCGTCTGCGCCTTTCGCGCCAGCAGATACTCCTTTTGCGTGGCCACAAGTTCCGGGCTGTAGACCGTGGCCAGCGTGTCGCCGGCGCGAACCATCTGGCCGACGAAATCAGCGCGCACCTGCTCGATCCAACCCTCGAAACGCGTTTCGACGCGCAGCAGGCGGCGTTCGTCGGCGGCAACACGGCCGGTGACGCGCAGCGGCTGGCCCAGCGTGCGTGGGCCCGCCTGGACGGTGGCCACGCCGAGCATGCGGAGTTTCTCCGGCGGCGCCATGACGGCCCCGGCGGGCGCTTCTTCCGTCGCGGATTCGGGCTGGCTGCCTGGCTGCGAAGCGGGCCCAGAGTGGCCGGTGTGCTGCGCCGCGCCGTGTGAGCCCTGATCCGACAAAACCGTGTGGGAATGTTTGGGCTCCTGTTTGGGTTCTTCGTCCGGAACCAGCCTCATGCCGCAGATGGGGCAATCGCCGGGCCGGTCCGAGCGCACCTGAGGATGCATGGGGCAGTGATAGCCCAGCTTCGTGGCCTGCTTCTGTGGACGATGGAAGAACTCGGGAAGCCTGGGCTCACGGGCGAGCCAGCCGGCGGCGAACCCGGCGGTCAAGATCACAAGGATCCATGTTGCGCGCCGCATGATCAGTCCTCCCCGATCAGGTCCGCACCGGTGAGCTCTTCCAGCCGCACCAGGGCGAGATGGTAGTCACGGAGGGCGGCGTGGTAGCTGTCTTCGGCGTCGAGCATTGCCGCGGCCTGCGCAAGGACGTCGGCGAAAGTGACGCGGCCGGCTTCATAGGCCGCCATCGCCGCGTCCAGCGCGAGCGCTGTCTGTGGCACCAGCGTGGTCGAATAGATGCGCAGGAGCCGCCATGCGGTGGCGCCTGCGAGCCACTCGTCCTTGATGCGAAACAGGAGTTCATTGCCGGTGGCCTGATAGGTGCGCCGCGCCGCCTCGGCGCCGTGCGCCTGCTCCGCTTCCAGGGCGCGGAGGCGCGTGCGCCGGAAGAGCGTGAGCGGGATGTCCACCCTGGCCTCGAACATCGGCGGCATGCCGCCCATGTTGTAGTAACCGGCGGCGACGGTGATGTCCGGGATGCTGTCCCGCCGGGCCAGTTCGAGCGCGAGCTCGGCACGGCGCACCTGGTGGCGCAGCGCCGCCAGCGCGGGCGACTCGAGGCGGGCCTTTTCATAGAGCTCTTCGAGCGAGACGGACACCTCGCGCGGCTCGCCGATGGCGGGGCGCGGCACGGGCTCGTCGAGCGGGCGCGCGCGCAGCGCGTTGATTTCGGCCTCGCTGCGGCGGGCTTCCTGCTCGAGCGAGGCCTCTTTGGCTTCGAGCAGCGTGAGCCGCATCTGGACGTCGAGGAGATCCTTCTGCGACCCCTGGCCCGTCTGATAGCGGGCCGACGCGATGCGGAAGAGCCGGTCGAGCAGCGCGCGGTTGCGGCGGTTGACGTCCAGCATCTGATGGGCGTGGTGCAGCCGGTACCAGGCGGATTTCACCTGCGCGGCCACGCGCCGCTGGATGGTCTCATACTCCTGGCCGGCGGCGCCGGCCTCCTCGAGCGCGGCGCGCCGCCTCAGGCCGAGTTTGCCCGGCGCGGGCAGCGTCTGCGAGGCCATGAAGCCGGCACGGGCCATCGGCTCGCGGCCGAGTCCCTGGCCGGGCAGCGGGCCGCCGATGCTGGCGTAGCCAACGGAGACCATCGGGTCCGGGAGGCTGGCCGCGGCGGCCGGCCGCTGCCGGGCCGCTTCCAGCTTCCTGCGCGCGGCGAGGACCTCCGGATTGCGTTGAAGCGCCTCCTCGACCAGCGCGGCCAGCCCGGAAGCGGGCCGCGCGTCAATGAAAAAGCACAGAAAAAATGTTTCAAACATAAAGTTCGCCTCCTGTCGACACACTTCACACCTGAGGGCCGTGTGAGGGAGGGAGGCGAATCAGATTCTGAGCGGGAGCGGGGAAGCGGGAGAAGGAGTGGGCGGAGGGCCGTGCCAGGCGGTCCAGCGCGAGAGCGCCGGCATCAGAACGGGAAGCGGGCCGGCGTGCGGCTCCGGCATCGCTGCGACCTGCCAGTCCGGCGTGAGCTGCGCCTTCGCTGTTTCCAGGGCATCAAAGCCGGCAGGCTGCCAGGAGCACGGCTTTCCGTCGTTGTCGGGTTTCGGTTTCGGACAGCAGTCGTGGCCGCAGGGGGCCTTCGCATCGGCGCGCGGGAAGCAGTCCCGGCATGGAGCGCCGAGCATGGCCACGGCCAAGGCGAGGACGCTGACAAATTGTGCCCAGCTGCGGATCACGGATTCACCTCAATCATATCAGGTACGCGGCAAAACGCAAGACGGAAGAGGCGGGACCGCGCCGGCGGTGGCTGGCGCTAGCGGCGGTGCTTCTGTTCCAGCGCCTTGAGCACTGCTTCCGTGACGGCCTCGACGAGCGCATCCATCTCGCGCGGCGCCAGTTTCTGTGACGCTCCGCCAGCGGGCAGGGTGGTGATGGCGCCCGGGCGTTCGGGCATATCGCACACCGGACAACTGTCACCGGCGAGCCGCGCATCCGGCAGGCCCAGCCGCTGCTTGATGGCGAGCAGGTCTTCGGCCTTCTCGGCGGGGATATGGGACAGGGGCGCGCCGAGCTGCTGGGCAAGCATCAGCGTCCAGCAGTAGGTGTCAACGACCTCAACGTACCACTCGGCATGAGTCACCGTATCGGCCCAGCAGACGATGCCGTGGTTGGCCAGCAGCACGGTGTTGTGGGTTTTCACAAAGGGCAGCACGGTCTCGGCGAACTTTTTCGTTCCGGGCGTCTCATAGGGCGACAGGGCGACCCTGCCGATGAAGACCTCGTATTCGGGGATGATGCAGGTGGGCGGCACGCGGCCGGTGATTGCATAGGCGGTGGCGTGCGGGGGATGGCAGTGGACGACGGCGCGCGCTTCAGGAACGGCCTTGTAGATTTCGAGGTGGAGCAGGATCTCGCTCGTGCGGGCCTTGCCTCCCGCGAGCTGTTTGCCGTCGAGGTCCACGAGGCAGAGGTCGGCGGGCGTGAGGTCGGCCTTGCTGAGCAGTGTGGGGGTGCAGAGGACGGCGTCGTCGCGGAGGCGGTAGCTGATGTTGCCGCCGTTTCCATCGACGTACATGCGCTGCCAGAGCTTGCGGCCGACGGCGCAGATCTCCTCCTTGAAGGGCTGCGCCTCGGCAGAATTCAGGAGGCGTTCCCACTCATCGCCGGCGCCGTCGGGCCCGCAGAGTTTCAGGCCGTGGCGGGCAACGGCCTCGGCCGCTTCGGGCGTGAGCATGGCGCCGGGCTGGAGGAGCAGCTCGACGACGCCCGCCCGGGCCGCGTCTTCGACATCGACGGCGGTGATGATGCGGTGGCGGGTGAGGTCGCGCCGGCTCATCGTGCGCTTCTCCGCGTGGTATCCCCGAATCTCATCATGCTGCGATCCGTTCCTTTCTAGATAATGCGCAGCGCGCCGGCGGCCAGAGTCACCTGCCGCTCGCGGGTGAAGGTGAGCGGCGTGGTGACGCCTTCGCCGGTGGGCGTCGCAATGGAATAACTGAGGTAGCCGGCCCCGCCGGCGCCGAGCGCGGCGACGCACGGGCCGTTGACGACGAACAGCGTCGTGTTTACGGCGCGCGCCATGACCGTGGCGCGGCCCATGTCGCGCGTGTGCAGGATGGCAGTATGGCGAAAGCCGCGCTCGGCTTTGACTGCGGCGCGGACGGCGTCGTCAAAGTCGCGCACCCTGACGATGGGGACGAAGGGCATCATCTGCTCTTCCTGGACGAAGACATGGTCTTCGCCGGTGACCCCGATGAGGAGCTCCGTCGGTGGCGGCGCCTCGACTCCGGCGGCTGCGGCGAGGACGCTGACGTCCTTGCCGATGAGGTCCTTCTTGAGATGGCCGTGGGCGCAGCCTTTGCCATCGTGTTCGAGGTCGAAGGCGGCGCGGGTGAGGCGCTCGATGGCATCCGGCTTCAGCTCCCAGGCGCGTGCGCGGCGCATGGCGGCGAGGAAGGCGTCGAAGACGCGGTCGACTACGAAGACTTCCTTTTCGCCGATGCAGAGCAGGTTGTTGTCGAAGCTGGCGCCCTGAACCACGGAGCGCGCCGCCAGATCGAGGTCCGCCGTTTCATCGACGACCACGGGCGGGTTGCCCGGGCCGGCGGCAATGACACGCTTGCCGTGCTTCATGGCGGCCCGGACGACGCCAGGGCCGCCCGTGACGCACAGCAGCGCGACGTTCGGGTGACGGAAGACTTCTTCGGCGGTGCGGATGCTGGCGGTGGCGCAGGTGGTGAGGGCGTTGCGCAGGCCGGTCTCGCGTTCGAAGGCGCGGTTGAAGTGCTGCACGGCCCGCATGGCGATCCGCGCGCCGGCGGGGTGCGGGCTGAAGACGGCAGTGTTGCCGGCGGCGAGCACGTTGATCGCGTTGGAGGCCAGCGTAGGCGCCGAATGAGTGGCCGGAAGGACCATGCCGACGACGCCCCAGGGAGCTCGCTCGATGAGGCACAGGCCGCTGGCATCGGTGCGCGCCTGCGGTTGCAGCATCTCGACGCCCGGCACGTTGCGGATGATTTTCAGCTTTTCAATCTTGTGGTCGAGCCGGCCGAGGCCCGTTTCCTCCAGTTCAAGGCGGCCCCATTCGGCGGCGTGCCGCTGGCAGAGGTCCTTGATGATTTCCACCAGACGGCCGCGTTCGGCCAGGCTCATGGCCGCGACGCGCTTCTGGGCTTCGGCCGCGGCAGCAACGGCTTCATCGACGGTTTCGAAAACGCCGTCGCCGGTCTCCACGCGTGTCTGGCCTTCGCCGGCAGGGCGCTCCGCCGCCGGGGCGGCCGCGGCGGGGCGCGACGGGGCGGCGCGGCCCTCCAGCCGCTCCAGCACCTCGCGAGCGAGTTCCGCCACCAGTTGCTCGTATTCGTTTCTCATCCGGTCCTCCCGGCGTGCGGCCCCGCGGGCCGCGCATGGACGTTTCTTCCTATTCTGCGACAATCGGCCTCCTGCTGACCGGGGGCCGGATCGGCAGAAGGGCTGCGGGGCGTGGCGGCGTGGCCGGCGCCTGGCGAGTCTGATGCCTGTTTCGTCCGGGCTCACAATGGACGAGAATAGGGTCTGATCCCATGAAGCCGGCAAATTCGAATGACCAGCTTCGCGCACTGCCAGGCGTGGATGAGCTTGCCCGCAGCGTGGCGCTGCCGCTGCCACACTCGGTGGTTGTGGATGAAGCACGTGCCGTGCTCGAAGAGTGCCGGGAGCGGATCCGGCGCGGCGAGACGCTTGCGGAAGATCCGCGGGAGGCGCTCCACCGGCGGCTCCGGGCGTTGCTCGAGCCGTCGCTGCGGCGGGTGATCAACGCAACGGGCGTGATTCTGCACACGAACCTGGGACGCGCGCCGCTGCCGGCCTTTCCCGCGCCGCAGGGCTACAGCAACCTGGAGTACGACCTCGGCAGCGGACGGCGCGGGCGGCGCGACGTGCACGCCGCAGGGCTGCTGGAGCGGCTTCTCGGCGCGCCGGGCATCGTGGTGAACAACAACGCAGCGGCCGTGTTCCTGGCGTTACACGAGCTGGCGGCGGGGGGCGAAGTGATCGTCAGCCGCGGAGAGCTGATCGAGATCGGCGACGGATTCCGGATTCCGGAAATCATGCAACGCAGCGGCGCGCGGCTGGTGGAAGTGGGCACGACGAACCGCACGCGAATCGACGATTACCGCCAGGCGATCACCGCGGAAACGCGGCTGCTGATGCGTGTGCATCCGTCGAATTTCGTCATCAGCGGATTTGCCGGGCGGCCTGCGATCGAGGAGCTGTGCGCGCTGGGGCGCGAGCGCGGCATTCCCGTGTATGAAGATCTGGGCAGCGGCTGTGTGGTGGATCTTTCGCCTTACGGCGTTCACGAGCCGCTGGCGCAGGCCAGTCTGCGCGCCGGTGTGAGTCTGGTGTCGTTTTCCGGCGACAAGCTTCTGGGCGGGCCGCAGGCGGGGATCCTGGCCGGGCGGCCGGACATCGTCCAGCGGCTGCGACGGAACCCGATGTTCCGTGCGCTGCGGGTGGACAAGCTGATCTATGGCGCGCTGGAGACGGCGCTGCGGCTGACGCTGCTGGAGCGTTTTGACGAAATTCCGGTGCTACGCATGGTGCGGCTGTCTCCGGAGGAGATCGCCGCCCGCGCACGCCAGCTTGCCGGAGAGATCAACGCGGCGGGCGTGGGCGTGCAGGCGGACGTGGTGGCGGGCGAGTCGCTGCTCGGGGGAGGTTCCACGCCGGGGCAGGCGCTGCCGACGTATCTGCTGGCGATTGGCCCGCGGGCGGCGGAGATCGAGCGGCGGTTGCGCGCGGCTGAACCGCCGGTGATTGCACGGATCGACAACGGGCGGCTGCTGGCGGACCTGCGCACGGTGGACCCGGCCGACGACGCGGTGCTGTTGGCCGCGCTGCTGGAAGCCTGCAAGGCGGAGCCGGGGCGGGAAGCCGCGGCGCCGCCCGGGACAGGCTAGCGGAGGCCGATGATGTTGCCGACGGCGTCGACGTCCATGCGCACGGCCTGCGGCTCGCGGCCGAGGCCGGGCATGCGCATCATGTTGCCGGCGATGGCGACGACGAAGCCGGCCCCGGCGGCCAAATCCGCATCTGTGATGGTCAGGGTCCAGCCGGAAGGCGCGCCATAAATCTTCGGATTATCAGTGAAAGAGGACTGGGTTTTTGCCATGCAGACGGGCAGATTCCCAAATCCCGCAGCCATATACCGGTCAAGTTTTTTCTTCGCTTTGCTCTCGATATAGACGGAAGAAGCGCCGTAAATCTCCCGCGCAACGGTCTCGATTTTGGTTCGCAGGCTGACTTCGGGCTTGTAAAGAGGCTCGGGTGCGGCCGTTTTTGTCTCGAGGGTTTCCAGGACGGCCTCGGCAAGTTCGATGGCGCCCTCGCCGCCGCGCGAGTAGGCATCGACGATGGCGGCCGGGACGTCCCGTTCGCCGGCAAAGAGACGGATTTCGCGCAGGAGATCGTCGGTGTCGTCGGGGAAACGGTTGATGGCGATGACGACGGGGGCGTGGAATTTCTGGAGATTGTCGAGATGGCGGGCGAGGTTGGCCAGACCGCGCCGGAGGCTGTCCAGGGTGAATGGCCCTTTTTCATTTCCGTCGCCCTGGGCGCAAAGGGCGCGGGCGCTGGCGATGAGGACGGCGGCGTCCGGCCGGAGTCCGCTGGCGGGCATGACGATGTTGAAATACTTTTCCGCGCCGAGATCGGCGCCGAAGCCGGTTTCGTTGACGACGTAGTCGGCCAGGCCCAGTGCCATCCGCTGGGAGATGACGCTGGAAGTGCCGTGGGCAATGTTGGCGAAGGGGCCGGCGTGGACGAGGGCTGGCGCGCCCTCAGTGGTCTGGACGAGATTCGGCATGATGGCCTCGTTGAGCAGGACCATCATGGCGCCGGTGGCGCCGAGGTCGGCGGCGCGGACGGGCTCGCCCTTCAGGTTGAGGCCGATAACGATGCGGCCGAGGCGGGCGCGGAGGTCTTCCCGGTCGCGTGCGAGGGCGAGGATCGCCATCACTTCGCTGGCGGCGGTGATGACGAAGCCGGTTTCGCGCGGCACGCCGTTGGCCTTTCCGCCGAGGCCGACGATGACGTGGCGGAGGGCGCGGTCGTTCATGTCAAGGGCGCGCGGCCACGTGATTTCATCGACGTCGATGGCGAGCGCATTGCCGTGGTGGAGGTGCGAGTCGATCATCGCCGCCAGCAGATTGTGAGCGCTGGTAACGGCGTGGAAATCGCCGTTGAAATGCAGGTTGATCATTTCGCTCGGGATTACCTGGGAAAGGCCGCCGCCAGTGGCGCCGCCCTTGATGCCGAAGACCGGGCCCAGGGACGGCTCGCGCAGGGTGACCGCGGCGAGTTTTCCCATGCGGGTGAGGGCCTGGGTGAGGCCGATGGAGATGACGGTTTTGCCTTCGCCGTGGCTGGTGGGGGTGATGGCGGTGACGAGGATCAGCTTGCCGCGGCGGGGGCGGTCGAGCAATTCAAGGCGCAATTTCGCGGTATATTTGCCGTAATATTCGAGGGCATCTTCCGGGATGCCGAGCTTGTCGGCGACCGAGCGGATCAGCAACATGGCCTGACCTCCGTCTGCCATCGTACTGGAGAGGCGAAGGGAAGAAAAGCGGCGCCGGGAGGCGCGGCCTGAGGCAGTGGACACGCTGTAAATTGTCTAGGTATGACACGCACGATCCTGCTGGGAATGCTGGCCCTTGTGACGGCGGGACAGCCGGCGCCGGAAGCGGGCGCGCCGGTGCGGCTGGACGGCCGCGAAGTGATGCGCATCCGCGCCGGGGAGGGCGTTCTGACGCCCGCCGAACGAGCGGCGGCGATTGAAAAGAGACTGGAGGGCGCCGCCCGCGAGGGCCGCTGGCGACCTGTGCGCTGGCAAATGGATGGGGCGTCCGCGGTGATTCTGGCCGGCAGACACCGGATCACGGCGGTCACGGAGGAGGAGGCGCGCGTCGAGGGGCTGAGTGTCAGCGAGCTGGCGGAGCGGCGCGTGATGGAGCTCCGGGAGTCGCTCGACTATTACAGTCAAAGGCGTTCTTGGCGGGCAGTGGCATTGGCGACGGGCAAGCTCATCCTGGCGTGGGTGTTTTTCGTCGCCGTGCTGTGGCTGCTGCGGCGGACGGTGATCGCCTTGCAGGCATTCATCCGCCAGTGGTTCGAAGAGCTGGCGCGGCGGAGAGCGGCGCGGGGCCTGGTGCTGCTGATTTTCGAGCGGCTGGCTTTTCTTGCACTGATGCTGGCCAAGATCGGGGCGGGCGTCCTGGTGATCGTCTGGTTTTCCATCCTGCTGACTTACAGCTTCAGCCTTTTCCCCGCGACGGAGGGCATTTCGGTTTCGCTGCTTTCCACGGCCTGGAACGCGGCGAGGCAGGCGATTCTGGCAATGGTGGATTACACACCGCGCGGGCTGTTTGTGGTGATCGTTTCGGTGATGGCGTATTACGGGCTTCAGATCGCGCGGATTTTTTTCCGGGCGGTGGAACACGGCGACATTGTGATGGCCGGCCTGCATCCGGAAACGGCGGGCATCACCTACCAGCTTGTTCGCGTGGCGGTGGTCCTGCTGGTGCTGATCATCGTGTTTCCGTATCTGCCCGGCAGCCAGTCAGAAGCCTTCCGCGGCGTGTCGATTTTTCTGGGAGTGGTGATTTCGCTGGGCTCCGGCTCGGCGGTGGCCAACATGATGGCCGGAGTGGTGCTGGCTTACATGCGGCCTTTCCGGGTCGGCGACCGCGTGAGGATTGCTGAGACGGTGGGGGACGTGGAGGCACGCGGCCTGCTGGTGACACGAGTGCGGACGAACAAGAACGTGGAGGTGACGATTCCGAATGCGTCCATTCTGGGGGCGCAGATTCTGAATTACAGCACGCTGGGGCAGCAGGGACGGCTGATCCTGAACACGTCGGTGACGATTGGCTACGACGTGCCGTGGCGGCAGGTGCACGAGCTGCTGATTCAGGCGGCGCTGGCGACGCCGGGGATTCTTGCCGAACCGCGGCCGTTTGTGCTTCAGACGTCGCTGAATGATTTCCACGTGTCGTATGAGATCAACGCCTACACGAACCGGCCCAACGAAATGGTGAGCATTTATTCGGCGCTGCATGCCAACATTCAGGACCAGTTTGCCGCGGCGGGAGTTGAAATTCTGTCTCCGTCCTATCACGCGCTGCGAGACGGCAACGCCAGCACGGTGCCTGGGGCCGGGGAGGCCGAGGCCGGGGCGGCGGCGTTCCGCATCCGGAAGGTGGAATAGGGCCTGGGGCGTGGTTGGTGGTGGATTTCGATTCGTCCCGGGAGGGTGCCGAGTGCGGGCAGCAATTGGTCTTCGCCGGGTGCCGGACTGGTTATCAAAATCCTTTTTTGAACGGGGCCCCGTTTTGACCGTCAGGGTCCTCGCTCATCCTCACTTCATTATTGTCTCAATCCCCTTTTGAACGGGGCTCAGTTCTGACCTTCTTCTTCCAACATTTGTGTTACAAGGAAAGTCTCAATCCCCTTTTGAACGGGGCTCAGTTCTGACTGTCTGTACCGTATCTAGCACGAAGAGCGAAAGTCTCAATCCCCTTTTGAACGGGGCTCAGTTCTGACTAAGGGTTTTTTACTTGATGGAAATATCGTGCTGTCTCAATCCCCGACGGTGTCCCAAGCTCAGTTGGAAGTTGCCAACGGCGGTTCATGATGATTCTACGCCACCGCCTGCCGGGTGGCTGGCTGCGATTCCTCAAGAATCGCCTTGAGAGCCCACAGATCGCGATACCCCATGATCTTGCGAAAGGACTTCTCGATTTCTAAAAACGCGGCCGCTGACCAGCGAGCCGCCATGCCGGGTCGCCAACGACAAACTCGGCGCGTGCGTTCGCGCACCCCGGAATGCGGGTTGTCCACGATGTTGCTGGTGGCCAGGCAGCGGTGCAGCGAGCGCGGGATATCGAGCCGGTTGATGGTGAAACACTCCTCCAAGCCTTCCAGCAGCGCCGCGGCGGCATCCGGATAATCGTGTTCCAGCCAGCCGGCGATCTGGCGAAACTTGGCCATGCCCTCGTCGGGTTTCAGCTTCCAGGCCGCCCGCATCAGCGATGCCGTCTGCGCTTGCTGCTGGCGGGGCAGCCGTCCCAGCACGTTGCGCAGTTTGTGATTCCTGCACCTTTGCACCGGGGTTTCGGCACCGAACACCGCGTTGATGGCCGTGCGCAGCGCTCTCGAGCCGTCGATGACGAACAGACGCCGGCGCTTCGGATCGACCCCGTGATCCACCAGATGCTGGAGCAGATCCTTGGCGGCTTCCGCATTCTCGGTGGCCCCTTCGCGCAACCCCAGCACGTGCTTGCGGCCCTCCCCATCCACCCCTACGGCGGCCAGCACGCATTGCTCGCCGAACTGCATCCCGTCGATGTAGATGATCAACAGATCCACCTGATCCCAGCGCCGCTCCATCAGCCGCTCCAGTGCCGCCTCCGAGGCCTCGATGCTTTCCCGACTCACCGTCGATTTCGACACGCCAACGGTCTCGGCCATCTCGGGCAACACCCGTTGGTAGCGGCGCGGAGAAACCCCGTTCAACAGGATCTCCAGCATCCGCTCGCCGGTCGCGCTGTCCCGCTGCATGGCCTGGTAGGCCGGCACCGCCACCTCCTTGTTCGGGCCCGGCCCTTTGCGGCGCAAGCGCGGCTTGTTCACCCGCAACTGGCGCTCTTTGAGAAACACTCTTCCCGGCTGCCTTCCGTGCCAGACCACGTCCTCCAGCCGTGCCTTGCCTTGCTGGGGCGCTCCCGCCACCTCCCGGGCCGAAAGCTCCAGCACGGCTTCCACGCTGGCCCGTCCCATGACCTCAATCAGCTCGTCAATCGCCAAGCGGCTCTGCTCGATCAACTCCAGCATCGGCAGAAGCGCCTGGCCGTGGCGGACCAAAAACTCGGCCAGCTTCCGTTCGTTCCCCTTCCCTTGCTTGTCAATCGTGTGATACCTTCGTTTCACGGCGGTTCTCCTTTTCCAGGTTTGATCACCCCGATTCTATTCAGAATCAAGGGCGAGCCGCCGCCTCAACTTTCAACTGCAGGTGCGGGACACCGTCTTTGAACGGGGCTCAGTTCTGACTATGACGCCCGCGTGCAGTACTACGACGGGGCGGGTCTCAATCCCCTTTTGAACGGGGCTCAGTTCTGACGGGCTGAGCAGCAGCTCTCGGTGCCAAAGGCGTGGTCTCAATCCCCTTTTGAACGGGGCTCAGTTCTGACCTACCGCGCCGCGCCGCTCCGGAGCATCCATCAGGTCTCAATCCCCTTTTGAACGGGGCTCAGTTCTGACTGCCACAAATGTGGCAGGGCATTTCTAGAAATTGTCTCAATCCCCTTTTGAACGGGGCTCAGTTCTGACCCTGAATCCGGCCCGGAAGACCTATCAAGCCCCGGTCTCAATCCCCTTTTGAACGGGGCTCAGTTCTGACCTTCTTCTTCCAACATTTGTGTTACAAGGAAAGTCTCAATCCCCTTTTGAACGGGGCTCAGTTCTGACAGGGGCCGCAGTCCATAAGATGACTGTGGTAATGGGTCTCAATCCCCTTTTGAACGGGGCTCAGTTCTGACCTCGCCCGTCGCCAGGCCCGGCTGGGCCGGGATGTCTCAATCCCCTTTTGAACGGGGCTCAGTTCTGACGACTCGCGCGGCTGGCCGGTGATGGAGGTCGGGTCTCAATCCCCTTTTGAACGGGGCTCAGTTCTGACGGCAGCCCAGGCGTCGGCAAAAGCGCCTGGGTCCGTCTCAATCCCCTTTTGAACGGGGCTCAGTTCTGACCTGACCAAAACCTCACATATGCCCCACCTGCGTGTCTCAATCCCCTTTTGAACGGGGCTCAGTTCTGACAGTACTGGTTCCCCACTCTTGGTGTAGGTTTCTGGTCTCAATCCCCTTTTGAACGGGGCTCAGTTCTGACGCAGGGAGAAGCACCATGAAGAAGCCCAAAGGTCTCAATCCCCTTTTGAACGGGGCTCAGTTCTGACACTATTCGGCGGGCGAACTGGAGTTTGAGTTCTGTCTCAATCCCCTTTTGAACGGGGCTCAGTTCTGACCGCCCAAACCTACCATGTCAGGACGCCGGAGGGGTCTCAATCCCCTTTTGAACGGGGCTCAGTTCTGACACGGAAGCACGCTCGATCGTGCGGAATCCGGCTGTCTCAATCCCCTTTTGAACGGGGCTCAGTTCTGACACGGTCTAAGGACAACGTTGAACGGAACGACGTCTCAATCCCCTTTTGAACGGGGCTCAGTTCTGACAGTGACTTTAGCCTGTATGGATTTACAGGCGATGTCTCAATCCCCTTTTGAACGGGGCTCAGTTCTGACGTCTACGTCCGGGCCTTCGACAGGGCCCATCAGTCTCAATCCCCTTTTGAACGGGGCTCAGTTCTGACGGAAAGGAAGCCCCATGTCCCTCACAGCAACCATGTCTCAATCCCCTTTTGAACGGGGCTCAGTTCTGACATAGCCCTAATGGAGACGTTGTGGTACTTGACGTCTCAATCCCCTTTTGAACGGGGCTCAGTTCTGACTCCTCCTCCTCCTCTACAGGGCCCGCCGAAGCGGTCTCAATCCCCTTTTGAACGGGGCTCAGTTCTGACATGCCCCCGCCACACCAATCTTCTGGGTGTACTGGTCTCAATCCCCTTTTGAACGGGGCTCAGTTCTGACTCTCCTGCCTTCCTCATCGCCGAGGACGAGCAGTCTCAATCCCCTTTTGAACGGGGCTCAGTTCTGACTTCGGATGGGTCTGTCTTGTGGACGGCCCTCTGTCTCAATCCCCTTTTGAACGGGGCTCAGTTCTGACGCTGGTAAAGGGCCCGTCATGGGCCACATGGGGTCTCAATCCCCTTTTGAACGGGGCTCAGTTCTGACTGACGCCATGTAGTGCAGGCACCCGGGTACCCCAGTCTCAATCCCCTTTTGAACGGGGCTCAGTTCTGACTGATCAACGTCACCCCCCATGTTATCTCCGTGTCTCAATCCCCTTTTGAACGGGGCTCAGTTCTGACGGACTGGATCCTCGGGGCTGAGGTGTGCAATGAGTCTCAATCCCCTTTTGAACGGGGCTCAGTTCTGACTCGCCATGGCCGTGGCTGAGCTCCTTCGCTCCGAGGTCTCAATCCCCTTTTGAACGGGGCTCAGTTCTGACTAACGGGCAGGAGCAAAAGTGGATGGTGATCAACGTCTCAATCCCCTTTTGAACGGGGCTCAGTTCTGACCCCCGAGAAAGGAGAAGCCTATGATGACACCAGTCTCAATCCCCTTTTGAACGGGGCTCAGTTCTGACGGCTTTTTCCGGGCCCTTTTGGTTTTTCCCGGGTCTCAATCCCCTTTTGAACGGGGCTCAGTTCTGACGCTCAAGATTCGCTCCGCGTCGCCATCATCGGTCTCAATCCCCTTTTGAACGGGGCTCAGTTCTGACCCCCGGACTGGGAGGGGGCTACGGACGAGGATAGGGTCTCAATCCCCTTTTGAACGGGGCTCAGTTCTGACAATGGTGGGAAGCAAGAGTTGGGGGAACGGCAATCGTCTCAATCCCCTTTTGAACGGGGCTCAGTTCTGACTTTTCACCGCTTCATTAATCCAACTGCGGGGGGTCTCAATCCCCTTTTGAACGGGGCTCAGTTCTGACGCATGATCGCTGCCATCATGCTAAAACTCGGCCTGTCTCAATCCCCTTTTGAACGGGGCTCAGTTCTGACGGGTGAAAGGAGCTAACGATGAGCACCACCAAAGTCTCAATCCCCTTTTGAACGGGGCTCAGTTCTGACCTAGTGGTCGAGGGAGAGTGGGGAGCCGAGTACTGTCTCAATCCCCTTTTGAACGGGGCTCAGTTCTGACGCCGCCCGGGGGCCAAAAACGGTAGCATAGAAGGTCTCAATCCCCTTTTGAACGGGGCTCAGTTCTGACTTGGTGGGGCCCACGCCGCCACGGCGAGTACGGTCTCAATCCCCTTTTGAACGGGGCTCAGTTCTGACACAGACCTTCCGGTAGCCCTTACGCTGTGGTGGGTCTCAATCCCCTTTTGAACGGGGCTCAGTTCTGACACTGCCGTACTAGAGAATGCTGTACGAACGAAAGTGTCTCAATCCCCTTTTGAACGGGGCTCAGTTCTGACAGGGGCCCCGGAAAGGAGAAAGTGGATGGAAGAGGTCTCAATCCCCTTTTGAACGGGGCTCAGTTCTGACACAAAGCCGTCCACACTCCACCGTCTGGCCCGGTCTCAATCCCCTTTTGAACGGGGCTCAGTTCTGACTTGCGTGCGCCGCACATCCCGATCACACTTATCGGTCTCAATCCCCTTTTGAACGGGGCTCAGTTCTGACCAGCGCAGCATGAATTATGGAACATTGCCGCCGAGTCTCAATCCCCTTTTGAACGGGGCTCAGTTCTGACTGTCTCTGAGAGCGAAGCGGATAGTATCCGACGGTCTCAATCCCCTTTTGAACGGGGCTCAGTTCTGACGCGACGACCGCACGACTGTGGCTCGTGCGCTGGGTCTCAATCCCCTTTTGAACGGGGCTCAGTTCTGACGAGGAACCGGAGGAAATGGAGGAGGAGGAAGAGTCTCAATCCCCTTTTGAACGGGGCTCAGTTCTGACTACATCGTCCGCATCGAGGAGGAAGACTCACGTCTCAATCCCCTTTTGAACGGGGCTCAGTTCTGACTGGCCAGACGGATAACCCGTCTGGATTCAAAAGTCTCAATCCCCTTTTGAACGGGGCTCAGTTCTGACGGACCTTGCGCGGATCGCCCTCGGTCATTCCCGTCTCAATCCCCTTTTGAACGGGGCTCAGTTCTGACCAGGGGCCCGGGTGGGGCGTGGGGGCCCGTGCTGTCTCAATCCCCTTTTGAACGGGGCTCAGTTCTGACAGGCCACGCGCCGGAAAGGAGAAAGTAGGCAGATGTCTCAATCCCCTTTTGAACGGGGCTCAGTTCTGACGTGGAAGGCACCGTCTACAGGGCATCCCTCGTCTCAATCCCCTTTTGAACGGGGCTCAGTTCTGACTCTGGTCATGGCTTGACTTTCTCGAACCACCGGCGTCTCAATCCCCTTTTGAACGGGGCTCAGTTCTGACACGAAGAATACAGCCGGGCGGGCAGTTGCCCGGTCTCAATCCCCTTTTGAACGGGGCTCAGTTCTGACGCCTGAGGCGGAGGAGTGGTTCAACGGGATTGGTCTCAATCCCCTTTTGAACGGGGCTCAGTTCTGACCTTGGACGCCTTCCGGCAAGAAGTCTTGGCCCAGTCTCAATCCCCTTTTGAACGGGGCTCAGTTCTGACCCTTTGGGTGGTTCTAGCGTCCAAGTTTGTAGTCTCAATCCCCTTTTGAACGGGGCTCAGTTCTGACCGCAGAAACGTGGAATGTTGCGGCCGACGCAGTCTCAATCCCCTTTTGAACGGGGCTCAGTTCTGACAGCTCGCTCGCCGCAGTGGGCGCCCCGTCGACGAGTCTCAATCCCCTTTTGAACGGGGCTCAGTTCTGACGAAGGCACTGCTCTACGAGGGAGCCCCGCTCGGTCTCAATCCCCTTTTGAACGGGGCTCAGTTCTGACAGGCCTGCCTTGGCAGCTACTGCTACGGGAGGTCTCAATCCCCTTTTGAACGGGGCTCAGTTCTGACAAAGTTCCATTTCTGGATACCCGAGACGATCAGTCTCAATCCCCTTTTGAACGGGGCTCAGTTCTGACCGAATGGATCCGTATCTCTCCAGTGCGTGGACGGTCTCAATCCCCTTTTGAACGGGGCTCAGTTCTGACCGCAAGACTATGGAACGCGAAGTCCAAGCCGCAGTCTCAATCCCCTTTTGAACGGGGCTCAGTTCTGACGATAATCAGGGAAGGCGAATCGTACAGAGCGATTCGGTCTCAATCCCCTTTTGAACGGGGCTCAGTTCTGACGTGCTCGCATCCATTCGGGAGCCCGCGGACTTCTTGTCTCAATCCCCTTTTGAACGGGGCTCAGTTCTGACGCTCGCGCCGGTGATGGAGAGGATGGCGGCTGGTGTCTCAATCCCCTTTTGAACGGGGCTCAGTTCTGACCTGCGGCTATGCGTGATTGATGGTTCTCTGGTCTCAATCCCCTTTTGAACGGGGCTCAGTTCTGACGATCCGCGAAAAGCTCGTCCGCGCTAGGGCGCGCGTCTCAATCCCCTTTTGAACGGGGCTCAGTTCTGACACTCAAGGTCTCGCATTTCTTGGCGCGCCTATGTCTCAATCCCCTTTTGAACGGGGCTCAGTTCTGACTGAGGGCCCGCGCATAACAGAAAGGAGATCGGTCTCAATCCCCTTTTGAACGGGGCTCAGTTCTGACCCATTAACCTGGCGGCTAAAACGGTAACCATCGTCTCAATCCCCTTTTGAACGGGGCTCAGTTCTGACCCCGTGTCGCTGGTCATCAAGCGCGCGTCCGGGTCTCAATCCCCTTTTGAACGGGGCTCAGTTCTGACCGATGGGCGAGTTGTGCCCATCAGCGCGGAAGGTCTCAATCCCCTTTTGAACGGGGCTCAGTTCTGACAGAACCACCTGGCAAACCAGCCCGGGGCTTCCGTCTCAATCCCCTTTTGAACGGGGCTCAGTTCTGACCTCGGGGCATACGGCGACCCCGCCTTCATCCCGGTCTCAATCCCCTTTTGAACGGGGCTCAGTTCTGACCGGGCGTCCGAATCAGGGTGGGGATGTCCTCAGTCTCAATCCCCTTTTGAACGGGGCTCAGTTCTGACGCCGCGGGCTGGACGGGATACACGCATCAGTGGTCTCAATCCCCTTTTGAACGGGGCTCAGTTCTGACGCCGCGGGCTGGACGGATACACGCATCAGTGGTCTCAATCCCCTTTTGAACGGGGCTCAGTTCTGACGATGGACGCTACGTGTCTATTGAACTGTGGTCAGTCTCAATCCCCTTTTGAACGGGGCTCAGTTCTGACTCTCTAACCCGTGGGCCACGGACTCTTACACGTGTCTCAATCCCCTTTTGAACGGGGCTCAGTTCTGACCCCGGCCGCGGCGGTACCGCGCCGCCGCCGCGGTCTCAATCCCCTTTTGAACGGGGCTCAGTTCTGACCGGTCGCTGACGCGGAGCGCGCGCTCTGCGAGACGTCTCAATCCCCTTTTGAACGGGGCTCAGTTCTGACAAGGAAGGACAATGAGATTGGTCAACGTCACGCGTCTCAATCCCCTTTTGAACGGGGCTCAGTTCTGACGATGGACGCTACGTGTCTATTGAACTGTGGTCAGTCTCAATCCCCTTTTGAACGGGGCTCAGTTCTGACTCTCTGACCCGTGGGCCACGGACTCTTACCGTGTCTCAATCCCCTTTTGAACGGGGCTCAGTTCTGACCCCGGCGCGGCGGTACCGCGCCGCCGCCGCGGTCTCAATCCCCTTTTGAACGGGGCTCAGTTCTGACAGGAGCATGCTGACACTGTACGACATCACTGCGTCTCAATCCCCTTTTGAACGGGGCTCAGTTCTGACGCCGGGAAGGAGCAAGCTTATGATGACCCAAGGTCTCAATCCCCTTTTGAACGGGGCTCAGTTCTGACTCATGGGCATGGAGAAGAGAATGCACTTCCTGTCTCAATCCCCTTTTGAACGGGGCTCAGTTCTGACTGCCTTCCTCCGGAAGCCACTTCGTGCTCTGTCTCAATCCCCTTTTGAACGGGGCTCAGTTCTGACGCTCCAAACGGGTGAAAGAAGTCAGGCCCGCCTGGTCTCAATCCCCTTTTGAACGGGGCTCAGTTCTGACGCTGGTCCGGAAGTGTTGACGAGGCAGTGGAGTCTCAATCCCCTTTTGAACGGGGCTCAGTTCTGACTTTCTCGCCGCCGCCCCGAGCTGTTGCACCAGGTCTCAATCCCCTTTTGAACGGGGCTCAGTTCTGACCGAGTGGGAGGCGGAAATCGCCCGTCTCGAAGCGTCTCAATCCCCTTTTGAACGGGGCTCAGTTCTGACACTGTACTGGAAGCGTAGACGGCAACACAAGTCTCAATCCCCTTTTGAACGGGGCTCAGTTCTGACGCACGGTGTCGCGGTGGCGCAGTTCCCGACCACGGTCTCAATCCCCTTTTGAACGGGGCTCAGTTCTGACCGAGTGGGAGGCGGAAATCGCCCGTCTCGAAGCGTCTCAATCCCCTTTTGAACGGGGCTCAGTTCTGACGAGTGTGGCGCATTGACTCGACCGCTACACTGGGTCTCAATCCCCTTTTGAACGGGGCTCAGTTCTGACGCACGGGACAACAGATTGGGCTCATCATCATCGTCTCAATCCCCTTTTGAACGGGGCTCAGTTCTGACTGGTGAACTCGATGACTGCATCCGGGTAGAGGGTCTCAATCCCCTTTTGAACGGGGCTCAGTTCTGACGTCGCGGGGTCGCCGACTATGGAACGCGACATAAGTCTCAATCCCCTTTTGAACGGGGCTCAGTTCTGACGACAAGCAGATGGAAAATGACACGAAGTGGTGTCTCAATCCCCTTTTGAACGGGGCTCAGTTCTGACACCGTTCGCCTCAATCAGGGAGCCAAGTGATGTCTCAATCCCCTTTTGAACGGGGCTCAGTTCTGACATCATCGAGACACCATGACTGCGATGCCTCGTCTCAATCCCCTTTTGAACGGGGCTCAGTTCTGACCTCGCATGGCCATCTCCTCGTAGCTGGGATGCGGCGTCTCAATCCCCTTTTGAACGGGGCTCAGTTCTGACCATCGAAGTTCGTGGGAACGCTGGACTGCCCGGTCTCAATCCCCTTTTGAACGGGGCTCAGTTCTGACCTGGACTGCCCGGCGGCAGAGTTTGTGATCCGGGTCTCAATCCCCTTTTGAACGGGGCTCAGTTCTGACGTGAGCCCGAAGGCACTGCTCTACGAGGGAGCGTCTCAATCCCCTTTTGAACGGGGCTCAGTTCTGACCGGATGGACTGGGCAAGATCGCCGAAATGCCCTGGTCTCAATCCCCTTTTGAACGGGGCTCAGTTCTGACGTGAGCCCGAAGGCACTGCTCTACGAGGGAGCCGTCTCAATCCCCTTTTGAACGGGGCTCAGTTCTGACCGGATGGACATGGGCAAGATCGCCGAAATGCCCTGGTCTCAATCCCCTTTTGAACGGGGCTCAGTTCTGACTCAGGAGGAGTAGGAGCATGCTGACACTGTACGAGTCTCAATCCCCTTTTGAACGGGGCTCAGTTCTGACCGCTGGGCCCCTCGAGAATGAGACAAGGACGAAGGTCTCAATCCCCTTTTGAACGGGGCTCAGTTCTGACTAGTACAACACAACCGGCGTGACACCGCGGGAGCGTCTCAATCCCCTTTTGAACGGGGCTCAGTTCTGACTCCCCTGCCTTCCTCATTGCCGAGGACGAGCAGGGTCTCAATCCCCTTTTGAACGGGGCTCAGTTCTGACCATCCCTCGAGGGATGTAGGGACGAGTTCGTGTCTCAATCCCCTTTTGAACGGGGCTCAGTTCTGACTGTTGTCCAAGGACAGCATCACGACGGTACCCGGTCTCAATCCCCTTTTGAACGGGGCTCAGTTCTGACAACTCGCGGGCGGACGTCGTGGTGCTTGACGAAGTCTCAATCCCCTTTTGAACGGGGCTCAGTTCTGACGGTTGACGAGAAAGTCCATGCAGTAGAGACGGTCTCAATCCCCTTTTGAACGGGGCTCAGTTCTGACAGTCGAAGGCACCGTCTATCGGGCATCCCTTGAGTCTCAATCCCCTTTTGAACGGGGCTCAGTTCTGACCCGCTGTCTGTGATAGCCGCGGCCAAGTAGTGGCGTCTCAATCCCCTTTTGAACGGGGCTCAGTTCTGACCGGGCGCGGAGCCTGATCGCGGCGTTCTCCGTCTCAATCCCCTTTTGAACGGGGCTCAGTTCTGACCCGGGAGTGGGGAAGTCCGCCCGCTTGGCGGTCTCAATCCCCTTTTGAACGGGGCTCAGTTCTGACGTTCCACGGGGTGCTCGCCGTGGATCCCGGGTCTCAATCCCCTTTTGAACGGGGCTCAGTTCTGACAAGTGTTTGACGAGGCAGTGGATAGCCTCATCTGTCTCAATCCCCTTTTGAACGGGGCTCAGTTCTGACCCACGGGCTGGAGCAGAAGATCCGGGACTCCTGTCTCAATCCCCTTTTGAACGGGGCTCAGTTCTGACTATGGCTAAAGCAACATCACCACCAATTCCGTCTCAATCCCCTTTTGAACGGGGCTCAGTTCTGACCGGGAAGCTCGTCCATCGTCGCGCCGATGGGCGGTCTCAATCCCCTTTTGAACGGGGCTCAGTTCTGACGGTGAGGTAGGCGAAGTGTCTTCGGACGGGGCCGGTCTCAATCCCCTTTTGAACGGGGCTCAGTTCTGACTCGATCTTGCGCCGAACCTGACTGCAGAGGAATGTCTCAATCCCCTTTTGAACGGGGCTCAGTTCTGACCGCCCACCGGAGCGCCGCGGAGCGCGCAAGCGCGTCTCAATCCCCTTTTGAACGGGGCTCAGTTCTGACCGAGAGAATGTTCTCTCAAACGCGGCTCCCATGTCTCAATCCCCTTTTGAACGGGGCTCAGTTCTGACTCCGTCCGAGAAACTTGTCCACGCTAGGGCGGTCTCAATCCCCTTTTGAACGGGGCTCAGTTCTGACACGGCCACCTTGACACTCGTACCTACTGGATGTAGTCTCAATCCCCTTTTGAACGGGGCTCAGTTCTGACTCGGCAACGTTGCCGAAGCCGCACGGCAATACGCTGTCTCAATCCCCTTTTGAACGGGGCTCAGTTCTGACCGACCAGTCCCTGCAATATGCGCCCCTGCCTGGGTCTCAATCCCCTTTTGAACGGGGCTCAGTTCTGACGCGGCCGAACAGGCATACACATGTGAGAGTGTATGTCTCAATCCCCTTTTGAACGGGGCTCAGTTCTGACCATGTTGCCCTAACGCCTGAAGAGAGACTGTCTCAATCCCCTTTTGAACGGGGCTCAGTTCTGACTCGAGCGCACCGGTCTCTCGTCTTCTGAACGAGTCTCAATCCCCTTTTGAACGGGGCTCAGTTCTGACGCGGACGGCGGTGCGCATGGTACCAGCGCCGCCGTCTCAATCCCCTTTTGAACGGGGCTCAGTTCTGACCTCGGCGGGCGGCGGCTGAGCCCCCGCTGCCGCGTCTCAATCCCCTTTTGAACGGGGCTCAGTTCTGACTACTCCAGCGTTAGTGTGCATTTCCCGGATGGGTCTCAATCCCCTTTTGAACGGGGCTCAGTTCTGACAACGATGCTGACGAAGGCCCCGAGTGGGCCACGGTCTCAATCCCCTTTTGAACGGGGCTCAGTTCTGACATGGCATGACGCATACCTACGCATGCCGTCATCGTCTCAATCCCCTTTTGAACGGGGCTCAGTTCTGACTCGTCTCCCTGACGATTCATCATCGTGGCGGGTCTCAATCCCCTTTTGAACGGGGCTCAGTTCTGACTCATGGATGCGTCCCTACTGGCGATCCACCACAGTCTCAATCCCCTTTTGAACGGGGCTCAGTTCTGACACAGCGACAGTGCTACTGTAGCCTGGGATCGAGTCTCAATCCCCTTTTGAACGGGGCTCAGTTCTGACGATGAGGCGGCGCGACAGGTGCAGGAAGTAATGTCTCAATCCCCTTTTGAACGGGGCTCAGTTCTGACGAGCCTTCGAGGAGAGTGACCCCTCCTAGGGGTCTCAATCCCCTTTTGAACGGGGCTCAGTTCTGACATTGCCTGCCTCCGGAAGCCACTTCGTTCTTGTCTCAATCCCCTTTTGAACGGGGCTCAGTTCTGACATGCGCCGAAGGTGGCGCATTGACTCCACCGTGTCTCAATCCCCTTTTGAACGGGGCTCAGTTCTGACGGAAGGTCGATACAATCTGCGGAACGCGATTGTCTCAATCCCCTTTTGAACGGGGCTCAGTTCTGACGCCGCAGAAGTGAATAACGGGCACTGGTTCTCGTCTCAATCCCCTTTTGAACGGGGCTCAGTTCTGACCCCCCGTTCCCCCCGGGTGCCGGATGGCACGCGTCTCAATCCCCTTTTGAACGGGGCTCAGTTCTGACGCACGGACGCGGCGGGCCGCGAGACATGGCCCGGTCTCAATCCCCTTTTGAACGGGGCTCAGTTCTGACGAGCTCTCCGCGGCTCAACGCCAGGCATCTAGGTCTCAATCCCCTTTTGAACGGGGCTCAGTTCTGACGAGTCACTGCTCGCAGAACCTGAGTCTCCGCTCGGTCTCAATCCCCTTTTGAACGGGGCTCAGTTCTGACCAGGGCGTGGAGGAAAGATGAAGCACTATCTAGTCTCAATCCCCTTTTGAACGGGGCTCAGTTCTGACCATCTATGAGGTTGGATGGAAGCTGGCCGCGAGTCTCAATCCCCTTTTGAACGGGGCTCAGTTCTGACACACGCGGGCTGTGAACTCGTTCCTGTCGTGGCTGTCTCAATCCCCTTTTGAACGGGGCTCAGTTCTGACCTGAGGAGACGCACAGTCTCCGTCCTCCGACTCGTCTCAATCCCCTTTTGAACGGGGCTCAGTTCTGACCTGACGGCGACCCGCTCATGGCTCGCCGCGCCGGTCTCAATCCCCTTTTGAACGGGGCTCAGTTCTGACGAGCATCGAATGTCGGACGAGAAGATTCAAGCAGTGTCTCAATCCCCTTTTGAACGGGGCTCAGTTCTGACGACGGCGCTACGGACGAGGATCGGGAGTACCTGTCTCAATCCCCTTTTGAACGGGGCTCAGTTCTGACACAAGATCATCGTGTGCCCCGAGGACAAAACGGGGTCTCAATCCCCTTTTGAACGGGGCTCAGTTCTGACTCCGCGCTTGCCTCCAAGAACGTCTACCTCTGTCTCAATCCCCTTTTGAACGGGGCTCAGTTCTGACGGATCGCTTGCTGGCGATCGCAGAATCCGTCCTCGGTCTCAATCCCCTTTTGAACGGGGCTCAGTTCTGACCCGACGACGACGGCACGCGGCAAGTGGGCTTCCGTCTCAATCCCCTTTTGAACGGGGCTCAGTTCTGACACCATTACCATGCATGGTTACTTCGCATACCTGTCTCAATCCCCTTTTGAACGGGGCTCAGTTCTGACCGCCGACGGAGATCGTGCCGGAGGAGCGGGTCGAGTCTCAATCCCCTTTTGAACGGGGCTCAGTTCTGACGGATCCGTATGAGGATCCGACCCGGCAGCGAGTCTCAATCCCCTTTTGAACGGGGCTCAGTTCTGACTTTTTAGGTGTGTCGTGGTTTCGGACGTTGGCATGTCTCAATCCCCTTTTGAACGGGGCTCAGTTCTGACACCGGCTGGGCATACGTCGTCGCCACGGCGCCGGTCTCAATCCCCTTTTGAACGGGGCTCAGTTCTGACCCTAATGGCGGCGAAATGCCCGGCTCGTCTGGGTCTCAATCCCCTTTTGAACGGGGCTCAGTTCTGACTCGTCGTCGGGAACCACGCACACTTCTCCAAGTCTCAATCCCCTTTTGAACGGGGCTCAGTTCTGACGGAGAAATACAGGGCATGGAGAACATATGCTGAGTCTCAATCCCCTTTTGAACGGGGCTCAGTTCTGACCGGACCGCCGCCCGCCACGGGCTGCGGCTGGCGGTCTCAATCCCCTTTTGAACGGGGCTCAGTTCTGACCTTGCCCGCCTCCCCGAGTGGGAGGCGGAGCTCTGTCTCAATCCCCTTTTGAACGGGGCTCAGTTCTGACAAATGAGATTGGTCAACCTCACGCCGCACGAGATGTCTCAATCCCCTTTTGAACGGGGCTCAGTTCTGACCCGTGCGGGGCGTGGATCGGGGTCAGGCTCGCGCGTCTCAATCCCCTTTTGAACGGGGCTCAGTTCTGACCGCGAGGCCATCGCACGTACATACAACCTGGGCGTCTCAATCCCCTTTTGAACGGGGCTCAGTTCTGACTTTCAACAGGTTCCCATTCTCATACACGTCAACGTCTCAATCCCCTTTTGAACGGGGCTCAGTTCTGACCCTGGGCTTCTCGGCTTGCTCAGGCAGAACGGGGTCTCAATCCCCTTTTGAACGGGGCTCAGTTCTGACGCATATCGAGGATATCCGTGCAGCTGATCGCGTCTCAATCCCCTTTTGAACGGGGCTCAGTTCTGACCACTGCCGCTGCTGCGGCAGGGCATTTTGGGAGTCTCAATCCCCTTTTGAACGGGGCTCAGTTCTGACTACGTGCAGGTGCATCAAGCCCCGACCAGCGGTCTCAATCCCCTTTTGAACGGGGCTCAGTTCTGACGCATCAGTGGCGGTATCCCGTCGCCGCTCACCTGTCTCAATCCCCTTTTGAACGGGGCTCAGTTCTGACCGTTCAAATGGATGAGGAGGAACGAGCCTTCGAGTCTCAATCCCCTTTTGAACGGGGCTCAGTTCTGACGGAACGTGAAGTAAAGTACCTCGAGCTGGTGGTGTCTCAATCCCCTTTTGAACGGGGCTCAGTTCTGACTGGCGCAGATGGAGGATGCACAGAGCTAGCCCGGGTCTCAATCCCCTTTTGAACGGGGCTCAGTTCTGACGTTGCTGATGAGTAAGGGCTACCACTTTTCAGGTCTCAATCCCCTTTTGAACGGGGCTCAGTTCTGACTAGGGACACCGGTACACAAAATGACGTTCGTCGAGTCTCAATCCCCTTTTGAACGGGGCTCAGTTCTGACAAAGGAGCATAGAATGGTTGAGGGAAAGATTCGTCTCAATCCCCTTTTGAACGGGGCTCAGTTCTGACAGGACGTCCTTGAGCCTATCCTGGCCTTTGTTGTCTCAATCCCCTTTTGAACGGGGCTCAGTTCTGACGAGAAAGGAGAGAAAGCATGAAGCTGTATAGCGTCTCAATCCCCTTTTGAACGGGGCTCAGTTCTGACACTATGTGTCCATCGACCTCTGGGCGGAGACACGTCTCAATCCCCTTTTGAACGGGGCTCAGTTCTGACTGCTGTCCAGAGGGGGAGTAATCCCCCTCTGAGTCTCAATCCCCTTTTGAACGGGGCTCAGTTCTGACGATGGGTGGCGGAAACGCGTGCTGGCGCGCTGGGTCTCAATCCCCTTTTGAACGGGGCTCAGTTCTGACTTGGATGTCGTCCGGGACGACATCTTGGCGCAGAGTCTCAATCCCCTTTTGAACGGGGCTCAGTTCTGACTCAGTTGGTGGTTGAGGAAGAGCTTGGGGCAAGGGTCTCAATCCCCTTTTGAACGGGGCTCAGTTCTGACTTAACTCCCGGGGAGACGTTGTGGTGCTTGACGAGTCTCAATCCCCTTTTGAACGGGGCTCAGTTCTGACCTGCCCAGCGGCGGAGTTTGTCATCCGACAGAGTCTCAATCCCCTTTTGAACGGGGCTCAGTTCTGACTACATGGGCATGGAGGAATTTATGGTTGAGAAAGTCTCAATCCCCTTTTGAACGGGGCTCAGTTCTGACGCACGAAGACCGCCTCCGCGTGGTTATCGCCACGTCTCAATCCCCTTTTGAACGGGGCTCAGTTCTGACGCGGCGGGACAACAACGGCGCGGATGCGCCGAAGTCTCAATCCCCTTTTGAACGGGGCTCAGTTCTGACGCACGAAGACCGCCTCCGCGTGGTTATCGCCACGTCTCAATCCCCTTTTGAACGGGGCTCAGTTCTGACGCGGCGGGACAACAACGGCGCGGATGCGCCGAAGTCTCAATCCCCTTTTGAACGGGGCTCAGTTCTGACACCGGCCTGCCGACGCGTGTGATCGGCGTGTACCGTCTCAATCCCCTTTTGAACGGGGCTCAGTTCTGACACTATCCGGCGGGCGAACTGGAATTCGAATTCTGTCTCAATCCCCTTTTGAACGGGGCTCAGTTCTGACCTGAGGCAGAGGAATGGTTCAATGGGATTGCCGTCTCAATCCCCTTTTGAACGGGGCTCAGTTCTGACATGATCGCGGTTTCTGCCAGGCATGGGCATTTGTCTCAATCCCCTTTTGAACGGGGCTCAGTTCTGACAGCGGGCCCCCGGGAAAGGAGAAAGTGGCATGCGTCTCAATCCCCTTTTGAACGGGGCTCAGTTCTGATTCGCAGATTGAGGTGGCTAACACCCTCAAGCGGTCTCAATCCCCTTTTGAACGGGGCTCAGTTCTGACGCTGCACATGGCGACCTCGAACTCCGCACCTATTGTCTCAATCCCCTTTTGAACGGGGCTCAGTTCTGACGGGAAGTCTCGTCGGACGGGGCCGACGACCCGTGTCTCAATCCCCTTTTGAACGGGGCTCAGTTCTGACCATCCAGAGGAGGAGTAATCCTTCTCTGAGTGTCTCAATCCCCTTTTGAACGGGGCTCAGTTCTGACTTGCGACTCGCGCCGCGTCGCCATCATCGACGCGTCTCAATCCCCTTTTGAACGGGGCTCAGTTCTGACGCCAGAGTCTGAGTATTCATGTATCAGTGTCCAGTCTCAATCCCCTTTTGAACGGGGCTCAGTTCTGACCCTAGGGAAAGGAGCAACACGCATGGCAATTTAGTCTCAATCCCCTTTTGAACGGGGCTCAGTTCTGACACGAGTGGCTCGTTCAAATGGACGAAGAGGAACGGTCTCAATCCCCTTTTGAACGGGGCTCAGTTCTGACCCTAGAGGAAAGGGAAGTGAGGTACCTTGAACTGGTCTCAATCCCCTTTTGAACGGGGCTCAGTTCTGACCTGGGCGCCCCGTCGATGAGGCCCGGCTCCGGCAGGTCTCAATCCCCTTTTGAACGGGGCTCAGTTCTGACTGCCTGAAGCGGAGGAATGGTTCAACGGTTTGGTCTCAATCCCCTTTTGAACGGGGCTCAGTTCTGACCTTTGACGGCCCCGCAACGCCCATCTTTTGGGCGTCTCAATCCCCTTTTGAACGGGGCTCAGTTCTGACCTGCCGGACGCTGCGGAACGCGCGTAGCGCGCGTTAAGTCTCAATCCCCTTTTGAACGGGGCTCAGTTCTGACCCGGCCCGGGCGACCTACTGAGCCCCGAGGATCAGTCTCAATCCCCTTTTGAACGGGGCTCAGTTCTGACCCGGGAGCCCGCGGACTTCCTGGGTCTCCCGTTTGTCTCAATCCCCTTTTGAACGGGGCTCAGTTCTGACTGGGAGTCTGTCGGAATTCGCTACTCTCTGCCCTGTCTCAATCCCCTTTTGAACGGGGCTCAGTTCTGACAGGCGCGGATCCTCCGCCGCTACGAGACCCTCGAGTCTCAATCCCCTTTTGAACGGGGCTCAGTTCTGACCGTGCCTCGACGGCATAGCGAGGTGGTGCCGACTGTCTCAATCCCCTTTTGAACGGGGCTCAGTTCTGACTGTGGCCCGGGGCAAAGAGGGCGAAGGAAGTGGGTCTCAATCCCCTTTTGAACGGGGCTCAGTTCTGACTGATATAAAGCAAGGATCTTTGAAAGGAAAATAACGGTCTCAATCCCCTTTTGAACGGGGCTCAGTTCTGACCGGTGCTAGCGTCCATCCGGGAGCCGAGTGATTGTCTCAATCCCCTTTTGAACGGGGCTCAGTTCTGACGTCCTAATCTGGGGCGCCCCAGGCGTCGGAAAAAGTCTCAATCCCCTTTTGAACGGGGCTCAGTTCTGACAGGTTCGGCCGATGCTGCAGGAAGCAAGGATGCGTCTCAATCCCCTTTTGAACGGGGCTCAGTTCTGACGCCGAAAATCCGTTGCATGCGTGGAAGAGCTTGTCTCAATCCCCTTTTGAACGGGGCTCAGTTCTGACACTTCCCTCGAGGGATGCAGGGACGAGTTCTGTGTCTCAATCCCCTTTTGAACGGGGCTCAGTTCTGACTCTGTCCTCGCTGCGGTTTCGAGCGATCTATCGAGTCTCAATCCCCTTTTGAACGGGGCTCAGTTCTGACGGCGGCCTGCGGCCTCGACCATAGCACGGTCTCTGTCTCAATCCCCTTTTGAACGGGGCTCAGTTCTGACGGTCGCGGGATCGCCGACTATGGAAAGACAGATCAGTCTCAATCCCCTTTTGAACGGGGCTCAGTTCTGACGGAGTTTGCCATCAACCTGATCTCTTCTTTCGCGTCTCAATCCCCTTTTGAACGGGGCTCAGTTCTGACTCACTGGCTCCGAACCTCGGAGCTGGTGACTGGTCTCAATCCCCTTTTGAACGGGGCTCAGTTCTGACCAGCGACTACCTGAAGGACTGGCTCGAGAAGCTGTCTCAATCCCCTTTTGAACGGGGCTCAGTTCTGACGCAAATCTGCCTGGGTCTCTCACCTTGCCAATCGGTCTCAATCCCCTTTTGAACGGGGCTCAGTTCTGACGGCAAGGGCTGCCCAATCTGCGACTACTTCGCGTCTCAATCCCCTTTTGAACGGGGCTCAGTTCTGACCAATCAGGCTCCGGAGAGTAGATTCTCTCCGGAGTCTCAATCCCCTTTTGAACGGGGCTCAGTTCTGACAAAGCGTGCCAAAGCACGCAGAATCCGGCCCGGAGTCTCAATCCCCTTTTGAACGGGGCTCAGTTCTGACCCGGCCCGGAAGACCAATCAGGCTCCGGAGAGTAGTCTCAATCCCCTTTTGAACGGGGCTCAGTTCTGACGCGGTATATCAAGATGCTGATGCCACAAGCAGCCGTCTCAATCCCCTTTTGAACGGGGCTCAGTTCTGACGACGTCCTGCGGCGCATCACTGCCGGCGCTCCTAGTCTCAATCCCCTTTTGAACGGGGCTCAGTTCTGACCAGGGAGCCCGCGGACTTTCTCGGTCTCCCAATCCGTCTCAATCCCCTTTTGAACGGGGCTCAGTTCTGACTCTCCGGAGCTTTTTCATGACTTCTTTGAGTTTGTCTCAATCCCCTTTTGAACGGGGCTCAGTTCTGACTCTGGGAGAATGTGATATTGAGAATGCGTTATGTCTCAATCCCCTTTTGAACGGGGCTCAGTTCTGACAAAGCGTGCTCGCTAGCACGCTACATCCGGCCGTCTCAATCCCCTTTTGAACGGGGCTCAGTTCTGACATGGGTTTCGTGGTTGCGCTCCCTCGACCTTCCGTCTCAATCCCCTTTTGAACGGGGCTCAGTTCTGACAAATAAAAGGTGAAGATGGAACCTGGCAAGAGTCTCAATCCCCTTTTGAACGGGGCTCAGTTCTGACGGCAAGTAGAGGCATCCTATTTTTAGACGAGCTGTCTCAATCCCCTTTTGAACGGGGCTCAGTTCTGACGTAGGCGCGCCAGGAAATGCGGCTCCGGGAGTAGTCTCAATCCCCTTTTGAACGGGGCTCAGTTCTGACAAGCGCCATGTTCGCCGCCGTCCGCGGGAAGCGTCTCAATCCCCTTTTGAACGGGGCTCAGTTCTGACAGGTCTTTGAGAACAGAATATGACGCATCCGGGTCTCAATCCCCTTTTGAACGGGGCTCAGTTCTGACCTTTGACGGCCCCGCAACGCCGATTTTCCTGGTGTCTCAATCCCCTTTTGAACGGGGCTCAGTTCTGACTCCCGTCGCAGCCCACCTGCGCGGCGTCTGCATGTCTCAATCCCCTTTTGAACGGGGCTCAGTTCTGACCACTGCCGCTCATGCGGCCGTGCCTTCCTTGAGGTGTCTCAATCCCCTTTTGAACGGGGCTCAGTTCTGACGTGGTGTCGGACGTGCGGATGCTATAGCGAAGGCGTCTCAATCCCCTTTTGAACGGGGCTCAGTTCTGACCTCCTCGGGTAGCATCCGCGCCGCGGCGGTACCGTCTCAATCCCCTTTTGAACGGGGCTCAGTTCTGACAATACAAGGGCAGGAGAAAGGTATGCTCTATAAGTCTCAATCCCCTTTTGAACGGGGCTCAGTTCTGACCCCGCAACGCCGATTTTTCTCGTGTATTGGTGGTCTCAATCCCCTTTTGAACGGGGCTCAGTTCTGACGCGGCGGGATAACAACGGCGCGGATGCGCCGAGTCTCAATCCCCTTTTGAACGGGGCTCAGTTCTGACCGATGGGTGTTGAAATCTGGCACTGCCGCCTTGTCTCAATCCCCTTTTGAACGGGGCTCAGTTCTGACGGCGGCGAAGTCCGCATCCGGAGGCTCGAAAAAGTCTCAATCCCCTTTTGAACGGGGCTCAGTTCTGACGGCTATGATTATCAACCTCACACCTCATGCAAGTCTCAATCCCCTTTTGAACGGGGCTCAGTTCTGACTGTGCTTGCGTCACTCATCTCGACGTTTGCCGTCTCAATCCCCTTTTGAACGGGGCTCAGTTCTGACGTGACGGATTTTCACATTTCGTTCGCACCATAGTCTCAATCCCCTTTTGAACGGGGCTCAGTTCTGACGGGGGGCCGAAGGGGGACATTCTCCTCCGTGCCGTCTCAATCCCCTTTTGAACGGGGCTCAGTTCTGACCTGGACGTCTTCGCTCACGGAACCTACTTCAAAGTCTCAATCCCCTTTTGAACGGGGCTCAGTTCTGACGCAGTTCCAACGTATCAAAGCAACGGATGGTCGGTCTCAATCCCCTTTTGAACGGGGCTCAGTTCTGACATTTTCGTCCCATCGAAACATGTGATGCTGTGTCGTCTCAATCCCCTTTTGAACGGGGCTCAGTTCTGACCGTGAATACGGCCGGTTTTGAGTTCGCTGCGCTGTCTCAATCCCCTTTTGAACGGGGCTCAGTTCTGACGCCCCCCTCGGTCAACAGGCCTGGAATCAATGCGTTGCAGGGAGCGTTTCCAAAAAATTTCTTCATGACAAAAGTGAGCGAAATTGTTTTGACCTCCGATCCCAGGGGCCGCTTGTAACTCATTGATTTTCTTATGCCACACAATCCCGCACTTGTCAAGCCGAGAGCGGGGGCCTCTTTCGGGCCACAATCGCCGCCGTGCTCAGCTCAGTGTATGCCAGGGATCGCCGACGGCTGGCAAGGTCTGGTCTGAGGCTCTGGAGGGCGAGTTCGAGCGGCTGGTGTGGGCGCTCGAATGGAGGTGCGGTGGTTGCTCCTGGTTGGCCGGTCCGGGTGGTGGCGGGGAGGTGCGTTCGTCCATGGCGGGGCCGTCAAGGCGTGGCAGCGGCGTGTATGGCGAAGCAAAGCGGCGATTGGTGGGGAAGGCCGGTTGAGCGCGAGCCATGCATCGAAGAAAAAAAATCGGCCGCACACCGGAGGGGGCGTGCGGCCGGGTCGGGCCGTGGATGATTATCTTCCGCCGAAGGTGTAGCCGACGGAGGCACCGTATTCCGGCACCCAGTTGCGGCCGAACTGGAACAGGTCATTCACCCAGCGGAGTTTGAACTCCGGCCTGACATACCAGTTGTGGTAAACAAACATCTTGACGCCGCCACCGAAGTGGGTGGTGAATTTATTGTCAGTGCCGACCAGAGCGCTGGAGGTGCGGCAGCCGGTGAAGGCGTTGCAGAGCCGCTGGTCATAATAGAAGCGGAAATTGGCGCCACCGAGGCCCGCCTGGAGCTCGGGGACGAACCATTTCGACTTCGCCGGCGGCGTGTACATGGCGTAGAAGTCATAGAAGATGGGGCGGTAGGCCAGACCGGCATAGCCGCCTTTGGACGCGCGCCAGCTCATTTCGCCGCCGATGCCGAGCCAGGAATTCAGTTTGAGATTGGCGCCGAATTTGGGAAACGCGCCGGTCATCTTCGGCGGGGCGAACAGATCACCGGTGCCGAAGGTGTCGATGGGCGTTTCTCGCGCCTTGACCGTGTTGGTGACGGTGCCGAAATAGACATCCAGGCTCTGTTGGGCGAGCGCTGGCACGACAAGAGAGAACGTCAACGCGAGAAGCGACAGCAAACTCCCACGCGGTTTCATAAGCGATTCTCACCTCCCGCCGAGCGAAACGGGAATTTCGCTACGGCCAACTCCTGAAGTTTCTGGCGCAGAGACTGACTCTGATCCGGCGCCCCCTTTCGTGCGACCCAGCCGGATCTCTGCGTCCACTGGATCGGACGCAGGCGGCGCGAGCGAGGTTTCAGTTTCGCGGCGGGGCGGAAGCGAGGGAGGCGGCGACACGGGCGCGGAAGGCGGCGGCCTCGCGGGCGATGCGGGCGGGGTCGAGCGTGAGCGGGCGGCGGTCGAGGACGGTGATGCGGCCCTCGATGACGACGTCGCGGACGTCGTCTGCCTTGAGGCTATAGACGAGCATGGAGTAGGGATCGTGAGCGGGGATGGCGTGGGGAGCGGTGAGGGAGACGGTGATGAAATCGGCGCGCTTTCCGGGCTCAAGCGATCCGATTTCCTTTTCCATTCCGAGGGCTTTTGCGCCTTCGATGGTAGCCATTCGAAAGACCTTTTCCGCGGGAAAGACGGTGGGATCGCCGGTGGAGACCTTGGCGAATTTCGAGGCGAGATCCATTTCCTCAAAGAGGTTGAGATCGTTGTTGGAGCCGGCGGGGCCGTCTGTGCCGAGGCCGATGGGGAGGCGGGAGGCGAGCCAGGCGCGGTAGTCCGGCAGGCCGCTGGCGAGCTTGGAGTTGCTGGAGGGGCAATGGACGATGCCGGCGGGCCGGTCTTCCAGCAGGCGGAGATCGGAGGGGCGTGCCCAGACCATGTGGGCGAGGATGGTGCGGCCGGAAAAGAAGCCGAGGGAATCGAGGTAGGCGACCGGTGTGAGGCGGTGCTGGCGGAGGCAGTCGTCGTTTTCCTTTTTTGTTTCGGAGACGTGGATGTGGACGGGGACGCCATAGCGGTTGGCGAGGTCGCGGGCGGCGCGGAGGGTGGCGGGGTCTGTCGTGTAGGTGGCGTGAGGGGCCACGGCCGGGGTGACGAGCGGGTGGCCGCGCCAGGCGCGGATGAAGCGTTCTGCAGCCTCGAGGGCCTGCTGCGGGGACTTGAAGTCTGGGGCAGGGAAGCCGATGATGGTCTGGCCGAGGACGGCGCGCATGCCAGCCTTCCGGGTCTCTTCGGCGATGGCGTGCTCGAAGTAGTACATGTCGGCGTAGGTGGTGATGCCGCCGAGCATCATTTCGAGCATGGCGAGGCGGGTGCCGGCGCGGACGAAGGCTTCATCGACGTTGCGGGCTTCGGCGGGGAAGATGAAGCGCTCGAGCCAGGTCTGGAGGGTGACATCGTCGGCGATGCCGCGCAGGAGGGACATGGGTGCGTGGGTGTGACCGTTGATGAGGCCGGGGGTGAGGAGCGCATCAGGGCGGCGGATGTGGTGGCGGGAGCGGAAGCGGCGGGCGATTTCGTGCGCCGGGCCGACGGCGAGGATCCGGCCGCCGCGGACGGCGACGGCTCCATTGCGGATGATGTGGCCGGAGGCGTCCATGGTAAGTACGGCACCGGCGCTGACGACGAGGTCAGCGGGCTCGGCGGCGGAGAGGGCGAGAGCCGGGAGGAGACTAATCCAGAAAAGTCGCATCGAATGGCCGTGGGAATAGTGAAGAAAGGCGGAGAAATTCGGTTTTTCCCGCCGGATTGATGAGGAGGATTTCGATGTCGCCGCAGAGTTCCCAGAGGACCTGGCGGCAGGCGCCACAAGGCGGGGTGAGGATCTGGGTGTCCGCGGCGACGGCGAGGCGGCGGAAGCGGCGGGCGCCACTGGCGATGGCGCGGAAGGCAGCGACGCGCTCGGCGCAGACGGTGAGGCCGTAGGAGGCGCTTTCGATGTTGCAGCCGGTGTGGATGTGGCCGTGCTCATCCTCGAGGGCGGCGCCGACGCGGAAGCCGGAGTAGGGGGCGCGGGCGAACTGGCGGGCGTCGAGAGCGGCGGCGGCCAGGGGATCCACGGCTAGAGCTCCAGACGGGCGAGGAAGGCTTCGAGGAAGCGGCGCAGATCGGTGGCCGAGGCCCGGCCGGTTTCGAGGACCTCCTCGTGGCTGAGGCGGTGCTGAAGGCCGGCGGCCATGTTGGTGACGGTGGAGATGGCGAGAACACGGATGCCCATATGACGGGCGGCAATGACTTCGGGGACGGTGGACATGCCGGCGAGGTCGGCGCCGATGGTGCGGAGGAAGCGAATTTCGGCAGGCGTTTCAAAGCTGGGGCCGAGCATGGCGGCATAGACGCCTTCGCCGGTTTCGATGCCGAGGCTGCGGGCGGTGGAGCGGGCGAGGTCGAGCAGAGCGCGGTCGTAGGCCTCGCTCATGTCCGGGAAGCGCGGGCCGAGGGAGTCGTCATTGGGACCGCAGAGGGGGTTGGCGCCCTGGAGGTTGATGTGATCAGTGAGGAACACGAGCATGCCGGGGCGGAAGGATTCGCGGATGGCGCCAGCGGCGTTGGTCAGGACGAGGACCCTGACGCCGAGCAGGCCCATGACGCGGACGCCAAAGATGACCTGCTGAGGAGACCAGCCTTCATAGAGATGAACGCGGCCGCAAAGGAGGGCAAGCTGACGCGAGCCGGAACGGCCCACGACGAGCTCGCCGGCATGGCCGGCCACGCGGGGCACGGGCCATCCAGGGATCTCGGCGTAGGGAATGACGATGCGGTCCTGGAGGGCTTCGGCGAACGAGGCCTGGGCGCTGCCGAGGACGATGGCGATCTGGGGCCAGGCGGGAACGCGGCGCGCGAGTTCTGCGGCGGCGGCGCGGATCATAGGAGGATTCCTGCAATACAGGCTGACATGAAATTGGCCATGGTGCCAGCGAGCATGGCGCGGACGCCGAGACGGGCGAGGTCGGACTTGCGGTTGGGGGCGAGGGCGCCGATGCCGCCGATCTGGATGGCGATGGAGCTGAAGTTGGCAAAGCCGCAGAGGGCGAAGGTGGCGATGACGAAGGAGCGGGGATCGAGCGTCGATTTCAGCTCGCCGAGGCGGAGAAAGGCGATGAATTCATTAAGGACCATGCGTGTGCCAAGCATGTCGCCGACGGCCTGGGCGTCCTTCCAGCTGACGCCGAGCAGCCAGGCGATGGGAGCGAAGACGATGCCAAACAGTTTCTGGAGCGATTCCGGGAACCAGGCGGCGAGGCCGTGCACCCAGCCCATGACCCCGTTGAGCAGGGCGATGAGGGAGATGAAGGCGATCAACATGCCGGCAATGTTGAGGGCGAGGTGGAGGCCTTCGCCGGCGCCGCGGGCGGCGGCGTCAATGACGTTGACGCCGGGGCGCTCGATTTCGACGCGGACGCCGCCGGCGGTCTCGGGCTCGCCGGTTTCAGGGATGAGCATCTTGGCGAGCATGAGCGTGGCCGGAGCGGTCATGATGACGGCGGTGAGCAGGTGTTTGATGTCGACGCCGGCGATTTTGACGTAGGCGGCCATGACGGCGCCGGAGACGTGGGACATGCCGGCGGTCATGATGGTGAACAACTCGCTTTCGGTGAGACGGGGCAGGAAGGGTCGGATGGTGAGAGGCGCTTCCGTCTGGCCCATGAAGATGCTGGCGGCGACGTCGGTGGATTCGGCGCCGGAGCAATGCATGACGCGGTACATCAGCCAGGCCATGCCGCGGATGACGAGCTGCATGATGCCGAAGTAGTAGAGAACCGAGAACAGGCTGGCGATGAAGATGACGATGGGCAGCACCTGGAAGGCGAAGACGACGCCGAAAGCGCCGGTCTTGACGCCGAGCGGGCCGAAGAGGAATTCGCTGCCCTTTTCGGCGAAGTCGAGCAGCGCGTTGACGGCGACGCTGGCCGCCTGAAAGACGAGGCCAAAACCGGTCTTGAGGACAAGAAAGGCGAACAGGAACTGGAGGCCGAGGCCCCAGAGGATGAGGCGCGGGCGGATGGCCCTGCGGTTGGAGGAGAAGATGTAGCAGCCGCCGAGGATGCAGACGAGACCCAGCAGCCCGGTGAATCGCTCCATGCGGCCTCCCGGCGCGGCGGACTCAGCCGACGACTTCGAGGATCAGGTCGCGCGGCTCGGGCTCGGTGGAGGAGATGCGGAAAGCGTCCTCGATGCGGTCGATGGCGTCCTGCAGGCCTTCGGTGTCGTTGTAGTGGATGCGGCAGAGGACGTTGCCTTCTTCGACGCGCGCGCCGACCTTGACTTCGAGGAAGACGCCGACGGCGGGGTCGATGGAATCCTCCTTGGTCTTGCGGCCGGCGCCGAGCATGGCCGAGGCGCGGCCGATCTCTTCGGCGTCGATGGCGGCGACGAAGCCCGAGCGCGGGGAGACGATTTCGTAGCTTTGCAGCGCGTTGGGCAGGAGGTCAAAGCGGTCGAGCACGCGGGGATCGCCGCCCTGGGCGGCGATCATTTCCCGGAACTTCATGAAGCCGAGCCGCTCGACGAGCAGGCGCGTGGCGAGGTCGCGGGCCTCATCGAGGGTTTCGGTGACCCTGCCGAGGAAGATCATGCGCGCAGCGAGTTCGAGCGAGATCTGGGTAAGGTCTTCGGGGCCGGAGTTGAGCAGGACCTGGGAGACTTCCATGATTTCGAGCGCGTTGCCGATGGCGCGGCCGAGGGGCTGGTTCATGTCGGTGATGAGGGCCTGGGCGCGCAGATCCCTGCGGCGCGCGATGGCGACCATCATCTGGGCGAGGCGGCGGGCGTCGACCTGGCGCTTCATGAAGGCGCCGGCGCCGACCTTGACGTCGAGCACGAGGCCGTCGAGGGTGACGGCGAGCTTCTTGCTCATGATGGAGGCGGCGATGAGCGCCGGGGATTCGACCGTGGCGGTGGCATCGCGCAGGGCGTAGAGCTTGCCATCGGCCGGGGCGACGCTTTCGCTCTGGCCGATGACGGCGAAGCCGACGCGCGCGAGCACTTCCCTGAACTCGTCGATGGAGAGGTTGGTGCGCAGACCGGGGATGGATTCGAGCTTGTCGAGCGTGCCGCCGGTGTGTCCGAGGGCGCGTCCGCTGAGCATGGGGACCTTCACGCCGGCGGCCGCGGCGAGCGGGCCGGCGATGAGGCTGGTTTTGTCGCCCACGCCGCCGGTGGAGTGCTTGTCGACTTTCGGGCCGGGGATGGAGGAGAGATCGATGCGCTCGCCCGAATCGATCATGGCGTCCACCATCGCGCCGACCTCATGGTCCGTCATGTTCTGGAAATACACGGCCATCAGGAAGGCGGCCATCTGGTAGTCGGGAATTTCGCCGCGCGTGTAGGAGTCCACGAGCCAACGAATTTCTTCGGGCGAGAGCTCTTCGCCGTTGCGCTTGCGCTGGATGAGGTCGACGGTTCGCATTTTCAATTGCTTAGGGTAACACCCCGGGGCGGGGGAACACAAACCGGGCGGCCGGCGTGTTTTTCAGTCCCGCGCGCTGATGACAGGGAGCGGGTAGCGGTAACGGCCGGAGAAAACGTCGGCGAAGAGCGCGAGCAGCGCGTCGTGAATGCGGCCGTTGGTGGCGGCGATGTGCGGACCGCGGAGATCGGCAGGCGCGCCTTTCATGTCGGACGTGCGCCCTCCAGCTTCGCGCACGAGCAGGAGGCCGGCGGCCATGTCCCAGGGGTTGAGGCCGAATTCCCAGAAGCCGTCGAGGCGGCCGCAGGCGACGTAAGCGAGATCGAGTGCGGCCGAGCCGCTGCGGCGGACGCCATGAGTCGACATGGCCACCTGATGAAAGAAGTGGACGTTGACGTTCTCATGACGCTTGCGCGACGGGAAGCCGGTGGCGAGCAGGGCCTCCTCCAGCGAGGCGGTGCGGCTTGAGTGGATGCGGCGGCCGTTGAGGAAGGCGCCGCTGCCGAGCTCGGCGGTGAACATTTCCTGATGGAGGGGATCATAGATGACGCCCGCGATGATCTCGCCGCGGCGTTCGAGCGCGAGCGTGACGTTGAAGGCGGGGTAGCCGTGGGCGAAGTTGGTGGTGCCGTCGAGCGGATCGACGTACCAGACATATTCTCCAGGCCGGTCGCGCAGGCCGCCCTCTTCGCCGAGCACGGAGTGGGTGGGGAAGCGGGCGTGGAGACGTTCGACGACGAGCGATTCGCTGGCGCGGTCGGCTTCGGTGACGAGGTCGAATTCGCCCTTGAGGTCGAAGGAAATGCCGCGTTCAAAGAAATGGGCGAGCAGCGCGCCGGCCTCACGCGCGATCTCGACTGCGGTTTCCAGGTAGCTGGTCATGGTTCAGGGGCGCCGGCCGCGCGCGGGTCATTCGCCCTCGGCGGCGATCCAGGCGATGTCGTGTTTAAAGATGAAGAGGTTCGGCGCCGCAGGCTCGCGGGTGAGGCGGACGAAGGCCTGGTCCCAATACTCGATGTAGCCTTCCACTTCTTCCCCGGAAAGAAGTTTGATGCGGACCGGAGTCTTCGAGCTGACCAGTTTCCGCAGGAAGCGCACTTCCTCGAACGTCTGGGCGGGAGCCTTTTTCGCCACGCCGCGGCTGCCTCCTTGCTGCCTTTATGGTACCGCATCGGCGAAATAGCCCGTGCGCGCGGACACGGTATAGCCGGGCCTTTTCACTTCGATGCGGACGCGGTGGAAGCGGTCTGGCGAGGGCGGCACGTTTTTCGGGTAGTAGCCGAGCAGGTATTGGGTGCGCAGGTCGCGGAGGATTTCGGCGAAGGACTGATCGAGCGAGGCTCTTTCTGACGGATAAAACAGGCGCCCGCCGGTGCCGGTGGAGAGCTGGATGAGCGCATTTTCGCCGCGGAGGTTGCGGCCTGCTTCGCCTTTGACGGGGACGAGGAGGATGGCGTAGAGGACGGCATCGGCGCGATGCAGGGCCTCGAGCGCGTCGTGGAAGGTGGCGCGGCTGATGGTATCGGCGCCGTCGGTGACGACGACCATGACGCGGCGGCCATCGCGGGATTCGAGATCGCGCGCGGCCAGCTCGATGGCGTCGTACATGGCGGTGGCGCCTTCGCTGCGGAGGCGGCGCAGCGCGGCTTCCAGCCGGTCGAGCCGGCGCGTGTAGCCGGCCTGCATCACGACCTCAAAGTTGAACGAATACAGGGCGGCGGCGTCGCGCGGGTGGCCCTCGCGCAGGAGGGCGCGGAAGAAGCGGCCGATGGCCTCCAGCTCATAGGCGCGCTCGCGCTGGGTGGAGCGGCTGCGGTCGATGAGGACGGCGATGGAGAGCGGCTGGGAAGACTGGCGTTCGAAGACGGCGATCTCCTGTTCGACGCCGTTGTCGGTGATGCGGAAGTCGGCGGGCTCCAGCCCGCCGGCCAGTGCGCCCTGGGCATCGCGCACGGTCGCGAGGATCCGCACCAGACGCACGTCGACGCGAAACGTGGGCTGCCGGGCCAGCGCTGCGGGCAGCGTGGCGATCAGTGTCCGGCGATCGATGGATCCCACTCCCCCTCCACCCAGACGGCGCCGTCTTCGAAGTGTTCCTTTTTCCAGATGGGCACTTCCTTCTTGAGGCGGTTGATCGCCTCGAGAGCGGCCTCGAAGGCCGCCTGGCGGTGCGGCGCCGAGACGGCCACCACCACGCTGGCTTCGCCAATGGCGAGCCGGCCGAGACGGTGCACGATGGCGATGCGCGAGATGGCGTGGCGCGCGGCGATCTCGCGGCCGAGGCGCGCCATTTCGCGGACGGCCATCGGCTCATAGCATTCGTAGTCCAGAAGCAGCGTGCGGCGGCCGCCGCTGTGGTTGCGAACGATGCCTTCGAAGAGGACGACCGCGCCGTCCTGCGGCTGGGCGACGCGGGCGCGAAGCCAGGCCGTGTCGATGGGCTGGCGGGTGAGCGCGAAGAAGTGGCCCACGGGGTCCTCTTCGGCGCGGAGCCAGCCGTCCTGGCCGCCGCTGACGGGGGGCAGAAAGGCGATCTCGTCACCGTCCTGAAGGAAATCGGAGGGAAGCGCATAGCGCTCGTTGACGGCGAGGACGGTGGAGCGGCGGTGGCGTGCGAGCTCCGGCCAGCGGGCGGCGGCGGCGAGGAATGCGTCTTCCGCAGTGGCGCCTTCCGGCAGTTCCAGCTCGGCCTCCGGCGCACCGGCGGCGTCCTTCAGCATTCCGAAAAAGAGGGCGCGAACCTTCACCTACAGCCATCCTAGCATCCAGCTCTCCGGCTACCATGAAAGCTATGGCCGGCCAGACGGGTGTGCGGTCCGAGGCGCGTTTTCGTGTCCGCTATGCGGAAACGGACCAGATGGGCATCGTGCACCACGCCAATTATCTGGTGTGGATGGAGGTGGCGCGGACGGAGCTGTGCCGGCTGCGCGGGATCAGCTACCGCGAGATGGAAGAGCGCAGCGGGCTGCACCTGGTGGTGGCGGAGGTCCGCTGCCGTTACGTCCAGCCGGCGCGTTATGACGATGAAATCGTGGCGTCGGCATGGATCGGACGCGCGCATCCGCGGATGGTCGAGTTTGGCTACGAGATCCGCCGCGCCGGCGACGGCGCGCTGCTGGCGACGGGCGAGACGCGGCACCTGTTTGTCAGGGACGGAAAACCGGTGAAAATTCCCGAAGAATTCCGTCCGATTTTTGGCATTTCATGATCAGCCGACGTGCGTTTTTTCCGGCCATTTCCGGCGGATTTCCCGCCCGGGGGGCGGCGGTGGTTCTTCGCGCGGACGACGGGCGCGTGTTGCGGATGGACAATCGTTTTGCCGCCCGCTGGCAGGCGGCCGCGCCGGGGTCCGCCCTCAAGCCGTGGTTGCTGGAGGCACTGCGCCCGTGGCGGCTGCACCCGTGCAGGCTGCGGCTGCGGATTGGCGGGCGGACTCTTGACTGTACGCACGCTCCGCTGGCGGCGCCGGTGGACGCGGAGACGGCATTGGCGGCCAGTTGCAACGCGTGGTTCGCCGCCCAGGCGGCCGCCGCGGATCCGGACGCGGTGCTGGCCCGCCTGCGGGCGGGCGGGGCCGAAGCAGTGCGGGCGGCCACGGTCGCAGAGCTTCAGCTTCAGGTGCTTGGCCTGGAGGGTGCGCGCATCACGCCGCATGCGATGGCGCAGGCGTGGCGCCGGCTGGCGTCTTGCGCTCCCGCGGCGGTGCGCGCCGGGTTGCGGCGCGCCGTCACGGAAGGAACCGCGCAGGCGGCGAACGTGCCAGGCGCCGAGGTGGCCGGAAAAACGGGCACGAGCGGCGACGGGGCGTGGTTTGCGGGCTTTGCGCCGGCATCGGCGCCGCGCTTTGTGGTTGTGGTTTTCCAGCCGAAAGGTCGCGGCGCGCGCGATGCGGCGCCGCTCGGGCGGGAGCTGTTCGAATGGGCGTTTCGCTCGTATCCGCGTTAGCTCTTGCCGCGATGACCGCGCCAGCGGCTGTGGTGAAGGTCCGTGTGCAGGGCCGTGCGGAGAGCGTGCCGGTGGAGACGTATGTCGCCTGGGCGGTGGCGGGCGAACTGGGCGGCACGGGCGAGGCGGAAGCGCTGCGGACGATGGCGGTGGTGGCGCGGACCTGGGCGCGCACGAATGCGGGCCGGCATCGCAGCGAGGGGTTCGACTTCTGCCAGACGACGCACTGCCAGCGCCTGGATCCGGCCGCCGTGAGCGAGCGGGTCCGGCGGGCCGTGGAAGACACCGGCGGGATGATTCTCTGGCACCGGGGGCGGCCGGCCGACGTGTTTCATTCGGGCGACTGCGGCGGCCGCACGGCCTCGGCCGGGGAGCTCTGGCCGGGGATGGCGCGGCCGTACCTGCCATCGAAGGAGGACCCGTTTTGCAGCCGCGGCGGGCCTTTCGGCTGGCGCGCCGTGCTGCGGTGGGATCAACTGGAGCTCGCGCTGGGGCGGCGCGGCCTGCGGTATCTGGCGGTGGGCGCGCGGAGCGGGTCGGGGCGCGTGCTGCGGCTGGATTCCAACCGCGGGCCGGTGGACGCCGGGGAGATGCACGTGCGAGTGGGCCGGACGCTCGGCTGGAACCTGCTGCGGAGCCGCGTTTATTCGGTGGAGTCCACGCCGGAGGGAGCACGTTTTTCGGGAAAAGGCGCAGGTCACGGCGTCGGCTTGTGCCAGAAAGGCGCGGTGGAAATGGCAAAAAGCGGGGCGAATTTCCGGGAAATTCTCGCCTATTATTTTCCCGGAACGAAAGCGGGCGTCAACGCGCAGGGGCTTGAGTGGCGGCGCCTCGGCGGCGAGCTGACCGAAGTCTGGGCGCTGCAAGGCGTCGCGCCGGTGTCGGCATCGGCTGCCGACGCGGCCTGGCGGGAGGCGCGGCGGCGGTCCGGGCTCGATGCCGCCTGCCGGCCCCGCGTGCGCGAGTATCCGGACACGGCGCTGTTTCGCGACCTGACCGGGGCGGGCGGGGCCGTGGCGGCGGTGACGCGCGGCTGCACGATTCACGTGCACAGGCCGGCGCGGCTGGCCGCGCAGGGCGAACTCGTGCAGGTGCTGCTGCACGAAATGATGCACGTGCTCATCGACGCCAACCGCCGCGCGCCGCTGCCGGAGTGGTACGAGGAGGGGCTGGCCGAGTTTCTGGCTGGAGGCGCCAGGCGCGCGGCCGAGCGGGCGCGGGTGGAAGCGCTGATCCGCCGCCATGGGCGCGAGGCCGTGCTACGCTTCCTCCAGACCGGACTCCCCGAGTAGCCGCTCGTAGACGCGGTAGGCCGCCTCGCCGAACTGCACGAAGATGACCTCTTCGACCACCGCCGCGCGCTCCTCGAGGAAGCGGCGCACCTCGGCGAGGGCGATGCGGGCGGCCGGCTCGGGCGGATATCCGTATACGCCCGTGCTGATGGCCGGAAAGCTGATGGTGCGGCAGCCGCGTTTTTCCGCCAATTCGAGACAGACGCGATAGCAGGAGGCGAGCGCCTCAGGCTCGCCATGATTGCCGTCGCGATACACGGGACCCACGGCGTGAAAGACGAACTTCGCCGGCAGCCTTCCGGCGCCGGTGGCCACCGCCTGTCCGGCGGGAACGCGGCCCACGCGCGGACGGATCTCGTCCAGTTCGCGCATGATCTCCGGCCCCCCGACGCGGTGAATGGCACCGTCTACGCCGCCTCCGCCGGCCAGCGCGGAGTTGGCCGCGTTGGCGATGGCGTCAGCGGGGATCTTCGTGATATCGCCTTCTACCAGGCGGATGCGCCTGCCATTGGGCAGCCGGTACAGCTTCTGCATCAGGAATCCTCCCTCGACAACAGCCCCAGGCACGCCACCAGCCAGCACACGCTGCCCGAGAACAGGACCCAGGCGATGAGGAACCGGACCAGCGCACTGGCGGCCTGAGCGGCGAGAGACTCGAAGCTCAGGACCCAGTGAGCCAGCGCCCAGGGCAACAGCAGCCCTGCGACGGCGGCCAGCACGAGCCCGCCCCAGAGCTCCGGCCGCCGCAGCAGGCGCCCGAGGCGGATGCCCCGCGGCGCAAAGCGCCGCCGCGCCAGCCAGAGCGCATAACACAGCAACGCCAGGGCCCAGAGCGTGTAGACAGCCTGCAAGGCGACGTGCATCGCGGTGGCCAGCGGCGCCGCCAGCCAGAGCACGGCCACGCCGCCTACACCCGCAAGGATCGAGGCGACCAGGATCCAGTCTCTCCACCCGGCCAGAAGGAGGCGCAGCGCCCCGGTCCAGATCTTCACGGCAACACCTCCCACTCAGCCGCTTCGCTCCAGCCCATCACGCCAGGCTCGTACATCGGTTCCACCCGCGCCGGGGCGGCGCGGAAGCGGCCCGCATGGGTGAAGCGGAACAGATACACCGCATCATGGCCGCGTTCGGGGATCCACCACGGGAACCAGGAGGCGCGGTTGTCGCGCAGTTCGCGGCGTCCGGTCCACCAACGCCACCAGTCGGGCGCCCGCCGCAGGCGGAAGCCGTGGTCGTGCGGGACCGGTTCGGCGCCGGCGGGCAGGGGGTCCTCCACCACGTAGGCATTCATGCGGTCGATGCCCCAGGCGCGGACGTGGACGGCCACCAGATCGCCGCGGCGCGCCGGGCCGGTCCACGGCTCGAAGTCATATTCGATGCGGCCGTCCGGGTCCACGCGGCGCAGCCGGTAGTAGCGGCGCTCCACGCGCAGGCCGGAGGTTTGCGGCATGTTGCCTGCCTCGAGGGCATCCGCGCGCCGCCAGCTCCAGTTGGCCGAAACATAGAGCGTGCCGCGGCCTTCGGTTTCCACGCGAACCTCGCTGCGGCTGCCGGCCGCGGGGACGGCGATCTTCACGGGCTTCGGCGCCAGCACGTCGGCGGCGGTGAAACGTTGGCGCAGCAGCTCCCGGCCGCCAGCGACGACGCGCGCCGTCAGGTCCGGCCTGAGCGCGACCGTTCGCTCCGTGAGAGGCGCCAGGCCGTAGATCACGAAGGCGGTGCGCTTTGTGTTGCCCCAGGTATGGCCGCGCTGCCGGTGGTTCATCAGCCAGCGCGCGGCGCGGTCCACCGCGGGGCTGTCCGGCATTTCCGCGGCAAGGAAGCGCAGGGCCATGGCGGTGGCCTCGAAGGTGTGATCCGCATCGTGGAGGAACAGGAGGTCGCGGCGGCTGGGCCAGAACATTTCCTCGCCTTCCTGTTTTGCCGTTCTGATGAGCATCTCCGCGGTTTCCGCGCGCCGCGGGTCGCCCGTTTTGGCGAAGGCCAGGCCCATGGCGGCCAGCCCGAACCCGGTCATCGCGTTCCGGCGGTCCCAGGCGTGGCGGGCAACGGCCGTGTTCAGGCGGCCTCGCGCGGACAGCGCCAGCAGCGCGTAGCCCCATTCGTCCGGCTCGGTCTGGCTGCGCGGCCCGAGCCGCGCCTGAAGCCAGGCTTCGGCGCGGCTGCGGCGTTCCTCATCGACGGCATAACCGTTCTGTTCGGCATGGGCGAGGCCGAGCAGGACGTAGGATGTCAGGAACACGCTGCCGGCCTCCTCATGCCACCAGCCCCAGCTTCCATCGTCGTTCTGCTGGCCGTAGAGCCGCTCGATGCCGCCTTTCACGTTGCGGTCGAGCTCTCTGCGGTCGATCTGCGCGTCGAGCTTCAGCCGGCGGAGCGATTCGGCCACCACCAGATTCGGCAGCAGGCCGGACATGAGCTGCTCGGTGCACCCGTATGGGTATTCGAGCAGGTACTCGAGCCCGGCGAACAGTGCAGCGGCCATCGAGGGCGCCAGCCGGATCTCAACCATGCGGCTCGAAGGCCCGGCCGAAGGCGGAAATTCGTGGACCAGTACGGTGGAGGCCGTGTTGTCGAGCCGCGCCTCGGCGGAGGCGCTCATCGGAACTCCATAAGGATGCACGGGGAGGGAGATTTCCACAGCGTCGCCGCCCGTGGGCCCCGCGGCCGTGGCCGTAAGCGTGGCCCTGCCCGGCGCCTGCGCGCGCAGGCGGTAATCGACGCGCGCCTCGGCGCGCGGAGCGATCTCCACTTCCTTGTCGCGGCCGTCGAGGATCGCCACTCCCTCCGCTTTCAGGCTCACGCGCGCCCGCAGCGGCTGGGCCGTGTAATTGCGCGCGAGCACCGGGACAAGAACCTCGTCGCCCTCGTTGAGGAAGCGCGGCGCGGCGACGGAGACCACCACGTCTTTCCGCACCAGCACGCGGCTGATGGTGTTGCCGACTTTCGTGTCGACGGTGACGCCGCGCGCGGTGGCGCGCCAGGTGGTGAGCGAGTCCGGGAAGGTGAAGCGAATTTCGGCGCGGCCCTCTGAGTCGGTTTCGAGGCCGGCAATCCAGAACGCGGTGTCGGGGAAATCCCGGCGAATTTTCGGCGCGGCGGGCCGCTCCGGCTTGAGCTGGGCGCGCCAAAGCCTGGATGGCCTGCGCGCGAGCTCGATGCGGCGCGTGCCGGCTTCGCCCCAGAAATAAAATTCGAGGCCCGTGGCCGTGTGAACGCTGTTCCAGCGCTGGCCGTAAAAGACCTTCACCAGGTCCGGCTGCGGCTCTCTGCGGATGGCGTAGATGGCCTCATCGACCACGCTCACGGCGAACTCCGCACGCAACGGCCGTCCTTGGGAGTCCCTGGCTGCCAGGCGGATCCTGGCGGGTTCCCCGGGCTGAAATTCGCGCTTTGAGGGTTCCAGCTCGACAAAGATTTGCCGGTCCACGGGGGGCACGCGCATCAGCCGGCTGCCCTGGAAGAGGCGGTTACCGTGAATGAAGACGGCGTTGAGAAACACATTTGGCGCCCAGTCTTTCTGCACGGGCACATCCACGGAGCCGGCGCCGCCTTCAATGAGGACGAAGCGCGACCAGTGCAGCCGCCCGCTTTCCGCGGTCAGCCAGACATGCGCCCGCGGAACGCCGGTAACGAGGAGCACGCGGGCCGTCTCCCCGGGTTTGTAAGAGGACTTGTCCAGGGAGATCCGCACCTGCTCTGTGGCCGGGCCGCCGCTCCATTCCCCGGAGATCCAGAGCCAGCCCTCTTCGGTGAGCTGTGCCGGCGGCAGGCCTGCGATCGTGACGATCTGCCACAGACCGGCGCCCGGGGCAGGGAAGTCCACCGCCGCCTCACCATCCCGGCCTGTGGTGGCCGTGCGGCTCAGAAGCGGGCCGCCGGCGCGCTGCCCGTTGCTCGTCCGGTAGAGCTCCACCCGGAGCGGCACGCCGGCGACGGGCCGGCGGTCGAAGTCGAGGGCGCTGACACGCCAGCGCACCGTCTCCCCCTCAGCGTAAACAAACCGGTCCGCGCGCTGCGTGACGAGGAAATTTGCCCGTGTGGCGACGAAACTGCCGAAGCCGCTGATGGCGCGCCCCCCTTCGTCGGTGACGCGCGCTTCGATCCGGTAAAGATAATCATGAGCGCCGCGCTCGACAGGAAAAGAAATGGTCAGTTTTCCGTCCGCATCAAGCTGCTTTTTTTCCTCAAAAATCTGCTCGCCGCCGAAAAATTCTTCCGTTTCTTCCTCCTCCGGTTCTTTCCATTCCCACCAGTCCGGATACCAGCGGTAGCGGTGCACGGCCCATTCCACCGCCGCGCCTGGAACAGGCTCGCCGTAATAATAACGGGCCTCGATCTGCGCCTCCGCGCGCTTGCCCTGAAGGAGCCGGCCGGCCGGCGGACGCACGCGGACCTCGTAATCCGGCTTGCGGTATTCTTCCACGTAAAACCCGCCGTAAACGAAGTTCCTCCCGTCCTCGGGTCCAATACGGATGCCGAAATAACCAAGAGGCGCGCTTTCAGGCAAGTCGAATTCGCCGCTGAGCGTTCCGTATTTTGTGAGTGCAAGTGTCCGCTGAAATACGGCATTTCCTTCGGCGTCGTCCACTCGCACGCGGGCCGAACGCATCGAGGGCAGGGCATATTCGCCACCGCGGTCTTCACGGAGAATGGCGCGGAAGCGCACTTTCTGTCCGGGCCGGTAGACGGGCCGGTCCGTATGAATGGCTCCGGCGAGCTCCTGGAGTCCCGCCGAAAGAGCGAAGCCCGGCAAGGCCGTCACCGAGACCTGATGGCCGCAGCTTGCCAGCAGCATCAGGGCGTCTTCTTCCGTGTCTGCCGCCAGTGGAAAGGTCGCGCTGCCATCGCCGTCGGATACGCCGCGGGCCAGGCTGCGGTCGCTGGCGACGTCGAGCACTTCCAGCGCACAGGCGCGCATGGGCTGTCCGCCGCGCCGATCGACGAGGCGGACCGCCAGTTGTCCGCGATGGCACTTGGTGATGGCGGCCACGGAGCTGGCGATCAGCACCGTGTAGGCCTGTTTCTGCTGATCGGTGGCTTCCAGCACGTAGAGGCCCTCTTCGGCGAGCGGAACACGGATGGTGACCGTTCCCAGTGGCTGCCGTGGCTGGACGGTCTGCGTCCAGCGTCTTACGAGCTGTTCGGGATTCAGCAGCGGCACTCCGGCATAGGCGGGCGCGGCGCCGGCGGGCGATTTCGGGCGGGGTGATTTCCGAAGCCAGGCGCGGATGCGGGCCCGGCTGGCGGGCGTGAACTGCATGCGGGCGAGATCGCGCAGCTTCGCCCACTGGCGCCGTTTCCAGTCGGCGAACCGCTCAATGGGAGTGCGGGGCCGAAAGAGCCGTCCGCGGCGGGCGGGAAACGTGTTCGGGCTGTCGAGCTTCAGGAAGAAGGCCCGCGGGTCGCGGACCCGGTAGAGCCGGAATTCCAGTTGGGAAACGCCCTGGCTCTGGACCCGGACGGGCGCTTCCTCTTGAGGCAGCACGATCTGGTCGGCAGCGAGGGAAAAATAGATGCGGCTCTCATCCACCTGCGCCGGCAGGGCCAAAAATACAGTGGCAAAAACTGCGGTTATCAGGGGAAAGCGCATGGTTTATCACCCGTCCAGGAGCAGATTCCACCGGAAAACGCCGAGAAAATGCGGATTTCCTTCTACCGGTCGCCAGCGCGGCTCGCGGTGCGCGAGCAGCGACTGCAGCGCGGGCCGCCGCACCTCACCCGGCCATTTTCCCTCGGGGCCGGTGTGATACACGACGAATTCTTCCGGCGACGGTTCGAACTGGCTCGGGCCCAGATACGCCATCGCATGCCACGTATCACCCTCCGGAGAACGGAAAAAGAGAAGGTCGGCGGGGATTGCGTCGGACACGCGGCCGGAAATCCGGCGCGTATTAAAGCGCATCAGGTGGCGCGCGTCGGCAAAATGACGCAGTTCGCCGCCGGCGTGGAACAACAGGGAAGCTTTGCGGCGAGGCTCGGGCCATGGCGGCAACCACGAGTAACCCCACTGCCGCGCCCATTCCGCAGTGTGCGGCCGCATGGCCTCGCGGTAGGCAAACCGCAGCAGCGAGGAACAGTCCTTCACTTCCGGCGGCAACTGCTGCATGAAGTACAGCGACTCCGCCAGCCAGCAGAACCAGCAGCGGAACGGGTCCACCGCAATCGGTTCCGCTCGCGCGGCGGCAGGCCAGCACGCCGCGGCCGCCAGCAGCCCCCTCCGTGTCATTTCGCCTCATCATGATAACCGGAACTGCTGCGGAGAAAAACGAGGCGCCTTGACTCGGCCGGCCCGCGCAGGTTGCGGCCGGAGGGCCTCGCCCGAAGACACAAACGGCGGCCCGCCCGGCGGGCGGGCCGCCGCTGGCCGCGCTCAACGGCTTCAGAACATGAAGCGCAGTGAGAGCTGGATGCGCCGCGGATCGCGGGCGCTCGTGTAGGCGCCGAAGTTCAGGTTGATCTGGTTGCCGGCCGGGTCGAAGCGCGCCGCCGTCGACACGCCGGAAAACTGCGTGTGGTTGAAGGCGTTGAAGAACTCGCCGCGGAACCAGAAGTAGCGCTGCTCGGTGATCGGGAACCGCTTGGTGACGCTGATGTCAAAGTTCTCGATGCCGGGCCCGCGCAACAGGCCGATGCCGGCGTTGCCGAAGTCGCCCTTGGGCGTGCGTTTGAAGACTTCGGTGCGGAACGTGCGGTCAAACGTCCACTGGTCCTTGGGCAGCCGTGGATCGCCAACGACGGTGATCCGGGCGCCCTCGCTCGAACCGGTCAGGTCCACCGTGTCCGATGTGGAGAAGGTGGGCGTGAACGGGAAGCCTGACTGGAAGGTGGAAATGCCGGAGATCTGCCAGTAACCGAACACCTGGTTGAGAAGGCCTTTGTGCCACCTTGCGGCCAGGTTGGGCAGTTCGTAGGTGTAGTTGATCACCAGGGCGTGCGTGGCGTCGTAGCTGAGCAGGCCGTAGTTGCGCCGGCGCATGGAGAAGTACGGGCTGACGCCGTCGAAGTCGCCGGCGCCGACGCCCAGGGCCTTCGAGAAGGTATACGAGACGCCATACTGGAGGCCGTTCTTCATGCGCCGGGTGGCGGTCACCTGGAGCGAGTGGTAGTTCGAGGTGGCGCCGAAGCCGCGCACGTTGATGCTGCTGAGCCCGTAATAAGGACGGAGGAAGTTGTCCGGCAGCGGGCTGCCGGTGGTCCAGTCCTTGTTGGCGGGGTCGAAACGCGCGTACATCGGGATGGGGTTGATGTCCCTCACGTAGAGCAGGTTCCGGCCGAGGCTGCCGACGTAGCTCACGTCCACCACGGTGCCGAAGCCTGCTTCGCGCTGGAAACCGAAGCTGAAGTTCATCACCCGCGGCAGGGGCTGCTCGCCCACCTGCGGCGCGTTGACGCTGCTCGGCCCGTAAGTTCCCTGCGACTGGAGGAACGTGTCCAGCGTGCCGAAGTACAGCGTCGGCGTATAGGCGACCGGCGGCTGGCCGTTGGTGCCCGAATAGACGTTGCCCTGCGGGCGGTCGAAGAACAGGCCCCAGCCGGCCCGGAGCGCCGTCTTGCCGTCGCCGGTGAGATCGTAGGCGATGCCGAAGCGCGGACCGAAGGAGAACGTGGGTGTCGTATAGAGCGTGCTTACGTACCCCTTGCCGCCGACCACCATGCCCGGAGCAGTGTTGCCGCTGTTGGGGACGAACAGCCCGATGTAAGGCAGCGGGTAAATCGTGCCAGTGCGCGGGTCGACGCCGACGCGCTTGCCGCTAGCGTCCTTGCCCGGCACGATCAGCGTCGCTACCTTGTTGCGGTCATACAGCGAGGGATCGAACGTCGTGATGGCGTAACGGTCGTCGTGAGCCGAAGGCGCGTGATAGGCGCGCAAGCCGACGTCGATGGTCAGCCTCGGGATCACGCGCCAGGAGTCCTGCACATACCACTCCACCTGCGAATAACGGTAGTGCGAATAGGGCCGGAACGTGCCCTCCGAGTAAGAGTTGAAGTTGCCGAGCAGGGCGTTGGCGAACGCCCAGTTGGCATCCAGCGGGTTGTTGGCGTTGCGGCCGAAGTCGAACGCGCCGCGCGTGTTGGGGCTGCCCACCTCGTCCTTGCGCATGCGCTCAAAATAAAGCCCTGCCTTGAGCGAATGCCGCCCGACGAGCTTGCTGAGGTTGTCCGAGATGGTGAACACCGGGTTGCGGTTCTTGTAAGGAATGTTGCCGAGGGAGTTGTTGATGTAGTTGGGCACGCCGCCGAAGGTGACGTTCGGCACGGCCTTGGACTCGTTCGACTGCGGATACCACTGGCCGATGTTGCCCATGCGGCTACGGGCCACTTTCTCCGGTTCCACCGGATCGAACGTCTGGCTGCGGTTGGTGGCCCCGAAAGTGAAGTCGTTTACCATCGTCGGGCTGAAGATCTTCGTCAGGTTGATGACGCCGCCGCGGCCGCGCTGGGGCCGGAGCGTGTTGGTCAGGTCGTAATTCAGATTGCCTGCCACCCAGGACCCGTAAGGCCACTCTTCGTCGTCGTTGTCGCGGATGCCGCGGAAATAGGCGCGTAGCGTGGGAGTGACGTTGTAGTCGATGCGGATCACCTCCTGCCGGCGCGGGTTGCGTCCGCTGACGTTGCTGCGGTAATTGCGGCTGTAAACGAGCTTCGGGTCAGGGTCGGTGTAGTTCGGCAGCGGGTAGAAATTCAGGATCGCCTGACCCAGCGGGTTGATGCGCGAAGCGGGCACGATGTTGCCGGGGAAATAGGCGCCGGAGAGCGGATCGCGGATCTTGATCAGCGAGCCGTTGGTGTCAAAAGTCCGGCTGAAATCGCCCTGACGTTCGAGCGCCGTCGGCGTGGTCACGAAGCGGATGCCCGGGTACAGACGGCGCCGCACGAACTCCTGCGAGAAGAAGAAAAACAGCTTGTCCCGGTTGCTGTTGAATTTGCCCGGGTAGTAAATGGGGCCGCCGATCGAGTAGCCGCCGCTGTTGAACCGGTAAATGGGCCGCGGCGTGCCGGTGCGGTTGGAGAAGAAGTTGTTGGCGTTGAGCGACTCGTGCCGGTAGTACCAGTAGGCGCTGCCGTGAAAGTCCTGCGTGCCGCTCTTGATGATGACGTTGATTGTGCCGGCGCTGTTGCGCCCATATTCGGCCTGGTAGTTGCTGGTGAGGACCTTCACCTCGGCGATGGCGTCCATGTTGGGCGCGTTATGCACGCTGGAGTTGGAGCCCGTGTCCACGGCCGAGATGCCGTCCAGCGCGTACATGATCGAGGTGGTGCGGCCGCCGTTGACGTGGAGCCCGTTGAGGATGTTGCCCGTCATCACGACCTCGCGCGAGCCGACGTTGGTGTCGATCACTCCGGGCAGCGTCGACAGCAGACCCAGGAAGTCGCGCCCCTTGATGGCGATGTTCAGGATCTGATCGCCGGCGATCAGGCCGGAACGCTCGCTCGACGCCGTCTGCACGGGTGTCACTTCCGCTTCCACGTTCACGGTCTCCGGCACCTGGCCCAGTTGCAGCGTGATCGTGCCGAGGCTGCGGCGCTCGTTGGCAGTGACCGAAATATCGCGGACCTGATAGGTGCGGAAGCCCGGCGCCGTGATCTTCAGAGTGTAGACGCCCGGGGCCAGGCTCGGGTACAGAACGATGCCGGCCTCGTTGGATCGCGAGGGAATGGAGGCGCCCGTTGCCTGATTCGTCAGCGTGGCCTCCGCATTGGGAATGACCGCTCCCGCCTGATCCTGGATGGTTGCCGTCAGGGACCCCGTCACGACCTGCGCGGCGAGCGGAACCCCCAAAAGAACAAGCAAGGCCGTTCACAGTACGGCCCCGAATTGAAGTTTCATCTGCAACACCTTTCCATCACCAAAGCTTTTTCTGCCGTTGCCGGCAGCATCCCCGTTACGGGCTGGAATCACACTATCATCTCTGAATCTCGGCTGCAATATCAGTGTGCGGCCGCCGCCGGCCGGGAACATGGCGGAGACATTGCCGGGGCTGGGGCGAATGGGCAGGGTCTGGATCCGTGAGGGACGCCGGAGCCCGCTCTCACCGCGTTGAATGCGCTTTCGGAGCGGTGGCGTTACTTCAGTTGCGTCCGTCGACAACGATTTAGCCCGGAGATCGGGCGGCGCGCCGCCGTTCCCAAAGCAGAAGAACCCCCATCGCGGCCATCACGACAAGCACGGTGCTGGAGGCCCTGGGGAGGCTGCCCGTGTGATCCGCGAGAACTCCGACCAGCGGCGGCAGAACCGCGCCACCGAGTCCGCCGCCAGCCAGCAGCATTCCCATCCACGTTGCCGCTGCCGCCCCGGTCCGTTGCTGATACAGGGCCACGGCTGTGGGAAATTGGGGCGCGAGGCCGAGGCCGGCCAGCGCTGCCGCCAGCAGGAAAGACTCCGCACTCTGGGCGCGCAGCAGAACACCCGTTCCGGCGGCAGCCAGCAGGAGGCCAGCCAACATCCAGCCGTGGGGGCGCCGGACGGCCCAGGCGGCCGACAGACCCCGGCCTAGCAGGATGGCCAGCCAGAAGGCGGACTGGCCGAGTGCCGACAGCGTCGCCGCTGCCCCCAGCAGGCGGTTGCCGAGTGTCGGCACCCAGCCGCTGATGCAGTTCTCCGTGCCGACGTACAGGAAGAGGAACAGGAATGCCGCCCAGGGAAAACCGGACCTGACGGCTGCCGGCGGCTCAGAACGGCGAGATTCGCCAAGGCCCGGCGCGTTCCACAGCCGTAGCGAGCCCGCGGCTGCGGCCAGAAGGGTCAGCGACAATGCCATCATCACCACGCGCAGCGGCCGCGTTTGCAGCGCCCACGCCGCCAGGGCCGGCCCGGCCACGGCGCCTGCGCCCCAGAACATGTTCAACAGATTCAGCGCCCGCACGGCCATCCCGTGGCTGAACTGCGCGGCGACGAGGTTCACCGACGCGATGTTCCAGCCAAGCCCCAGGCCGTACAGCGCAACGCCAGTCCGCGCCGCCCATAGCCCGCCCACCAGGAAGCAGGCAGTGCCCGCTGCCATCCACGCATAGGAAACAGCCACCACGCGGGCGGCCGGCCAGCGGCCCGCCGTCCAGCCGTAGGCCGCCGAGGCAGCCGTCGCCGCCAGAAACTGGAGGGCGAAAAACATACCCGCCTGCGCGTCATCGAGGTGATATAGCCGGGCCAGGAAGGGCAGCAGTACGCCCAACAGCACGGTCATCATGCCGGAAAGCGGAAATCCGGCGCACAGGACCGTCATCGGCGAAATCACGCGGGTCCGCTCCGCGCCGGCCCCGTGGACTCGCGAACCACCAGTTCCGGCTCCACCTGGATCTCGGCTGGGTAGTCGGCATCACTGCCTTGCCGGATTCGGGCGAGCAGCGTCTCGGCCGCCAACTGGCCCATGCGGCGCAACGGCTGCCGGATCGTGGTGAGCGCGGGCACGTGAAAGGCGGCGCCCCAGATGTCATCGAAGCCGAGCACGCTGACATCGCCCGGCACGTCGAGCCCGCATTCGCGCAGGGCCCGGATGGCGCCGAAAGCAGAAACGTCATTGAAGGCGAAAATGGCCGTAAAGTGCACGCCCCGTTCGAGCAGCCGACGAGCCGCGACATAGCCGGTCTCGGGAGAAGGCGAATCGCCTTCCAATTGGACGACGAGGCTTTCATCGATGGGCCGGCCGTGGCGGCGCGCCGCCGCTGCGATGCTGTTCCAGCGGACCTCGGTGTCCGAGGAGAAGGCCTGGCCCTTGATGACCGCGATCCGCCGGTGGCCGAGCGAAAAGAGATGTCCAAGGCCGAGCTCGGCCGCGCGGTCGTGATCGAGCACGATGTTGGTGACGCCCGGCTCCGGCAGGTGACCCGAGACCGAGACGACCGGCAACGGGCATCGCAAGAAGTAGGGCGTATCAACAGCGATCAGGCCGTCCACGCAGCGTTCATAAAAAAGCCTGGGCAGGAGCTCGACCTGGCGCTCCGAGTGCCGGTGGCTGGCGGCCAGGCACATGTAGCCTTCCTCCATCAGGCGATCCTCGATGCCGCTCAGCACCAGCGAAGAATAGCCGTCGCTGAGCTCCGGCACCATGATGCCGATGGCGAAAGTCCGCATGGAACGGAGCGATCGCGCCAGAAAGTTGGGCCGGTAGTTCAGCTTGCGCGCAGCCTCCAGAATGCGTTGCTGCGTCTGCGGAGGAATGGCTTCGCTGCCCGGCGACTGGTTCAGCACCAACGACACGGTGGAAGGCGACAGGCCCAGATAGCCGGCCAATTCCTTCAGGCTGGCAGGGCGGGAGACCGAACCTCCTGCGCGGTCCTTCGTGGGGGCCTTTGCCATGCCCTGCATCATCTCACGGCGAGCCGAGGGATGCAACATTTCTTTTTAATAAATCGCTTTAGCTTTCCGGCCGGTCCGGTCCGGGGCTGCCGGGCCTGTACAGAAGCCGACGGAGGCGGGGCGAAAGGAAGGCGACTCCGAGAATTGAAAAAATCTCTTACTAAAACGATTTTTCTTATTGACACCATTCTGGAACCTGCCTTACACTTCCAACTAAAGCGATTTAGTTTGGTGATGCCGCCAAGGGCCGCCGGACCGCGCAAACGCACGCTGATTGAGGGAGATGTCCATGAAGACAAGTTTGTTGAGATGGGGCGCGGCGCTGGCCGTGCTCCTGGTGCTTCAGGCCATGGCGCCGCTGGCGCAGGCGCAGTTCCGGGCTGGGATTCAGGGTGTGGTGAGGGATCCCAGTGGCGCGGTGGTGCCGGGCGCCAAAGTGACGCTCACAAGCCAGGAAACAAAAGCCAAGCGGACGGTGACCACCAGCAACGAGGGTGTTTACGCGATCACCTCGCTCGCGCCCGGCAGCTACGAGTTGGCCGTCGAGAAGGAAGGCTTTGCCAGAAAGGTTCTCGCCGACGTCAGGATCACCGCCGAGCAGATGCAATCGGTGGATGTGACGCTGTCGCTCGGCCAGACGACGGAATCGGTCACGGTGAGTGAGAGCGTGGTGCCGCTGATCGACACTCAGACGGCGGTCATCAGCGGGACGATCACATCGAAGGAAGTGGAGAATCTGCCGGCGTTCGGCCGGGATCCGTATCAGTTGTTGCGCCTGGCGCCGGGCGTATTTGGCGACGGCGCGCTGACGGCGGGCGGCGGGTCGAGTATGTTGCCCGGCACGAACATAGGCGCCGCCGGCGCTACCGACAGCGTCTTCAAGGTGGAAAATGGCGCGCAGATCATCGCCAACGGCACCCGGCAGAACTCGAACAATTTCCAGATCGACGGTGTAGGGGTCAACAGCGCCTCCTGGGGCGGCGCGGCGGTGATTACGCCGAACGGGGAGTCGGTGAAAGAAGTCCGCGTGGTGGCCAATAACTACAGCGCGGAACTCGGCCGAAACAGCGGCGCACAGGTGCTGGTGGTGAGCAAGAACGGCACCAACGACCCGCACGGCAGCTTCGTGGCCAAGTTCCACCGGCCGGACCTGAACGCCTACCAGCGCTGGAACGGCCCCGGCACCCCCAGCCCCGTTGGCAAGGACACGAACGACTTTAACCAATTCGCCGGCAGCCTGGGCGGACCGATCCTGAAGAACCGGCTCTTTGCCTTTTTCTCCTACGAGACGATCCGCAACGACAGCGTCAACATCTCCACCGGCTGGTACGAGACGCCGCAGTTCCGTCAGAACGCGGCGCCATCGAGCAGCATCGCCAGACAGCTGATGTCCTACCCGGGCGTGGAGCCGGTGGCCATCTCCACCATCAACCTGACCTGCGCGCAGGCGGGCCTGCCTTCGGCGCAGTGCCGCGACGTGGCCGGGGGCGTGGATCTTGGTTCGCCTCTTCGGCTGCCGCTGAAATCGCCGGATCCCACCTTCGGCCAGCCGAACACTCCTTATGGAATCGGCGGCGGTTTTGACGGCGTCCCCGACGCCGTGTTCCTCCAGACCAGCGGCCCGAACAAGGTCACCAACCAGCAGTTCAACGGCCGCCTTGACTACAATCTGACGTCGAAGGACACGCTGGCCTTCAGCGTGTACTGGGTGCCGGTGGACAACAAGTTCTTCAACGGTCCGGCACGCTCGCACAACCTCTTCAATCACAATTCCACTGCCCGTTCCTTCACCGGGATCTACACGCGCACCATTTCGCCGACGATGATCAATGAGGCTCGCTTTGGCCTGAGCGGGTGGGACTGGAACGAATTCGAGAGCAACCCGCAGATGCCCTGGGGCCTGCCGACGGCGAATCTGTGGGGCATGAGCAGCATCGGCGTGGCCAATTTCGGCGCTCCGGGCTTCAGCATTTTCGACCAGAAAACGCTGAATTACCGCGACACGCTGACGAAAATCCAGGGCAGCCACACGCTGAAATTCGGCGCCGACGTCTCCCACAGCCTCTTCCTCGATACGGCCCCCTGGTCGGCGCGACCCTCCTACGACTTCCGCAACCTCTGGGAATTCGCCAATGACGCGCCCTACCGCGAGGGCGGCAATTTCGACCCGGTTACCGGCCAGCCGACCACGGTGGAGAAGAATCTGCGGTTTCACGTGATCGGACTTTTCATCCAGGACGACTGGAAAATCCGCCCGAACCTGACGCTGAACCTCGGGCTCCGCTGGGAGTACTTCTCTCCGCTGACCGAGCGCGACGGCAAGATCAGCACGCCGGTGCTCGGCAACGGCGCCAATGCGCTGCTCGATCTGCGCATGCGGCGCGGGGGCGACCTCTTCCGCACGAGCAAGAACAACTGGGGCCCGCAGATCGGCTTCGCCTGGACGCCCACGTCCCTGCTGGGCAGGGACCTCGGCTCGAAGCTCGTCCTCCGCGGCGGCTTCGGCATCGGTTACAACCTCCAGCAGCTCGCCATCACTTCCAATGGGCGTTTCAATCCACCCTTCGTCGTCGACCTGAGCCTGTTCGGCAACGACATCCTTTACAGCGTGAACTCGGATCTGAAGAGCTACACGGGCTGGCCCTCGAATCCGGCGGCCAAGCAGCAGTTCGATCCGAACACCGGGCTGCCGTTGAGCGGCGCGCCGGTGAACCTCACCGGTTACCCGGATTTCATGCCATCCACCGTCACCTACCGCTACTCGTTCGACGTCCAGTACGAGTTTGCACGCAACTGGATGGCCAGCCTCGGCTATCAGGGCAGCCAGAGCCGCCACTACACCATCCAGAACAACCTCAACTATTTCTTCATCAATGAGCGCAACCCGAGGGTGCAGAACCTGAACTGGTATTCCAACGACGCGACGGCGCAATACAACGCGATGCTTGCGCAGGTGCAGCGCCGTTTTACCAGCGACCTCGAGTTCGATTTCCAGTACCGGCTGAGCCGCAACGAGGACGTGGGCTCGCAGGACTACTTCATGCCCATGTATCCCTGGAACCGGGCGCGCGACTGGGGCCCGTCGGACTTCGACGTCACTCACAACTTCAAGTTCTGGGGCGTGTGGACCCCCAGCCTGTTCAAACACAAGGATCCCTGGCTGCGGCGGCTGGCCGACGGCTGGAGCATGAGCTGGATTCTGAACGCGCACTCGGGCTTCCCCTGGACCCCGAATTACTGCAACACCAACGGCAGCGTCGGCTACCCGAACAGCGGCATCTGGTGCATCTTCCCGGGCAGCTATTCCGGCGGGGCGACGTCGAAGTTCGACAACGACACTTTCCGCACGCCGGGCGGCAACTTCCCGAAGGGGGCGCTGGCCTACTTCACCGTGCCGACCTGGCCGGCGGTGGGCATCCCGCCGATGCCGGACGCGAGCGTCCACCGCAACATGTTCCGCGGACCCCGCTATTTCGGCCTGGACGCGACGCTGGCCAAGTCCTTCCTGCTGCCGAAGAACCCGATCTTCGGCGAAAACGCCCGCATCCAGTTCCAGAGCTTCTTCTACAACGTGTTCAACAAGCTCAACCTGACCAACGTCAACACGACCATCAGCAATGACGGTGTCACGAGCAACCCGCTGTTCGGCACGGCGCAGAGCGCGCTGGCCGGGCGCATCATCGAATTCCAGGTGAAGTTCTCGTTCTGACGTCCGCCGCCTGGCCGGGGGAGGCGCTCACGAGGCCTCCCCTGGGCCAGGCTCCAACCGGGCCCTCTTGACCCCGGATGGCGGGATCGGCTGCTCTAAAGAGGATGGAGACGGTCAGGAAATGGGCGCTGACCGCGCTGGCATTCACCTGCCTGGCCCCTGGCCAGCCGGGCTCGCCTTGCGATCGGCAGTTCGAGCAGGCCGAGGCCGCACGCCTGGCCGGCCGCCTGAAGGAAGCCGTACCACTATATGGACAGGCGTTGCGGTGCGACCCCCGGCGGGCGGATGGATGGTGGGGACTGGGATCGCTCCTGTACGAGATGGACCGCTACGCGGAGGCCGCGCAGGCCTTTCGCCGGGTGACGCTGCTGGCGCCGAAAAAGGGAGACGCCTTCGCCATGCTCGGCCTTTGCGAAGCCATGCTCGGCCGCCGGCGGCAGGCGTTGCAGCACCTGGGCCAGGGGCGGCGTCTTGGTCTTCGCAATGATGCCGCCTTCGCCCGGGTCGTCTGGTATCACGAAGGAATGTTGCTGCTCGAAGAGGGCGCTTTCGGACAGGCGCAGGAGCGCTTCGAGGCGCTGGCGCGCGACGGCGTGCCGGCGCGCGAAATCGCTCTGCCACTTGGAATGGCCACGCTGGGAATCGTCCCGCCGGCGGAACCGGCGGCCCGGGCCGCGCTGCGGCCGGCCGCTGAGGCGGCCGGCCAGGCGCAGTATTTCTCCGCCCGGAAAGAGATGGACAAGGCGCGGGAATTCTGGCAGGTTTTTCTCCGCGATCACGGGAATTTCCGCAACGCTCATTTCGCCTACGGCCGGTTTCTTCTTTCGATATATGACGATGACGCTGCGGTGAAGGAGTTCCAGGCCGAGCTGGCCCGCGATCCACGCCACGTGCTCGCCTGCCTGGGCATCGCTGGCACCCGAGCCGGCCAGGACCCTGAATCTGCCCTTCCGTATGCCGAGAAGGCCGTCCGGCTGGCCCCGCGTCTCGGCGAGGCCCATTTCCTTCTGGGCATGATCCTGCTCAATCTGGGAAAGACCGGTCCGGCCCTGAAAGAGCTCGAAGAGGCCCGGCGGCTCTCGCCGCGAGAAGCCAGGGTGTATTTTCAGCTCGCCCGTGCTTACGCGCGCTCTGGACGAACGCGGGAAGCCGAAGCCGCGCGCCGGGTGTTCCAGCAGCTCGGCGGCGCCGGGCCGGATCCGGCCCGGCCGGCGCGCGAAGGAAAGGAGCCATGAATCCGATGAATGCAGACCGTCTGGCCCTGTGGGCGGCCCTGTTGGGCCTTCTGTGCTCCGCCTCCGCGCCGACGCAGACCGTGCGGATCGACGCGGCCGCGAAAGGAGAGCCGTTCCCCCACGTCTGGGAGAAGGCGTTCGGCTCCGGACGCGCTGCGCTGAGCCTGCGGGAGTCCTGGCGCCGGAATCTCGACACCGTGCGCGCCGCCGCCGGCGTGGAATACGTGCGTTTTCACGCCATCTTTCACGACGAAAATGGCGTTTATTCCAGGGACAAGGAAGGAAAACCGGTCTACAATTTCAACCAGACAGACCGGATTTACGACGGCCTGCTCCAGCATGGCGTCCGGCCTTATGTCGAGCTCAGCTTCATGCCGCGGCAGCTCGCCGCCGGGCCGGTCTTCCATCCCTTCTGGTACCGGCCCATCGTCTCGCCGCCGGCCGATTACCGCGCCTGGGGAGACCTGGTGGAGGCCTTCGCCCGCCATCTGGTTGCCCGCTACGGCATCGACGAAGTTGCCGGCTGGTATTTCGAGGTCTGGAACGAACCGAACCTGGATTTCTGGGCCGGCGAACCGAAATTCGATACCTATATGCGGCTCTACGAAGCTTCGGCGGCGGCGCTCAAGCGGGTGAGCCCGCGGCTCCGGGTGGGCGGTCCGGCTACCGCCCAGGCGGCCTGGACGGGCCGGTTCCTGAACGAGTGCGCGCAGCGGAACCTGCCGGCGGACTTCGTCTCGACGCATGTCTACGCCAATGACAGGCCCCTTGACGTCTTCGGCGTGGACGGCCCGGTGGACCGCCGCACCATGCTTCCGCGCGCTCTCGAAAAGGTGTTTCAGGAGGTTCGCCGCTCGGCCCGGCCTGCCACGCCCATTCATTGGTCGGAGTTCAACGCAAGCTATATGAATGAGCCGGAGGTCACCGATTCGAGCTACATCGGCCCCTGGCTGGCGGAAACCATCGCCGCGGCGCGGGGCAGGACGGAGCTGATGTCGTTCTGGACATTTTCCGATGATTTCGAGGAACAGGGCATTTTTCAGAGCCCATTTTATGGCGGATTTGGATTGATTAATCCCCTGGGAATTCCCAAGGCTTCATTCCACGTTTTTCGCCTGCTTCACCTGCTTGGGGATGAATTTCTTCCTGGCGGTGAAAGCAATGCGCTGGTCACACGGCGCCGCGACGGCCGCATTGTGGTTGCGCTGTGGAACTACGCCGAGCCGGGCCAGGCGGGACCGGATCGGACCTTCACGCTGACTGGAGCGCCAGCGGGCGCGGCCCTGATTCACCGCGTGGATCCAGAACACAGCTCGGCCTATGAACGCTGGAAGCAGATGGGCAGTCCCCGCTCGGTCAGCCCGGAGCAGCAGCGCGAGCTGGAAGCGGTGGCTGCGCCTGCTCCGCCGGAGCGCTGCTCCGTGGGGGGAGGAAAGCTGACCGTCACTGTGCCGGCCCACGGGCTGGCCGTCGTCGAACTGGGGGTCCACTAAGCCATGAGCACAACGGGCTGGACACGCCGGCAGGCTCTGGCTGGGCTGGCCGCGCTTTGCGGCCGCGTGCGGGCTGCCACTGCGGCCGGTGTGACGGAGGAAGTGATGCGGCGCGCCCTCCTGTTCTTCTGGGAGAACTCGTCGCCGACCACCGGGCTGGTGCTCGACCGCGCCTCCGCCGATGGAGGCGAGACCCGCCGGGTGGCCTCTTCGGCCGCCACCGGCTTCGGCCTGACCGCCTTCTGCATCGCTGCCGCACGGCGTTGGATGGACCGCGAGGCGCTGCGGGCGCGCGTGCTGGCCGCACTTCGCCATTACGCCCGCGACGCGGCCCACGAGCATGGCTGGTTTTACCATTTTGTCGATGCCGACACCGGCGCGCGGGTGTGGAACTGCGAGATCTCTTCCATCGACACCGCTCTGCTGCTGGGCGGCATCCTCACGGCGCGGCAGTTCTTCGCCGACGCCGAGATCACCGCCCTGGCGGACGCAATTTATGACCGCGTGGATTTCCAGTGGATGCTCAACGGCCACCCGACCCTGCTCTCGCATGGCTGGAAGCCGGAGACGGGCTTCCTGGCTAACCGGTGGGACTCGTTCTGCGAATTGCAAATTCTTTACGTGCTCGGCATGGCCTCACGCACTCGGCCGCTGCCGGACGCAAGCTGGTGGGCCTGGAGAAGGCCCTGGATGGAATACGCGGGCTATCGCTATGTCAGCGGCGCCGATCCCCTCTTCGTTCATCAGTACTCCCACGCCTGGCTGGACTTTCGCGGCAGGAAGGAGCGCTCCGGCGAGGGCATTGACTGGTTCCAGAACTCGCGCACCGCGACGCTGGCCCACCGCGCTTTCTGTATTGATCTGGGCAGGACGCGCTTCCCAGGCTGTTATTCGGCGGATCTATGGGGAATCACCGCCAGCGACAGCCGCAAGGGATACGTGGCCTGGGGCGGTCCACCAGCTCATCCGGCCATTGACGGCAGCCTGGTTCCCTGCGCCCCTGGCGGCTCGCTCATGTTTGAGCCGGACGTCTGCCGCCGCGCCCTGGAGACCATGCGTGAACGCTTCGGTGAAAGGATCTGGCGCCGCTACGGGTTCGTCGATGCGTTTCACCCAGTCGATGGCTGGACGAACCCCGACGTGATCGGGATCGACCTGGGCATCATGATGCTCTCGGCCGAAAACGCGCAGACCGGCGCCATCTGGCGCTGGTTCATGAGCTTCGCGCCCGTACGCCGCGCCATGGACCGCGTGTTGACACCTCCCTCCCGGCGGCCGGGCAGGAACATCTGACGATGGCGTGGCGCGGCGGTTGTACATTGGGTTTCGGCAGCCTTCCATGAAAATCTGGCCGCTGCTCCTCGCTCCGCTCGTGCTGGCGCAATCTGCCAGCGGGCCGATTGTGTTTGAGGACATCGCGGCGAAAGCAGGTCTGAATTTCCGCGCCGACTCCTGCCCCACGCCCAACAAAAACCAGCCGGAGACGATGCTGGCAGGAGTCGCCCTGCTCGACTACGACGGCGACGGCTGGCTGGATATTTATCTCGTCAATGGCGCCGCCATTCCGTCGCTGGAGAAAGAATCACCGAAGTATTTTAACCGCCTTTATCGGAATAACGGCGATCTTACCTTTACCGACGTCACCGAGAAGGCGGGCGTCGCCGGATCGGGCTATGGCATGGGCGCCGCCGTCGGCGACTACGACAACGACGGACGGCCCGATCTCTATGTGGCCAACGTCAATGGCAACGAGCTGTTTCACAACAACGGCGACGGCACGTTCACCAATGTCACGGCCCGGGCCGGCCTGGCTGGCGGCGTCCGCAACGGCCGCAAGATGTGGACGGTTGCGGCCGGCTGGTTCGACTACGACAACGACGGCCGGCTGGACCTGTTTCTGTCCAATTACTGCGTCTGGGAGCCGAACAAGGACCCCTTCTGCGGGCCCTCGCGCCAGGTGCGCGCCTACTGCCATCCGCGCTTCTACGAGCCTTTGCCCAATACGCTGTACCACAACAACGGAGACGGAACTTTCACCGACGTCTCCAGTCAGACGGGCATCGCCCGCTACCTGGGCAAAGGCATGGGCGTGGCCTTCGCCGACTATGACGGCGACGGCTACACCGATGTCTTCGTCGCCAATGACACCATGCCGAACGTCCTGTTCCACAACATCGGCGGCCGGCGCTTCGAGGAGTCCGCGCTGCTGCTCGGCGTGGCCATGACCGAGGACTCGCGCGTGCTGTCCGGCATGGGCGCCGACTTCCGCGACGTGGACAACGACGGACGGCCCGACATCTGGCATACGGCGCTCGAATACGAAACCTTCCCTCTGTTTCTCAATTCGCAGGCCGGCTTTTCCGATGCGACGCGTACCTCCGGCCTCGCGCGGCTCACGCGGCCGCTGTCCGGCTGGTCGAACTTCATCGCCGATCTCGACAACGACGGATGGAAGGACCTGTTCACTGCCCGCTCCAACGTGCTGGACAACGTGGAGCAGATCAGCTCGCGGCCCTACGCCGAGCCCAATTCCGTCTTCCGCAATCTCGGCTCCAGACCTATCCGCTTTGAGGACGTTTCCGCAGGGGCCGGCGCGAGTTTCCAGTTGCCCGCTGCCCACCGCGGCGCCGCCTTCGGCGATCTGGACAACGACGGGCGCATCGACGCCGTCGTCACCGTGCTGAACGGGCCCGTGCGGCTGTTTCACAACGTCACCCGCAACGGCAACCACTGGCTTCTGTTCCAGCTTGAAGGGCGCAGGTCGAACCGCATGGGCCTCGGCGCGGTGATCCGCGTGGAAACGGCGGACGGGCGTCTGCTCTATAACCACGCCACCACGTCCACCGGATATGCGGCCAGCTCGGACCCGCGCGTGCATTTCGGGCTCGGCGCGGCGGCCTCGGCGCGCCGCGTCGAAATCCGCTGGCCTTCGGGGATTCGCCAGGTGCTGGAAAACGTCGCCGCAGACCGCATTGTTCACGTCGCCGAGCCGGCCGCGCCGTAAACCGGGCTTCCGCCCGCTGTTCTGCCTTCGCTCGTTCGCAGGGTCAGGCCTGTTCCGCCGGCTCGACGGACTCGCCCGGCGCGAGAAACAGGTTACGCTCGAAGCCGTGCTGGCGGGTGTAGAGCTCGTGATAGCGGCCGCCGGCGGCGAGCAGTTCTTCGTGCGCGCCCTGCTCGATCACCTGCCCGTCTTCAACGACGAGGATCTGATCGGCGCGGCGGATCGTGGAGAGCCGGTGCGCGATGACGAACGTGGTGCGGCCCTGCATCAGGTGCGCGAGTCCCTCCTGGATGAGCGCTTCGGTCTCGCTGTCCAGGCTCGAAGTGGCCTCGTCGAGCAGCAGGATGCGCGGGTCGGCCAGGATGGCCCGTGCAATCGAGACGCGCTGCTTCTGCCCGCCGCTCAGTTTGACGCCGCGCTCGCCCACCAGTGTGTCATAGCCGTCGGGCAACCGCTCGGCAAACTCGTCGACGCGCGCCAGCCGGCAGGCACGGAGGACTTCTTCCGCGCTCGCCTCCGGGCGCGAAAAGGCGACATTCTCGCGGATGGTTCCGTCAAACAGAAATGTCTCCTGGAGCACCACGCCCAGTTGGCGCCGGTAACTGGCCAGCGTGACCGTGGAAAGGTCTGCGCCGTCCACCAGCACGCGCCCGTCGGTCGGTTTGTAGAACGAAGCGATGAGGCCGAGGATGGTCGATTTGCCGGAGCCGGAGCTGCCCACCAGCGCTGTCACCGTGCCCGGCTCGGCCGAAAAGCTCACGCCGCGCAGAACCTCCTTGCCGGGCTCATAGCGGAACCAGACGTCTTCAAATCGTACCTGGCCGCGCAACGGGCCGAGCTCCGTCCGGCGCGAGGCGTCCTGCTCCTCGGTGGGCATGTCCAGCAGCTCGCGCGTGCGTTCCAGGCCGGCAATGGCTTCCGTCAACTGCGTGCCGATGCCGACAACCTGGAACACCGGCGCGACCATAAACGCCAGAAACGCGGTAAACGTGACAAAGCCGCCCAGGGTCAGGGTCCCGGCCAGGATCTGCCGCCCGCCCACGTACATCACCAGCGCACCGACGATGCCGAGCAGGATGGTGGCCGACAGGCTGAGCAGCGAGACGCCCGTGAGAGAACGGAAGACGTTGTCGAGGATGCGCCGCACGCCGGCGGCAAAGACGGCGTCTTCGCGGTCCTCAGCGTGGTAGGCCTTCACATCGCGAATTCCGTTCAGAGTTTCCGTCAGCCGGCCGGTGACTTCCGCCGTAATGCGGCCACGCTCGCGGAAGATGGGCCGCAGCGTCCTGAATCCCCAGCGCAGGATGATGCCAAAGGCGACAACAATGCCCAGCGCCATCAGCGTCAGCAGCGGGCTGATGCGCATCAGGATGAAGAACGAGAAGATGGCCGTAAGCAGTCCGCCCAGAAACTCGACAAGACCAGTCCCCACGAGATTCCGCACGCCCTCGACATCGTTCATGATGCGCGAGACGAGCTGGCCCGTTTTCTGCGCGTCAAAAAACGCCACCGGGAGCCGGCACACGTGCGACTGCACGCGCATGCGCAGCTCGGCGATCAGCCGCTGCGCGGATTTCGACAGTAGCTGCGTGAGGGCAAAGCCGCTCACGGCCTGTATGGCGGTGGCCGCGAGCACAGCAGCCACGATCGGCCCGAGCAGCTCCGCGCGGCGCCGCACGAGCACGTCATCGATGAGATATTTCGTCGAGGCGGGCAGCACGAGTCCGCAGAGACGGCTGATCACGATCAGGACGAGGCCGGTCAGCAGCACTCCGCGCCGCGGCACGAGCAGCGCGCGGACGTCGGGCCAGACACGCTTCCACTCGATGGGCGCGGCGGACGCTTCGCCGCGGGTTCGGCGCGGCGTGCGTTCAGCATGGGGCAGTCCTCGCGGTACCATGGGACAATGAAGTTCCTTCTATTGTCGATGCTCGGCGCACTTGCGTGGGGGCAGCCGCAGGCCGCCCAGGCGCCGCAGGCATCCTCCGCTTCCGATCCGGTCGTCTTCGAAGCCGGCGGAAAGAAGATGACCCGGTCCGAGTTTGATTCCCTGATGCGGAATCTGCCGGACAACATCCGTCAGCAGTTGGGCCCGGACACACCAGAAAACCGGCGCAGGATCGCCGAACAGCTCGGCGAAATCATGTCTTACGCGGCTGAGGCGCGCCGCCTTCAGGTGCCCGAAAAGCCGGCCGTGCGGGTGCAGCTCTTCCTCCAGCAGGAGAGCACGCTCGCCTCGCTGCTGTACCAGCATTTCACGGAAACGGCGCGCCCGACCGACCAGCAACTGGAGGCGTACTACAAGGCGCACCAGGGGGAATTCGAGACCGCGAAGGCGCGCCACATCCTGGTGCGCTTCCAGGGATCGCGCGTGCCACTCAAGGAAGGCCAGAAAGATCTCTCCGAGCAGGAAGCGCTCGCCCGCGCGCAGGCGTTGCGGCAGAGGATCCTGAAGGGCGAAGACTTCGCCGACGTGGCCCGCGCCGAAAGCGACGATGTTGGCTCCGGCAAGAACGGCGGCGATCTGGGCTCGTTCGGCCGCGGGAGGATGATTCCTGAATTTGAGAGCGCTGTCTTCACAATTCCCGTGGGTGAGGTGAGCGAACCGGTCAAAACGCAGTTCGGTTATCACCTGATTCAGGTGCAGGAGCGTTCCGTGCAGCCTCTTTCGCAGGTGCGCACCGAGATCGAGCGGCGGCTGACCACCGAGAACGCGCAGAAATCCATGGAATCGGTGAAACAGAAAAGCCGCGTGTTCCTTGATGAAAGCTATTTCGGAAAGCCTGCTCCCGCGGCCGAGGCGCCCAAGTCCGCTCCGCCGAAACCCTGACCCGCGTCTCAGGGATTTCCCTGCGCCGCGCTGAGCGAAAGCGCGGATTCTCCGTCGGCGCGTTTCGCCCCAAAATCAGGCTGTGACAAATCCGGTTCCGGAGGAGCGGCGGCGGGCCCGCCGTCAGGCGCGGGTGCGGCGTCTGGAAGCGAGACTGAGTTGCACTGGGCGGCCGCAGCCGATTCACGCCTGGATCACCGATGCGCACGAGGCGGGCATCGGCCTGAAGTCCGAAGCGGCGTTGCAACCTGGCGAAGTGGTTGTTGTGGAGACATGCGCGGCCGAGGGTGTTTTTGGCGGGCAGCTTCGCGCCCGCGGGGCCGTGCGTTGGTGCGCTCCGGCGACGGGCGGCGGCTACCGGGCGGGCATCGAATTCCTGCCTGCCGAGCCTGTGCCGGAAGCCGAGCCGGCCGAAACCGACTACTACGAGATCCTTCAGGTGAACCCGAAGGCCTCCACAGAAACCATCCACCGCGTCTACCGGATCCTGGCGCAGCAGTTCCATCCGGATAACAAAGAGACCGGCGACGAGAAGCGCTTCCGCCAGATCGTGGAGGCCTACCGCGTGCTCAGCGATCCCGAACAGCGCGCTGCCTACGACCTCCGCTACGCCTCGCTCCTTCACACCCGGTGGCGCGTGTTTCAGTCGCCGCAGGCGGCTCTGGGCCCCGAAAGCGAGCGGCGCAAGCGTCACGGCGTGCTTCGGGCGCTGTATGCCAAACGGCAGCAGGACCCGCACGCGCCTGGAGTGACAATTTTCGAGCTCGAAGATCTGCTCGGTATTCCCCGCGACCACCTCGAATTCACGCTCTGGTACCTGAAGGAGCGCGGGTTGCTGACGCGCGGTGACAACAACCGCTTTCAGATTACGGCTGCGGGTGTCGATTCCGCCGAAGAGCTGGAGGATCGGGCCGGCCGACAGCCGATGCCCGTGGACGACCACCTGCTGCCTGCACCGGGGACGAAGGGGACAGCCTGACCCTCCGCCTTCGCGTCAGATCTCATTGCCCGGAAAGACCGGCCGGACCTCCATGCCGGCCTTCAGAGGGCGGTCCACCGGGAGCGCGACGGCTTCGCCGGCGCTCAGGCCGCTACGGACTTCCGTGTCCACTTCGCTGGTGGCGCCAATCTCCACCCTCCGCCAGGCCAGGCGGTTCCCTTCCAGGACAAAGACGCCCAGCAGATCGCCCTGCCGACGCAACGCAGCCTTGGGAATGGTCAGCGCTCCTTCGATCACCTGAGAGCGGATCCGCACATTCACGTTGGCCCCGGGCGGAAGGTCGTGCGAAGGATTCTCGCACATCGCCCAAACCTCGCCCACCATGCGTGTGCCCAGCGGAACCACCTGCGTCGGCATCCGTTCCACCTGCGCCTTCCATTTGCGGTCCGGCAGAGCGTCCCAGGTGATCTCCACGGGCAGGCCCAGGCGCACGCGGCCCAGCTCGGGCTCATCGACAAAGATCACGATCTTGAGCCGATCCAATTCGCCGACGCGTGCCGCCAACGCCCCCGGTTCCAGCCAGTCGCCTTCTCGGACCGTCAGGTCGTAGACGACGCCGCTCCGCGGGGCGCGGATCTGACATTGGGCGAGGTGCAGGCGCGCCGTCGCCACCGCAGCCTCCGCGTCCTTCTGACGCGCCCGGGCAGCCTCGAGGTCGGCATCGGCCACGAGCGCAGCGAGCCGCCTGCGCTGTGCGTTGAGCTCAGACTCGAGCTCGCGCGCCCGGTCTCGCCACTGTTCGAGTTCCGCGCGCGACGCAGCCCCTTTGTCCACCAGGCGCTGAAGGGCTGCGGCGTCGCGCCGGGCCACATCAAGTTCCAGACTCAGCTTTTCGATCAGACCTTCCAGTTGCGCCCGCTCGGCGGCGCGGCCGCCTTTTTCCAGCAGGCGAACTTCGGCGCGTGCGGCCTCCAGGCGCGAAGCCGCCGCGTCCAGCTCCGCGCGGGCGGCGGCGTCGTCCAGCTCCGCCAGCAGTGCGCCGGCCTGGACACTGGCGCCACGTTGCACCACGACACGGCGGACGCGGCCGGCCCGTGCTGCACGGACGGGCTCCCAGGAAGCCGGTTCGGCCTTGCCGTTCGTCGTCAGGATGCTGACGAGCGTCTCATGGCGGGCGCGGGCGAAGGGAACCTCAGGGGGCGCCGGCTTGCGCAGGGCAAGAAACAGGATGATGGCCGCGACGGCCAGTATGGCGATCGTCAGGCCGATCCAGCGTTTCATTGAGCGGCGGGATCCTTTCCAGACACTGTCACTATCCTCGCACGCCCGCCAGGCACCATTCGAACAGCAGGCGCCACTCGGCCATCTGCACGGCCCTGGCCAGCCGCTCGGCTTCCGAGCCTGGCTCGCGCCGGGCGCGGGCGCAAAAGCGGATGAAATCTTCCGGGTCCCAGCGGGAGGCGGGCTTCCAGTGCGCGCCCCCGTGCTCCAGCGCCAGGCGCTGCGCCTCGCGGCACAGTGAATCGTGGACCGGGTGGGATCCCGCGGCCCGGAACCAATAGCCGGCGTTCCAGTCGTCCGGTTCCTGGCGGTGCAGGATGCCGTGCCAGTAGCTGCCCTCTTTCGTGGGCAGATCCTGAGCCACGCGGTGACAGGCGTCGAAATGCTGCAAATAGAGCCAGAGCCCCGCCAGCGCGCCTTCAGGGCTGAATGCGCCCGGGAACAGTTCGGTGGCGGATCTGCCTTTCAGGGCGTCCACCGCAGGCCCTGCCACCGGACGCCGGCAGACAAGCGGCATTTCGTAGTCTTCCCCGGGCGCTTCCAGGGCGGCCGCCACGGGGGCGGAAACGTTCAGGCCTTGTATCCAGCGTGTCACGCCAGGCATGACCGATTCTCCGGAGGATTTTACTCGAAAATAGCCTGGACTTATCCGTTCAATCCGGCGAAAGCCTCTTCGATTTCTTTCTTCGCATCCGGCTTCAGCGGGGCCAGCGGCAGCCGGCAGGGGCCGCCATAGTAGCCGTTGAGGTCCATGGCATATTTCAGTCCCGGGATGCCGTACTTCACCGTGACCAGCACGGCCGCCCGCGCGATGCGCCGCTGCCAGTCCATGGCGGCCTCGAATTCGCGTTGGCGGTGTGCCTCCCAGATCGCGATCACCGAGTAGGGCGCCGCGTTGGCGTAAGCAAGCACTGCACCGCAGGCGCCCACGGCGAGCGACGGCGCCAATGTTGGCGCCGAGCCGACCAGCACCTGGAAGCCGGGGCGGCACTCGCGGATCATCTGCATCACTTTCTCGATGTTTCCGCTGCTTTCCTTGATGGCGATGATGTTCGGGTGATGGCTGAGCTCGGCCACCGTGTCGGCCGGGATGTCCACGCCGGTGGCCTGCGGCCAGTTGTAGATCATCACCGGGATCGGGCTCTGGTCGGCGACGGCGCGATAGTACAGCGCCTGCGCCGACCCATTGTTCACCAGGTTCTTGTAGTAGTGCGGCGTGCGGACCATCGCTGCCCGGTAGCCCATTTCGGAAGCACGGCGCGTCAGTTCGAGCGTCTCCTTCACGCTCTCCATCCCGGTGCCGCAGATTAGCAGCTTGTCCGGGGCGGCGTGCTTCGCCACCAGCTCGAACATCCGCAGCTTTTCCTCGAACAGCAGGTGAACGCTTTCGCCGGTGGAGCCGCAGACGACGTAGCCGGCCAGCGCCGTCCGGTTCCACCTGCCGACGTTATGCGCCACCTTGGCTTCGTAGATCTCGCCATCCGCGTTGAATGGCGTCGTGATTGGAGGAAAGATGCCCTGGAGCTTCATCACCTTCCAGCGTAAAAGACCGAAGGGCCCGGCAGAAGCCGGGCCCTTCGCCGAAGATGCGCCGCGCGGGGATGTCAGCGCCCGATGTTGACGAACGTGAACAGCGCCAGCGACTCGATGAATGCCAGACCCAGAATCAGCAGGATCCGGATGGCGCCTGCCGCTCCCGGATTGCGGGCGATGCCCTCCACGGAAGCGGCGATGGCCTTGCCCTGCGCCAGGCCGCAGATGCTGGACGCGATGGCCATGGCAAACGCGCCCGGCAGCACGAACACTCCGCTGGACTGGCCGCTCTGCTGGGCGAAGGCGGGCGCAGCCATCACGAGCAGCGCCGCGAGGATCAGAAGGTTGCGAATACGCATGGGTCGTTTCTCCTTGTGCTATGAACTGGCCCCCAGGAGGTGGTTGCACACCGTGCGTTGGGACGCCGGGGCCTCACACTGAAGGCCGATGATGCCATGAATCAATGCCCTTCATGGGCGACGGCCTCGCCGACGTACACCATGCCGAGCATCGTAAAGATGAACGCCTGAATGAATGACACGAAGATGTGGAGGGCCATGAACACCACCGGCACCACCCACGGGAACAGCGCCAAGAAGCCGATGGTCACCTGCTCGCCCGCCAGCATGTTGGCGAAAAGACGGATGGTGAGCGACACCGGCCGGATCAGATGGCTGATCACTTCCAGCGGGAACATGAACCACGCGATCAGCAGCACCGGGCCGGCGAAATGCTTCAGGTGCCCGAGCAGGCCCTGCTCCTGGATGCCCTGCCCGTTGTAGTAAAGAAACATCGCAATCGCTGCGCCCGCGGGCACGTAGTAATACATCGTCGGCGATTCAAACGTGGGAATGATGCCCAGAAGGTTCGACGTGAGGATGAACAGGAAGATGGTGGCGAACCAGGCCAGCCGCTTTCGATAACCATGCCCGATGATGTCCTGCGCCTGCGAGGCGAGGAAATTGTAGACGCCCTCGACGGCGAGCTGGAATTTGCCGGGCCGATCCACGCTCAGCCGCGCCCGCAACACGAGCGCGGCCGTCATCATCAGGAGGATCACCAGCACTTCCATGGCAATGTAGTTCGACCAGGGCCGGGAGGGATCTTCCGTGTGATAGCCGACAAGCTGATAGAGGGCGTTGACCGGCGCGGCCAGGTAGCGGTTCAGCAGCGCCGTGAACCACAACTCATGCTCGTGCATAGAAAAGCTCGATGAGGACTTCCACGGTGGCGGCCGTCACGGCAACAGTGAGGCCGGAAGCGAGCGCAACGCGCCCGGCTCCGCAAAATTCGAGGATAACATAGGCCGCTCCGCCCAGAATCAGCATGCGGAAGGCGTGAACAAAGAAACGGACCTTCTTCACCGGCCGCCCCTCGGCCGCAGCCTGGAGATCGTCCACCAGCCGGTGCAGCAGAAAGAAAGAGAGCCCGGCGATGAATGCTCCGCCGAGAAAACTCAGCATCGAAGCCGTATCCGCCAGCAGGCGCCACGCGGCGGCGCCGGCGGCCGCCAGTATGAGGGACAGCCAGCCGATGCGGCGGACAATGCGGCCGTATTCGAGGTCCTTCATTTTTTCCTGTCCAGGCCCTCGATCCGGACCGCCTGCCGGAAGGTCTCATACATGCCCGCGGCGCAGCCTACAATCAGTCCCACCAGATAGAGGTAGGACGTCCCCCAGCTCTGGTCGAGCCATTCTCCGATCTTGTAACAGACCCACCCGCTGATCGGCGTGACAAAGGCGAGCCCGGCGTAAGCTCCCGCCTTGGCATAGGGGCTCAGGCCCTTGCGTTCCGGCTGCTGCTCACCCACACGTCCAGTGTACGGCGGCCGCAGCCGGTCTGGAAGCCGCCTGGCGCGCACTTGGCCGAGCCTCGTCAGCAGGGGCCGATGTTACAATGTGTTTCGGAACAGCCGCCGGCGAAGTGGCGGAACTGGCAGACGCACCGGACTCAAAATCCGGCGGACCTCACGGTCCATGTGGGTTCGACCCCCACCTTCGCCACCATCCAAAGTCTAAGTTACTCTATTGAAATGACTTTCAGAGTGAGCTATGCTCTTGGTGTCTGTAAATTTGCGAAAACCGACACCAAGGGTTGGCTCCCATGAAGCTCCGCAAACGCGTCCGTCTCCTCAAGAAAGTCCGTCTCGCCTCCGGCCGCTGGCAGTTTGTGTCGCTGCCGCGCAAGGGCGCCAGTTGGGTCTGGGATCCTCGACCGGGGCAGTACTTCCTCGAGTGGTGGGAGGGGCCGCAGCGGCGACGCCAGAGCGCTGGCCAGACGCCGGCTGAAGCGCTCGAAGCAGTGCGCCGCAAGCAGCTCGAGCTGGCGGGTCTGGCGGTGCTCGGCGGCGGGCCGGACGCGGCGACGGCGGCTGCGGCATTTCTTGGGCCGGCTCCGGTGGTGCCGCAGCAGGCGGGCGCGCCGCAGGGCTTTGCTGGGCTGAGCCCGGCGCCCGGGGCTGCCTGGGGCGGGACGGCGGGCGCGGTTGTGTCGTGGACACAGGCAGCGGCGCTGCGGGCGGGCACGCCGATGGCGGCGGCGGTGGAAGAGTTTCTGGCCCACGTGCGGCTGCACTCGCCCGACAAGCCGCGCACGGTGGCCCGTTACCGAGCGGTGCTCGAACACTTCTTGCGCCTGCTGGGCCACCGGCGCTATGTGGAGGCCATCACGCGGGCCGACATCGAGGCCTACAAGCTGGCGCGGGTCGAGGAGCCGGCTGGACAGAAGCGCGCTGGGCGCAGGGTGCGGCCGGCGACGGTGAACTTTGAGCTCGGCGTGGTGCGGCGCTTTTACAACTTCCTGCGGCGCGAGCTGGGCCTCGAGGTCGACAACCCGTGCGAGGGCTTCCGTGCGCTGCGCGATGCGACGACGCTGGGCCGCGGGCGGCCGAGCGTGTACAGCGATGACGAGCTGGAGCGGCTGTTTGCGGCCTGCGGGGAGGCGGACCGGCTCGTGTTCGAGATGCTGCTGCTGACCGGGCTGCGGGAGAGCGAGCTGACGACGCTGACCTGGGAAGACGTCTGTCTGGAGCCGGGCCGCGAGCAGGTGGTGGTGCGGGCCAAGCCGGGCTTCACGCCGAAGGACTACGAGCAGCGCGAGGTGCCGCTGCCGGAGGGTCTGGCGGCGAAGCTGCGAGCCTGGCCGCGGACGGGCGAGCTGGTGTTTCCGTCGCGCGGCGGGGGCCGCGAGCGGCATCTGCTGCGGCGGCTGCAGCGGGTGGCGGCGCGGGCGGGCGTCGAGCATGCCACGCTGCACAAGTTTCGGCACACCTATGCGACGCGGCTGCTCGAGCAGGGCGTGGATGTGGTGACGGTGCAGCGGCTGCTGGGCCACAGCGATCTGGAGACGACGCAGCGGTATCTGAACCCGGAAGCCGGGCGGAAGCGGGCCGCGGTGGCGCGGCTCGAGCGGGCCGTGCCGGTGGCAGCCCCCCGCGGCGGGCAGTGAATCCGGTCCTCCGGGAGGGCCTTGGGCGCGGCGCCGGCAGCCGCGATCCGCGCGGCCGATGCAACAATTCCGGCTGCTTCTGATTCAAACATCCTGCCCGCCTTCCGGTACGGCGCTTCTGTGGCGTGAGCACGTTGCCCGATGAGGAATCGTCCGTTTCGCCCACTTCGGGCCGGTGCCCAGAAGCACGGACCGCCAGCGGTCCGAGGAAATCAACTCTGCGCTCTGCTGTTTGAAACAGAACGCGGGCGATATGGTTTGTACCGTTCGGCAACGCGCCGTGGCGGCTCATGCGGGGCTCATCGTCGCGGGCGGATCGAGCGCCGCTCCAGCCAGGCTTCGAGATCCGCACGGCGGAACCGCACATTGCGCCCCAGCCGCACATGCGGCACCTGCCCGAGCTGCGCCATCCGGTAGAGCGTCTTCGGCGACACCGCCAGCACCTCGGCCGCCTCGCGCACTGTCAGCAACACGCCCGGCCCCCGAGCCGCCCCCGGCTCGGCAGCGGTGGCCGCCGCGGGCGGCGCGGCAGGCCGGAGCTCGCCGAGGATGGCCTCCACACGCGACTTCGCCTCAAGAATTGCCAGCCGCAGCTCGTGCGGTCCGCGCCCGCCCGGCAACCGCATCTCACTCAGCTCCCGGGCCGCGGGCAACAGCTTCGACTCGGCGGCGGCCGCCTCCAGCACGGCCTGCCGGACGCGCTCGTGCCAGCCAGCGATCGTGCCGAGCGCAAGGTCGGCTTGACGGCGCAGCGATTCGATCTGCGTCTGGAGGCTGTCCTCACGCTCGCGCAGCGAGCGCATCTCCTGCTCGGTGGCCGGCCGGCCCTCCAGCTCGCCATAGGCGGCGTTGATCTGCTGGCCGAGTTGCTCCATCTGCGCGTGCAGGTGCTGGCGCGAGTCGACCAGCGACAACATTTGTCCAGCTTCCCCCGCCAGCCTCTCCAGCCGACGGATCAGCCATGCCATGCGATTCGTGCTCACGGCTTCCCCTCTGGCTCCATCTTCGATTCGCTCGTCGCCCCCGTGCCATGCCGCCACCTGCGGCGCGACTTCCAGTTCTGTCAGCTCATGCCTGTCCTATTTTCGCCAGACGACGCCTGCGGCGGCGGTCAGCCCGGTTTTTTCACCCACGCTGTTTACATCAACAGGAACATTGAAACCTGCCCACCCGGGCGTCCGGGTTCGGGTTGCGGGTGTGGCGCGAATCGGGCAGGAGAACTCATGGGGTGCCTCCCAGGCCAAAAGCCAGATCACGCAAAGGGGCCACGAAGGCGCCATGACAGGCTTCACCGATCCTTTGAGGAAGGAATGCGGAACCTCACACGGCAGCGTCCGTGGATTTGCGGCCCGCTGGAAGCCGAAAGTCCGCTGGGGGAGCCGGACCGGTACCGAGCAGCGATGACTGAATCGGCGCCATGGGCGACACCGGAGCGAAGACATGTTTATAAACGGTTCGCGCGGGCTCAACATGCGCAGGGCTCATTTCCCCACGGGGAAGTCTCGGATGGGCACATATTCGCGAGAGTCGTCCCATTCCGCGCGCCATGCAGACCAGGAGCCACCCCGGTTACGTGCGATGACAGGGCCCCTTGACCACTCCATGACTCGTTCGATCTGCACGACGGCCAGCCACTGAACTTGGATGACTGCGGCATCAGGGCGAGCAGGTTGCCCACCGAGGGTGGTGCGCTGCACTCACCCTTGGCAAGGTGCCGTCTGGATGTCGAGGGTTTGTCTGCGAGGCCAACCTGTTCCCCGGACGGGGACTGCTGCGCGGACGAGCGGCTGGCCAGGTCGTATTCGCCGGAGACCAAGGCCCTGCCGGGGCCACGGCGAATACACCAGCGGGGCATTCGGAGCGTCAGCAGCGGAAGGTGCGTCTTCCGCGATGTCGAGGCGTATGTGCTGAAGGAACCGCGCGGGTGGCATTCACCTGGCAGTCGGGCAGGCGGCGGTCGACGCCATGTGCAAGCCAGGCAGCTGGATGCGGGCGCAAACCGTAATACGGCGGAAATGGGGGGCTTGAGTAGCATAGCGCCAGCGGGGCCAAAATCTAGATGCTCATTAAAATGGCGCTGGTAGCTACGCGGTGAAGAAACAGGACGATGTGTCCATAATATGGGGCATGTGTATGTGCCACTGAGACTTAGCGACTCCGAAAGCCGTCGTTTCAGCAGTCTCTCGCGAGGCGTGCGGCGAAGTTCGTTCCGTTGCCCGCTGAAACAGATTCCACAAGACTTTACGGACTCGATTTCTGAGGCTCATGAGCTGTACCCCCCTGATTTCCTGGGCATTTTTTAGGTTGTTGTCATGCAGCAGGCTATAGGGCAAGCAGGGCTTGGTGAGCCTGCCGCGGGGATTGGAAGTGGAGGCGTTCGACCAGCCACTGCTCGTTGTAGCGCTGGCGGACTTGTTCGAGGGCTTCGGCCAGTTCCTCCAAGGTCTCGAAGTGCCGCACCCAGCCAGGCTCCTCCTCGAGGGTGCGGAAGAAGCGTTCGATCGAGCCGTTGCCTTCGGGCTCGCGGACGAAGGCCGGTGAAGACACGAGGCCGAGAAAGCGGATCTCGCGCCGAAAGTCGTCGCTCATGAATTGTGAGCCATGGTCACGGCGCAGTCCAACGCCCGGGGCAATGCGCTCGGAAAAGCCGCCGAACTGTTCGCGCACGGTCTGGCGCACCGGCTCCAAGGCCTCGAACCGCGTGCCGCGTTTGGCCACGTGGATGCCCAGGCAGAAGGCCGAGCAATGGTCGATCCTCGCAAAGATGGGCACCTGCCCGTCCCGGAGAGTGAAGCCGGCCGTGGCGTCGACGCCCCACGTCTCGCTTGGGCCGTCGGGCGAGGAGGGTACCGTCGTGCCGCTTCGGCTCGACGGGCTGCGGCTGGCGTTGCGGCGGCGAGCAGCTCGTGTTCTCGCATCAGGCGCAGCCCTGGCCCACACCTTGCGGTGGCCTTCGCCGTGGAAGGGCGATTCCCGGATCGCGCGCCGGGTCTCGCCGACGAGTTGCTCATCGCTGTAGCTCGTCGTCGGGCCGCGCCTGGTGGGCAGGCCGGCGAGGCCTGCCGACAGCGCCGCTGGTAGAACGTCGACCGCGGCAGGTCCCAGGCCTTCAGAACCCGAGAGGCGCCCGTAGCTGCGTCCTGTGGAGGCCGACCGGGTGCGGCTCATTTCTTCGACCTCCACTTGAGATATGGCTTCTCGTCCTCCATGCGCCGGATGCGTCGCGGGAGCAGCTCGTTCTCCATCGCCAGATCGGCGATCACCGACTTCATCCGGCGGCCCTGCCCGTCGACCAGATCCTCTGGCCGGATCTTGAGCCCCTCCTCGCCGGCCGTCAGCAAAGCCTCGCGCCACTGGCGACAGGGTCGCCGCCGTGACGCCATAACGGCGGCCCGTGGACTCCAGATCCGCACCGCGGAGCAGCTCCAGGACCACGCTCATCTTGCGCTTGGCCGAGCGAGCGGCCCCTTCCACCGCGGGCGGACTCCAGCCCCGCAGAGCGCGCCCCCCGGTCCTTCACGCGGGCCCGGAATCCGCTTGTCTCTTGTCGAACAATCCTGAATGCTTCTTGTGGCCACTGACTGTCCAGGCAGATCAAAAGCCCGTGGAGCATGCTTCGGTACCCTATAGTCAACACGAGAAGGAATCCAAATCGCGATGGCGCATCGGTATGGAGGTAAACGCTTCGCCACCGAAACGGAACCCGAGCGCAGAAATCGTTCCCAGCGACATGACGTGAATTTTTAGCGTCCGCGCTTCCCGGTCATCATAGACAATCCGGGGAGGTTCCTCAAGATTTATGCCTGTTTGGAAAGCGCCGACAAATTCAGCTGCGTAGCGGCAAGTAGCTGTCTATCCTCGCCCTAGGCCGTAACGGCAATCCAGACCGCCGCGTAGGGCGGATTATTGACTCTCGCATCATATGTCAATCGAGGGATAATTCGGCTTGCTGCCATAAGGCTCCGATGAGGCGCTTGCGCATCCGCTTGGTCTTCTTCAGCGCCATCCGCGCCACCGCCCCCGATTGCCAGAATTGCTGAGGGCAGACGTTGGCCAGCTCATGCTGCTTCCAGTCGCCCCATAGAGACTCGACGGGATTCAACTCCGGGGCATCGCCTGGCAGGAACTCGACCTCGATCCGGCCCCGCTGGCCTCCACCCAGCGCCGCACCAGCGCGCTGCGGTGGGCCGGCAGCCGGTCCCGGATCACCAGCAGCGGTCCGCGCACCTGCCGCTTCAGCGCATCGGGGAATTCCACCCCCCTGCGGCGCACGGATCGGCCCCGGATGCAGCCGGAAATAGAAATTCCAGAAGGTCACCCCGGCCACGGCGGACAGCGTCTTCCAGTTGAAGCAATCCTGCAAAACCGGCGTCTGGCCCTCGGCGCCCAGGTGCGCACCCGGTGCGGCCGTTGGCTGATGCCGCCCTCGTCGATGAAGACGATCGTCCGTCCCCCCTGCGGGCATTTTTTGAATGGCAGGCCAGCGCTTGCGCTTCCATGGCTCAACGGCCTTCTCGTCGCGCTCCAGCGCCCGCCCCACGGGCCTCTGGCAACTAAACCCCATGGCCCGCAGCAGCTTCCACACATGGCCCGAATGATAGCGGAGGCCAAAGCGGGCTTCGATCACCTCGGCCACGCGCGGACAGGTCCACAGCGGCGTAGGGTAGCCGAAGGCTCCCGGGCTGGCCAGCAGCATCCTCTCTACCTGCCGCAGTTGCGCGGCACCCAGCTTCGGCGGCCGGCCCGCCCAGCCCGCCTGTCGCAGCGCCTTCGTGCCGCCCTCCCGGTACTGCCACACCCAGCGGCTCACCGTCTGTCGGGCGACTTTGAGCTCGCGCGCGATCTCCGCCTGCGGCACGCCCGTGATGAACAGCCGGAGCCCTTCCAGCCGGTGCTCTGCAGCGCCTCGAAATCCCGTCTCTGGCCCCGCGGATTGCCCATATGCACACAGATGCAAGGCCCCTGAAAAGTTGACACCATTTTATGCGAGATGCAGTAAGTACTAGTTCCTCTAGACTGCGACAGTGAACCCTCAGAGTGCGAGTCGCTCTTGCGTTGCATCGATCATGCGATTATACTCAAGGGTGTTTCTTCGCAAGTAGGGGAGGAAAGATGGACAAACAGATTTCCAGGCTTTTCGTTCTAGCCTGCTTTACCGTCGCGTCAGGGTGGGGGGGCGTGATTTCTTTTGGTTCCGACCTTCTGAGCGAGTCGAACAACATCACAGGCACCAATGTCGTGATCACCGCGCATCCGGCTTGGGGTAACCTGCCGCCGTATTCTTGGATATCGTATCGCAACACGGGATACGCTACAGGAGCCTCCAGTCCCCCAAACGCCAGCATTCCAGGCACACCAACGGCTATTTTCACCGAATGGTTGCCCGCTTTCTCTAATGCTGTGAACGTGACGGTGTTCGCTGATGACACGGCCGCAGTCTACCTGTTTGACAACGCGAATCCCACGGGTTTACTCCTAAAAGGCCCCAATCCACTTCAGGACAGCGCTTGTGCCGCTGGTCCGATCGGTTGCCAACCAAACGAGAGTTGGACCTCCGGTTGGGTTCCCGTTGCTTTGGGAGGTACGGCGTGGCTGGAGATTCATGCTTACCAGCGCGGTGGCGGGCCATTCGGAGTTCTGTATGGGGGAGAAGCCCATGTTGTGCCCGAACCGGGTACTTATGCGCTGCTCGGCTTGGGATTAATTTTCTTGGGTCTGCTGCAGCCCTTTTTCTGCTCACGGAACCGAAGCCGAATCCCTCCGATAGCCGAGTAGGTGGCAATAGGCAGGGCGTCTTTCGGAGAGAACCTCCCCGTTGCTAGAGTTTCCGCTGCAGTTGAAGGTCAGCAGAGCCGAAGTTCCTCGTTTGCACTCGCCCTCTGGCGGCGGTTATGCCGCCGCCAGGTGAGTGATCCCACCATCATAAAATAAGTCGCCGCCGTAAGCTTGAGCTGTACTTAGCGGGAGATTGCCGGACACCGGGAGGCGTTCCGGTGGGTTGATTCTATCTCATGCTGCCTCCCGCTGAGGCAGCAAAGCCAAACCATCTGAGAAGGCCTGGTAGGGGGTCCTTCCCTTCGTGCGGTAACCCTGATGGGCTCGCTGGCGGTTGTAGAAATCCAGGTATCGGTCCAGGTCGGCCTGGAGCTGGTCCAGGCTTTCATAGAGGGTCTTGCGGAAGGCCACCGAGAAGAACTCCTCCTTCACCGTGCGGTGGAAGCGTTCGCAGAAGCCGTTGGTCTCCGGCGAGCGCACTTCGGTGCGGCGATGCTGGATCTGGTTCAGCGCCAGGAACAGCTCAAAGAAATGCTGCAACTCGCGCCCACAGTATTCCCTGCCATTATCGGTGAGGATGTGCTCAACCGCCATGCCGCTCTCTTCATAGAAGGGCAGCACACGGTCGTAGAGCGTGTCCACGGCCGTCATCGGCGCCTTCGACAGCGCCAGCTTGGCGAACGCCAGCGAGCAATTGGCGTCGACCACGCTCTGCATGTAGATCTTGCCGACGCCCTTGATGGTGCCGACGAAGTAGGTGTCCTGGCACAGCAAATAGCCTGGATACGGCGCTTCGACGTGCTGTTCGGGATCGACCGTTCGCCGGCGGTGGAGTTGGATGAGCCGGATCTGGCGGTCGGTCAGCCCGCCGCCGCGATCGGCGGTCTTTTGCTCCAGCCAGAACAGGCGGTGGATGCGCAGAGTGAGTCCGTGGCGCTGCCAGACGGCGCGCACCGTGGAAGGCGAAACGCCGACGCCGATGAGGCGGAGTTGGCCGCTGATGCGGACATAGCTGTAGGTGGGGAATTGCTCGGTCATCTCAAGGATGCGCTGTTCGAGTTCCGGAGGCGTCTGGTTGGGCATCCGAGGGCGACGCCGCGGCTGCGGCGCCAAGCCCTCGGCACCGTACTTTTCGTAAGCTTCCTTGATTTCGTAGAAGTGGCTCCTGCTGATGCCGGCACGCTTGCAGGCCAGGCGGACGTTGTCGAGTTCCTGGGCCAGGGCCAATAGCCCCAAGCGGGCCTTGATAAGCTTCTCTCTGGTGCTCATGAGGCGGTCAGTTCCTTTCGTGGTGATCTGAGTCTTGAGAAACCCAAAATCTACCACCGGAACGCCGCCTCAGGCACCGCTGCCCCGGTGCCCCGGTGTCCGCTCAACTCCCGCTAAGTACATCTCAAGGAACAGGTTCTCTGGGTGCGGCACTTCGCGACCTTGGAGGAACTGGCCGAAGCGCTCGAAGAATTCCGCCAGCGATACAAAGAGCAGTGGCTGGTCGAACGCCTCCACTTCCAGTCGCCGCGACAGGCTCATCAGGTCTTACTTGCCATGGAGCCTGCTGCATGAAAGTAAATCAAAAACTGTCCAAGAAATCGGGTGCGGTACAGCCGTAGCGGGTCGTCGGCCGGTGCCAGTCCCTTGCGGCTGGCATGCAAGTACATCTCGTGCTACTGAAGGTCTTCTCCGCTCATGGCGTCTTTGCTGGAGTAGCGGCGGACGAAAGAATTTCGGGCTGTCTTATTCCAGCCCTTTCGACGATCTGCTAACAAATGAAGTACGGTGAGTATCAATACTCTTGCATTATCCGCGCAAGGTCTTTCAAATCCAGCACCTGATCGAACTTGACCCCTGCCATTCCGCATGCTTGCCAAACAATCTCTCCGAGATAGAGCATATCAATTGCTCTGATAGCAACAGCTGTGCCTGGGGAAATCTCACTCTGGCATGTTATCCGTACACCGCCCTGTGATACATCTAAAATCCCCTCGTGGTAAACCTGTCGGGTTTGCAGCACTTCCAGTTGCACTTGGAGGCGTTTCTCCAGGCGGGGAAACCTTCTTGAGGAGCCGGGTGGAAACATGACCTACTGAACCTCACATAATATAGTGTCACCTTTTCGGGGGCCTTGCATCTGTGTGCATATGGGCAATCCGCTGGGCCAGAGACGGGATTTCGAGGCGCTGGAGAGCACCGGCTGGAAGGGCTCGGGCCGTTCATCACGGGCGTGCCGCAGGCGCAGATCACACGCGAGCTGAGGGTCGCCCGCCAGATGGTGAGCCGCTGGGTGCGGCAGTACTGGGAGGGCGGCAGGAAGGCGATGCGGCAGGCGGGCCGGCCGGGCCGGCCGCCGAATCTGGGCGCCGCGCAACTGCGGCAGCTGGAGAAAAGGCTGCTGGCCGGCCCGGAAGCCTTCGGCTACCCTACGCCGCTGTGGACCTGTCCTCGCGTGGCCGAGGTGATCGAAGCCCGCTTTGGCGTCCGCTATCATCCGGGCCATGTGTGGAAGCTGCTGCGGGCCATGGGGTTCAGTTGCCAGAGGCCCGTGGGGCGGGCGGTGGAGCGCGACGAGAAGGCCGTTGAGCCATGGAAGCGCAAGCGCTGGCCTGCCATTCAAAAAATGCCCGCAGGGAGGGACGGTCGGTCGTCTTCATAGACGAGAGCGGCATCAGCCAGCGGCCGCACCGGGTGCGCACTTGGGCGCCGGGTGGCCAGACGCCGGTTTTGCAGGATTGCTTCAACTGGCAGACGCCGTCCGCCGTGGTCGGGAGCGGCCTTCTGGAATTTCTATTTCCGGCTGCATCCTGGGTCGATCCGCGCGCCGCAGGGGGTGGAATTTCTGGATGCGCTGAAGCGGCAGGTGCGCGGACCGCTGCTGGGGATCTGGGACCGGCTGCCGGCACACCGCAGCGCGCTGGTGCGGCGCTGGGTGGAGGCCAGCGGGAACCGGATCGAGGTCGAGTTCCCGCCGGCCTATGCCCCAGAGTTGAATCCCGTCGAGTATCTCTGGGCCTGCTGGAAGCAGCATGAGCTGGCCAACGTCTGTCCTCGGGAATTCTGGCAACTGAAGCGGTCGCGCGGATGGAGCTGAAGAAGATCAAGCGGAAGCGCAGGTGCCTCCTCGGAGCCTTCTGGCAGCAAGCCGAACCACCCCTCGATTGACTCTATATTATGCGAGGGTCAATAGTTCGTGTATCACACCCGATTTCTCGTACGGTCTTTTGGATTATCGTTATACGGCAGTCTCTGGCAGGTCGCTGAAAAACTCCGAGACAAGACACGTGGGAATTGTTCTATACGTCTTTATTGGTGTAGGGACCCCATGAGAGGAGAAGACCGTCAGCAGCACGAAATGTTCCTGTACGCTAGCCTGGAGGGCCTGGTGCCGGCCGGCCACCCGCTGCGGCCGATCCGAGCGATGGTGGACAATGCGCTCGAGAGGCTGGACGACACCTCCGATGAGATCCACGCGGAAGTCGGGCGGCCGTCGGTCGCGCCGGAGCGGCTGCTCGAGGGCGCAGCTGTTGATGCTGCTGTACACGATCCGGAGCGAGCGAATGCTGGTCGAGCAGCTGCGCTACAACCTGCTGTAGTGGTGGTTTGTGGGGCTGGGGATGAGCGAGGAGGTCTGGCACGCGACGGTGTTTACGAAGAACCGGGATCGGCTGCTGGAGGGCGATGTGGCGCGGCAGTTTTTTGGCGAGATTGTGCGGCAGGCGAAGCAGCGGGGTTTGATGTCGAGCGAGCATTTTTCAGTGGATGGGACGATGGTGGAGGCGTGGGCGAGGTGAGAAGAGCTTTCGGCCGAAACAGGGGAAGTCGGATGAGGACGAGCCGAAAGGGGGCAGCCGCAATCGGGAAGTGGACTTTCGGGGGCAGCAGCGGTCGAATGAGACACACGAGTCGGTGACGGATCCGGAGGCGCGGCTGTGGAGGAAGAGTCAGACGGCGGAGGCGAGGCTGAGCTATTTGGGGCATGTGCTGGGAGAGAACCGGCACGGGCTGATTGTGAACGTACGGGTGATGAGGGCTTACGGGCGAGCGGAGCGGGAGGCGGCGGTGGAGATGGCGCGGGAGATTCCGGGAGGGCGGAAGCGGGTGACGCTGGCAGCCGACCGAGGGTACGACACGCGGGAGTTTGTCGAGCAGTTGAAGGAGCTGAACGTGACGCCGCATGTGGCGCAGAATGTGACCGGGCGGCGCAGCGCGGTGGATGGGCGGACGACGCGGCATGAAGGCTACTGGGTGAGTCAGAGGAGGCGGAAGCGGGTGGAGGAGTTCTTCGGGTGGGCGAAGGGGGTGGCGGGGCTGAGGAAGGTGAAATTGCGAGGGCGGGAGAAGGTGGGATGGCTGTTCACGCTGGCAGCGGCGGCCTACAATCTGGTGAGGATGAGGAACCTGATGGCAACGACTGCCTGAAGGGTGCGGAAAGAGCCTTCCAGCAGCCTTTCCAAGGCCGCTGGAAGGCAAGCAGGACGCCGACAGACCGCGTCTGAAGCCTTTCCGGTGAGCCGGAAATCAAAAAACGAACCAATTTTCGGCTCAGCGAAGGAAAGTTTTCAGAGACCTGCTACGGGGCAGTGTCCGGGGATCGAAGTGGGCGCCAGCATCGGCAGCTGGAGACTGACGCGCGCGCTGGAGTGGATGATTGCCAGCTGGTAAGCGCCGAAGCGGCTGCGGTGCGACAACGTGGGAATTCACGAGTCGGCATTTTCTCGTCTGGTGCGAGAGGCTCGCGCATCGAAATCGTTCTGATTCAGCTGGGGCGGCCGTTCGAGAACGGCTATCTCTGGAGAGCTACAACGGCTCGCTGCACGACGACTGTCAATGTACGAATTGGTTTGCAAACGTGGCTAGGGCTATAGAAAAGTTCGAGGCGTGGAGAAAGGAGTGCCACACCGAAAGGCCGCATCGCGCTCCAGGATACCGCACGCCGGAGGAGTTTGCGCGGCAGTGTTCGGAGCCCACTGGCAGGACAGGTAGAATACAACTCGCCCTTCCAAATTACGACTCTTGGAGAAAAAGGGACTGTTCAGCCCTGACGCCGCAGCCTGAAGGACACCGGTTCCGACGCGGCGCAGTTAAACGAGTCGAGTTTCGCAGCAATCGATCGTAACCCGGCGCTAACGAGTGGCGAGTTTACGGGTGAGAGTCCCCAATGCGGTTTGTTTTGTGAAACGAAACGTGGATGAGCAAGAATTACAAAGTTTTCGGTAGCCACACTGGCCTGTACTGGATCCAGTGGAAGTAGGCCGTCATGCCGTGCAGGAGCAGCAGCGGAAAGACAAGCGTCAACAAGGAGGCCAGCCGGTTCAACCAGCCTTTCTCCTGGAGCGCGATGATGACGGCTGCCAGGGCCAGATAGGCGGCTGCCGCCGCATTGTCGGCGGCGGTGATGGCCAGCAGGGGCAGCGCGATGCCCGTCTGGAGCCGGGCGCGCGCCGAACGGGTGCGGAACAGCAGCCAGAGGGAGTTCGCCGCGAATCCGGCGGCAACGACTGAGGCGGCCATCTGCGCTCCAGCGACTGCCAGAAGCAGAGCCGCCGCCAGCAGCCAGGTGTTGGCCGTCTCCAGCCGTCCGGGCGATTCATGCCGCACGGGTGAGATCCTCCTTGCCGGCGGCATGCATCTGCGTCAGCCCGTGGGCGGTCTTTTCCCAGTAATGCGGCCGGTGCATGAGCTGCCAGAACGCTTTCCAGGCGGCCAGCGACATGAGGAAGTAGTAGGCGGGAAGCTGGACGGCCCACAGGACCAGCGTTGGCCGCCCCCGCTGCCAGCCGGCCAGCATGTGGAAGTAGATCAGCAGGCCGTTGGCCACGGGGAGAAGGAACAGGGATACGTCCAGCAGCGGCCCCGGAAACAGCGGCGCGAGAGCGGTCGTGCGCGTCAGCAGCCAGTAGAGATACATCGCGGCCAGGGGCGGGAACACGAGCGGGGCGAGAAACGAGCCGCCAATGAAGGCCTGGAAACCGAGAAAGCCGCGCCAGCCCAGGCGCCGGAACGTCCGCCATGGCCGGCGCATGTAGACCAGCCAGGTCTGGATGTAGCCCTTGATCCAGCGGCTGCGCTGGTTGATCCAGTTCCGCAACTGGCAGTTCGCCTCCTCAAACGTGGTCGAGTCCAGCACACCGACCTTCCAGCCGCTCATCGTGAACCGCAGTCCCAGATCGGCGTCTTCGGTGACATTGAACGGATCCCAACCGCCCAGCGCCCGGATGATCTCGACGCGGAAGTGGTTCGAGGTCCCGCCGAGCGGGATGGGGATCCCCAGAGATTCCAGGCCCGGCAGGTACCAGTCGAACCAGAGCGAATACTCGAGAGTGAAGAGACGGGTGAGCCAGTTCTCGTTCCAGTTGAAGTAATTCAGCCGCGCCTGGAGGCAGACCACGTCCCAGGGGGCCTTCCGGAAGGCGGCAACGGCCTTTTTCAGTTGATCCGGTTCAGGGACGTCTTCCGCGTCATAGATGGTCAGGAACAGGCCTTGGGCAAATGGGAGGGCATAGTTGAGGGCCTTCGGTTTGGTGCGCGGTTCCGATGGAGGAACCACGACGAGCTCGACATTGGCCTCCAGTCCGGCCCGCTTGCAGGCCTCAATGGTTTCGGGATCGTCGCCCTCGAGAATGAGCCGGATGTCAAGCTTTGAGCGCGGATAATCGAGCCGGCGCAGGGCGTTGGCGAGTGTCGGCACGACGGCGGCGTCGCGGTAAAGCGGCACGAGAATCGTGTAAATGGGCAGGCTTCGGGGATCCAGACTTTCCAGCTCTTCGCGCGTCGTGCGCACCTGGTACAGCGTGCTGCTCCCGCGCCAGACCAGCACCGCGCGCAGGAGGAAGCTGCCGGCCAGCGCGGCGATGACCAGAGCATGCAGAGCGACGAGCGCCGCCAGCCCCTTCCACAGCAAAGCGGCAACCAGCGCGGCAAGAAGAATCCCTCCCGCCGCCTTTTGGCGCTTGTCAAGAACCGTGCGCGCCGAATGGACCGGGTCGCGCCGTTCGCGCCCGGAAATCGCATTCTTGAGGAGCGTGTCGTGGGCCAGGCGTTGCACCGTCCAGAGGATGTCCAGGCGCGAAGTCACGACGAATTCCGTTTGCGGCCCGTAATCCGCCCGGAGCGTGGCGAGCGTATCCTCCCCGACGTCTGTGACGGCGATTTGAAGCGTGCCTCCGCGTCTGCGCCATGGGACGTATCGCAGGCGGGCGTAATCATCGAGCCGCGAGGCGTCAAACAGCGCCGGGTCCGGGGGATGCTCCACCAGGTTCACAAACGGCAGACCGTGCTGCTCAGCGAGAAACGCGTAGAAATCGAGCGGCCGGATCCAGCCCTCGGCCATGAGTACCTGCCCCAGCGCCATGCCGCTAGACTGCTGCAACTCGAGCGCCTGGCGAAGCTGGTGTTCGCTGATCAGGCCGGCTGCCACCAGCCGTTCGCCGATCCGCGGTGACGTGGCGGCACTGGAACCCGTGGGCCTTCCGGCGTCTTTCAGAAGGTCTTCCATACGGCGAATACCCACTGCCGTCCGATGCCGATGTTTCGGCCGGCCACGTCCCAGCCGTAACCTCCCTGAAGGCGCAACTGCGGCCCAAGGCGAATCACCACAGAAGGCTGAACCCGCAGCAGGTGAAACCAGGGCTCCACCTGCGGGTTGACTCCGGCCGGCAAGGCCGGAAAATGGCCTGTGCTGCGGATCCCGAAGACCTGTGTCATCAAAGTGACGCGGGAGTTCACATGCAGACCGCCGCTGGCTTCGCCGCGCCATTGGTCGGCGGGGCGGCCCCAGCGAATGCGATACCCGCCCTCGCCCGAAAAGTAGCCCCAGCGCCGCCCCACCGGGAAACTTCGCCCGGCCTGAAGGAGCATTTCCAGATCGCCTTGTCCATTGCCGGGCCGCGGCTGGGTGCGCGCGGAGTACGCAGGCGCCTTGGCGAGCGCCTGCAACGATACCTGCCAGCCGCTATCGGAGGCCCTCAATGCCCTGCGAAAGCCCGCTTGCATGTCGCCGGCAGCGGTGGCGGAGGCCCGATAGAAACGATCCTCGTACCGCAGGGTTGGCACGCTGAAAGAAAAGATCCCGGTCCAGCGGTTCGTCAGACCGACCTCCATCCACACATTGGGCGACCAGCTTCGGAACTCGGCGTCAGGCCCGAGAGGCTCGCGCGCGCCGTCCAGTGAGAAACGCTCATCGGCGAAGTATCGGTTCAGCCCCGCGATCAGGATTCCGTGGCCGCGCTTCTGCACCCAGGCCGCAGCATTGGCATTTATGGTCGTAAGAACTATCACCGAGATCGCTCGCAGCCACATCTCGAATTGATGATCGGCAGAACGCATTAAATTCTGTAGAGCTAACCTAGTCAAAGCATTTCGTCGCCGAGGAGAGCAGTTTCCTTGCCGCCCTTTCGGGGGTAACATGAATATTACTTAACTTAGTTATTTGTGTGTGCGGTTGGCCGCGGAATCTGCGCGCCAGAGATCGCGCATGTCGCGGCGGATCTGCCGGAAGCGCTCGATGTCGACCCCGGTCTGTCGGCAGACATCCTCCTCAGGAATTGCCCCTAGGTAAAAGAGGCGCACCGCCAACTGTTCCTGCGCTTCGAGAAGGCGCATGAACTGCAGCAGGAGTGAGCCAGCGTGAACTTCGGGGCGGCCAGCCGCTTGGGGACGAGTTGGCATCGGGCTAACCTCCTATGGACTCTCGAAAGCGCACTGTGTGGGCGTAGTTCGATGGGCACTGGGTACTAGGGGTACTATATCTCAGTTTTCCACAGGAGATCAACAGGCAAGCCAAGGCGAGATGGAAGTTAATGTTGATCCCTGTTCATCGAGGTCAACCCGCCATTTTGTGGGCACGGGTATGTCGGAGCGAGTCGAGGTGTTCGCGGCTGGGAATCTCTGGTGTTTGAACCTTACGGTAAATCGGAAGCGGTCAGTTGGCGGGGTCTGGCTGGACTGCGCCGGGCTCCTGCTCGCCCTGCCGCATTGCAAATGGGCCAGGGATCCAGCGGGTCAGCACTTCGGCAAGCGCCTGAAGGGAGATGGGCTTAGCGAGGAAATCGTTCATGCCAGCCTCGATGCATCGGCGTCGTTCTTCGGGCAGGACGTGTGCAGTCAGTGCCACCAGCGGAGGGGACTGAAGAATGCTTGGGCCCGATTCTTGTCGAATGTAACGGGCCACTTCCAGCCCGTCCATTTCAGGCATGGATAGGTCGAGCAGCACCAAATCATAGTGGTTCCGTCGAAGGGCCTCGATCGCCTCGCGACCATTACTGACTATGTCGCACTCAAAACCCAATTTCGCCAACAGGCCCGCGGTCACGCGCTGGTTCAGGATGTTGTCCTCCGCCACCAGGATTTTCGCCCGCCGCGAAGCGACGCGCTCGAAGGCAGAGCCGTGTCCTTGGGAAGCCAGGGCATTGGTGTCTGGCCTGTTTATTTGAGGCTCGGCAAGTGGAAGGAGGATGCCTGTCTGAATCAACGCTGTTTGCAGTTCTAAGCACCGCAAGGGTGTTCGGAGGAGGAGTGTGCCGTCCATGACTTCTGCAGCGACACCGGCGTCTGTAATCGCCAGGATTTGGGGCGCAAGGCCACCGAGGTTTGTAATCATCCTTCGGCAATGGGCGATGTCACTCGCCGAGTATTCGTCGGCCCACAACAACAGCGCTATCCTCTCTGGGCCGTGTTGTCGGAGGTGGTGAAAGACGTTGGTTACCGAATCGTCTTCGAGCGTTGTTGTCCCAAGCCATCTCAGCATCTCCGCTGCGGCCTCGCGGCGTTGATGCAGTCCCGAGATGACCCAAACGCGCGAGTCGGTTTGGGAAAGCTGGGGCTGTTGAAAGCCTGTGGAGGAGGCTTGAGTGGTGGGGATCAAAACGGAGAAGGTGGAGCCTTTGCCTATGATGCTCTCAACGGTGACTTCGCCCTGCATTAGATCCACAAGCTGCCGTACGATAGCCAGACCCAGTCCCACGCCACCGGAGTTGTGTCGGCCGGATTCGTCGAGCTGGGCGAACTTTTCAAAGATCAATGGGATCTTTTCGGTTGGGATGCCCGGGCCAGTGTCTTCGACGGACATCTCCAAGATGCCTTCCACGTCGGACTGTGCTTTCCTCCTCCAGGCAAGGCGTATGCACACACGGCCCTGTTTGGTGTACTTGATTGCATTGCTAACGAGGTTGAGGAGAATCTGCCTCAGGCGGCGGGCATCTCCGATGAGCGTCTGCGGTGTTCCAGGGCGGATGGAACCGATCAGTTCCAGACCCTTATAGCCCGCTGCCAGCGCCAGTTCGCCAAGAACATCATCCAGAAGTTGCGCAACTGCGAAAGGCTCCTGATCAAGCCGAAGGCGGCCTGCCTCGATGGCGGACATATCCAGCAGCTCATCAATGAGGTGTAGCAGATTGCGGCAGCTCGACAGGATGGCATCCACGCGTTCAGCCGCCTCCGGGCCGCCAACCTGATCCCGAAGCAGCAAGGCCATGCCGAGGATGGCGTTGAGAGGAGTTCGCATTTCATGGCTCATCTTCGCCAAGAAGTCGGTCTTGGCCCGGCTGGCCTGTTCGGCGCGGCGACGCGCCTCTTCGAGCTGTTGAAGGGCCGCGGCGAGAGCGTCAGCCTTGGCTTGTTCTCCTTGCCGGGCCCGTTCAAGCTCCTGCATTTTTCTCTGGAGTTCCTCTTCGGCCTGCCGCTGCCGGGTTATGTCGCGCGACACACCTACAACAGAGACCACCTCACCGACCGGGCCGCGCACCGCAACCGCTCGTCCCTCATGCCAGCACCAGGCGCCATTGGCGTGCCGAACGCGGTAGGCGAGGGCTAGCTCGCTGGCCCGCCCCTCGAAAAGCTCCTCAAGTGCCTGGGATGCCTGAGGCCAGTCCTCAGGATGGATGCCCGGCCGGAACGACCGCCCTTCGAGTTCCTCAGGCCGATATCCAGCGCCGCGTAGCCAGGAGGGGGAGGCGTAGGTGATCCGGCCCTCCCGCGAGACCGCCCAGACGAGGTCGGCCGCGTGCTCGACAATCATGCGGTAGCGGTGCTCGCTCTCGGCCAGATGCTGGCGGAGACGCATGGGCTCGCTTACGTCGCGCAGCACGGCCACATAGTGAGTCTGACCGCCGATGTGGGCCGGGGCCACCGAGAGTTCAATCGCCACTGGCGAGCCCTCGTGTTTGTATGCTGTCACGGTGGCCCGGCTTTCCTGAGGCATTTCGCCAGAGCCACAACGCAGCCAGCCCAGCAGAGCAGAAGTGTGCGCATCCTCTGTGCCGGCAACGGGCTCCATCCGGACGAGCTGTCCAAGACATTGTCCGGCGGCCTGGTCAGCTGAAAACCCGAAAAGGGCCTCTGCGGCTGGATTCCAGAGCAGGATGCGGCTACCCGGGTCCAGCATCACGATCGCGTCGCGAGCCGAGCCAACGATGGCCTTGAGCTGCTCGTGTTTCTCGCGCCATTTGTGCTCGGCCTCTTCCCGCTCGGCGACGTTTTCAATTACTGCCATGAAAAGCCGTTGCGATCCTTCTTCGATCAACTCGAGGCACACGTCGACCGGGTATGTCGAACCGTCCTTGCGCCGATGCACCGTATGGAACCGCAGCCGTGTTTGAGAGCCGTCTCGCAGGGGAGCCAGCAGGGTTTCAAATGTTTGCCGGTTGAACTCTGGCTTGAGGTCGAGTGGCGTCAGCTGTTGCAGCTCTTCGAGCGTATAACCAAGCGAGTCCAACGCACTGCGGCTGGCTTCGACGAAGCGCAGCGTTTCATCCTCGAACACGTAAATCTCGTTGCTTGATGCCTCGAGGATGCGGCCAAGCCGCGCGGCTCGCAGCTCGGACTGGCGTGCGCGGGTGACATCAACAAAGGCGACGCCAATTGTGCCGCGCTGGACAGGCCAGGTCTGCACCAGAAATCTGCGGCCGAGCGAGTCCACATGCTCCTCGACAACTCTCGCCTGGCCGCTGCGGTCGACCTCATCAAAGAGTGCCAACCATCGGGCGGCCTCCTCGGCGGGCAACCACTCGGTGAGGCGCTTGCCCAGAAGCTGATTCGCATCCAGACCGCACTGGGCCGTAAACTGACGATTCGCCGTGCGTAGCATCGAGTCAACGACTCGGCCCTGACCGTCGCGCAACAGTTCGTGGGTAGCCACAGCGGCCAAGGCGTGCTCGGCGAGAAGACGGTAGCGTTGCTCGCTTTCGGCCAGCTCCTGATGGGCGCGATAGAGTTCAGTAACGTCGCGAAAGACCAGCACGGCGCCCACGGGCCTGCCCTGCGGGCCGAAAATCGGGGCGCAGCTGTCAGCGATGGCGATCTCAAGACCGTCGCGGTTGATCAGAAGCGTGTCATTGGCCAGGCCTGTTGCAGCGCCTTCGGCGATCGTCCTTGGAACCGGATTGGCCGCCGGCTGCTTCGTGCGGGCATTCACAATCCGAAACACCTTTTCCAGCGGCTGGCCTGCCGCTTCGGCCGCCGGCCAGCCGCAAAGCTGTTCGGCGACGGGATTCATGCTGGTGATTCGTCCGTCCGCGTCGCAGACAATGACGCCGTCGCCAATCGAGCGAAATACGGCCGCGAGGTAGCCGTGCTTGCCTCCGAAGCCCTCAGGGGCAGGCTTGCTGGAGCGCCGCCGTTTCCAGAGCAGCGCCAGCGCTAGCGCCCCGAAGAGCAGTGCCCCCAACACCGCCTTAACGATCCAGGTTTGCCCCTGCTGCATCCTTCGCTCACCGTTTCAGATGCCATCGGCAGAGGGCTTGACATAGCGCCCTCTGCAGGTTCTTATCGGCTTCCGCAGGTCTCCTGCTGAGAGACATCCGGAGCCCGTGTGCCCAAGTGGATAGCCAAGCCGCCATCCCTCTGCAGGGCTTCTTATAAGAGGCTGTGCGATTGGCTCAAGGACTCGCGTGACCAGCTACGACCGATGGGCTCCTGTCGCACAGCCTCTGAGACCATGGCGCAGATCCGGAGCCGTAACAGGCGTTTAGCGACATTGCGGAACCTTACCTTACCCACTTGAAACCCACCCGGCAAGAGGGGGTGGCTCCAGATGAGATTAGGTGGCAGCGACGGCGCATTCTTTGTGCAATCGCGCCAGACTGCCGTTTTTTCTTCGAGACGACCGCGCTGTTCGGCCCCACTACTGACCAGAGATGACGAGCGAAGCAATCGTGGAAGCTGTCCAGCTGGAGGCCAAAACCTTTCTGCGACGCATGCGGGGCACCTCGATGGCGGCAGCCATGGAAGTCGCTGACGGCCGTTGCCTGGTTGTGAAGCCGCCGTTGCGCGGCACGCGGCCGCTGATCAACGAATGGCTTGGCTCGCGGCTGTTTCGTATCCTGGGCATACTGACAGCCGAGGCACACCCGGTGTTGGTGCCGGAACATCTGGCGAGAGCCGCCTGGCCGGAGCTGGCACCATCGGGCCCGATGGTTTGCGTTGGCAGCGCTTTCCCCGTCGATCCGGGCTTGCAGGCGATCTACGATTTTCTGCCGGAAGCCTTCGCGCCGAAGCTCGCCAACGCCGATCACCTGATTGGCGCGCTTGCGGTGGATCTGTGGGCCTTGCAGACCCGCCCGCGGCATACGGTCTTTTACCGCGACGAAGTGTTCTGGGCTTGCATGATCTGCCACTCCGGACTGTTTGGTGGCGCCAGCTGGAGCGATCCACCGCACGTGGCTCCCATCAATCCAGTCCAGCGCTGGGTCTATCGACTTGCCGAGGCGGAGCGCCATAGCGAGCTGTGGCTCGAGCAGATTCTTTCGCTTCCGGAGACTAACCTAGCAGCATTGTTTTCGGCCGTACCGACCTGCTGGTTGAGCGCGGAGATCGGCTCAGAGCTAGCGTCGCGAGCAGCGCTGCTGCTCGAGCGCCGCCAAACGCTGCCTGAGCTGTTGGGCGAAGCGCTGGGGCTGGCGGCGTGAGGCGCGCTTGGCCGAAAGATGCGCTGCAGCTGCATCTGCGCTAGGCTCGACATTGGGTTGTTATGAACGCCCCATCGCTCGAGCTGGCACTGATTGAGCTTCACTACCCCGGCCTGCCGCCTACGGTGGCGGGCTTGGTCGTCTTTGACCAAGCCACCGGCCGCACTCAGTGGCGTTTCCGTCGCGACTGGACCCTGGTTGGCGACGAAGTCGACCGCTTCGTGCTCGAAGGAGTCGAGGATCTGGTTCGCGCGATCGAAGCTGAACATGGGCCGCAGCAGTGCCTCAAGCTGATCGAGGAGCAGTGGTCAAACACCCTTCGGCTGTCGACGCGGCTGGCCTTCGGCTCGGCCGACGCCGATCTGAGCGGCTGTGCCGACGCTCTGGCGGCGATTTTGCTTGGCCACGACTGAGGATGCCCTCGGGGCCAAATCCTTTCGTGCAAGGCGAGCTCGACGGCGGATTCACACTGATCCCCACGGTCCCCGCTAGCGGAGGCACAAAGTGCGCTGCAGGTTGGTCGGGGGCCTTGACAGCGAAAAGAGAGTACCGTATCTGATTATCAATGGTCTCTGCTGTGGAGGCACGATATGTCGCCACAACCAGCTGTAGAGGAGTCGAAGGCTATCGAAGTATTGAGCGGAAAGGATTTGCCGGGCGAACGGCTCGTTGTCCGGGCCGACAACGGCTGGGCGTATGAAATACTGCAGCTCAGCTCCACCCTTCTGAAGTTTGCCCTGGCTCAGGCCGGGGCCAGCCTGTTGCGGGTACTGGGGATTTTCGCGGCCGATATCCATTGGCTGAGGATCTCGCCCGAACTGATCCGGCAATCACGCATGCATGGTGGGAGGCAGCCTCAGGAGCTGACCGCGGTCGCCGCAGCCCTGCCAGTGGATCCCGGCCGCCAGCCGCTTTGGCCGACCTTGCCGGCCGAAGCTGCCGGAGCCCTGGTCAACGGGGATGACCTGCTCGGTGTGGCGATAGTTGATGTGTGGACAGGGTGTCGTCAACCCCATCGGCGCTGGTACTGCAAGCAGGGGCCTTGGTGGCTTTGCACCACCGCGGGCGAGGAGCTGCTGGTGCCTGTGCTCGAATCGGCATCCGGTCGGAGCCATACTGGGGATGACTGGCTCGCAGAAGAGCTGGGGGGCTTTGGAGCGAAAGACGTCGAACGATGGGTCCAGCGGATTGAGCAGCTTCCCGAACAAGCGCTAACTTCGGTGCTGCAGCCCTTGGCAAATGCCGGCCAAGGCGCCGGAGGCCTGTCCCCGATTGCGGCCTTCATTCAGGAGACGTTGCTGGAGCGACGGCGCAAGTTACAAGAAGCAGTCATGCAGATTCTCGGACCGAAACTGACGTCCGCCCGCACCGAAGTCGCCAACCAGAGCTCGAGACGCCCGAGCAGCCTGAAGTGCCGCTCTTGATGAAGATGAATCGGAGGAATTTCGGCTGGAACCTGTTGATTAGAAATACTCTTTAGGCAGGTAGCTACGCTTTGTCGGCGTTGTGCCCCCCCCTTTTTGTGGGGGGCTGCCCCCCGCAAAAGAGATCAGCAAACCGACCGAGAAATCGTGAGAGAATTGCCCTATCCAGTGAACTTCTTTCGCGAGGGAAGAAGGAGACACGCAAGTGCAGACGATCCGACAGACGGCCAGGGCAGAGCAGACGCAGCTGAGCGCGGGGACGGTGGCGCGGCTGGTGGAGCGCATTCAGGCACGCGATCCGGAGGCAGTCAGCGAATTTTATCAGCATTCGATCCGGCGCCTGAGGCTGTTTTTCCGCGCCCGGCGCGTCGATGAGATGCAGGCCGAGGATCTGGCGCAGGATGTTTTCCTCACGGTGCTGGCTCAGGTCGAAGCAGGCGCCTTGCAAGAGCCGGAACGCCTCTATGGATACATGCGCACCATTGCGCTGAGGGCTTATGCGGCTCATGTGCACGAGGCCGTTCAGGCGCCTGAGACCGTCCCCGCCAGTGAGACGCCCGAGCGGTTGCGGGACCTGCGAAAGGGGCCCGAGTCGGAGCTGATCGAGCGGGAGCGCTTGGAGTTGGCCCGTCAGGTGCTCGCTTCGATGAAGCCACGCGAGCGGGAAATCCTGACCCGGTTCTATCTGTATGGTCAGGATCCAGAGACCATCTGCCGCGAGATGGGGCTGACGGCAACCCAATATCGGCTGTTGAAGTCACGCGCCAAGGGCCGCTTTGGCGAGCTCGGGAAGAGGAAGCTCGAACGGGGCAGGCTGACTGCATGGCGGGTCCGGTCCGTGGCTTGAGTTGAGGGCGCTCAGGGTACGAGGGTTCCCTAATAGCCGAAGCCGCATTTTTTCTGAGAAGATTCAATCTTTACCTGCACTATCATGGTTGAGGGAGAAGTCTGACCATGCCGAGCGACAGGTGCAGGTTTACGTCCGAAGAAGAGCTGGAAGAATACTGGTTCGGACGCCTCTCCGAAAGGAGAAAGGCTGAGGTCGAGGCCCACCTGGCCCAGTGCGAGCCGTGCCGCAGCCTCTGGGAAACGGTACACGGCGAGATCGCCTGGTTGCGCGCCAGTCTGACGCGATGGGAAGCCACACAAGGCGACAGGCGACACCAATCAAGGCTTCCTGTTGAAGGCGAGGTGGTGCTCGCGCTGTGTTCTGGGCCTGCACAGACCAGGATGATAGCCGTTCAGCTGCGAGATGAATGCCCAGGCGGGCTTGGAGTCTGGAGCAGAGAGCGTTGCCGGGCCGGCCAGCGCGTAGCTGTTGAACGCGAAGGAAGGCCGCTGCGGGGCATTATCCGCTACTGCCGCCGGGTGGGCGACCGTTATCAGGTCGGTATTCAGTTCGTCGCAGCCTGACCTTCAGCGCTGGCCAAGAGCGGTTGAGCTCGTTCAGAAAAAGGTTTAAAATCCTTCGCTCTGCTTCGGCACCCAGCTTGGCAACCTACCCCAACCGCCCCCCGCACGAATCGCTCAGACAGGAATAGTACTGAGGGATCTGGAAATGTCTACGTCGCCAATGATACTTTCAGGGCGGGAAGTCGCGATGGTCGAAGAAGCACGTAAGACGGAATATGACTTTCCGCTGGGGATCCCGGGCCTCCTGCGGCCAGGCAAAGCTGTGGTCGTCGAGCGGCCCATCTACGAACCTTTCGCCGTTCTGACCTCACCTCAGTCACCCCGTCCCTTGGCCGGCTTGATTCCGTTCTGGTGGCTGGAGGCCGGCCCACCGATTGAGCTGAACCCATTCGAGTGCAACTTGCTCGGAGCGGAAGGATGGCATTTGCTGCAATTTTACGCCGTGTTGCGTCTGAGACTGGGCCATGCGCCGACTATAAATCTCCTCCGTCCACTGGTTCTCAACCCGGTCAGTTGTAAGGGCCTCTGTGTCAGGCATGCCGGTCCTGCTGAGTTCGAACATCTGCCTGTCACGGCGGTCACCGCCCGGTGTCGCTCCAGGCTACGGTCGCACGCCGTTGGTTGATCGATAGCCGACCGCTGGGGCTCTTGCCAGTCCGATTTACCAAGCCGGGGGAGAACCTGTGGGGGCGGACTTTATGGTTGAAGGAGCGGTGCCGGCATCAGAAAAATCCGAGCAACAGCAGGCCTTCCTGTGTCCTATCCTTCCGAGTATCCGACACACCTCCGGTGTCGGCCCCACCTCTCTCACTCTACAGAACTATGCAAAACAACAGAGAGGGTGGGTGGTTCCGCCTCAAGCTGGCCAAGGCCTACTCCTCCAGCCTTGGCCAGCTTTTTATTTCAGTTCTGCTTGCTCCTGTTGCCGAAACAAACAAGCCCGGCTCGTGCACTTGGTGTGCGTGCCCATAGAGCTGCTATATCCGGATGAGTCAAACGACCTACCACTCTAGCAGAGCCTACGGTTTTCCCGGCATTTGCCTTTCTGATGGCCGAAAGCCGCGTTTTCAGGTTCGGGCGGGAAGGTCTCTCTTGGCTCCTCCTGATGCCAACCTGCAGGTCCCGGGGCGTCGCCGTCGAAGGGGTTTCGCAAGTGCTCACCTTCCCTCCAAGAGTGCTTCAACCGCCTCCACGACGGCCTGAAGCTGCTCGGACTGTTCCCGCAACTGTCGAGCCGAGCCGGCGCTTTGCTCGGCATTAGCCGCCAGCTGCTGGGTCACCTGGCTCAGGCGACTCACGGCTACCTGGATCTGCGACAAACCGGTGCGTTGTTCAATGGTGGCGTCATCGATCCGGCTCATGGCCTCTCGCAACTGTCGGCTTCGGGTCGTAATGTCGTCCAGTCGGCGAGCCAGTTGCTCGATGGCGCTCGAGCCAGCGCCGGTGCGTTCGATGGACTGCCGCACGAGGTCGGACGTGTCACGGGCTGCCTGCGAGGCCCGCTCGGCCAGTTTGCGCACCTCGTCAGCCACCACCGCAAAGCCCAAGCCCGCTTCGCCCGCACGGGCGGCCTCTACGGCCGCGTTGAGGGCTAGCAGGTTTGTCTGGAATGCAATCTCCTCCACGGTTCGCGTGATCCGGACGACGCTCTTGCTGGATTCCTCGATCGAGCGGATGGCTTCGTTGGTAACGCGCATTTGCTCGAGGCCGGCCTCGGCAGCTTCGGCGGTCTGGTCGGCGTGGCAGCGAGCTTCAGTGGCTTGCTCTGCGTTGGATGCAGCCGCTGCCGAGATCTGCTCAAGTGTGGCGGAGGTCTCTTCGATCGAGGCGGCCTGTTCGCTGGCGGCAGCGGCCAACTGTTCCGCCATGGCCGAGAATTTCTCCGGGTCCACACGCTGGTCCGCTCTGCCTCCGTGCACCAGCCGGTCCAATCTCTCCAGAGGAATCAGAAACCACCGTCGCGCAAAGCCCCAAAGCCCAATCGCAAGTACTCCGGCAACGCCGAGCGAGGCCCACCATGTGGCCGCCGACGCCCTCGAAACCGCCTGTTCAAAACGGCCTCGATCAGTCTTGAGAATGAAGGCCCCGCGAATCTCGCCTTCACGCCAGCCTTCCATCGGGAAGCCCAGTATGTCCCGGCCGTCACCGCGCGGGCTGCTGGCTGGATCGCCGTGACAGACAAGGCAGTCGCGCGTCAGGCGCACCGGGCGTGCCAGGACGAACTTGCCGCTTTTGTCGCCCTCTTCAAAGTACTCCGGCCTGCCGTCGGCCAGAGCGTTCAGGATCCGCCGCTCGGATTCGGCTGGGGCGTTGGCCGGGTTGCGCGGATTCTCGCGCACGACGGGAAACTCGAAGCCCTCTTTCTGGACCATGTCTCGCACTGCCTCCCATGCCGCCACAACGGGAATCGTCTTGTACAGCGTCGTGGTGCGAAAATCGGTGTTGTCCGTCGCCTGCTGCCTGAGATGAGAAGTGGACCCCGTTTTTTTGGACATTCCGGATCAGTGGGTTGGCGGCATGGAGAATGGAGAGAAGCCATGCCGAGAACGCGAAAGTCGTATCCGCCGAGTCTGAAGGCGAAGGTGGCCGTGGAGGCGATCCGGGGCGTGCGGACGGCCGCGGAGATCGCCAAGGTCTATGAAGTGCCCCCGAATCTGGTGGCCGTGTGGAAGAAGCAGGCTCTGGAGCAGTTGCCGTCGATCTTCGCCGGCGCCGGGGCGGCGCGGCCGGATTCCGATCCGGAGAAGGACGCGCTGTACCAGGAGATTGGAAAGCTGAAAGTGGAGCCGGACTTCTTAAAAACAAGAATGGCCTGGCACGGTTGAGGACAAGCGGCGATGGGTCGACGCGCAGCATCCGCAGTTGAGCATCGGGCGGCAGTGCGAGCTGCTCGGGCTGGCGCGTTCCAGCTATTACGACCAGCCGCGGCCGGAGAGCGAGGAGAATCTGGCGCTGTTGCGGCGGCTGGACGAGCTGTATCTGGAGCATCCATTCCTGGGGAGCCGGCGGCTGGCCGAGTTGTGCGGGGTGAACCGCAAGCGCGTCGTGCGGCTGATGCGGATTGCAGGCATCGAGGCGCTGTATCCCAAGCCGCGGCTCAGCCGGCCGGGCCCAGGCCAGGAGATCTATCCATACCTGCTGCGGGACCTGGTCATCGACCGGCCGAATCAGGTCTGGTCGAGCGACATCACCTATGTGCCGATGCGGCGGAGCTTCTTGTACCTGGTGGCGGTGATGGACTGGTTCAGCCGGTATGTGCTGAGCTGGGCGCTGTCGGCGACGCTGGAGGCGGGCTTCTGCCGGGAGGCGCTGGAGGCGGCTCTGAGGCTGGGCCGGCCAGATATCTTCAACAGCGACCAGGGGGCGCAATTCACGGCGCCGGAGTTCCTTGCGACGCTTCAGCAGCACCAGATCCAGATCAGCAGGGACGGCCGCGGCCGCTGGCTGGACAACGTGTTCATCGAGCGGTTGTGGCGGTCGGTGAAGTACGAGCTGATTTACCCGGGCGATTTCGCCGACGGGCGGCAACTGTGGACGGCTCTGGACAGCTATTTCCGGTTCTACAACCACAGCCGGCCGCATCAGGCGCTGGCCTATCGGACGCCGGCCGAGGTGTTCGGCCTGTCGGCGGCGCTCATGGCTCAGGTCTGAGGTTGGGGCTCCGCCCCAAACCCCGGGATTTATCGCTTTCGGCCAGACTGGCTGTTTTGCTGTTGGAGAAACAGCCGGGCTGCCGTACACTGGAAAGGCCCCACAGGAAGACAGGGCGACGCAGGGATGCGACCCGAGCGCCTCGTGAGGCCCGGACTGACGGGGCGGCCGTAATGCCGCCCTCCGAACCCGCCGCGACCCACTTAAGAATCGAGCAAAAACTGTCCAAACTTTGGGGGCCACCTCAGTTCCCGGCGGCTTAACCCCGCCATGCGGCAGAAGGCCCCATTGACGGCGAGAATCCGGCCAGAGGCGTCGGTCAGCCGCAGCCCCTCGGAAACGCTCTCCCAAAGCAGCTCAAACCACTCGGCCGCCGGAAGTGCCGGCAAGCTGATTTCTGGATCGGGATTCCGCATGGCTTTCCTCGGAGCAAACCCATCTTGGGCGGCCGTGCATCATATTAAAAGCTGGAACTCGTTCGGGCTGCGACCGAGCGCCCCGGATCTTGGTCTTTTGCCGATGACCTGTGCGACCGGTAGGCCTAAACTGCAGTTCCTTTCAATTTTCTCATCGACCTTTGGATGCCCGATTGTAAGCCCGCAGAACAGGATTGTATTCTCTTCTATCGAGAGCTGCTGTTGGCTGAATGCTGTTGTGTCCAACGGGGTTGCCAGTATAATCACAGTCAAGGTTCGGCTGATTGCGCCGGCTTCCTGAGAGGGGGCTGCAATGCGCTTGCTTGCCGATCCGATAAAGCCCCGCATGCGAGTCCTCGTTGCTGATGACGAATGGTTTTGGACCCGGCTGCTCACGCGACTTCTGCCCGAGGCGGGCTTTGAACCCGTGGCCGTGGCCGACGGCGTGGCAGCCTGGCAGGTCATGAACTCGCCACAGGCTCCTTCCATGGCCATCCTGGACTGGCTCATGCCGGGCATGAACGGCATCGAACTGGTGCGGCGGCTTCGCGCTATCCCCAGCGAACCTCCCCCGTATCTGATCATGCTGACCGCCCGCGACGATCTCGAAGACATCGTTCATGGTCTGGAGGCTGGAGCCGATGATTATCTGGCCAAACCTTTCCACCAGGCGGAACTGCTGGCGCGGCTCAAGGCTGGACGGCGGGTGGTCGAAGTGCAGCAGCAACTGCTCGAAAGCCGCCGTCAACTGGCCTGGGAAGCCGATCATGACCCTCTGACCGGCGTCCTGAACCGCCGGGCCATTCTCGAACGGCTCACCGCCGAGCTCGAGCGGAGCCGCCGCGAGCGCCACGCGGTGGCCGTGGCGATCATCGATTGCGACGGCTTTAAGCGGATCAATGATACCTTGGGCCATCAAGCCGGCGACGACGTCCTGATTGCGATCGTCTGCCGCCTCCGAAACTGCATCCGATCCTACGACGCCCTCGGGCGGCTCGGCGGGGATGAGTTCCTCGTGGCCGCGCCGATGGCTTCTGGAGGATCGCCCGCGGAGCTGTTTGAACGGCTGCGCGAAGCCGTCCACCTCGCGCCGCTGATCGCCGGCACAACATCAGCGGCGGTCTCGGTCAGCATCGGATGGACCCTCAGCCACCCGAACGATAACGTATCGAGTCTCCTGAGCCGCGCTGACGCCGCTCTCTACCAGGCCAAGGCCTGCGGACGCAACCGGGCCGTGGGCTTTCCAGCCGAGCTGGTTCCGTAGGTTGCCGCCGTCTCCTTCGACGGCAGCATGCGAGGCGGATCCGGCCTGGAGGCTGAGGCGCAGATTTCGCCTCTCAAAAAAACAGGTAATAAGACGATAAGAGGCTGTAGACACTCCTATCATGCTTCGGCTGTGTGCGGCACTCATCGTTCTGTGTCTGGCGGCCTCTGGGGAGATTCCGTCGGCGGAAACGGGCGCCACATCCCGGCAAATCGAAGGCCGGCGCTTGCCGCACTGGCTGCGCCTGACAGGTCAGCTGCGCGCCCGTGTGGAGTCGCCAACCGCAGTCGAGTTCCGCCAGCAGAATGATGAGACAGACGTATTGACGCGCCTTCGTTTCGGCCTACTCATCAGCCCGCGGCCCTGGCTGAGGTGGTTCGCCGAGTGGCAGGATGCGCGCGCCTTCGGCTTGAGCCCGCCCGTGCCCGGCTCGCTGGCCAACCGCGCCGACCTGCGCCAGGCGTGGATCGAGGCCGGCCAGTTCGAGGGCCCCGGCTGGGGCATCCGCTTCGGCCGGCAGCCGCTCCGGTTCGGTAGCGGCCGCCTCGTCTGGGATCCGGACTGGAGCAATTGCGGCCGCACCTTTGACGCGTTGCGGATCACTGCCGCTGGCCGGACGGTGCGCATCGACGCCTTTGCTGCCTCGGTGGTTGTTCCAAAAGACCACGGCCTCGATCGCTCCGACACAAGTCAGATGTTTTATGGCCTCTACGGAGCCGTTCAGGCGGGCCCCAAACGGCTGGAGCCGTATCTGCTTCTCAAGAGTGTCGCCGCCTGGCGCGGCGAGACTGGCCGCCGCGGCGCGTTGGATATCTACACGACCGGTCTGCGAGCTACAGCTCCCCTGTCGTCCCGCGCCGACTGGGAAGTGGAGATGGCCTTTCAGTGCGGGCAGGCAGCCAGGGAACCCGTTCGCGCCCAGGCCGGTATCTGGCAGCTTCACTGGCAGCCAACCACGGCTTCGACTGCGCCAAGGATAACGGCCTCCTACAGTTATGCATCCGGCGACAAAGACTCTTCCGATGGCGTACGTCAAACCTTCGACACGCTCTATCCGACGACGCACCTGCGCAACGGCGCCACGGACCGCATTGGCTGGGCCAACATCCACGACCTGATGCTGCAGGCCGAATGGAGCCTGCTGCGCCGCCTCAGGCTGAGCGCCGCTGGCCACGACTTCCGCCTTGCCACCATCCGTGACGCCCTTTACTCGCCAAGCGGTGCCGTGTTGGTCCGCTTGTCGGAGGCGCACAGTCGCCACGTCGGCTGGGAACTGTCGCTCAGCGCCGAATACCGCTTCCGCCCCTCGCTGGCCTTGGGTTTCGGCTGCGCGCATCTGTTCCCAGGCGCCTATCTTCGCGAGGCTGGCCGCAGTGGGGCTACTCAGCCCTACCTGTTTCTCGCGTACAGCCTGGAGTGAGTCGCAAGGAGGGGCTCATGGAAAATATCTGAATCCGGTTCAGCCACTTGGAATCGCCTGGCACGACTACGAGGTCGGGCAGGTATCTCATCTTCCGGCTCGGCGCCTCCAAGTTGGTCCTGCCCATTCCTTGGCTGCGCCAGATCATCGGCATTCGCGAAATCGTCGCTTTGCCCCGGCTGCCGCAAGGCTGGCTCGGCGCCATCTTCCCTCGGGACATCATCATGCCCGTGTTGGATCTCCGCGTCCGGCTCGGCCTGCCGCCTGCCGACGTGCACGCGCGGCCCGGCATTCTGCTGGTCGAGGCCGACAAGTTCGACAGGTCAAGGGGCGCCCGCCTGCTGGCCGATGAAGTCTCGGAAGTCATCGCCTGGGAAGAACAGAATACTGAAGACGCCCTGCAAGCGAGCGCTGCTGCATCGCAGTGCCTGTCGGGCGTCGCCCAGGCGCGCGGCGTCGTCTGCCTGCTGCCCGACCTAGATGCGCTTCTGGGCTGGAGCGCGCTGGCTCGTGTGAAAAGTCCCTTACCAACGGAGTCGTCCCTATGAGTGTTCAAAAGAAGCTCTATGTATGCGCTGCGGCGTTGGCCGCGGTGGGCGCCTTAGCCGCCCTGTCGGGCCTGTATTTCGCCCGCGGGCTGGGCGCCGAACTGGAAACCTCCAACACAAAGACGGCCGTTAAACTCGACCTCGTTAACGCCGCCCAGACCCGGTACTGGGAGGCGATGGCCTCCTTGCGCGGAGTGTTCATGTTTTCGGTCCTCAATGACCCGGCATCGCTCGAGGCGAGCGCCCGTCAGGCCGAGGTTGCCCTTCGGCGCCTGCGCGAGCAGCTGGATACGATTCGGCCGCTGTTGGTCACCGAAGAAGGCCGCAGGTTGCTCGCCGAGGTGGAAAGTGCCCGAGAAGAGCTCGCGTCGCTGTCAGGCAACTATATCCGGCTGTGCCGATCACGCCAAACCGAGCAGTTCGCCACCGAGGTCGCTCCGAGGGCCCGGGCCATAATGGCTCGGGCGGAAACCTCCTTGGAGTCGCTCAAGAACCAACAGCGGCAGTTCCTTCGCGAGGCGACCGAAAACGGCCGCGCCATCCAGCGGCGCGGTCTTGTTGTCAACCTGATGGTGCTGTGCCTGTTGCTGGCCATCACCGCTGCTGCCTTGCTGGTCGTGCGTCAGATCAACCGCGAGCTCAGCGCCGCAGTCGCCGGATTGTCGCAGGGCGCCAGCCAGGTCGCAAGCGCCGCCAGCCAAGTCGCCTCCGCCAGCCAGTCCCTGGCGCAGGGAGCTTCCGAGCAGGCGTCAGCGCTCGAGCAGACTTCAGCGGCAGCCGAGGAGATCCACTCTCTGGCCCGCAAAAACGGCGACTGCTCGCAGACCACAGCTGAAGTGGTCAGCGCATCGCAGGAGAAGTTCCATCAGGTCAGCCACACGCTGGAAGAAGCCGTCCAGGCCATGGCCGACATCAACGCCCAAAGTGACAAGATCTCAAGGATCATCAAAACCATCGACGAGATCGCCTTCCAAACTAACATCCTGGCCCTCAATGCCGCCGTCGAGGCAGCCCGCGCCGGTGAGGCGGGTCTTGGATTTGCCGTCGTGGCGGACGAGGTGCGCAGCCTCGCTCAACGCTGCGCCCAGGCGGCCAAGGATACGGCAAACCTGATCGAAGAGTCCGTCTCAAAATCGCAGGGGGGCAAGTCGAAAGTGGACCGGGTCGCAGTGCTGGTGCGAGAGGTCATCGAAGAGGCAGCTCGGGTGAAAACCCTGGTCGACGAAGTCTATCTCGGCGCTCAACAACAGGCCCGCGGCGTCGAGCAGATCAGCAAGGCGATCGTCCAGATGCGGCAGGTCACTCAGCAGGCGGCCGCCAACGCCGAAGAGGGAGCAGCAGCCAGCGAAGAGCTCCATGCGCAGTCTCAGGCCCTCAACGACGTCGTCGCCCGGTTGAGCGCCATGGTCGGCATCGCCGTCGTTGGGGCGTCTGCCCAGCAGCCGCATCCCCCGAACGGTCTCGAACATCCGCGCCCCGGCCGGTCTCAGGCCAGACTCGCAGCCCTGCATTCCGTGGTGGGTATTGCAAGCCGCCCTGCAGGACGCCACGGCAACGGCGCTTTGGTTCACGGTTCCTCTCATTCCGATCCGACCATCGAGGAGCGCTTCGCCAGCTTCTGACTGACTCTCGGTCTGCTTCATCCGAGAGGGCACACACATAGCGGTTGTCCTCCGCCCAGGGCTAACTCATTATCACGACAATTCTTCGTCCGATGATTCAGTCCTTACGTTCAAACAGGGAAGGAGCTACTGGCAATTTCTTGAGTGCTTCTCGCTCTCGCAACCGAAGTCATGAAAGCTGCGGGCCTCCCATGGCAAGAGACGGTTCCGTCTGAAGGCCCGCCAAAGCTTTCATCGGCCGGTCCTCCGTTGCGGAAGATCCGTACGAGGGTTGATGACGAGCCGCGGCGGGTGGTCAGACCGCAGTTTGACGAGCTATGGGGATGGAGGCCGGCCGTCGATAGCGTCGGAGCGGCTGCTCGAGGGGGCGGTTGCTGATGCTGCTGTACGCGATCCGGAGCGAGCAGATGCTGGACTGGCCGCTTCGACCTGCTGTTTCGATCAATCGTCGCGCTGGAATTGAACGAGGAAGTTTGGAACGCGACGATGTTGAAGAAAGCCCGCGATCAACTTGCGCGAGGGTAACGTGGCGCGACAGCTACCCAGCGATTCTGTTTGGCAAGCTGAGGTGGGAGCGGCTCAGCCGCGTGAATGGTCGGGAAGAGAGAAAATGACTTCTCTGCTCAAGTGTACTTAGCGGGAGTTGAGCGGACACCGGGGCACCGGGGCAGCGGTGCCTGAGGCGGCGTTCCGGTGGTAGATTTTGGGTTTCTCAAGACTCAGATCACCACGAAAGGAACTGACCGCCTCATGAGCACCAGAGAGAAGCTTATCAAGGCCCGCTTGGGGCTATTGGCCCTGGCCCAGGAACTCGACAACGTCCGCCTGGCCTGCAAGCGTGCCGGCATCAGCAGGAGCCACTGCTACGAAATCAAGGAAGCTTACGAAAAGTACGGTGCCGAGGGCTTGGCGCCGCAGCCGCGGCGTCGCCCTCGGATGCCCAACCAGACGCCTCCGGAACTCGAACAGCGCATCCTTGAGATGACCGAGCAATTCCCCACCTACAGCTATGTCCGCATCAGCGGCCAACTCCGCCTCATCGGCGTCGGCGTTTCGCCTTCCACGGTGCGCGCCGTCTGGCAGCGCCACGGACTCACTCTGCGCATCCACCGCCTGTTCTGGCTGGAGCAAAAGACCGCCGATCGCGGCGGCGGGCTGACCGACCGCCAGATCCGGCTCATCCAACTCCACCGCCGGCGAACGGTCGATCCCGAACAGCACGTCGAAGCGCCGTATCCAGGCTATTTGCTGTGCCAGGACACCTACTTCGTCGGCACCATCAAGGGCGTCGGCAAGATCTACATGCAGAGCGTGGTCGACGCCAATTGCTCGCTGGCGTTCGCCAAGCTGGCGCTGTCGAAGGCGCCGATGACGGCCGTGGACACGCTCTACGACCGTGTGCTGCCCTTCTATGAAGAGAGCGGCATGGCGGTTGAGCACATCCTCACCGATAATGGCAGGGAATACTGTGGGCGCGAGTTGCAGCATTTCTTTGAGCTGTTCCTGGCGCTGAACCAGATCCAGCATCGCCGCACCGAAGTGCGCTCGCCGGAGACCAACGGCTTCTGCGAACGCTTCCACCGCACGGTGAAGGAGGAGTTCTTCTCGGTGGCCTTCCGCAAGACCCTCTATGAAAGCCTGGACCAGCTCCAGGCCGACCTGGACCGATACCTGGATTTCTACAACCGCCAGCGAGCCCATCAGGGTTACCGCACGAAGGGAAGGACCCCCTACCAGGCCTTCTCAGATGGTTTGGCTTTGCTGCCTCAGCGGGAGGCAGCATGAGATAGAATCAACCCACCGGAACGCCTCCCGGTGTCCGGCAATCTCCCGCTAAGTACACTTGAGAGTACGGAAGAAGCGTTCGATCAAGCCGTTGCCTTCCGGCTGGCGGACGAAGGCCGGTGAAGACACGAGGCCGAGAAAACGGATCTCACGCTAAAAGTCGTCGTTCATGAATTGTAAGCCATGGTCATGACAGAGTCCAACGCCAGTCTTTTCGCATGCAAGATGAGCCTGAAGCGGGGCGCGGATTCTCACACAAGATGAGCCTGAAGGGGGAGGGGAGGACGATGCTGGGGATTGGTCATCAGCATGGACGATTCGAAGTGGATGAGCCTGGACGAGATCCGGGCGTTCTTGGCTGGGGCTGGGCCGGTGGAGTTTGCCGCGCATGGCCGGGCGGAGGTCTACGGCTGGGAGGAGAGGACGCTGGTGCGGCATGAGTACGCGAGGCTGGGCAAGGCCGACAAGGGGCTGCTGCGGCGGTACCTGGAGAAGATGACGGGCATGAGCCGGGCGCAGGTGACGCGGCTCATCACGTCCTACAAGGCGACGGGGCGAGTGAGGTTGACCGAGTACAAGCGGCACCGATTCGCAGCGCGCTACACCAAGGCCGACGTCGAGCTTCTGGCCTACGTGGACAAGGCGCACGGCAACCTGAGCGGACCGGCGACGCGGCGCATCCTGGAGCGGGAGTACGAAGTGCACGGCATCGCGGCCTACGAGCGGCTGGCGCGGATCAGTTCGGCGCAGATCTACCGGCTGCGCGCCGGCGCGGCCTACCGCAGGCGCAACGCGACCTAAGAGCCGACGCAACCACGGTGATCGCCATCGGCGAGCGGCGCCGGCCGGAGCCCAATGGGCGGCCCGGCTTCCTGCGCATCGACACGGTGCATCAGGGCGACTTCGACGGCTTGAAGGGGGTCTATCACATCAACGCCGTGGACGAGGTGACGCAGTGGCAGGTGATGGCCGCCACGCCGAAGATCTCGGAATTATGGCTGATTCCGGTGCTGGAAGCGATCCTCGAACAGTTTCCGTTCCAGATCCGCGGCTTCCATTTCGACAACGGCAGCGAGTAAATCAACCACGACGTTTCGCGCCCGCTGGGCAAACTGCTCATCGAGCAGACCAAGTCGCGCTCCCGCCATTCCAACGACAACGGCCTGGTGGAGGCCAAAAACGGCGCGGTGATCCGAAAGCAGCTGGGCTATGGCTACATCGACGCCCAGTACGCCGAACAGATCACCGCCTTCTACCGCGAGCATCTGAACCCCTATGTCAACTTCCACCGGCCCTGTGCGGTGCCCGAGCTGCAGCACATGGGCCAAGGCAAGATCGAACGCATCTATCGCCGGTGGGCAACGCCGTACGAGCTTCTGTGCGAGGTAGCCCAACTGGAGGACTACCTGCGGCCGGGCATTACAGCAGCCCAGTTGGAGACGCGATCCGCAACGCAGTCCGACACGGAAGCGGCCTTGGCCATGCAAGAGGCCAAACGCGAACTGTTCCGGCGCATCGGACGGAGGATCGCATGAACGGGCCGCTCACGGATTCGAGCCGGAGCTGTGGAAATGCCGGGCCGTGGAAGCCGAGGAAAACTGCTCCGCAGTTTGTCGCCGCTCCCACCGCCCTTGGGAATCGCTGCGCGATTCCCACATCCCCACAGCTTCGACGACGATACAGAGACACCCGCAACACAAAACAGAAAGGAATCAAGCGGACCCTCAACTCCTATTCTTCAGGCTCATCCTTCGACGAGAATATGGTCGCCCAGGGCGATGCCCTCGGAGAAGTCGCCGAACTGTTCGCGCACAGCCTGTCGCATCGGTTGCAGCGCCTCGCACCGCGTGCCGCGTTTGGCGACTTTGATGCCTAGGCGTCAGGCCATGCCTTGGTCAATCCTGGGGAAGATGGCCACCTTCCCGCCCCGGAGAGTGAAGCCGGCCGTGGCGTCGATGCCCCACGTCTCGCTTGAACCGCTCAGCCAGAATCGTTCCCCCGTGCCGCTTCGGCTCGACGGGCTGCGGCTGACGTTGCGGCGCTAGCAACTCGTGTTCGCGCGTCAGGCGCAGCCGCGCCCGTACCTTGCAATGCCCCTCGCCATGCAAGGGCGTTTTTTGGATCGTGCGCCGGATCTCCGCCGCGAGTTGCTCGTCCGTGTAGTTGGTTTTCGGTCCACGCCTGACGGGCAGCCAGAGACAGGTCTGCTGGCGGCACCGCTGGTAGAACGTTAATCGCCGCATACTCCACGCCTTTAGCACCCGCGCCTGCCCGAAGCACCCTCCCACAGGGGTCGACCGGGCACAGCTCATCGCTTCGACCTCCACCGCAGAAAAGGCTCCTTGTCCTCTATGCGCCGGATGCGCTCCGGTGATAACCCGTTCTCCATTGCCAACTCGGCGATCACCGACTTCATCCCGCGGCCCTGCTCGTGGACCAGATCTTCCTGCCGGATCTTGAGGCCCTCCTTGCCGGCTGGCAGAAAAGCTTCGCGCCAATCCGCTAGGGTCGCTGCGGTGACGCCATACTTGCGACTCGTGGACTCCAGATCCCTGCCGCGGAGCAGCTCCCGCACCACGCCCATCCTGCGCTTGGCCGACCAACGGCCCTTGTCAGCGCGGCCGGATTCCGGGCGCACTTCAGTCACCCTCCGGTCCTTCAAGCGGGTCCGGAATCCGAGGGTTTCGTACTGGACATAATGATTCCCCGTATCGCAAATCAGTGTCCAAGGAAATCGTGGGGCGGAGGAGCAGTTACAGGAGCTGAACGTGACGCCGCATGTGGCGCAGAACGTGAGCGGGCGGCGCAGCGCGGTGGATGGGCGGACGACGCCGCATGAAGGTTACTGGATGAGCCAGAGGAAGCGGAAGCTCGTGGAGGAGTTCTTTGGGTTGGCGAGGGAGGTGGCGGGGTAGAGGAAGGTGAAGTTGAGGGGGCAAGAGAAGGTGGGAGGGCTGTTCACGCTGGCAGCGGCGGCCTACAATCTGGTGAGGATGAGCAACCTGATGGCGGCGACTGCCTGAAAAGGGCGGGAGCCGCCCTCTGGCGGCCTTCGAACGGCCGCCAGAAGCCGATAGCGGAAGGCGGCTGACGCCTTTCCAGTCCTTCAACTGCGGCGGAAGTAGAAAAACAGGACGCTTTTCGCCTCAACAGGGGCATTTTTCAGGGACCTGCGAGGTTACAAAACGCTGGAAGCAGTGCGCATCCGTGCCGTGAAGGCCGTGCCAAGGGGGCAGCAGCTGGGGACATTGGCCGAGACCACGAAGGTGAGTCGCTCGCCGTCTCGCGCTGGTTGGCCCGCTATTGGCCCGACTGATAAGATGCGCTGAAGGATAGTCCGTGCCAAGCTGGCCGGCAAAGATCACGGGCGTGCAGACGGAGTATATCTACGAAAAGATTCCTGGCAAGACGCGTCTTCAACACCCCTTCCAGCTCGCAGTGTGGACGCTGGGCTTGATGCGTCGGCTGAATGGGGAGCCGTTTGGCATCCGGCTGAGCATGACGAGCGCGTGGCGGCTAATAAAGCAGAACGGATTGAGCGCCAGCGGCCGCTGGGGCGGGCAGTCGAACAGGACCGGACACAGGTCAGGCGGTGGAAGCAGAGGGAGCCGCCGCGCTTTCAGTCCTTGGCGAGGGTCGAGAGGCAAACATCTGATTTGGCGACCGGGCGAGGGTGCGGTAGCATTATCTTATCGGAGAAGGACATCGGCGCTGCCGGGGGCGACTCCGGTGCTGCGCACGAGCTCGGTGCGCAGGCAATGGAACATGATTTCTGCATTGAATGGTCGCGGGCAAATGCGTTTCATGCCCACTAAGTCGGTCTCCGCGAGGGTGCGTGTAAAGTCTCTGAGGCTCTTGACCACTGGAGCGCCGGGCGCGGTGTCTCTGATCGTCGACGGCCACCCGAACCACCAAGCTCGCTGCCACCACGGTTCGCTAGTCCGAAGATTCCTGCAGGAGTACGGTTGACTTATCCGGCTGTTCGATGTGTCTTCCATTTCGCCCAAACCGAAGTCCGGGCGAACAGGACTGCTGGGAAGTCAAGGCACACGGTGCTGAAAGAGAGGTCGTGTCGGAATATCATGAGTCGAAGCGGCAAATGCTTTGCGCGTAGAAGAAGATGGGGAAGTTGCCGGAAAAGATCCGAGCTCTTTTCCGCGCTGCCTAAACAGGCTGTGCAGCGGCCGCATAAGCGAGCTTACTGATGGAAAAGCTAGCGACCCCAAGGATTAATGCAATGCTGAAAAACGAAACAAATCACTCTGATCGAGAAACAGTACTCATTCTCACTGAGGGATACACATATGGCGGGTTGGAATCTCACATTGAAAGTGAGATAAGGTCACTACAGGGATTAGGCTACAGAATCGGCCTTGCAGTTGGATCTCGATTCACAAGTATGCCCCCCGGCAACCATAGTAGCGTCGTGTCTTTAGGGATGCCACTTACCACAACCATGACCGTCGCACACCTGCTGGAATGTGTTCACTTATTGAACCTTCAAATCGCCAATCTCCGCCCAAAACTCATACATGCGCATCCCTACATTTCAATCATCCTCGCCTTAATCGCCTCAACTATCAGCAAAGTACCACTTGCCGTCACTCTGCATGGGCCTAATAGCATATATAACCACTACGGCTCTCTTTATCGCTACCTCCTGCATGATATTCTTCTTCAGTCGCAAATAAGCATCTTTGTCGTTTCGGAAGAGCTTCGTGAGATTCTTCGCTCAACAGCCCCCAAAGCTGCACTACATGTTCTCCCCAATCCCGTAACGCCGCCGTCACCCGAGGAACACAATACCTCACCCATCACTGATAAGATCTTATTTCTAGGCCGTATCGATTACGACAAACTGCCCGGAATTCTCGACTTCGTGCAAAAAGCACATATAGCTGGCCTGCCAGAAATTGACATCTTTGGCGACGGCAGCGCAAGAAATGAGCTCAAGAAGGCCCTTAATTCACTCAATCTCAGCAGCTACGCTCGATACAAGACGTGGACCACATTGCCGCGTAAAGAAATTCTGCAATATTCGTTCGTCGCTGGCATGGGGCGCAGTATAATCGAGGCAATTGCCCTCCGGAGATACCCTATACTCGTCGGCTATGATGGTGTTAAAGGCTTTCTTGGAATTCGAGACATTCGTAAAGCCTCCTTCGCAAACTACTCTGGCAGAAACTTCGAAACGGTTGATCCGCAGACTCTTCGTCAACAATTCCTCGCTTTACGCGACACAGACCTACAAGAACTATCTCAGGCAGTCATCGAGCGTCACGCAGAGCATCATGTTTGGCGCCGCTTTCTGGCGCTCGCGGAAGGGAGCCGCCTGAACGGCACGGATAATATATTGCAATTATATAATTTCCTGCTCTCCGCTCCCACCGTCCTCCCCCTGCAGCTCCTTTCTGAGGAGTTTTTCAACATTTTCCGCTCAAAGTTGACACCGACAACCACAGCTGGTGGTTCCGCGAATACCAAAACTCGCTTTCCAGCACAGTCCGCAGGCCCTTCTCCACAGGAAAACGCTCCGACCACAGACCAATCAAGCATTCAGGAAAATGAGTACACTACGGAGTCAACCTCCTGTGCCCGAGAGGATGCAACCTCAGAACATAAGGCGTTCAGCGCAATCATAACACCTCCAACCGCCCCAAACAAAGCCTTGCTAAGCCACGATTTTAAAACCGCGGGCCTATGCAGCAAACTTATTGGGTACTATAGGTCCTTTCGTGAAGTCTGTAGTGAGCAAGGTATATTGCGGGCAATCAAGGAGAGCCTGCACTTTATCCTGGCCATCCTGCTACCCCAACGCGTACAGATGTGGAGAGCCAGTTATGCCGCAGAAGATTACGAGGACCTCAGGCGAGCTGTTGTTGCAATGGCTGAAAACTCAAGCAAGCTAGCCGAACGTGGGTGTGAGCGAGCAGTTGAAGATGCGATCCGACACAATGTTGTCGCCAGGAACGACTGCGTACTTGTGCTTTTTTCCGATATAGATTCATTGTTCTCAGCTCGCCTATATCGAGATTTCCTCATAAAAATGTTCCGCGACAAATCCTTAATATTTCTTCGACTGCAATTTTCAGACCCTTACCTATTTTCCATATCAGAAAATGTACTTGAGACAAACTCAGTGGCAGCGGCTCTGAGAGCTTTAAGTGGCTACAATCTCACGATAATTGCGCTCAGCCCTCTGGCAATGAGCTTGGAGCCCTTTATGCGACTCAAGACGATTTATTATCTTGACCAAGGTCCACTGATGGCCATGATACCTAAAACGCCCATTGCACAACGCGACGCGGAAAAACTGCTAAGGTTGGCGGTCCATCTTCCCAATGCTGCACCCACGGAGCCAGTAAGTGAGAATGAGCACTCTTGTTTTCACGCTAACGGGGAACGAGAAAAAAAATTTCAAGTCTTACACGTGGCCAATCCTGCCGCGCCTCCCACGTCCAAAGTGTTTGGAATTGTATCCCTCGATAGAGCTGACGAGCGGCTAGATTGGCCGTTGTTAAACAGCGTTCAGAAAAAACAGTCGAATGGATGTCTTTTTCTTGCCGGCAGCTCCTTCATAGTTCCCTTAGGACCAGAAAATAATTTGCCGCCGATTGTCGCCGATGTGATTCAGTACCCATCGAGCATTATTCTTCAAGCAAGTTCCCTTTTTACACTTGACAGTTATCTCAGTATATCGCACAGTATTTATACGAGGCAATGGGGTGCAGGGGATGGAGTTGTAGTACCCATTGAGAGCACATCAAATCACGCATTTATCTCACCCTTAGTAAAAGAGCCCTCAGGTGATTCGGTCCCTCATAGTGTACGCGAAGATAACACAACTCTGATGGTTGATGTTGCTTGCAATGCTGATAGGCTGACATTAGAAAAACCAGCAAGTTATTACCAAGTCGTGCATTCCGAGAAACTGGCTGTCATTTTGAATGCGACCTTCTACGATTGGCATGGCAAGCATTGCTACAATGGAGGAGCCGAGCGATATGTGATTGACCTAGCCGACCTTCTTGCGCTTGAGGGATATCACGTTCTCTTATTGCAGGGAGCTCATGCGCCCTTTGAGAAGGTAGTTAAGGGACATAAGCTTAAGGGTATTCCCGTTAAATCTGGATATGACTTTCGTAGCATATCGATTGAAAGTGCAAGGTTTTGTGAAAATGCGGAATTGGTGATTGCATCGCCTGTAGAATTAGCCCAGGAGGTCGAACACAAGCGCATTGTTGGTATCAACCATGGGATTCATTGGGATCATAAGCGAACTACGATAAAAAGTTTGTCAAGGGAGAGATTCACCGGTCTTCTTCAAGCCTGCACAAGGTGTTCAACTGTAGTTGCAGTAGATACTAATTTTGTGAATTGGCTTCGTACCGTTCATTACTCGCTGTCAAAGAAGGTCGAGGTTATACCAAATTATGTGAATACAGAGGCCTTTCAATTCGTTGATAAAGACTTCGAAGGGGAACTTGTCTGCTCTTACCCTCGACGCCTGTATGAGGCGCGCGGCCTCTACATTGCGGCGAAGGCGTTCTACAGTATTTTGAGGCGGCATGCGGATGTTAGGCTTGAGTTTATTGGACAGGCTGATTCTCCGCGAGAGGCGCAAATTGTGAGGACTCTTCAGTCAGTCTTTGGCCGCAGGGTCTTATGGGAAGAATTGGAACCCACTGATATGCCCAAGGCTTATCACAGGGCCCATATCGTACTTATTCCTACACAATATTCCGAGGGTACGTCGCTCTCCTGTCTTGAGGCGATGGCATCGAACTGTGGCGTTGTCGCTTCGAATGTAGGCGGTCTCCCGAATATTGTGATTGATGGTTATAATGGTATTTTAATATCGCCGCGGGCCGGCGATATTATTTCCGCGATTGAAAAGTTGTATTTCGATCGTAGGCTGCTGAAGGAAATAGCCGGACGCGCTTATGAAGTTGCAAGGTCTTTTAATATTGAGATATGGCGCCAACGATGGCGAAGAGTAATTTATGATTTGCCTTGACGACGTTTTCGAAGAAAAGTGCACACGGGATTCCTTTAGATGTTGTCAGCGCTCGCTATCCAGGAGATGTAAGAACGCACTGAGCTTTAGTTTTTCTCTTATATTACTGAATCTCGCATAATATGGTGTCACCTTTTCAGGGGCCTTGCATCTGTATGCATATGGGCAATCCGCTGGGCCAGAGACGGGATTTCGAGGCGCTGGAGAGCACCGGCTGGAAGGGCTCGGGCCGTTCATCACGGGCGTGCCGCAGGCGCAGATCACACGCGAGCTGAGGGTCGCCCGCCAGATGGTGAGCCGCTGGGTGCGGCAGTACTGGGAGGGCGGCAGGAAGGCGATGCGGCAGGCGGGCCGGCCGGGCCGGCCGCCGAATCTGGGCGCCGCGCAACTGCGGCAGCTGGAGAAAAGGCTGCTGGCCGGCCCGGAAGCCGTCGGCTACCCTACGCCGCTGTGGACCTGTCCTCGCGTGGCCGAGGTGATCGAAGCCCGCTTTGGCGTCCGCTATCATCCGGGCCATGTGTGGAAGCTGCTGCGGGCCATGGGGTTCAGTTGCCAGAGGCCCATGGGGCGGGCGGTGGAGCGCGACGAGAAGGCCGTTGAGCCATGGAAGCGCAAGCGCTGGCCTGCCATTCAAAAAATGCCCGCAGGGAGGGACGGTCGGTCGTCTTCATAGACGAGAGCGGCATCAGCCAGCGGCCGCACCGGGTGCGCACCTGGGCGCCGGGTGGCCAGACGCCGGTTCTCCAGGATTGCTTCAGCTGGAAGACGCTGTCCGCCGGGTCCGGGGTGACCTTCTGGAATTTCTATTTCCGGCTGCATCCTGGGTCGATCCGTGCGCCGCAGGGGGTGGAATTTCTGGATGCGCTGAAGCGGCAGGTGCGCGGACCGCTGCTGGTGATCCGGGACCGGCTGCCGGCGCACCGCAGCGCGCTGGTGCGGCGCTGGGTGGAGGCCAGCGGGAACCGGATCGAGGTCGAGTTCCTGCCGGCCTATGCCCCAGAGTTGAATCCCGTCGAGTATCTCTGGGCCTGCTGGAAGCAGCATGAGCTGGCCAACGTCTGTCCTCGGGAATTCTGGCAACTGGGGCGGTCGCGCGGATGGAGCTGAAGAAGATCAAGCGGAAGCGCAGGTGCCTCCTCGGAGCCTTCTGGCAGCAAGCCGAACTACCCCTCGATTGACTCTATATTATGCGAGAGTCAATAAGTTCGATTGCCTTACGACCCAAACAAAGCCAAGCCACGCTCATATCGTGCCGCGACGAAGAAGATCAGCTCCGTTTGAATGACAGCCGCCAGTCCCCCGCCCCACGATTTCCTCGGACACTGATTTGCGATATGGAGAAGCAGTATGTCCAACACGAAACAAGCGGATTCCGGGCCCGCGCAAGGAGCCCGGAGGGCGATTGAAGCGGGGCCGGAATCCGGCCGCGGCGGCAAGGGCCGTTGTTCGGCCAAGCGCAAGATGAGCTTGGTGCTGGAGCTGCTCCGCGGCACGGATCTGGAGTCCACGGGCCGCCGGTATGGCGTCACGGCGGCGACCCTGTCGCCAGTGGCGCGGGGCTTTTCTGGCGGCCGGCGAGGAGGGGCTCAAGATCCGGCAGGAGGATCTGGTCGACGAGCAGGGCCGGCGGATGAAATCCGTCATCGCCGATCTGGCGATGGAGGACGAGCTGCTGCGGGAGCGCATTCGGCGCATGGAGGGCGAGAAGCCATATCTCAAGTGGAGGTGGAAGAAATGAGCCGCACCCGGTCGTGCTCCACAGAGCGCTGCTACGGGCGGGCTCGGGTGCTGAAGGCTTGGGGCCTGCCGCGGTCGACGTTCTATCAGCGGCGCCGCCTGCATGCCTCGCCGCGCCTGCCCGCTAGGCGCGGCCCGAAGACGCGCTACAGCGATGAGCAACTCGTCGGCGAGACCCGGCGCGCGATCCGGGAATCGCCCTTCCACGGCGAGGGCCACCGCAAGGTGTGGGCGCGGCTGCGCCATTACGGCGTGCGCGCCTCCTTGCGGCGCGTGCTGCGCCTGATGCGACAACACCTACTGCTGGCGCCGCAACGGCAGCAGCAGCCCGTCGAGCCAAACGGCACGACGGCACCATCCTCGTCCGACGGCCCAACCGGATGTGGGGCATCGACTCGACGGCCGGCTTCACTCTCCGGGACGGGCAGGTGCCCATCTTCGCCATGATCGACCACTGCTCGGCCTTCTGCCTCGGCATCCACGTGGCCAAACGCGGCACGCGGTTCGAGGCCTTGGAGCCGGTGCGCTAGGCGGTGCGCGAACAGTTCGGAGGCTTCAGCGAAGGCATCGCCCTGGGCGTCAAGCTACGTCATGACCACGGCTCTCAATTTATGAGTGACGACTTTCAGCGTGAGATCCGCTTTCTCGGCATGGAGTCCTCACCCGCTTTCGTGCGCGAGCCCGAAGGCAACGGCTGCATCGAACGCTTCTTCCGTACCCTCAAGGAGCAGCTTCTCTGGGTGCGGCACTTCGAGACCCTGGAGGAACTGGCCGAAGCGCTGGAAGAATTCCGCCAGCGCTACAACGAGCAGTGGCTGGTCGAACGCCTCCACTTCCAATCCCCGCGGCAGGCTCACGAGGCTTTGCTTGCCCTCGAGCCCGCCGCATGACAATAATTCAAAAAACTGTCCAAGAAATCGGGTGCGGTACATAAAGAGCAGTTTATGCTGTTTGCGCCGCCGGTGAGCGCCGAAACCATGAAGGCCAACGAGGTGCGGCTGGACCTGTCGGCTTGCGCCAACGTGCTCATGCAAGCGCTGCGGCGTATTGGGCTGCCGACGACGGAGATGGAGCGGGCATAGGCGGGAACGATCCAGCTGAGGTTGCTCCAGATTGGGACGCCGATCCGGCTGACGGCGCACAAGATCTGGCTGTCGATGGTGGAGGGTTCTCCGCTCGAAGCGATGTTTTGGCAGACGTGGGCGCAACTGCGGTTTTGAACTGTGCAAGACCCTTCAAGCCAACCGAAACCGAATGTGATTCTGAGGGATTGCCGGAGGAGCTTTGGCCAAAAATGCCTCGGCGAGCGCCATCCGGGGCAGGAACCCTTCCTACCGGCGCGGCAAATGCCCATCGCATGCCGAGGGGCAATAAAGGCGCTGGAGATTGCCGTCGAAAGTGGCCTCAACTGGCTGTCAGAGAGACGATTCTAAGGGCTGTGATAAGTCCCGCGAGGGCAGCTTTGTCGAGACTGGGATTACCGGCCATCGCCTTCAAACACCGGCTCTCATTCTAGAGCGCCAGCTAATACATTGATAACTGCAACTCATTGGCTGCGAACGGATTTCTCGAACCCACTGAAACAGAATGACTTACGTGTTTCATGGTGTCGGTTTGGTGTCGATCCTGATGTCCCGAAGCAGCCAAAATCAGGCACGCGAGAGAAAATTGTCCTTTGCGCAAACAATTGAGGGAGAAAATGTTGTTGCGCAAGTTGTCATTATTCAGTCACTTAGACTTGCAAGGGTGTCGACCCCCACCTTCGCCACCAAGCCTTTCCTTTCATCTTCCACGCGCAGATGGAAGAGGGCGGCCCTGTCTTACCAGGGGATGAGTTGGCGGTCGCGGAAGAAGCCGCCCGTTGGGCCATCGGGGGGCAGGGTGGCGAGCCATACGGCTGTGTCGGCGCCTTCTTCGGGCGTGCGGGGCGCGGCAGGTTGCGGCTGGCGTTGCGGCGGCGAGCAGTTGGTGTTGTCGCATCAGGCGCAGCACGCGCCGCAGGGAAGTGCGTACGCCGCTCAGGCGCAGCCCTGGCCCACACCTTGCGGTGGCCTTCGCCGTGGAAGGGCGATTCCTGGATCGCGCGCCGGATCTCGCCGACGAGTTGCTCATCGCCGTAGCGCGTCGTCGGCCCCGCTGTACGCGCGGCAGAGGTGCAGCCTGTCGCCGGCGCTGCTCGTAGAAGGTCGACCGCGGCAGGCTCATCAGGCCTTGCTTGCCCTGGAGCCCGCCTTCAAAAAACCGTCCAGGAAATCGGGTGCGGTACAGCGGCGGAATGGGCCGTGCAAGCCGTCGATGACCAGGACCGACCCGCCGTTTTCGCTTCGATCCTCCTCGGCCGCGATCCGTTTTCGGACACGCCATCAGCCGTGGATCTCTTCTTCACGCAGGCCGATCAGGAAGGGAGTGCCGTCCTGACGGGCATCCTGCCCGGCATCTACCGCCTCGTCTGTCTGGTGCCGGGTTCAGCCAATCTCGTCAATGCGGTCGCAATGTTCCGCTCCAGCCTGAACAACGGCGAACGGATCGAACTCAGCCACGGCTCCCATCGGTCCGTCCGCGCCGTGATCCGGCCTTGAAGTCGCCAGACTGGGCTGGCTTGAACTGGCGTGGTGGCATCTCGTCATGAGGAGGAGAGTGGGCGTTCTGTTTCTTATAGGGCCGTTGCTCCTGCCGGGCCAGGCGCCCAAGGCTGGAATTCCCCGCCAGGATACGAACCAGTTGGCCGCTTCACGGACGGGTGCCTGGTTACCGAGATTCGACAAGCTCCGCCAACCGGCCGCGAGCTCTCAAGAACGAGCAGTCCGCGGCACGACTGCCCGCCACTGATGATTTTGATCCCTGCGTATGTCTCCCTGGGGCATGGGGCTTGTTCTCGGGGGCCCGGCGCTCTTCCCTCGCCGTTCAGAAGGAAGAGCCGGCGGCAGGCGGCATGGATGCCCCGCTGGAGCGCCGTCTGGACCAGGCGATAGCGCAAATCGAAGCCTGGCCTGGGCGAGCGAATCATCTCATGGTGAGACGGGCACAAGGAACACCTCCGGCGGATGGGAGTTTCATCACCGACATTCCAGCCGGAAACATCCTTGTGCCTTTCTGTTTTTTTCATCGCCGGCGCCGCCAAGCCATCTTCCAATAGAGCGAAGAGGGGCGACGGCGCGCCCTGTCTTCCAGGGTTCGGGAACTGAAGCGGAGCGAAGGCGTACGAATCCCAGACGGCGGCCAATTCTGGAGGAGCTGTTTCAGTTCCTTCCATCCGCGGCCAGTGGTCATCCTGGACCGTGGCGGGTCCCCATGTGCCTGGAGAGTGAAGATGTTCGGCGGGAAATTTGACACCACTGGCGGGGGTTTTACACAATAGAGACAGGCAGGCCAGTTGTGCGGATGTGGCGGAACTGGCAGACGCGCTAGATTCAGGTTCTAGTGGGGGCAACCCCGTGGAGGTTCAAGTCCTCTCATCCGCACCACCCGCCGAAGGTTTTGCGAAAGCTCCGCCGAGCCGGCGGAGCTTTCTTGCTTTCTGCGCGGGCGCACTGGCCGCCTGCCGTTCCCGACCGATGCATTCGCGGGTGGATGCCGCGATTGCGCCACTGCTGCCTGGCCGAAGTCTTGCGCTGGCCGGTTTGCGGATCGACCGGCTGAAGAAGACGGCATGGTTCCGGCCGTTTGTGGAAGGGCGCCGTCCGGCGGCCTTGCGGCGCTTCGAGGAGCGCACGGGCATGGACCTCGTGCGGGACGTCTGGGAGGTGGTCTGGAGCTTTCGGCCGGAAGGCTCGGTCGCGTTCCTGCGGGGCAAGTTCGGCGGGGCGTTCGGGCAGGAGCCGCGGTTCCAGCAGCCGGGCGTCGTCAAGCGAAGTTACAAGACATACTACCTGCTGGAGCGGGACGGCACCGGCGTGCTGTTTCTGGGGCCGGGCGTGGCCATCCTGGGCCGCACGGCAGACTGTGAGCGGATCGTGGATGCGCGCGACCGGGCCGACGAGCAGCCGCCGCTTGCGCTGATCCGGATGGTGGAGGAGTTGCCGATCTGCGAGCTGTGGGCGGTGGCGCGGGGCGGCGACGGGCTGCGCGCGGTCTCGGACGGCGGCCTGCCGCTGAAGGCGGGCCCGTTGTTTGACTCCCTCGACGAACTGCGGCTGACGGCCCGCGCCGGCCAGACCCTGATTGTGAGCGCCCGGGGCCTGTTCCGCACGCCGGCCGACGCGCGCGCCGTGCGGGACGGCCTGGAGGCGCTGCGCCAGATGGCTTCCCTTGCGCGGCAGCACGGGTCCGCGCTGGACGCGATCCGGGGGGCGAGGCTGGAGGCCGCGGATCGCGAGGTCCGACTGGAAGCGGAGCTCGACTTCGACCAGTGGCAGGAATGGGTGGGCTGAGTCTGTGCGCGGCGGCGGCCTGCGCGCGCGGATTCAACGCTTCGCCGCGGGGATGGCGTCGCCGAGGTTGATGGATCCGCCGCCTTCGCTGACGTAGTTCCGGTTCCACGAAGGGATTTCGACCACGACCTCGCCGTCGCGGACAAAGTGGGCCTGGCAGCCGAGACGGCTGCCGAGCTGGAGATCGGCGGCCATGTCGAGCCGGTCCGCCTCATCGTCTTCCATCTCGTTGAGGCATTCCGCGCCCTTCTTCACGACCACATGGCAGGTGGTGCAGGCGCAGTTGCCGCCGCAGGCGTGCTCGAGATGAATACCGAAATTCAGGGCGATATCGAGGAAAGATTTGGGCTTTCCGTGCTCCTTGTAGGGCAGGCTCTCGAGGTCGAACTCGACCGTCCGGTTCTCGGGAAGGAAGGTTACCTTGGCCACGCTTTCAGTCTACCACAACCTGGACCAATTCGGTCCACGTTGGGCCGGGAGGCGGCGCAGGCGTTACACTGGAAGGTTCAGCCTTCACTTTCAAAGGGTTCCACAGACAGTGTTTCATCTGATTGAGAAGCAGATCCGGGAGACGTTTGCCTCGTTCCTGCGCGAGCGGTATGGCGCGGAGCTGCCGGTGGTGATCGAGCAGCCGAAGCAGGCTTCGTTTGGGGAGTGTGCATTGCCGGTTGCTTTCGGGCTGGCGCGCCAGTTGCGCCGGCCGCCGCGGACGATAGCGGAAGAGATCGCGGCGCAGGCGCCGGCGATACCTGGCGTGGCGAAGCTGGAGGTAGCCGGCAACGGATACATCAACATCCGGCTGGACCGGGGCTGGTACGGGCGGGCGCTGCTGGAAGTGCGGGAGCAGGCCTCGGAGGCGGCCGCCGCGGCGGGCAAGGTCATCGTCGAGCACACCAACATCAATCCGAACAAGGCGGCGCACATCGGGCACCTGCGCAACGCGGTGCTGGGGGACACGTTCGTGCGGATGCTGCGCGCCGCGGGCCGGCGCGTGGAGGTGCAGAATTACATTGACAACACGGGCGTGCAGGTGGCCGATGTCGTGGTGGGCTTCCACCGCCTGGAGAAAAAGATGCCGGACGAGGTCCGCGCGCTGTCGGGGCGGCCGAAATTTGATTATTACTGCTGGGACCTTTACGCCCGCGTGTCGCAGTATTACGCCGAACATCCGCAGGCGCTTGAATGGCGGAGGGACGCGCTGCACGCGATCGAGCACGGCGAAGGCGTGGAGGCGGAGATCGCGCGCATCGTGGCGGACGCGATCGTCGACTGTCATCTGGACACGATGTGGCGGCTCGGCATCGCCTACGACGTGCTGCCGCGGGAGAGCGAGATCCTGCACCTGAAATTCTGGGCGAAAGCCTTTGAACTGCTGAAAGAACGCGGGGCGATTTATTACGCCGAGGAAGGAAAAAACAAAGGCTGCTGGGTGATGGCGGCCTCGCATTTCCGTCAAAAAGCGGAAAATGGGGAAGATTCCGCCGATGATGCGAAGGTGATTGTGCGCTCCAACGGCACGGTGACCTATGTGGGCAAGGACATCGCCTATCAGCTGTGGAAGTTCGGCCTGCTGGGGCTGGACTTTCACTACAGGCCGCTGCGGCAGTATCCGGACGGGCACTGGGCGTGGGTGGCGACCGACGAGCCGTGCGACATTCCGGCGCCGGAATTCGGCCGCGGCAGTGAGGTCTATAACGTCATTGATTCACGGCAGGCGTACCTTCAGGACGTGGTCGTGGCCGGGCTGCGGGCGCTGGGATATCACGAGCAGGCGGAAAAATCGATCCACTTTTCCTATGAAATGGTGGCTCTTTCTCCGCGCACGTGCGCGATTCTCGGCATTCCGCTTTCAGATGAAGACCGGAAGCGGCCTTACGTGGAAGTGAGCGGCCGCCGCGGGCTGGGCGTCAAGGCGGACGACCTGATCGACAAGCTGATCGAGAAGGCGAAGGAAGAGGTGGACTCACGCCATCCGGACCGCCCCGAACCGGAGCGGCTGCGGGTGGCCACGCAGATTGCGGTGGGCGCGCTGCGTTACTTCCTGCTGAAGTTTACGCGGAACACGGTGATCGCCTTCGACCTTCAGGAGGCGCTCAGCTTCGAGGGCGAGACCGGGCCGTATGTGCAGTACGCGGCGGTGCGGGCGCGCAACATCCTGCGAAAGCTGGCCGAGCGCGGCGAAACGCTGCCGGACTTTGCCGCCCGACTGGACGCGGAGGCGATGGCGCGGCAGTTGCAGGCGGAGGACTTCTGGCAACTGCTGCTGGCGGCGTCGAGATCGGGAGCGGCGCTGGAGGCGGCGCTGGAGGCGGGCGAGCCGTCGCACGTGGCCCGCTATGCGTTCCAACTGGCGCAGGCGTTCAACTCCTTCTATCACGACTACCCGATCCTGGCCGAGCAGGACGCGGAGAAGCGCACGTTCCTGCTCTGGCTGGCCGTGTATTTCGAGCGGCAACTGGAGTGGACGCTGGAGCGCGTGCTGGGCATCCCGGTGCCTGAGTACATGTGAGGGGGGCGTCAGAGACCCGTCAGTGCACGGAGGATCCTGAGGGCGGGGGATGCGAAATAGAGGCCGACCCGGGCGGTCGTGGGGAGCGTCAAGGCGAGCGGCAGGGCGGCCCGGCGGCGCTCCAGTCCATCGAGCAGCAGGATGAGAAAAACGGGGCTGAAAACACGGCCGTAGGAGTAAAAGTTGTCCCAGGCATGACGGGGCTCGAGGTGCACGAGCGTCAGCGCCGCGGCCGCAAAGAGCGCGCCGCTCATCCAGGCGAATGCCCGGGGATTTTCCGCTTCCCGCCGGCGGCGCCACAAGAGGACCAGGGCGCAGGCCAGAGCAAGGACGAAACCGGCCAGCGAGATCAGGTCCATCGCATGCAGCACATGGCGCAGGCGCGGGACATTTTCATAGGGGTCGGGGAACAGGATGATTTGGGTGATGGAATGAAACCAGCCTGCCCACTTCATGGACAGTGACCCTGGCAGATCTCGCAGGGAATGGATCCACAGAAGGAAAGGCACGGCTGCGGCCATCCAGGCGGCGGCGGTGAGCCAGCGGCGGCGCCAGAGGAAGACCGCGCCGGCGGCGGCCGGGAGCAGGATTCCGGTTTCGCGGAGGAATGGGGCGAGCACGGCTACGGTCCAGGCGGCGCGCCAGCGGCCTGTTTCGATCCCATACAGGAATCCCGCCACGGCGGCCGTCAGCGGGCCGTCGGCCAGCATGCGGTCGATGCTGCTGAGGGTGGAGGGCAGCAGCAGGAAAGAGAATCCCCACAAGGGCGAGGCCCGGCGCAGTTCGGCGAGTCTCGCCGTCCACCAGACGCCGGCGCCGAGCCAGACGAGCATCAGGAAGAAGTAGGCCGGGTCGACCCAGTCGAATCGTCCGAATGCGAGCAGCCAGGCCGAGAGCGGCAGCAGGATGCGTTGCACGCGAAGGCGCGGCGCGTCCAGCCACGGGGCCAACTGGCGAAATTCCAGCGGCTGGTGCGCCAGCAGGTGGAAATACTGCCCGTCATAGCCCCCCGGGCCGGGGCAGAACCAGAGGGGCTCGCGGCTGGTGAGCCATTCGGGCATCCGCACGGCATAGCCGGTGCAATAGAGCGCGTTCCAGTGGCCTGCGTAGACGTAGCGGGCGGCGAGGGTCCACCAGGCGAGGATCGCCAGCATGGAGATGGCGGCGACCTGCCAGGCGCGCAGGCGGAGGAAGGGAAGCATCAGGCATGAGTGTAGCGCCCGGGGGCGTATGCGTGCAGCCGGAGGCTGGCGGCCTTGAGCCGAGGGGGAGCTGTGTTAGGGTGCGGGTATGCGGGTTCACTTCGCATTTGGAAGGACGGGGCTTGAGGCGGAGTTGCCGCCGGGGCCGGAGTGGAAGATTCTGGAGCCGCGTTATGCCGAGCCGCTGGAAGACGAGCGCGCGGCGATCGAGAGGGCGCTGGATTCGCCCGTGGCCGGGCCGCCCATTGAGGAGCTGGCGCGGGGACGGCAGTCGGCGGCCATTTCGGTGTGCGACATCACGCGGCCGGCGCCGAACCGGCTGACGCTGCCGCCGCTGCTGGAACGGCTGCATCGCGCCGGCATTCCGCCCGAGCGGACGCGCATTCTGATCGCGACGGGGCTGCACCGGCCGGCCACGGCGGCGGAGCTGGAAGAGATCCTGGGGCCCGAGATCGCCGCGACGTATCCGGTCGTGAACCACAACGCACGGCAGCGGGACGACCACGTGTATCTGGGCCAGGCCAGCCGGGGCACGCCCGTCTGGATCGACCGCCGTTACGTGGAGGCCGAGCTGCACATCACGCTAGGGTTCATCGAGCAGCATCTGATGGCCGGCTTTAGCGGGGGCCGCAAGCTCATCGCCCCGGGACTGGCGGGCGAGGAGACGATACGGCACCTGCACAGCCCGCGGTTCATGCGCGAGCCCAGGGCCGTCGAGGGCTCCTTCGAGCAGAATCCGCTCCACGAGGAACTGCTGGAGATCGCGAAAATGGCGGGCCACGAATTCGTCGTCGACGTCGTACTCGGCCGGGGAAGGAAGGTCACGGCCGTTTTCGCCGGCGAACCGCGTGCGGCCCACGCGGCCGGCGTCGCCTTCGTTCGCGAAAAGACGACGGCCTGGATACCGGCGCCGGTGGAGGCCGCGGTGACGACCGCGGCCGGTTATCCGCTGGACCTGACCTTCTATCAGGCGGTGAAGGGGGTGACGGCAGCTTCTCATATCGTCCGCCCGGGAGGCATCATCCTCGTGCTGGCGGCCTGTGACGAAGGCGCCGGCGCGGGCGAGTTCTCCCGTCTGCTAATGGAGTCTTCTTCGGCCGAAACATTTCTCACCGAAATTGCACGGAGGCCGGTGACGATCGACCAGTGGCAGCTCGAAAAACTTGCGCTCACGGCTTGCTCCCATCGCGTCTGGTATTACACCCCGGGCCTGCCGGCGGAATATCACCCGAAGCTGTGGGGCCGGAGTTTTCCCACCGCCGCGGCGGCCCTGGAGGCGCTGGCGGGCGCGGTGCCGGCGGGCGCGCCCGTGGCGGTGATCCCGGAGGGGCCGTATGTTTTCGCGCGCGTGGGCGAGCCGGCCGCAGCGCCTGCCGGGAGATGAGGCGCCGGAGTCCCTGAGGGCGCGGCTTGCATTGCGCGGCCCGGATGGGGCAACCTAGAAGGTTTCTCTCGCCGCGGGTCCCGTAAGGCGTCCGCACAGGCGGGTTCGGCGCATATCATGAAAGTCCGCGTCCTTTACCACGACCACTGTTTCGACGGGGCGGCCTCGGCGGCCTTTTTCAGCCGCTTCACCCGGGAACGGTTTTACAACGGGGCCGAGTATGCCTATACGGGGATGGCCCACAAGGCGTCGCAGCTTTTCGACGAAGCCGACTTCGACGGCGACGAGAACGCGATCGTCGATTTCAAATACTCTCCGAGCGACCGCCTTACCTGGTGGTTCGACCACCATCAAAGCGCGTTCCTTTCGCCGGAGGACCAGCGTGACTATGAGCGCAAGAAGGATTCGCGGCGGTTCTATTTCGACCCCGAGTACCGATCCTGCACCGAATGGATCGCCCATGTGGCGCGCACGGTGTACGGCTATGAAGCGCCGGACCTGAACGAGCTGGTGCAGTGGGCGGGGATCGTCGATGGCGCCGACTACGAAAGCGCCGAGGCGGCGGTGGCGATGCGCGAGCCGGCGATGAAGCTGACGCTGGTGATCGAGGCCACCAGGGGCTCGGAGACGGTTCAACACATCATCCGGCTGATGCAGGAAAGGCCGCTCGCGGAGATCCTCGAGGATCCGCTGGTGCAGGAGAAATTCCAGCCGTTGTACGAGCGGCATCTTCAATCGATCGAGATCATCCGCCGCGAAGGCCGCTGCGAAAAGGGCGTGATCTTTTTCGATGTCACGAATTACGACCTGGAGGGGTACAACAAGTTCATCCCGTACTACCTGTTTCCCGAAGGCACCTATACGGTCTCAGTGAGCAGGGCGAGCTTCCGCACGAAGGTGAGCGTGGGGTCGAACCCGTGGGCCGAAGTGCCTCCGCGGCACAATCTGGCGACGCTGTGCGAGCGCTACGGCGGCGGCGGGCATCCGCGCGTCGGCGCGATCAGTTTTCCGCCGGGAGAGGTGGAAGCGGCGCGCCGGGCGGCGCTGGAGATTGTGAGCGAACTTCAGGGCTGAAGCCTTCAGTCGGTGCTGTAGTTGATTTCCAGGCGGCGGACGCCGGCGACGGCGGCGCGCAGCACGAGGGCGGAGAAGAGCGCAATGCCTGCCAGCGCCAGGCCGGGGGGAAGCGGGGCGGCGGGGGTCAGCAGCAGCCGAAGGAGCGCCGGCAGGTTCGGATCCAGCGGGACGGGCAGCGGGCAGAGCGAGTCGAGGTAATAGAGCACGGTGAGCTTTTCGAGGAAGGGCGGCAGGAATCCGTGGGCCGCTTCCCAGACGAGCAGCACGGCCGCCGGCACGATGGGATTGCGGATCCAGAGGCTGGCGGCGAGAAACAGACTGCCGTAGCCGGCGCAGCCGGCGGCCGCCGCCAGCGCGTAGCGAAACGCGTGCGCCGGCCCCGGCCCCTGCCAGTAGGCCTGGGCCTCCGCGCCCATGTGCGGCCACAGCATGGCGGCGAAGGCGAGCAGCGCGCCGCCGGAGAAAATGACGGTGGCGGCGGCCCAGCCGGCGAGGAATTTTCCTGCAAGCAGCACGTCACGCCGCACGGGGGCGAGCAGCCAGAAGTGCAGCGTCCTGTCCATCATTTCTCCGCGGAAGAGGTTGAGGAAGATTCCGAGGCAGCCGAAGAAAACGGCGAGGCGGAGATAGTAATACTGAAAGAGTGCCGCAAAAACCTCCCGGTCTTCGGAGAAATTCATGATCTGCACTCGGTGAATGTCACGCAGGATGCCGTTTTCAAAGTAGAAAATGAAACGCCGCTGGCCGTCAAAATAGACCATCCGCCGCGCATGGATCTCGCGTTCTTCCGTGATCTGGCGGCCGCCTTCCCGGTGTTCGGTCCATTTCTTTCGTCTCCACTGCCGGTCTTCCGGGGCCCTGCCGGTGATCTGGATGACCTGCTCCTCGGTCATGCCGGTGTGAACGGCTTCGAGGGCGGCGGGCGGGGTGACTCCGCTGCGGCGGTACTGGGCCAGGCGATAGCGCATGTCGGCGGCGTGGATGAGGAACAGCAGCGCCGGCAGCAGCGCCAGGCCGTACACCCAGAGCCCGCGGCGGGACAGGAAGAGCCGCCTGACTTCCAGCCGGGCAATGATGGCGGCCTGCCGCAGGCGGAAACGCGCGGTCATGCCGAACCTCCGATGAGATATTCATAGACGGCGTTCACGTTTTCGTCGGCCGGGACGACGCTTTCGATGGTGATGCCGCCGGCGGCCAGTTCGGTAAGAACGCGGCTGAAGGCGCGCCGGTCGCGGGTGAGCACGAGCAGCGCTCCGTCCTCATCCAGGAGGCGCGCCTCGGCGACGGGCGCACGTTCAAACAGCAGCGCGGCGAGCCGCGGGGGGTCGGCGCAGCGCAGCAGGAACTGGCTGGGACGCTCGCGGATCTCTTCCCGTACTCCGCGGATGTCGCCTTCGGCGATGACTGATCCGTTGGCGAGCAGCACGACGCAGTCGCTGATCGAGTCCACCTCGTGCAGCACGTGGCTCGAAAGGACGATATGGCGGCCTTCGGCGGCGAGCTGGCGGAACAGCGCCAGGGTCTCGGCCCGCATGACGGGATCGAGTCCGTTGAGAGGCTCGTCCAGCACCAGCACCTGCGGCTCGTGGGCGATCGCCTGCGCCAACCGGATGCGCTGCCGCATGCCTTTCGAATACGAGGAGACTTTCCGGGGAGCGGCCTCCGTCATGCCGACACGCTCCAGCGCCGCCCAGGCGAGCCGTTCGGCCAGCGCGGAGGAGTATCCGAACAGGAGCAGCCCGGACAGGACGAACTCGAATCCGGTGGCCCAGGGCGGAGCGGCGTCGAACTGCGTGGCGTATCCGGTGATGCGCATCAGCCGCTCGGTATCGCGGGGGGAAACGCCGAGGACGCGGATTTCGCCGCGGTCCGGGTAAATCAGGCCGCACATGAGGTTCATCAATGTGGACTTGCCCGCGCCGTTGGGGCCGACGATTGAGGTGAGGCCCGGCCGGATGCGCAGGTCGACGTGATTGACGCCGAGCACGTCGCCGTAGAACCTGGACACGTTCTCGAAGACGATTTCCTGCGAACTCACGAGACCACCTCCACCGGGCGCAGCCGGCGTTCGACGATCAGCGCGAGCAGGGCGCCCATCATCGCCAGCGCTCCGAGCGACATCGGCAGCGTCAGTCCCTGGGGCATGGGCGCTCCGAGCAACGCGCACCAGACGCCATAGGCAGCGCGAATCGGGTTGATCAGGTCGCCCCACTCGACGCGGAAAATGCCGTTGACCACTGCACCGATGCCCGAAAGGACGAAGAAATAACCGAGCACCAGCGCCCCGGCAATCAGCCGCCAGCGCACCCAGGCCGAGCTGGCGACCGCCGCCAGCGCCACCAGGAGGATCCACAGCCAGAAGCCTGCCACCAGCCCGGCGCCCAGCCGCCAGTTCGCCGCCAGCCATCCTGGCGGCGCCATGGAAGCCTGCATGATAAACAGCAGCAGTCCCGGCGCCCAGGTGACCAGGCTCAGCAGCCCGGCGAGCGCCGCCAGCCGGGCGAGCACGTAATCCAGCCGGGAAATCGGCCGGCTGAAATACAGCGGCAGAGCCTGATTGGCCAGATCCGGCGAGACGAGCCCCGGTCCGGCCAGCGCCGCCAGAATGACGGAGAATACCGCCTGTACTTTCATGAACGTGAGCATGAATTGATGATCAATGCTCAAAATAGAGGCAAAATTCCGGTCGAGACCCGACCACAATTCAGCGTGATTGGCGATGTAAATGAAAAAGGCGCACAACAGCGGCCACAGGCAGCTCGCCGCCAGCAGGGCGGTGACGAGCCGGGGAGCGGTGGCGCGCCGCCAGGCGTCGCGCACGAGCACTCCGAGCCGCGCCGCATGGGGCGCGAGCGGGCCGTCGTAGCGCTGGTAGCCGCGCTTATAGATCGCCATGGATTTCCACCTCCTCGCTGGCGGCAGCCTCGCCGGGCGTGCGCCGCAGCAATCCCATGGCCTTCATGAAGATCTCCTCGAGCGTGTCCCGCCGCTGAGTGAGCCGCCGCACGCTGAGGCCCTGCGCGGCGGCCAGGGACCACAGCGCGCGCACGTCGAGATCCACCGGCAGCACGATGCGCCACAGCCCGGCAGCCTCGCGCACGCAGGCCGCGCCGCGCTGTTCAAGCGCCGCGCCGAGGCCGCTGTCATCGCCTTCGACTTCGAGCTCCACGAATCTGCGGTTGGCGCGCCGCTCCGCCTCAAGGTCGGCATGATGCACGACCGCGCCGTCTTTCAGGATCACGACCTCGTCGCAGACCTGCTCGACGTCGGCGAGCAGATGGGAGCAGACGATGACGCTCATGCCGTGCTCGTCCTTCATCTGGCGGATCAGATCGAGCATGCGGCGCCTGGCGGCAGGATCCAGCCCGTTGGTGGGCTCATCAAGGATCACCAGCTCGGGGCCGTGGACGATGGCCTGCGCCAGCCGCGCCATCTGCCGCATGCCGAGCGAATACGTGCCGAGCGTCCGGTAGCGGGCCTCGCCGAGCCCCACGTGGAACAGCGTTTCATGCGCCTTTTCGAGCGCCACCGGTCCGGGCAGGCCGCTGAGAGCTGCGAGCACGCGCAGGAACTCGACGCCAGTCATCGAGGCGACGAAAGAATCCGTCTCCGGCATGTAGCCGATGCGCTCGAGCACCTGGCGGCGCTCGCGGTGGCAGTCGAAGCCGAGCACGCGCGCCGAACCGCGCGTTGGCCGGTGGAAGCCGAGCAGGGTGCGGATCAGGGTGGACTTGCCGGCGCCGTTGGGCCCGAGCAGGCCGATGGCGCGGCCGCGGCCGGAGACGCCGAGGCGGCAGGAGATCCCATGCAGGATCTCCCGCCGCCCGAGTTCGACGTGGAGGCCTTCGATCTCAACGACGGGCTGTGACATTGCGTTCCTTCCGGGCCTGGCGTGCCGCGGGGCTTGATACTGATTGTGCCCCGGAGGCGAGCATCGCGTCGAGCAGCAGGCTCGCAAAGGAACTACGACTGGCGGCGCGGATTCGTTCCCCGTCGCCGTCGCTGGTGAAAGTGACCAGTGCCGGGCCGCGGTTTTCGAGCACCGCCTTCAGGGCCGGGTTGGATATGCCCGCCGTCAGGGGCCGCAGCGTTTCGGCGACGTTCACCCAGAGGAAGCCGGCCGGATGGACCCCGGTGGAGGCGGGCAGCAGCGTGCGGAATTCGGGATGCTGGACCAGCGTGAGCCCGCCTTCGCGGGTGGCGATGGCGCGCTCCACCAGAGCGCGCTCCGGGCCCGCCACCAGGAACCCGCCGTGGTAGGTCCAGGTGATGGCGAATGGAGCGCCCCCAACCGTGAGCGTGTTCCAGGTGCGTCCGCCCGCGGTCTCCTGCCGCAGGCTCAGATGGCGGTTCTGGTTCTGCGTGCCGGGATCGGCGTTGATTGCCTCCACGACCTTGATGATGGAGGCGTCCAGCGTGGCGGGCCGGCGCACTTCCAGCACCGCCAGCCAGCCGGGGACAGGCACGGCGGCTTGTTCAATGCCGATGGCGAAGTCCGTGCCGAGCGAGGAGGCGATGTCATCGCCGAGCCGGATGCCGAGGCGGCGTTCGACTTCGTGAAGCCGCTCCAGCGCCTGGGGGCGGAGTTTCGTCATCTGGGCCACCATTTCGTCGTAGAGTTGCCGCGGCTCGCGCGTGCTGCCGGCAAGGACGATGTTTGCCTGCCTGGAGAAGTACTCGGCCGCGGTGGAGCTGCCGGCGGAGTCCAGCCATGCCGCGGGAGTGGAGGCGCCCGGCAGGAAGCCGAGCGTCATCTCGTTCTCGTCGCCCGCGGGCGTGCGGCGCTGCTCAAAGAACACGTATCGCAGCGGGAACTCCCTGCCCGTGGTCTGCCTCAGCCGCGTGCCCGGCTGGAGGGCGGCCATCCACCCCGCGCCGCGCTGGTAGCGGGCGGCGATCTCCTGGGCGAAGGCCGTGGCGGCGCCCTCGCCAGCGGTGCGCAGCACCCAGTCGAGGTGCGCCTGCGTGGGCGCCAGGGTCAGCCGTCCGGCTGCGATGCGCCAGACGAAGCTCTGCCCGCGGCCCGTGCGGATCTTCTCGAGTTCCGCGTTGAGCGCTTCTTCGAGCCCCGGTTTCACCGGCGCCAGAAGCGCGGCGGCGGCGCCCGCGTCCATCAGCGAGACGGTGAAGACGGTCTCTTCACCGAGCATGGGCGAGATGCGCGCCAGGTCGGCGAGCATGTCCCGCAGGCGGGCGGTATCGGGCGAGTTCCACCATTCGGCGAACGCCGCATTCTGGGCGGCGCGCGCGTTCAGAGCATCGAGCGCCTCATTCATCATGCCGCTCACGTTGGGTGCGGCGATGTAGATCACCGGGTCGCGGGGCAGCGCCGCCAGCACCGTCGGCGCGGTGCGGGCGGGCGTGGAGGCAAGCCGGGTCAGCTGCTTTTCGACGGCGCTGAGCTCGGCCAGCACCGCGAGGTACTTTTCCGCCTCGGTGCTCCAGGCCAAGTTGCGGCGCAAGTCAGTGGACTCGAGCGCCGGATTCGTGGCGGCCACCTGGCCTGGTTTGAGCAGGCGTCCTCCGGCGGCGTTCCTCACCTCCACTGCGCCTTCGAGCACGGAAACGAGACTGCCATTGAGGCCGGAGCTGACGGCGAAGACGGTGCCGCGGACGCGCACCTCGGTGTCGCGTGTCTGCACGCGAAGGGTGCCGCGCCGCTGTCTGGCGGCCTCGACGAAGACGTCGCCGCGCGTCATCTGCACGGTGGCGCCGCTCCAGGCGCCGATGAGGGCCAGCTCGGTGCGTTCGTTGACTTCCACCCGGGAGCCGTCGGCCAGCCGCAGCAGCAGGCGTCCGCCGGCGGCCGTGCGCACCGGCACGCCGTCGCCGATGGGGGCGCCGGCGGCGAGGGGCTGGTTCTCGGGGCCATAGGCCGGCCCCTGGGCCTTCTCGACGACCGCGCGCGGCCCGGAAGGCGCCATCCACCGGTCGATCCGGTCGCGTCCGGCATAGATCAGCAGCGCGGCCACGCCCGCGGCCATCGCCCAGACGCGCGCCTGCGGCCAGCGCGAGGGGCGGGCGGAAGGCATCGTCACCACCCGCGGCGCCCCCCGCAGTTCGGCGAAGGCACGGCGGCAGGCCGCGCAGCGCGCCAGGTGATCTTCAAGCAGCCATTGGCGGCTCTTTTCGAGACGGCCTTCCGCATACGGTTCGAGCATCGCGCGGAATCCGGCGCAGCGCGCCTCCGGCGAGGTCATCAGTTTTTCCCACACTCGTGCCCGCGCCGCCTCTTCTTCCGCAGCGGGCGCCGACTCGTTCCGCATCGCTTCCAGGGCTCTTTCCAGCCTGTCGTCCTTCATGTCTCCCTCCCGCTTCATCTCGCGAGTTCCTCCTGGAGCCAGCGGCGGATGCGGTGCAGCCGCACGCCGATGGTGGAGCGCTCCAGCCCGTACATCCGTGCAATTTCCGTGTTGGAGATTCCCTCGATGTAGCGGAGCGCGAAGAGTTCCGCGTCCTGCGGCTCGAGCGTGGCGAGCGCGCGGCGGAGGCGTTCCCTGAGCAGCGGCGAGCTGTCCGGGGCCGGATGAGGCAGGCTCTCGTCGAGCTGCGCCTCGGCCCGGTGACCGCGCGCCCGAAGCACGTCCAGGGCGGCGTTGGCCGCAGCGCGCCGGAAGTAATGCTCCGGCGCGATGGCTTCGTCGATGCGCGGGCCCTGCCGAAGCACGCGGAGAAACACGGTCTGGAGGGCGTCTTCGGCGTCTTCCGGCCGGCCGGTGATCCGCAGCGCCGTCCGATAGACGACGCCCGCGTACTTCTCATACAGGGCGGCGAATTCGTCGGGCGGCGCCATGGGGGGCAGTGTCTCCTGCCTGGCAGGGCTCGCTGACATTGTCATGTTGCGCCTCACCCTGCCATACGATGCGCACAGCCGATTATTACACGCCCGTGGAAATTGTCCGGTGCGCCGCGGGGCCGGCGGCACAAAAAAGCCCAGCCCGTCGGCCGGGCTGGGGGGGACCGCGCAGGAATCTTCGGCGGGTGTTCGCCAGTCGTTGGATCAGCCGCGGCGCCTGCGGCGAACGACCAGCACTTCTTCCCCTTCGAGCTGCGACTCCAGCTCCCGGAGCTCGCGCTCCAGGATGGCGCGCTCGATCTCTTCGGACACCTCCCCCGCGTCATCCAGGCTGCGGATCTGGTCGATCCGCTCCAGGATCTCCTTTTCGAGCTGAAGGCGTTCGTTCAGGTTCACTGTGTCCTCCCGGGCGTTTTGCCCTTCCACTGGTTCAGACGCTTCCGCGCGCCGATCGTTCCACAAAAGACAACGGAAATTTCGCGGGGATTTTTACCCGCCACCGGGCGGAAGAGAAGCTGCGCTCCGCCTGATCCCACGGAAATCAATGCAGGTCCGCAGGCCCATGCACGTGGCTCCCGACGATCGAAAAACCGGCCCCGGGCCGGGCTCCGCCGTCCTGAATCAGATGAAGTCATCCGGTTTCTCTGATATCGTGGAGCGGGAACTTCCAGCCATGGCTGCCGACATGCAGGAACTCTACGCGCAGCGGCTGAACCGCTATGTGACCGCCATGCGGAACGGCAGGCCGGACCGCGTGCCCATCCGTCCGTTCGCCGCCGAGTTCACCGCGCGCCACTGCGGCATGACCGCACAGCAGGTAACGCATGACTACCGCCAGGCGTTCGAGGCGGTAATCCGCTGCTGCCGCGACTACGACTGGGACGCCGCCGTGCCCAACATGGTCTACGTCTGGACTGGCCTCGTGCAGGCGGCCGGCCTGCGTTATTACGCCATCCCGGGCATCGATGTCGACGAGCACACGGGCTTTCAGTACCGCGAGCCGGACATGGAGCACGCCTGGATGCGGCGCGAAGAATATGACGAGTTCATTGAGGACCCGGTGGCGTTTCTGTGGACGAAATGGCTGCCGCGCATCTCGGCCGAATATGAAAAATCCCCGATGCGGCGCGACCTGGCGCTGGTGAAAAGCGCCTGGGCGATGGCCGATTATTTCTCCGCATTCGGCCCCCAGGTGCAGCGGATGAAGGAGGAAACGGGCACGGTTTCCGCCATCAGCGGCATGCTGAAGGCGCCGCTCGACGTGCTGGCCGACAAGTTCCGCGGATATGTGGGCCTGGCCTTTGATCTGAAGGAGATCCCTGAGAAAGTGGCGGCGGCCTGCCGGGCGCTGATGCCGCACCTCGGGCAGATCGCCCTGTCCGGGCTGGACCCGGAGCGCTGCCTTCCCGTCCCGGTGTGGCTTCACCGCAGTTGCGTGCCGTTCATCTCCCGGGAGCACTTCGACACGATCTTCTGGCCGACGTTCCGCCCGCTGGTGGAGGCCGTCTGGGCAAAGGGCAATCAGGTATTGTTCTACGCCGAGGGCCGGTGGGACGCCCATCTGGACACGTTTGCGACGCTGCCGGCCGGGAGCATCATCTATCACATGGACCGCGGCGACCCGAAACTGTGCGCGGAAAAACTGGGCAAGAAGTTCTGCCTGAGCGGCGGCGTGCCCAATGCGCTGCTCGCTTTTGGAACGCCAGAGCAGGTGCGGGCCAGATGCAAAGAACTGATTGACGTTTGCGGAGAAAACGGCGGCTATATCATGGACGCATCGGCCATCATTCAGAGCGATGCGCGGGTGGAAAATGTGCGCGCCATGACGGAATTCACGCGCGAATATGGCGTGTACTGCTCCTCGCCGTGCTCCGCTCCGCCGCCTCCGCCGCCCGCGGAGCGGTGCCCGGCGCCGGACCTCGGACCGCCGCGGCGCTGCTTCCGCTGGGAGGAAAAACTGATGGAGATCCCGGCGATCCGCGGCGACGCCGGACTCTGCCGCCGCATCTGGAACGACCTGGACTCCTTCGCCTACACGTGGATCTGGCATCTGGTGCTGAGCTTCTGACAGGCCGGGCGGCCGCCTGCGGAGTGTATAGTGTCTCCATCAGGAGCCGCGCGATGAAGTGCCACATCGTTCTTGCCGTATTGCTGGGCGCCGGGGCCGCGCTGGCCCAGCCCGGAGTGTTCACAAAGGACCATCTGATCCGCTACACGCCGGAATGGAAGGGCGAACGTTTTCCCGACGGACGGCCGAGGGTGCCGGACGGGATTCTGAAGAGAATGCGCGAGGTGACGCTGGAAGAGGCGTGGGCGGTGCTGCGCAATGAGGGATACAACTACCAGTACGAGGACGGATGGCTGGAGATCCATCCGGGCAAGGTTCTCGTCGGCCGCGCGCTGACGGCCGCCTGGGTGCCGGGCCGGCCCGACATCCACCGTGTGATTGAGGCGGAGGGGAAACGCGACGGCCGCGTGGGCGCGCCCAACGCGTGGCCGGTGGACCTGCTTCAGCCCGGCGACGTGTACGTCTGCGACCATTTCGGCCTGAAGATCGACGGACCGTCCATTGGCGACAATGTCGGCAACGCCATTTACGCCAAATCCGGAAATGGCATTGTGTATGACGGCGCGGTCCGGGACATTGCCGGCCTGAAAGAGCTGGAGAATTTCGTCTCTTTCGTGCGCTTTTATCACCCGTCGCATCATTACAGCAGCTCGGGGCCGCGGCTGAATTCGACGCTCATTTCGATTAATGCGCCGGTCCGGATCGGCCGCGCCACGGTGATGCCGGGCGACGTGGTGCTGGGCCGCGACGGCGGCGTGATCTTCATTCCGCCGCATCTGGCGGAGAAGGTGGTGGTGACGAGCGAGATCGTCCGGCTGCGCGACATGTTCGGCCACCAGCGGCTGCGGGAGGGCAAGTACACGCCGGGCCAGATTGACGCGCGCTGGACGCCGGAAATCGAGAAGGATTTCACCGAATGGCTGCGGCAGCACATGGACAGGCTGCCGGTTCCGAAGGAGCAGATCCAGGAGATCCTCAAGCAGCGCACCTGGTAGGCGCGCGCACGGTTTGCATGGCGTGCGCCCGCTACAATGAAGCTGAACGCCATGCATAGCAAGAATTCGTTCAACGCCGCCGCCGCCCTCCGCGTGGGCGGACGCGAATACCAGATCTTCCGGCTGGACGCTTTGGAAAAGGCGGGCTTCCGGCTGGACCGGATTCCCTACTCGATCAAGGTCCTGCTCGAAAACCTCCTCCGCTGGGAGGACGGCGAGGTCGTCCGGCGTGACGACATCGAGTATGTGGCGCGCTGGGAGCCGCGCGGGCCGGCGCAGGAGATCCAGTTCATGCCGGCGCGGGTGATCCTTCAGGACTTCACCGGCGTTCCCTGTGTAGTGGATCTGGCCGCCATGCGCGACGCGCTGAGCAGGATGGGCAAGGATCCCAAGCGCGCCAATCCGCTGATTCCCGTGGATCTCGTCATCGACCATTCGGTGCAGGTGGACGAGTTCGGCACGCCGAAGGCGTTTGAGCAGAACGTACTGCTCGAATACCAGCGCAACCGCGAGCGCTACGCGCTGCTGCGGTGGGCGCAGAAGGCGTTTTCGAACTTCCGGGCCGTGCCGCCGGGAACGGGCATCGTGCACCAGGTGAACCTGGAGTATCTGGCCACGGCGGTGGTGGCGCGCGACGGGATGGCCTTCCCGGACACGGTGGTCGGCACGGACTCGCACACGACGATGATCAACGGCCTCGGCGTGGTGGGCTGGGGCGTGGGCGGGATCGAGGCCGAGGCGTGCATGCTGGGCCAGCCGATCTCGATGCTGCTGCCCCAGGTGGTGGGCTTCCGACTGTACGGCAAGCCGCGCGAGGGCGTCACAGCGACGGACGTCGTGCTCACGGTGACGCAGATGCTGCGGAAGAAGGGCGTGGTGGGCAAGTTTGTCGAGTTCTACGGGCCGGGCGTGTTTGAGCTGCCGCTGGCCGACCGCGCCACCATCGCCAACATGGCGCCCGAATACGGCGCCACCATCGGCATCTTCCCGGTGGATGCGCAGACGCTTGCCTACCTGCGGATGACCAACCGGCCGAAGGAGCTCATCGAGCTGGTGGAGGCATACTACAGCGAGCAGGGCATGTTCCTGACGAAGGACTCGCCGGAGCCGGAGTTCAGTGACACGATCGAACTGGACCTCGCCTCGGTGGAGCCTTCGATGGCGGGGCCGAAGCGCCCGCAGGACCGGCTGTCGCTGTCCGAGGTGAAGGCGAATTTCCTTTCGACGCTGACCCAGCCGAAGCGGGAGACGGCGGTGGTGAGCGACGGCGCGGTGGTGATCGCCGCCATCACTTCGTGCACGAACACATCGAACCCGTCGGTGATGCTGGGTGCGGGCATTCTGGCGAGGAAGGCGGTGGAAAAGGGACTCACGGTGAAGCCGTGGGTGAAGACGTCGCTGGCGCCTGGCTCGAAGGTGGTCACCGACTACCTGCGCGAGTCCGGCCTGCTTCCTTACCTGGAGCAGCTCCGGTTCCACCTGGTGGGATACGGCTGCACCACCTGCATCGGCAACTCCGGGCCGCTGCCGGAGGAGGTCTCGAAGGCGGTGGCGGAGAACAAGCTTGTGGTGGCCAGCGTGCTCAGCGGGAACCGCAACTTTGAGGGGCGCGTGAATCCGCAGGTCCGCGCCAACTATCTGGCCTCGCCGCCGCTGGTGGTCGCCTACGCGATTGCCGGCCGCATCGACATCGACCTGGTAAACGAGCCGCTGGGCACGGGCAAGGACGGCCAGCCCGTGTATCTGCGCGACATCTGGCCGACCAGCGAAGAGGTGCTGGATGCGGTGAACCGGTTCGTGAAACCGGAGATGTTCGCGCACGAATACGGGCGGGTGTTTGAAGGCGATGCCATGTGGCAGGGCATCCAGACCCCTGAAGGGGACACCTTCGCCTGGGACCCGAACTCCACCTACATCAAGCACCCGCCGTATTTTGAGCAGATGCGCGACCCGTCGGCTCCGGCGGAGGACATCCGCGGCGCGCGCGTGCTGGCGATGCTTGGCGACTCCATCACGACCGACCACATCTCGCCGGCCGGGAGCATTCCGGTGAACAGCCCCGCGGGGCAGTACCTGATCTCCCGCGGCGTGCAGCCGAAGGACTTCAACAGTTACGGTTCGCGACGCGGCAACGACGACGTGATGGTGCGGGGGACGCTGGCCAACATCCGCCTGCGCAACGAGCTCGTGCCCGGCGTCGAGGGCGGATACACGGCGATGGAGCCGGGCGGCCAGGCGATGTTCATCTACGACGCCAGCGTGGAATACCGCAAGCGGGGCGTGCCGCTGCTGATCATCGCGGGCAAGGAGTACGGCTCCGGGTCCTCGCGCGACTGGGCGGCCAAGGGCGTGGCGCTGCTCGGCGTGCGCGCGGTCATCGCCGAGTCATTTGAGCGCATCCACCGCTCGAACCTCGTCGGGATGGGGGTGCTGCCGCTGGAGTTCATGGAAGGGCAGACGCGTCAGTCGCTCGGGCTGACGGGCTTTGAGACATATTCGATCGAAAATGTTCTGGGGCCCGTGGCCACCGTGCGTGCCGTGGATGCGGGGGGCGGGGAGAAGACGTTCCGCGTCCGCGTCCGGATAGACACGCCGCGCGAGCGCGACTACTTCCTTTCGGGCGGCATTCTGCCCTACGTGTTGCGGCAGCTTGCCCGGGGCTGAGCACCGGCGCAGGGAGCCCGCACGGCGCCGTCAGCGGCGTTTGTGCGGGCTCTTCCGCTCGAGCCACACGCGCAGCCCGAAGGGCAGCAGCTCGCCGAGCGCCGCGCCGATGCGGTACTGCCAGCCGGGAATCACAAACAGCTTGCCGCTTTCGAGTCCCCGCAGGCTGGCCTCGACGACCTCGCCCGCGTCCATCCACAGCCACCTGGGCACCCTGTTTCGGTCGACGCCGAGCACGTCGTGAAATTCGGTGTAGGTGAAGCCTGGGCACAGCGCCTGGACTTTGACTGGGGAGCCGAGCAGGTCGAGCTCGATGCGCAGGCCCTCGGTGAAGTCGTTCATCCAGCCTTTGGTGGCGCAGTAGCTCACGTTGCCGCCGCTGCGCCAGAAGCCGGCCACGGAGCTAACGTTGATGACCGCCCCGCTGCCGCGGCGGATCATGCCAGGCAGCACGGCGCGGGTCAGGCGCATGGTGGCGAGCACGTGCAGGTTCACCATTTCCACCTGCCGGGCGTAGTCGGTTTCGTGGAAGAAGCCCAGCGTGCCGAAGCCGGCGTTGTTGACGAGCAGGTCCGGCGTGGCGCCCGCCTCGATGCGCGCCGCCAGCCCTTCGGCCTCGGCGGGCTTCGACAGGTCGCAGGGGAAGCAGTCGACTTCGACGCCGTGCTGCTTTTCGAGTTCGGCTTTCAGCGCCTCCAGCCGCTGCACGCGCCGGGCCGCCAGCAGCAGCCCGTAGCCGCGCGCCGCCAGCTTGCGCGCAAACGTTTCTCCCAGTCCGCTGGATGCGCCGGTAATGACAGCGAATTTCATGGCCGGTTCAACGTTATCATCGCACGGCTGGCGCACACTGCACGGTACAATACGGCACGATGGAGCCGCGCGCGCAGCACCTGCATACGTATTTCCTGTTTCCGTTCGCGGTGGACAAGGAAGCGGTGATGGCGGACCATCAGCGGGTGTGGTCGAAGCACACGTTGTGGAGCGCCGGGCTGGACGAGTGGATCAACGACCATGCCATGGGCGCGGGCTCGCCCGTTCCCGGAAAGCTGGGCCGCTGGCAGCGGGATCCTTTCCGCCGCTTCGACATGGATTCGTTCGCCTATCAGGACATGGTGTTCTTCCACCCCTTTGTGCGGCGGGTGTTTTTTGACGTCGGCGACGGCATCAGCGGCGAAGGACCGCCGGAGAACATGCTGCGCGTCTATACGATCCCGCTGGCGCATCTGGGCGAGACGGGGCGCAGGCTGGTCTTCTTCGCCGCCGACTCGCGCGGCCGCTCGGCGAGCGCGCAGGTCACCGACCTACGGCTGTTCATGTTCGCCAACGGGATCGGCATTCTCACCATCGGCGTCGAGTGCACGGACATCGGCGTTTCACAGGCGCTGTGGATCAACGAGATGATGCGGAAGGTGTATCCTTCCAGCGGCCGGCAGGTGCGCGAGGGGCGCGTGCCCAACCGGATGGAGCTGCGCCTGGAGGGCGGCGGCGAGACGGCGGTGATCAGCGAGGAACGCTTCTCGCGCTGCGTCATGCGGGGTTACCTGCCGCCGCTCAGCCGCCTGGTCACCGACCTGCTGTATTTCCTGAATTATTCCACGCAGGAGTTCGAGCCGCTCCTGGACGAGCGGATGACGGTGTATTCGTACATGTCGATCGACCCGGCCAGCGTGGGGCCGGGCTTCGAGCAGAGCGAAGAATACGAAATCCTGATGTCGCGCTTCCTGTACGTGGACCGCTGGGGCGACGGCTACCGCTACGAACCCGGGTTTACGCGCGAGGCGATGCGGCGCCAGGTGTACCGGCGATGGGCCCACCAGGGGACGCTCTACGGCTTTACGAGCTATTCCAATGTCACGCTCGTTCTGGGGCGGCACGACTGCGACGAGCACCTGGTCCGCGAGGGTTTCCTCATCCACCGGATGTTCATGTCGCGCTACTACCTCCAGGTGGTGGTCGCGCTGTTTTACCGCGCCACGCTGCTCGACTTCAGCGAGCGGACGGCGCTCGTGTCGCGGAGGTTGAGCCGCAAGTTCGGCTCCTATGACATCACCGAAGAGGACACGCGGCTGGTGGCGCGCCTGATGGCCGAAGTGCAGCTCTTCTCCAATTACTGGTATTTTCGGGAGCTGGCCAACAAGGACGAGGAAATAGAGCACTTTCAGATGCAGTGCGAGGAGTTCCGCGTGCCGGAAATGAAGGCCGAACTCGAGCAGGAGATCGAGAAGCTCAACAATACGCTGGAGCGGATCTACCAGCAACGCAACACCGAATCGATCAACCGCCTGGCGATGTTGAGCATGATTCTCGGCGGAGGGGCGATGATCACGGGCTATTTTGGAATGAATTTCGGCCGGGAATTCGAAGCGCTGTTTTTCCAGGGAGAGAAGCTAAAGGGGCTGCATTATACATCCGTCATTGCGGTGACTCTTCTTGTGGCGGGCTCGCTTCTGTTTGCGACCTATCTGGTCGCCGCCAACTGGAGTGACTACCGCAAAATCCTGCTGCCCTCGCGGCGGGACACGCTGGAAAGCCTGCGGCGCACTGCGGGCTTCGGCGAGGAGCCGGAGGAAGAGGAAGAGCAGCCGTAGCGGACAGGCGGCGCGAGCAGGAAACGGTCAGGCGGCAACCGGCCCGGGCCGAGAACGCCTTGCCGCGCTGCCGTAAGAGGCGAGAGTGAAGCGGCCGCAGGCCGCGAGACCGGGCGGCCACGCGCAGCGGCATGGAATGCTACCGCCATGCGCCCCGCCGCGGCTGATATCCTGAACATCTTGCCTCCGATGACGGCACGCCGGGTTGTGCTACTGGTCCTGCTGGGGGCCGCGTGTGCGGCCGCCCAGGAGCCGGCGACACGGGAAGAACTGATCGAGAAGGAGCGCGAGCAGCGCGCCCGGCAGCTCAAGCCGGAACGGGCCAGCCGGTGGGAGGAGCGCATCCGTCTGATTAAGGAAAGAAAGATCCCGGAGCGGATCAGCTACGGATATAACGGCCTTCGGGTGAAGCTCGGAGGAATGATCACCCAGGGCGGTTTCGGCATCGGACCCGAATATTACCGCGAGGATCTCCTCGACGGGCGGCTGGAGGCCCAGGCCGCCTGGCAGATCTCCACGCGCGGCTATCAGCGCGGCCTCCTGCGGCTCAGGTCCCGGGAGCTGCTCCAGGGTCACGTCGAAGCAGAAATGCTCTCGATGTCGCACTATTATCCGAGCATCCAGTACTATGGGCCCGGGCCGGATTCCAGAAAGACCGGCCGCAGCAATTATCTTCTCGATGACAACTCGGTGGACTGGAGCCTCGGCGTGGCGCCCGTGCGCGGGGTGCTGCTCGGCGGCAGCACGGGTCTTCTGTGGATCAACATCGGGCCCGGCAGGGACGACCGGTTCGCCTCCGCGGAGGCGCTCTATTCGCCGGTTCAGGCGCCGGGCATTGACCGTCAGACGGATTTTCGCCGGTATGGATCCTTCGTGCGCGTCAATTATCTCGATGACCCCGCCGGCCCGCGCGCGGGGGGATTCTACGTCTTCCAGTTCAACCGGTATGATGACCGGCGCGGGCCCGGCTATGGCTTTCAACTGCTGGAAACCGAGCTCCGACAGTACATCCCGTTTTTCAACAAACGGCGCGTAATCGCCCTGCGCGGACGCACGTTGCTCACAGACACAAACGCCGGCGAGTCCGTCCCCTTCTACCTCCAGCCGTGGCTCGGCGGCCCGGACGACCTGCGCGGGTTCCGCCCGTTCCGCTTCCGCGACCGCAACTCGCTGCTGCTCAACGCAGAATACCGCTGGGAGGTGTTCGCCGGACTGGACATGGCCATTTTCACCGACGCCGGAAAAGTCTTTCCGCGGCGGGGCCAGCTCAATTTCAGCCGGCTGGAAAAGAGCTACGGATTCGGATTCCGATTCAACGCCCGGAACCGGACTTTTCTGCGCATGGATTTTGGCTTCAGCCGCGAGGGATTTCAGGCGTGGTTCAAGTTTAACGACGTCTTTCCGATGCGCCCGCTCGGCACGTCGTCGACGCAGCCCTACCAGTGAGCGTCATGAAGAAGCTGTTACTCGCTCTCGTCTTTGGCGCGACGGTTTCCGGGCAGAAGTTCTATCCCGACGACCCGCTGCTCGTTGAGCCGCCGCCGCTCGACGCCGGCAGGCCGGCGCGGCGGAAACTCTCTGACTGGTACGACCTGTTCTGGCACGTGCTGGCCACGCCTGGCGAAAAGCAGCCGCGCACGGGCCCGCCCATCCGCGCAAAGAACGTGAACACATTGGGCGACCCGATGGATGGCGCCTGGTACGTGCGCCGCCACTACTGGCGGCGGATGACGCTCGAAGAACTGCAACGAGGGCCCGGCGGAATGGCGCCGCCCGTGTTTCCCTGGACCGTGGTCGCGGCCAAGGGCGAAGGAATCACGCCCGGTTTCACCGTGATTGACGCGACAAAGCGCCGGTTTTTCATCAAACTCGATCCGAAAAGCAACCCGGAGATGATGACGGCGGCCGAGGTGATCTCCGACCGGTTTTTTTACGCTCTTGGCTATCATGTGGCCGATGAATATATTGTCGAGTTCGACCCGAAAGACCTGGTCATTGAGGACCGGCTTACCTTCGTCAACCAGCACGGAATCCAGCGTCCCTTCACCCCGCGCAACCTCACGGAACTGCTGCTGAAGGCGCCGCGTACCAGGAAGGGGCGCTACCGCGCCGTCGCCAGCCTCGCCCTGGAAGGACAGCCGCTCGGGCCCTTCCGCTGGTTCGGAACCCGGGCGGACGACCCGAACGACATTGTGCCTCACGAACACCGCCGCGAACTGCGGGCGGCCCATGTCTTCTTTGCATGGCTGAACCATGACGACTCGCGCGCCATCAATACGCTTGACACGCTCATCAGCCGCGGCGGGAAGTCATTCATCCGCCATCACCTGCTCGACTTCGGCTCCACCCTCGGCAGCGGCAGCGACCGCCCGAACAGTCCCCGCTCCGGCGCCTATCTGTTCGACTGGCGCGAGTCGCTGATTGAAATGGCAACTCTCGGGCTTCATGTTCCCTACTGGGCGAAGGCGAAATACCCGAAATATCCGGCGATCGGACTGTTTGAATCCAGGGCATTCGACCCGGAAAAATGGCTGCCGGAATACCCGAATCCGGCGCTGCTCAACCGCCTGCCGGACGATGAATTCTGGGGCGCCAAACAGGTGATGTATTTTACCGACGAGGAGATCCGCGCGATCGTGCGCACGGGCGAGCTCTCTGACCCGGAGGCGGAGGAATACCTGGTGCGATGCCTGATCGAGCGGCGGGACAAGATCGGCCGCGCCTACTTCCGCAAGGTGTTGCCGATTGACCGGTTCGAAGTCCGGGGCGGCGAGCTGGTCTTCGAAGACCTGGCGGCCAAACACGGGTTGCCGTCGCCGGCGCCGTATGAGATCGTCTGGCGGGAGTTCGATAATGGGACGGGGCAGGCCGGCCGGACCCTGGCAGCGGGCCCGCGTCTCCCTTCCGCGGCTGGCCCATACTGCATGGCAGAGATTGGCTCGGCCTCGAGGCCGGGACAGAAGGTTTTTGTCTGGCTGCGTGGCGCGCAGGTGGTTGGAATCGAGCGCACATGGTGAACGTCCCCGAACATCCGTCCTATGTTTCGTTCCCGGTTTTCCGGTCGCTGGACAGCCGGCCGGCGAGCCGGCTGGACCGCTTCCTCTGCCTCTTCGCCGACGTCCGGGGCGGGGAAGGCGCAGGCGCGCTGCTGCTGTTCGCGAACATCTTCCTCCTGCTTTCGGCCTACTACCTGCTGAAGACGGCGCGCGAGCCGCTCATTCTCACCGAGCAGGGCGCGGTGGTGAAAACGTATCTGTCGGCCGGGCAGGCGCTGCTGCTCCTGGTCGTGATCCCTCTTTATAGCCGGTTGGCCTCGAAGCTGAAGCGCGCGTGGCTGCTGAGCGGGATTTCCGTCTTTTTTGCGGCCAATCTGGCAGCGTTTCATGCGGCAGCGGCAGCGGGAAACCGAATTGGAATTCCGTTCTATCTGTGGGTGGGAATTTTCAACGTGTTCGCCATTTCCCAGTTCTGGGCATTTGCCAACGACCTGTACACCGAGCCGCAGGGGAAGCGCCTGTTTCCGTTGATTGGCGTGGGCGCCTCGCTCGGCGCGGTGGCCGGAGCGCGCGCCGCCGCTGACGCGGTGAAGCAGCTCGGCGCATTGCCGCTGCTTGTGGCCGGAGGGGCGCTTCTGCTGGCATGCGCGCTGCTCACGGTGCTGGCCGACCGCCGGATCTCTGAGCGGGCGGGCGCCGCCCAGTTGCTGGCCCGCCAGCAGCCGCTCCGCCCCGGCGACGGATTCCTGATGATCTTCCAGGACCGGTACCTGGTGATGATCGCGTTTCTGGTGCTGCTGCTGAACGTGGTCAATACTTCGGGCGAATTTCTGCTTTCAAGTCTGGTCACCGAGCAGGCCGCGCGTGTCGCGGGCGCGGGACCCGAGTTTGCCGAGGCGCGGCGGCGGTTCATCGGGGCGTTTTTCGGCGAGTATTTTTTCTGGGTGAACACGCTGAGTTTTCTTTTCCAGGCATTTCTCGTGTCGCGCCTGTTCCGGCATCTCGGGGTTGGCGGCACGCTGTTCGTCCTGCCACTGATCGCGTTCACCGGATACTCGCTGCTGCTGGCGGCGCCGGTGCTGGGCGTGATCCGGCTGCTAAAAATCGTCGAAAACAGCGCCGATTATTCCATCCAGAACACCGCCCGCCAGGCGCTGTTTCTGCCGACGGCGCGCGAGGTAAAGTACAAGGCGAAGGCGGCCATCGACACGTTTTTCCAGCGCGCCGGCGACGTGGCCCAGGCGGGCATCGTCTGGGCTGGGACAAACGTTCTGGAGCTATCGATCAGCGGTTTTGCGCTGCTGAACCTTGCGCTGACGGTCGTCTGGCTGCTGCTGGTCATGTATCTGGCGAGAGAGTACCGGAAGAGGAGCGCGGCTGCGTCTGCTCCGCTTCCAGCCGCCTCCTGAGCGACAGCTCGATGCTGGCGTGCGAGCGCAGCAGTTCATCGACGGCCCGGGCCGCATCCAGCGGGCCGGCGGCGGGCGGCTGTTCGAGGATTTCGCGGAGACGCGCTCCGAGTCCGCGGGGCAACACGCCGTCAAGGTACTCGAGCGCGAGGGCGCGGAGCGCTTCATCGTCGGCGTGCAGCGAGCGAAAGGCGGCCTTCAGCGGCTCGCGCGGCAGCACGAGCGCAAGCAGGCTGAACAGGTGCTCGAGGCTCCGGTCGGCACGCTCCCGGAGAATTTCGTCGAGGTGCGGGATCTGCTCGAGCGGCGGCTGATCCCCAAGGAGGCGGCGGCTGCGCCAGATGTTGCGGTCGACGGAGAGCTCGCGCTCGATGGCGTCATAGATGACATCGGCCGGCGGCGCCAGTGCCGGCTGACGGCAGACGAGCTCGTCGAGCGCCCGTGCCGAGCGGAAGCGCACTTCAAAGCGCTCGTCGGCAAGTCCGACGAGCAGCGCCTCCATCGCCCTGCGGCCGCCCACGGCGAGCAGCAGGGAGGGGATGCGGCGGCGGATGGCGACGTCGCAGTGCGGGTCGGCCAGACGGTCGCCGAGTTGTCCGGCGATCGGCGAGCGGACGCTGAGCAGCGTTTCGCGGGCGGCCCCGTAGATCGCGTTCCAGGCCAGCAGATCGATGACTGCGGGAACCAGCACCGGGTCGAGCGGGCGCTGTGCCTGGAGCGCGCGGCGCACGCGGTCGGCCTGGCCGGAGCGCAGCTCGGCCAGACAGAGGGCGGCATCGTCGATCAGTGCAGGCAACGCAGGCCGAGTCGGCTGGATGGGAGCCGGCGGGGGCGGGGGCGGAGGCGAGGGCGCCGGTTCGGCGTAGCGCGACTCGAGCAGCTCGCGGTCCAGCGTCCAGTCCGCCGCGCCGGACAGCAGCGCTTCGGCGGCGCGATAGACGAGCCCACGCTCGACCACCTGGACATAGATGCGGTCGAGCTGGCGCGCCACCCAGGTGTTGATGAGGGCCAGCAGCGCGGTGATCAGCAGCAGCACGCCCGGCAGCGGCGTGCCGGGCGTCCACAGCGCCGCCTGGCAGACGGCCCCGCCGAGCGCATCTCCCAGCCGATCAAAGCCGACGTCGATCACCGTCTTGACCGACCGTTTCTCCGAGGGCGGGATGGGGGTGTACATCAGCTCGTAGCCGGCGCGGAAAAAGGAGCCGCGCAGCGACGCCTCCACTGCGCGCAACCCGGCGATGACGGGGAACAGCGGGGCCGCCATCGCCGCCAGGCTCCCGGCGGCCACCATGCCGGGAAGCGAGCCCACGGTGGCGCCAACGCCGAGTTTTTCCAGGGCGCGGCGGCTGGCCAGCGTCTGGAGCGTGAACGAGACCAGCGCGACGCCGGTGTTGAAATAGGCGAAGAACTCCAGCAGTGCGTCGCCCCGCCCGAGCGCCTGCGTGGCAGCGCGCTTGTACAGGAAGTCGACAATCGCCGCCGTGGCCGTGCCGAGCGCGACCAGCGCCGCCAGGTGGCGCAGATGCGGCGCGGCCCGCAGGACCTTGCGCGGAGAGACCCAAAGCGCTGGATGGCCGCGTTGCGCCTGGCGGCTGTGGGGCGCCCGCAGCAACAGGAGTCCGCACAGAAGATGAATGAGGCCCAGCGCTGCTACCAGGGCGGTCTCGTGGCCTGCGCCAGCGAGGTTCGGCCAGTTGGCGGCGAACAGGCCGCCGAGGACGCTGCCGGTGGTGCCCGCTCCGGCGATGCGCCCGAAGCGCTTCTTTGCCTGGACCGGATCCATCTCCTCGCTGAGCAGCAGCCAGAAGCTGGATAGCAGCACCGCCGCGAAGGCGACCATGTGCAGATAGACGGCCACCGCGCCCAGCCGCGGGCTCGTCTCGGCGAGGCGCCATTCGAGGATCTGGAGGACGCCACTGGCCAGGAAGCTGAGCGGCACGGCGCGCGCCGGGCTGAAGCGGCTGTAGATGCGCGCCCCGAACACGCCCAGCAGCACGCTGAGCACGGCGGCGGCCATCACCATGCGGGGCAGCGCCTCGGCGCCGAAGCTCTGGAGGAACAGCGCGTCCCGGATGGACTTGCCGCCCACCTGGTGCGACATCATCAGCGCTGCGGTGGCCATGGCCGCCCAGGCCGGGAACCTGCGCTGGCTCGCCGCCGCCACTTACGCGCTCCTGGGAGGAAGCACCGCCATGCCTGCCACGCCCGGCTCCGGGCAGCGGGCCGCGTACAGCTCGGGCAGGTTCGTGCGCCACCACGTCTCGGCGTCTTCCTGCGACCAGCCGCTGCATTCGGGGCACTGCTCGAGCATCCGGCGCAGCAGCCGCGCGCTGGCCGGGCGGTCCTCCGGCTTTTTGCTGAGACACTGGAGGACGATCCGCTCCAATTCGGGCGAGAAGCGGATCTCGGTGCGCTGCGATGGCGGCATGGGATCTTTCTGGACGTGCGCCAGCGCCATCGCCGTCGGTGTCGGCTCCTCAAAGACGAGCGAGCCGGTCAGCAGCCAGTAGGCGACGCAGCCGAGGCCGTAGAGATCCGTGCGTCCGTCCACTTCGCTGGCGCCGAGGGCAAGCTCCGGCGCCATGAAGGCGGGCGTGCCGGTGGTGATGTTGTCCATCGTCATGCGCACGCTGCCGCTCATCAGGCGCCAGCGGGCGAGGCCGAAATCGAGCAGCTTGACGAAATCGAATTCCAGCCCCAGGCGGCACAGGAACAGGTTGGTCGGCTTGATGTCGCGGTGCACGATGCCGGCGCAGTGCGCTTCTTCGAGCGACTCGCACGCCTGGCGGAGGATGTGGACGACGCGCGCGCCGGGCTGCGGGCCGAAGCGCTTGACCAGTTGTTCGAGATCCAGGCCGCGCAGCAGCTCCATGGCGTAGTAGAAATTGCCATTCTGGTCGACGCCGAAATCGAACAGCGACACCGTATGGGGCGAAGTGAGCGCGGCAATGGCGCGCGCCTCAAGTTCGAAGCGGCGGCGCATGATGTCGGCCTGCCGCTCGGTGTGGGACAGCAGAGCCTCGGCGCGGATCAGCTTCACGGCGGCCTCGCGTTTGAGCAGGCGATGGCGGGCGCGCCAGACTTCGCCCATGCCGCCCACGCCGAGCATCTCTTCCAGTTCATAGCTGCCGAGTTCGCGGGCGTGGTGCATGGAGCACTCCATGCGGAAGATCAGGCGGCTCATCCACCAGGCGCAGCCGGCCACCAGAAAGGGCGGCACATAGAGCACGCCGATCCGGTTGGGCGTGAGGCCCGGGTCGTGGACCCAGGCGCGAACCATCGCATAAGCCAGGGGGCCCATCGCCGCTGACCCGAACGCCCCGGCCAAGGCCTGCGCCGGCGAGGCCGGCAGGAACAGGGAGGAGGCGAGAATCCACGCCACCAGGCTGGACATGCCGCGCACGGGCTGGTCTGGCGGCCAGGGAATGATGGTCTCAAACAGCCCGATGGTGAAGGCCACCATGAGCTGAAAGGAGAGGCCGGCATAGACGCTGAAGCGCGGCTTCAGCCACCCCAGCCGGTAGGCGGCGACGATCAGGAGCGAAACCAGGATCAGCGCGGCCTCGGCGGCGAGCAGGGCCGGCTGGCGCTGTACGGCGGCGATTTCGGGTTGAAGGTGCGCCTGGAGGGCGAACAGGGCCACGGTGAGCGCGGCGCAGATCGTCGCGGTCCAGGCCAGCCGCGAGGGCGCGCGCTCGAGCGCCTCCAGCGGCAGCGCGGACCAGGTGGTGGGCGTGGCGCCCGTCAGGGCAGGGCAGCAGACGCGCGTTCCGGCCAGAGAGCGCGTGCCGGCAGCCTGAGTTGGGTCCTGGCCGGTCATTCCTCTTTTGATCGTAGCCCAGGCGGGGCCTGAGTCCTGCAAGGAATTTGCATGTACAATCCGTGAGATGCGGCGGCAGCGCGGGCCGTGACTGCGGCGAAACGCGCGGCAGCCGCAGGGCGTATGGAACAATGGAAGCAGGAGGCCCGGCGGACGGGCAGTCGCGGGCCCGGCGCGTCCCCCAAGGGGGATACGGCCGGCGTCCGAGGCAAAGTCCGGTCTCCACAGGGCAGCGTGCCGGCTAACGGCCGGGGGGGCGCGCTCAAAGCGCGCTTCACGGAAAGTGCCACAGAAAACATACCGCCTGCCGCGGCAACGCGGCGGGTAAGGGTGAAAAGGTGCGGTAAGAGCGCACCGCGTTCCGGGCAACCGGAATGGCAGGGCAAACCCCACGCGGAGCAAGACCAAATAGGGGAGGATGGAGTGGCCCGCTCCGCCTGACTCCCGGGTCGGTCGCTTGAGCCCGTCAGCAATGGCGGGCCCAGAGGAATGACTGCCGCCCGGCCCGCGAGGGCCGGGACCAGAAACCGGCTTAGAGTCCGCCGGACCTCCTGATTTCCTCTCCTCCCTGACGCCACAGGCGGCAGGCTCGTTCCTGATACAATGGCCGTCTGACGCATGCTGCCGATTCGCGACACGATCCCCTCGCGGCATCCCCCGATCGCAGTCTGGATGCTGATCCTTGCCAACGCGTTTGTGTTTCTCGTCGAACTGACCTTGCCGGAGCCGGCGCTGCGCGAGTTCTTTCACTGGTTCGGCATTGTGCCGGCGCGCTATACGCACCCGGCGTGGGCGCAGGTATTCGGACTGCCTGCCGATGATTACTGGCCGTATCTGACCAGCATGTTTCTGCACGGCGGCTGGACGCACATCATCGGCAACATGTGGACGCTGTGGATCTTCGGCGACAACGTGGAAGACCGGATGGGGCCGGTCCGGTTCGTGATCTTTTACCTCGCCTGCGGGATTTTTGCCGGGCTGGTCCACACGTGGGTGAACCCGGATTCGACGATTCCCACCGTCGGCGCCAGCGGCGCCATTGCCGGCGTAATGGGCGCGTATTTTTTCATGTTTCCGCACTCGCGGGTGATCGTGCTGCTGCCGGTGTTTTTCCTGCCGGTGTTTTTTGAAGTGCCGGCGGTGACCTACCTGGGCTTCTGGGCGCTGTCGCAGTTTTTCAGCGGCACGCTGGCGCTGGCCGGGCCGCAGAACGTGGGCGGCGTGGCCTGGTGGGCCCACGTGGGCGGTTTCGTGGCCGGCGTGGTGCTGCACCTGTTCTTTGTCCGGCGGCGCGGCTCGTACCGGCGGCTGGCGCGCGACGAATATTTCATGGAAATGCCGGAGCTTCCGCCCGGATATTGGAGGCGATAAATGCCGATGAGTCCGACTGATGTCATCTGGTTCTTTTTTCTTGCCTCGGCCTTGCAGCCGGTGCTGCGGCAGCGGCTGCTCGAGGCGGCGCGGCAGCGCCTGATCGCGAAGATTGAACGGGACCGCAACTCGCGCGTCATCCTGCTGATCCACCGGCAGGAGACGATGAGCCTGCTCGGGTTTCCGGTCTTCCGCTACATTGACGTGAACGATTCGGAAGAAGTGCTGCGGGCGATTCACATGACCGATCCGGACGTCCCCATCGACATCATCCTGCACACGCCGGGCGGGCTGGTGCTGGCTTCGATGCAGATTGCCCGCGCGCTGCACAAGCACCGCGGCAAGGTGACCGCCTTTGTGCCGCACTACGCGATGTCCGGCGGCACGCTGATCGCGCTGGCGGCTGACGAGATCGTCATGAGCGAATACGCGGTGCTTGGGCCGGTGGATCCGCAGCTCGGGCAGTATCCGGCGGCGTCGATCCTGAAGGTGGTGGAGCAGAAGCCGGTGGCCGAAATCAATGACGAGACGCTGATTCTGGCCGACCAGGCGCGCAAGGCGATGAGCCAGATCCGCGAGGGGGTGCAGGAGCTTTTGCGCGGGAAGTGTCCCGACGGCAAGGCCGAAGAGCTGGCGCGGCTGCTCAGCGAAGGCACATGGACGCACGATCATCCGATCACGTATGAGGACGCGCGGGATTACTGCCTGCCGGTAAGCTGCGACATGCCGGCTGAGATCATCGAGCTGATGAACCTGTATCCGCAGCCGGTGCGGCGGCAGCCGACCGTGGAATATCTGCCGGAGCCGCGCCGCTATTCGGGCGGCGAGCCGCGGTCCTGAGCCGGCGGTTCAGCTGCGGGAGTGCTGCTCGAGCAGCGCTGCGATCGCGTCGAGGTCCGCCGGCGCGGTCACGGGCTGGTTGCCGAAACGCGGCTCGATCCTTTCGCCCGAAGGCGTGGCGAGCTGGCCGGTGTGGTAGCGGTAGATGTAATCCGGGTCTTTCAGCACGTGACCGGTGAGCACGGCGACCACGGTCTCGCCGCGGCCGATGACGCCCGCAGCCACGAGCCTGCGGATGCCGGCAAGCGTCGCCGCCGAGGCGGGTTCGCAACCGATGCCGCACTGGCCGATGACGGCCTTGGCGTCGGCGATCTCCTGCTCGCTGGCCTTTTCGACGAAGCCGCCGGATTCGTCGATCACCTGAATGGCCTTGGGCCAGGAGACGGGGTCCCCGATGCGGATGGCGGTGGCCAGCGTCTCCGGCTTTTCCACCGGGCGGAACGCGCCGCGATGGTGGAAATAGTCGTAAAAAGGCGCCGCGCCTTCCGCCTGGATGACGGCGAAACGGGGCAGCCTTTCCATGAAGCCGAGCGCCCGGAGCTCGCGAAAGGCCTTGCCGAAGGCGCTGATGTTGCCGAGGTTGCCACCGGGAAGCACGATCCAGTCCGGCACGCGCCAGTCGAGCTGGTCAAGCAGTTCGACCATGATGGTTTTCTGGCCCTCGATGCGGAAAGGGTTGACGGAATTCAGCAGATAAATGCCGGTTTTTTCCGCCAATTCGCGGACCAGCCTGAGAATTTCGTCGAAATTTGCCTCCACCTGAACGGTCAGCGCTCCATATTCGAGCGCCTGGGCGAGTTTTCCGTAGCTGATGTTACCGTGCGGGAGGAAGATGATGGGCGTGAGTCCGGCGGCCGAGGCATAGGCTGCCATGGAGGCCGAGGTGTTTCCCGTTGAGACGCAGGCGACGCGCCTCATGCCGAGCCGGAGCGCCTGCGAGGCGCCCGCGGTCATGCCGTTGTCCTTGAACGAGCCGGTCGGGTTGAAGCCCTGGTGCTTGAACCGCAGGGATTCAAGCCCCGCGTAGCGGGCCGCGCGCGGGGCGTCCAGCACGGCCGTGTTGCCCTCGCCGAGCGTGACGATGCGGCGCATGTCGTCAAAAGGCAGCAGCTCGCGGTAGCGCCAGACGCCGGAGCGGTCCTCCGGCGCGTTCGACATGCGGCGCTCGCGCCACAGGCGCTTCATCGCGGGCGGGTCGAGCGCCGGCGGCGGCGAGACTTCGACGAGCGACTGACAGCGCGGACAGGTGTAAATGACCTGGTCCAGGGGGAAGCGCGCGCCGCATTCGGGACGGATACAGAGGAGTTCCTGCGTGAGCAACTTTTCAGTGTAGACAATCCCGGCGTGGCAGCGCGGCGGGTCCGCTCGTCAGTCCAGATGGAAGACTTCCTCGAGGGGCCGCATCTGCTCGTCGGCGTTTCGTCCGGCGGGGTCCTCGAAGAAATCGCGCATTTCGGCCTGCCACCGGGCGTTCACCTCCTCGCGCGCCATTCCCTGGAGCGCGGCCTGGAAGTCGGGCGTTTCCACGTACCCCACCAGCAGCCCGTCGTCGCGGAGAAACAGCGAGTAGTTGTGCCAGCCGGTGCGGCGCAGGGCGTCCAACATTTCCGGCCAGACCTGTTTGTGGCGTTCGCGGTACTCGGCCAGCCGGTCCTTCTTCACCTGGAGGATGAAACACACGCGTTGCATGGAGGCATCATACACGGCCTGCAGGCTGTGGCATGATGGAGCGTGCTGCGCGAAATGAAGGCCGCCTGGATCGAGGGCGGACGGGTGGAGATTCGCCAGACGCCTGCGCCCAGGCGCCGGCGGGGCGAAGCGCTGATCCGGGTGGAATGCACGGGGATCTGCAACACCGACCTGGAGCTGCTGCGCGGCTATTATGACTTCCGCGGCATACCCGGCCACGAATTCACCGGCGTGGTGGTCGAGGGAAGTCCGCGATGGCAGGGGAGGCGCGTGGTGGGGGAGGTCAACCTTGCCTGCGGGAGCTGCGCCTGGTGCGGGCGCAGCATGCGCCGGCACTGCCCGAAACGCAAGGTGCTCGGAATTCGCGGTCACGCGGGCGCGCTGGCCGAATTCATCACGCTGCCGGAAGAAAACCTGCATGCCGCGCCCGGCGGTCTCGGTCCGCGCGAGCTCGTCTTCTGCGAGCCGCTGGCGGCAGCCTGCGAGATCCTGGATCAGGTGAAGATTCCGCGCGGGACGCGCGCGGCCGTGCTTGGCGACGGCAAGCTGGGGCTGCTGATTGCGCAGGTGCTCCAGCAGGCAGGGGCGCGCGTCAGTCTCATTGGCCGGCATGGCGAGCGCCGGGGCTGGATCGAGCGGCGCGGCATCCGATTCCATCCGGCGGATGCGGCGCCGCGCACGCGCTTCCCCTTCGTGGTGGAGGCCACGGGCAGCGCGGCCGGGCTGGAGGAGGCGCTGCGGCTTTGCGAGCCGCGCGGCACGGTGATCCTCAAGAGCACCGTGCACGGGAAAGCGGAGCTCGACAGCGCGAAGGTCGTGGTGGACGAGCTCGTCCTGGTCGGATCGCGGTGCGGACGGTTTGAGCCGGCGCTGCGACTGCTGGAGCAGCGGCAGGTGGACGTCGGGCCGATGATCGACTCGGAATTTCCGCTGGATCAGGTGGCGCAGGCGTTCGAGCGGGCCGCGGCGCCCGGGGCTCTCAAGGTGCTGGTGTGGTGTGCTGCGCCGGACGCGCCAGCCGCCAGTAGCGCTCGATCACACGCTCGACGTAGTTGAGCGTCTCGCGAAAAGGCGGCAGGCCATTGTAGCGCTCCACGGCGGCCGGGCCGGCGTTATAGGCCGCCAGGGCGCGGCGAACCGGATTGGGCGTGTTGCGGTAGCGCAGCAGCAGTTGGCGCAGGAAGCGCACGCCGGCGTCGACGTTCTGTTCCGGGTCGTGCGGATCCGCGCCGAGCCCAGCCGCGGTGGAGGGCATCAGCTGCATGATGCCGAAGGCGCCTATAGGCGACACAGCCGCCGGCTGATAGGCGGACTCGGCCCAGGCGACGGCGTGAACCAGTTCCGGGGGCAGGCCGTGGCGGAGCGCGGCCTCGGTGACCAGTTCGCGCGGGTCCCGCCGCGCTTTTTGCGGCGGCGGCGCCGCGGGCGCGGCCTCGCGGGGCTCCTCCGGCGCCGGCAGCGATTCGATGCCCGCAATCGAAGAGGCGGGCAGCTCGATGCGGCCGCCTTCGAAATACAGGACGCAGCGGGCTTCGCCGTGCAGACACTCGGCTTGCAGGGCGCTCATCTGCGCGCCCGTCGTGAAGGTGACCAGCACGGCGCCGCGGGCGGAGACGGCCAGAAACAAAAGCGGCAGAAAATGTTTGCTCACGCCCGGCCGGCGCGGCTGCTTGCGGCGGATCGGCTCACTGCACGTCATCGCCGGCGAAATCGTCCTCACCTGAAGCGGACTGCTGCCGGCCGGGGGCGGCCGGCCGGCCTGCGTTCAGGTGTTCAAAGTGCATGGCGGCGTTCAGCAGCAGCATGAAGCTGCCCTGCGTCTGCTGGCGCCACATGGGGTTCATGGCGAAAAGCAGATAGTGGCCCCTGCCGCGTGGCACGTCGATGAGCGCGGGCCGGCCGGCGAGCTCGCGACCGCCGGCCAGCATGCCGGACACGAGCAGTTCTTTCTCGCCGGCGAAGCGCATCAGCACGCGCGGGCGCTCCTGCGGCGGCGGCAGATAGGCTCGCATGGCCTCCATCATCTCTTCGCTCATCTCGCCGGGACGCACGGGCGGCGCAGGGGGTGCGGGCGGTCGGCCCTGCACCACGTCCGGATCATCCAGCCCGCCGCGGCCGGAAGGACGTGAAGCCGGCTGCTGTCCGCCGGCCTGGCCTCCGGGGCCTCGGCCCAGCCCTCCAGCAAGACTGACGTTGAACACCGGCGCGGTGTTGAAATAAACCGGCAACCGGCCCTCGTAGCCGTACATCACCGGGCTGCCCGGGTCGGCCACTTCGGCATTCAGAACCGAGCCGCGGGCGCGCAGTTCGCGCGCCGGTTCGATGGTGACGCCGTCCACCAGGCCGAAGTCGATGGGCAGGGACGAGTTGCCGGCGATGGTCACAAACAGCCCGCCCTCCTCGACAAAGCGGCGGATGTTGGCGAGGCCCTCCAGCTCGATGCCGCCGCGGATGTCGTCGGTCTGGTCGGGCGACGTCCCGAGATTGGGCGTCAGTTCGGACGCCTTCCACGGGATGGGCTCGCCGCGTTTTGGAATGCCCTGAAGAAGGCGGCGCGAATCGGCGTTCACGTGTCCGAGGACGATGACGTCGTATTTTTGGCGCAGGTTCGGGGTGTCGCGCAGCGTGTGGACCGAGATGTAGTCGTAGGGGACGCCCGTCGACTCGAGCCCGAGCCGGAACCAGCCCTCGTTCTGCGTGTTGGTCCAGGTGTGGACCAGCGCGATGCGAGGCGCGGCCACCGGGTGCGAGTCCGTCCCGGGCATCTCCGCCACAGCCTGTAGGGTGAGCCCGACCTCGCGCGCGGCCTGTTCGACCAGCTCGCGCAGGTTGGCGGGATTGCCCTCGGCCGGAAGGATGAAACTGCCGGCGGGGAACTTCTTTCCGGCCGCTTCGAACGGCTTTTCCGCGGCCAGGAAGCGCACGTTGCGCAGGCGGAAGCGGAAGGTGGCGAGCGCGCGGTCCGCGTTGTGAGCAAGCAGGAAGACGCCGCCCTGGCCTTCGATGCCGCCCTCGGGCTTCGGCGGGGCCGGCAAAAGAGTGGCGGCGGCCTTGAGAATCGAGACGTCGGTGACGCGCGTTACCGGCACGTTGCGCAGCGCGCCGAGCGTCCAGCCGGTGTCGTCATAGGGCTGGGTGTCGTTCGGGCTGTAGTACTGGCGGTCCAGGAACATGTCCGCCAGCCGCGAGTAGGGCTGGTCCATGCGGACGAGGTATGAGCCGCGGGGAAACTTCGCGTTGCCGGCCCCCGCGTCCTCGTCCAGGCGATGAACCTCGACGCCGTGCGTCATGAGCTGTGCGACGAGGCTGGCGGCCTCGTTGGGACGGGGCGATGGGTGAATCACATATGCCGCAGGACCCTCGGTTACGGCCTTGGCGACGCTGCGTTTGCTCTTCAGCCAGAAATTCCGCAGGAAATGTTCGCGGTTTTTTGCCGTATAGTCGAGCGCAATCAGCAGCGCGCTCTGCTGGAGGTTGACGTTATTGCGCTGGGACCATTTCACCCGCGGCAGGGGCGGGTTGGGCCGGTACCAGGCCCGTTGCGTCTGCGCCTGCGGCACGGTGCGCTCGCGCGTGTCGGCGCCGCCGTTGCCGAATGTTTCATAGAATCTTCCGATGGCGTTGTGGCCGTGGGCGACCTGCATCATGTAATTGGCGCCCCAGCCGTCGTAAAAGCCCCAGGTCCATACGCCCGGCACGCCCCGTTTGGTCATTTCCTCGACCTCGTGCCAGGCCATCTTCTGCCACTCGTTGATTTCGATCGGATCGAGCCAGGCGTTGTAGGGGCCCATGCCGGTGGAGGTGTAGAGGAACGGCACGGATTCGTGCAGGTCATGCACCACCTGCGGATGAAACTCGAGGAATGTGCGGTTGATGTTGCGGCTCAGCGCGAGCGCCAGCGCGATGCCGTCGCGGTTGTTGTCGTGGGCCACGTATCTGCCCCAGTACAGCAGGGGCGGCGGCGTCCTGCCGGGGTTTGCCTTGCGCCACCGGTAGAGGTCGACCATGCGCTCGCGCCCGTCCACTTCGATGACCGGCGTGATCATGATGACGAGATTGCGCCTGAGGTTTTCGTAGAACGGCGATTCGGTGACGGCCAGGCGGTAGGCCAGCTCCATCAGCATTTCGGGCGATCCGGTCTCCGGCGAGTGGATGGCGCCGGTGGCCCAGTAAAAGGGCACGCCCTCGCTGATGAGCTTTTCGGCCTCGGCGTCCGGCGTGCGGCGGGGATCGGCCAGATGCGCGGTGATCTGCTTGAGGCGGTCGAGCCGCTTCAGGTTCTCTTCGCTGGAGACGAGCACGAGGATCATCTCGCGGCCTTCTTCCGTCTGCCCGATCGGGAGGACGCGGACACGCGGCGAACTGCGGGCCAGCTCGCGCATGTACCGGTGAACGTCCCTGGCGTAGGTGAGCCGGTTTTCTGCGCCGGCGATGTAGCCGAGGAACTTTTCAGGCGTGGGCACGGCGGGCGAGGCCGGGAGGTGGTCAACGAGCTCGGTGAGGAACATCGGACTGGTGGTCGCCTCGCGGATCTTCTTCGTGTAACCCTCGTCGAGCGGCTGGGCCGGGAGGGCGCAAACGGAAACAAGCACGGCCAGGGGACGGAATGCTGCGCGCATGTCCCCAGTATGCTTGAAGAGATGACCACCCTGACGCACCTCGAATGCAGCCTCTGTGGAAGACGGCACGAGGCAGGCCGGCCGTGGAACCTGTGCGAATGCGGGGGGCCGCTGCTGGCGCGCTACGATCTGGAGGCGGCGCGGCGGAGCTGGAGCCGGGAGTGGCTGGCCGGGGCGCCGGCGTCGATGTGGCGTTACGCGCCGGTGCTGCCGGTTTCGCAGCCGGCATCGATGGTGTCGCTCGGCGAGGGCTGGACGCCGATGATCCGCGCCCGGCGCTATGGGGAGTCGATCGGGGCCGGCGAGGTGTGGATCAAGGACGAAGGGCTGAACCCGACGGCGTCGTTCAAGGCGCGCGGGCTGGCCTGCTGCATCTCGATGTGCCGCGAACTGGGCGTGAGGAAGGTGGCCATCGGCAGCGCGGGCAACGCGGCGGGCGCGGCGGCAGCCTATGCCGCCGCGGCCGGAATTGAGGCCCACATTTTCATGCCGAGGGACGTGCCGGAGGCGAACTACATCGAGTGCATGAGCTACGGGGCGCGCGTTACCCTCGTCGACGGCCTGATCAGCGATTGCGGCCGCAGGGTGACGGAAGGTCGCGAGCGCGAGGGCTGGTTCGAGATCAACACGCTCAAGGAGCCATACCGCATCGAGGGCAAGAAGACGATGGGCTACGAAGTAGCCGAGCAGATGCAGTGGCGGCTGCCGGACGCCATCTTCTATCCGACCGGCGGCGGCGTGGGCCTGATCGGCATGTGGAAAGCCTTTGACGAAATGGAGGCGCTTGGCTGGATCGGCCCGGCGCGGCCAAAGATGATCGTGGTCCAGGCGGCGGGCTGCGCCCCGGTGGTCAGGGCGTTTGAGGAAGGGAAGGAGCGGACGGAATTCTGGCAGAATGCGCGTACCATTTCCTCCGGCCTGCGGGTGCCCAAGCCGTTGGGCGACTTTCTGATTCTGAAAATCGTCCGCGCAAGCGGAGGAACCTGTGTTGCGGTGGAGGACCGGGAAGCGCTGGAAGCGGGCGCGCGGCTGGGCCGCCTGGAGGGGATTTTCCCCTGTCCGGAAGGAGCGGCCTGTTTCGCTGCCCTGGAAAAACTGCTGGCCAGCGGTTTTCTCCGGCCGGAAGAGAAAATTGTGATTTTCAATACCGGTTCCGGGCTGAAATATCTTGAGGCGTATTCCCGGCTTTATCCGCGTGAAACAGGAGGCGCGGCCGACCGGCTGGGCGGCCTGATCACGCCGCGCTGATCAGGCGCGCAGCGGCCGTCCGGGTTTCACCGTGACCGGCGCCGCCAGCGGGACCCTACGGCCGCCCACCGTCAGCGAAGCCATTTCCAGCCGGCCCTCGACGGCTTCGATCCGCACCGGGGCCGTCCCGTTTTCCCGTACGGGGCCGATTTCGAAGACGCCCCAACCCGTGGCCGTGCTCCAGAAGCCACGGAAGGGGCGCCGGGCCACGGCCGGGGCGATCTCGACGGCACGCTCCGCGACATTGGCAAAGAAGCCGCCGTACAGCACCACCGCGCTCCAGGCCGAGAGCGCCCGCGCGTAATGATGGCCGCATTCGGGCTCGTCGAAGGGGTTGCGCTTCAGGCCGTCGTGGCGCCGCCTAACGGCTTCGATGATGGAGACGCCCTCATCCACCATTCCCATGCCGATCATCTGGGCCGCGGCCGGGTACTCGATGCCGGTCCAGGCCTCGGCGAAGTAGGGGAAGGGGATGCGCGGCCGCGGGGCTTTTGCGTAATCGCAGATCAGCAGCGCGGCCTCGTCATTCAGGGCGTAGATGCGCTGCACGCTCTCGTGTTCGGTGAGCGAGGGCCGCCGGTTGTAGCGCAGGATGGCCCGCAGCGCGGCGAGGATGTGGCCGCGGTCGAGCAGCGGCCCCAGCCGGCAGAGGTCCGCCTGGTACTGGCCAATGAGCTGATCGGCCAGGCAGCCTTCGCCGAGCTGGTAGTCGGGTTTTTCCGTGTCTTCCGATCCCATGGTGGAAACCAGCGTCTCGGCGATGGAGGCCCGGGGAAGGCCGCGCACCTTCTGGATGTAATACTCGCCATTGAACAGGTTGGCGTCGATCCATGCCGAGCCGCGCCGGAAGAGCTCCTCGCAACGGCGGGCGAACTCCGCGTCACCGGCGGCGCGGGCCAGCTCCACCGCGGCCCGGAGGCCGCCCAGATAATAAATGCCGCATTGCGGGTTCGGTCCGTAGAATTCGATGTCGTAGGTGTTATGCTGGGCGCCTTCCATGACGCCGTCACGGTCGGCGTCCCAGCCCCCGGGAATCCAGCAGAATTCCACGGCCTTTTTCACGGAAGGCCAGATTTCCATCAGCCATTTCCGGTCTCCGGAGAGGCGAAAATCCAGCCAGACTTTCATGATCTGGCCCATCTGTCCGTCAGCGGCGGCGAGACCGGAACGGCCGGTTCCTTTCGGCAGAATTTCACGGAAATGGATGGCGCCGCGCTCGTCCATCATGTGGCCGAACGACGCGTTGCGCAGGCTCCTGGCGAGCGTTGGAAACAGGAAACTGGTGGCGGACTCGTAGTTCCACACGTGGGTGCAGGAGCCGTAGCAGCAGCCGCTTTTGTCATTGGCCCCCTCGAAGCCGTGGAATTCGCCGTCGGCGGTGCGGAAGACGACCTGCGTGGCGAGCGTCGAGAGGTTGCTCATTGCCGCGTCCTTGATGCAGCCCGGCAACGATGTGCTGCGGATCGCCTCGACGAAGGCGCGCGTCCGCCTTTCAAGTTCCGGCAGGTTGGCGGCGAGATGGTGGGCCGCGCTCCAGGCGTCAGCAAAACGGACGGCGTAGTGGTTGCCGAGAACCGCATTTTCGTTGCCTTTCGATGCGCGCCAGCCGCAGTGGGCCGGCGTGCGGTTGGGGCATCGCCACGCGAGGACGAACTCGAACCGGGATTCCTGGCCGGGCAGGATCTCGCGGGTGATCGAGACGGCGCCCACGGGCCCGGGCCGTTCCGGTTCGGGGCCGAGGCGTCCATCCGCCCTGAACGCGTCCCAGAACAGCATTGGGCTGTTGAACCAGCGCTCCCGCGGCCAGCCGCGCCAGAGGCTGACGGCCGAAGGGTCCCGGGCCGCCAGCACGAACTCTCCCGCGGCCGGATCCTTCGGGTCGAGACCGGGATTGGTCATCACCAGGCCGGCGAGCTGGACGTCACGCCTCGGCTCGTTCTGACGTGCGTCGGCCGGCGGACGGGCCGCATCCGCCGCGGCGGCCGCGCGAAACGGGTTTTCGATGGAGAAACACAGGCTCACGTTGACCGGCATGGGGCCCGGGTTGCTGACAACATATCGCAGCAGTGCCGCCGGCAGGCCGGACTCTTCCGCGTCCAGCGGAAAGATGGGCGTGAAGGCTTCCAGCGCGAGGCGAACCGGGAGGCGCGAATCCTGAAAGTCGATCCGTGCCATCGGGTACATGGAAGTGAACGTGGCCCCGGCCAGCCTGGGCAAGCCTGGCGCGTTCGATGTCCCCAGCCCCGATGCGCCCTCATAGGGCGGCAGCAGGCGCGATTCGGCGACCCGCAAGAGCGGCCGTTTCCCACGGGGCTCGGCGCGGATCGCGGCAAACGCATAGGCAGGCTGATTGCCTTTGTCGGGACGATTGAAAATTTCCCAGTCGCGCAACTGGCCACGTCCGCCCATGGAGATGGATCCGGCGGCGATGCCGCCCAGCGGCATCGCAATCGTCTGAAGTGCCGGCCCGCGGAAGACCCGCGGCCAGTCGATGACGCCTGCGGCCGCCCCCGCGCCGGGCTGTGCCTGGGCCGCGGCCGGCAGCGCAGCGGCGGTCTTGAGAAATGTTCTCCGGTTGGCACGCATGGCCGCAATCTATCACCACGCCAGGGTCTTGACAAATGGCGAATAAAGAGCGAATATCAACGTGTGGCAGGAGGGATCGCGACGAAAGCCAAGCGTGCGCTGCTGCTTGCTGGCAAGCGCCTGACCGAATACCGGCTGCTTGAGACCGGGCGGCTGCTAAACCGCTGCGAGGCCGGCAGCCTGATGCCCTTCCAGTGGACCATCAACCCGTACCGCGGCTGCGAATTCGGCTGCGGCTATTGCTATGCGCGCTACACGCACGAGTACATGGAGCTGGAAGCGGAAGCGTTTGCGCGAGTCGTGTACGTGAAACAATTTCGGCGGGATTTGTTTGAGCGCGAACTTCGCGCGGTACGCCCCGGCGAATGGATCGCCATCGGGACGGCCACGGACCCCTACCAGCCGGCCGAGCGGCGCTTTCACAACACGAGGGCCGTGCTGGAGGTGCTGGCGGGGCAGGCGGGGCTGCGGGTTGCGGTGACGACGAAGTCGGACCTGGTCAGCCGGGACCTTGATGTACTCGTGCGGCTGTCGGCGAGAAACCGGCTGCGGGTGAACCTGACGGTCACGACGCTGGACGCGCGGCTGGCGCGGCGGCTGGAGCCTGGCGCGCCGCGGCCGGATCTGCGACTGCGGGCGCTGTCCCGGCTGGCTGAGGCGGGCATCGAGACGGGCATCTTCGCCAGCCCGGTGCTGCCGGGGCTCAATGACGGGCCTGGGCAACTGGAGGCGGTGGCCAGGGCGGCGCGGGCGGCCGGAGCAGAACATTTCGGGGCGCAAATGGTTTTTCTGAGGGACCCGGCGCGGCGCGTCTTTCTCGACGTGCTGCGGCGCGAGTTTCCGCGGCTGGCCGGCCGCTATGAAAGGATGTTCGCGCGCGCTGCCCGCGCGCCGGAACCGCTTCAGCGTGCGCTGCAACTGCGCGTCGAAAGGATCCGCGAGGAACTGGGCTTCGGCGTCCCGCGTGAATCCGCCGCGCCGGTCTGGGGCCAGATGGACCTGTTTGCCGCAAACGGCCTTTCGTCGGACGGCGGCAATGTGCTGGTGCGGTTGCAGAGCACCGTGCGGATGGCGGCGGAAGCGGCCTGCGCCGGCTGAGGGGGCTCCGGCCGAGACAGCGCGCTTCGGGCTAGGCTGAGACTGATGGCGGTGTTTCAGAAGACGATCCGGCTCTCCACGCGGGGCAACTGCCACGTGATCGACATCAGCGCCGAGGTGGCGCGCGCGGTGGAAGAAAGCGGCGTGCGCACGGGCATCGTCAATGTGAGCGGCGTGGGCTCCACGCTGGGCGTGACCACGATCGAATATGAACCCGGCGCCGTTCAGGATCTGAGGGATGCGCTCGACCGCATCGCGCCGGTCCACGACAGCTATGCGCACAACGCGCGCTGGGGCGACCACAACGGATTCGCGCATCTGCGCAGCGCGCTGATGGGGGCCTCGAAAACATTTCCGGTGCAGAATGGCCGGCCGCACACCGGCGTCTGGCAGCAGGTCGTGCTGTGCGACTTTGACGACCGCCCCCGGCAGCGGGAGATCACCGTGACGGTGATCGGCGAATAAAACAACGTCGTCAAGGCGCCGCGGCCGCCAGGCAGACCAGCTTCCGGGCCACGGTCGCCACATAGAGCCTTCCCCCAGATTCAAGCACCGGTCCCGTTCGGGGTGCATTGCCAAGGCACTGCTTCCACAGGAGCCTTCCGCCCGCTTCCAGCCCATAGACGCAGCCGTCGGCTGCGGCCGCATGGATGATGCCGTCGCGGCTGACCGCGGGCGAAACATCAACCGGACCGCCCAGCTTCTGCCGCCACAGAACTTCGCCTGCCCGGACGCAGTAAAGGCTCCCGTCCAGTGCGCCGATCAACACGCGGCTGTCCGGGAGAGCTGCCACGGCGTCCCCCGGACTGGCCGAAATCTGAAGCGACCAGTCCACGGTCCCGCCGGGGCGCACGCCAAGGATGCTGCCGGACGTGGTAGCGACAATCACGGTACCACCCGGTGCAATCACGGGCGGTCCGGCGGGTTCGCCTCCCAGCGCGAGATCCCAGCCGGGAAGAGCCGCGGAGCGGAGCGACTGCCCGGAAACGAAGAAAGTTCGCCGCAGAGGGTCCTCGGCCGTCGTCAGCGCGGGCGCGCGGCCGGGTTCGACCCGCTCCAAATTGCCAAAGTCCGAGACGCCGGCGATCCGCCCGTCTTTCAGCCAAACTCTGAGGACACCGCCTTTCAGGACGTCCAGCCCGCCTCCCGGCTGCGCGGGCAGGGAAGCGGCCCACAACGGGCGGCCGTCCTCCACGGCGAGCACCCGGCCATCAGAGACAGCCACATAGACACGGCCGTGCCGGTCCACGACGGGGCCCGCCACCACATCGGCCGGCAGCCGGACACTCCACGTCTGGATCGCCTGTCGCAATCCGGGCACATCCGCCAGTCCATTTCGGAGCCGGTTGGCGCGCTCTGTTGGCCAGGCGGCGTCCACCTGCAACGGCCACTGTTCCAGAGCGACGTCCGGCCTCTGCGCCGCTGCTTCTGAACCATCTCCCGTTTGTTGCCGAGATGCTGGCACCGCTGGCTTTTCGGCTCGGGCCGCTGGGCCGGGCGTGCCGGCCCCGGGCCCGGAGTCCGGCAGAGCGTGCGTGCGGGCTGGGGGCGTGGCGGGCAAAGAGTCGTCAAAGGTCTCCATGCTCCCGCCGCGTTCCGTCGGCAGAGAGGCGTGCCGTCCCGGCCCTTCGTGCCAGTCGAGCGAGCGTAGCCCTGTCCAGATCAGGAGGAAGCCCACGAGTGCGGCGGCCGCCCACGCACCGGTCTTAAAGGCGAGCGGGGAACCGGGACGCCTGGCTGAGCCGGCGCGAGATCCGGGAAACGGGGGCGTTGCGTCGCGCGGCGTCGGGAGTGGGGATGGCGAAGCGGGTGCCAGCATCGGGGTCGTCGGCTTGTACACGCGCGCCGCATGGGCAGGTTCCGGCGCTGAATGGGAATCCGCCGGCCGACAGACAGGACAGGAGCAGGGAGCAACCAGCTCTGTCCTTTCTGCCGGGGCACCGACAGTCGGGCGGGCCGCGGGCCACTGGCCGAAGAGAGCATCCACAAAGGCGGAGCAGCTCGGGTAACGATCCGAGGGGTCTTTTGCCAGTCCACGTAGAAGGGCATCGACGGCCGGTTCGGGCAACCCGGCCCGCTGGAGCGGTTCCACAGGCGGCGGTTGCGCCAGATGGCAATGGAGCAGCGCAAGCAGATTGTCGGCGTGAAAAGGCAGGACGCCCGCGAGCAGCTCATAGGCGACAACGGCGAGCGAGTACTGGTCTGCGCCGGGTCCGACGCCATAGCCCTGCCCCTGTTCGGGAGACATGTAGTTGGGACTGCCGAGGAACGCCATCGAGGCGGTCATCGACGGCATGGCCAGCCATTTGGCGATCCCGAAGTCGCACAGCTTCACCCAGCCTCCGGTGCTCACGAGGATATTGGAAGGTTTCACGTCGCGGTGCAACAGCCTCTGCGAGTGGGCGTAGTCCAGCGCTGCTGCGGCCTGTCGCAGGATGGAGGCCGCCAGTGCTGGCGGGAGTCTGCGCGTGGCGGCCAGCCGGTCCAGGGAGCATCCGTGAACCATCTCCATGGCGATAAACAGACTCCCGTCGATGACTCCGGCGTGGTAGATGGTGATGATGTTCGGGTGGGCAAGAACACCGGCCGTTTGTGCTTCCCGCAGCAGCCGGCGATGGAGCTCCTCCTGCGTTTCCGGCGTGAGACCCGGATCAGTCAGAACCAGCTTCAGCGCGACGTCCCGGCCGATGACGGTGTCGGTGGCGAGATAAACGACTCCCATCCCGCCGCGGCCAAGCGGGGCGAGGATCCGGTAATGGGCGATCCCCGCGCCCGGTTCAGGAATCCCGTCCTGGCTCGCCATCGTCATGGCGGCGTCCCGCTACCGCCTCAGCACAACGACAACGGCAGGCTTTTCGGCTTCCTGGGCCAGAACGGCGTTGCCGCCGGGCGCGCTCCGCACGCGGTGACTGACGTAGCGGACCAGCTCCCTGGTGGTGATGTAGCGGTCGTGGTCGACATCCGCCATGCCGTCGAGCGCCTCTTTCACCGCTTCGGCGAAGCGGCCCGCGTTCGTTGCCGGATCCAGCTGGGGCCCGGCGGCCGGGGGCGCCACCAGAACCGACCGGCCCTTTGCCTGCGAGGCCAGACGCAGCAATCTCACTCCGAGAAGGTTTGCGCCGTCGAGATCGTCCTGGAGCAGAGGCGAGGCTGAGACCTCGAAGGCCAGCAGGATGTTTCGGGAACGAATCTGTTCTTCCAGCAGCTTTTCCAATTCGGCCATCTCAAGCGCCGTATCTTCCACAGCGTTGGGCTGGGTGTCGAAGGCGGCCAGATAGAACCGTTCCTGGCGCGTGGGATCCTGCATGCCGCAGCCGCCGAAGTAGAGGAGCAGAAGATCATCTGGCCGCGCTTCCGCCGCGGCATTTCGCAACGCGTTGCGCAAAGCGGCCAATGTTGCCTGCTCATCTTTGAGAACCAGGACACGGTTGGCGGCGAAACCGCCGGCGGTCTTCAGCGCGGAGGCAATCGATTCGGCCTGGGCGCCCTGAGCGCCCGGAGCGCACAGCAGGGAGGAGCTGTGCTGATAGCGGGACACTCCGACCAGGATGGCCATGCGATCGGCGGTGGGGGCGGGCGCAGACGCGTCACCGGCTCCGCTTACCGGGATGCTGACGCGGGTTCTGTTGCCACCGGCGTCTGTCGCCTCGACGAGAACGCTCGGCTGTCCCTTTTCCACGAACACCTCCGCATCGAAGGCGGCCGCCGTGGACTGGTCCGGGATGGAGACGGCCCGGCCACCCACCAGCAGGTACCGAAGGGGCCGCCGCGCCGAAACCCTTCCGCGGACCCGGACCGAGCGCGGCGCACCGGTTGGGGCCGACAAGGGGCCTGCCGGTTGCTCAATCACCACCTCCGGAGTTGGGCCCTCTTCATGCCCCTGCGTGAACTCGTAGGCGAACCATTCGTTGCGCGCTTCCTCTTTCAGACGGAGGATCCAGTTGCGGTAATAACGGCGCCCATTCACGTCGATGACGGTGATTTCCAGGGCATTGACGCCCGGCTCCAGACGGATGTCGGGCCGCATCTGTAGGTTCAGTACGACGGATTTGCCCCGGGCCGAGGAGCGCACCTGGCTGATGACCGCCGCGCTCTGAAGGTTCAGGCGGGGAAAGATCTTCGCATAGCTGACCCGCGATGCCAGCGGTTCGAGAACATGAATGACGACCTGATCCAGGGTTTCAACGGGCAATTCGACCACACTTCCGCGGAAGCTTTGCCCGGGGAATGCGGGAATTTCCAGTTCAAAGCGGTCGGGCGGACCCTGGAGGAGTCCGCCCGCCGCCAACAGAAGCGCCGGCAACAGGGGGAGCATGGACTGTTCTCCGGGCCCGCTTTATTTGCGCCGCAGGAAGGGAACGGGCGCGGTTTTCTTTTTGTCGGGAGTGGCTGGAGTGGCCTGTGTCGGAACAACCTGGGGTTGCTGCGGCGCTTCGACAACCGGTGCTGCGACCGGGGCCGGCTGCGGTTCCGGCTTGGCTGCCGCTGTCAGGAGACCCGCGTGGGCCGGCAATTCCGGCACCCAGTTGGGCTCGCCCAGGATGGTCAGGTAGTCATAAACGGAATCCAGGTTTGGCGGCAGCAGCGACGCCCCGCGGATCGTGAAATCGGAGTACCGCAGGTAGGAGTTGACGTAGGCCTGAAGCTCTTCGATGATCTGCTTGCGGTCCACGGCGGACAGGTCCCCCATCAGATTCAGGGCGCGATGCAGGTGAGCGCCGAAATTCAGGCCGCGCGCGTCATACTGGGCGGCCAGACGGAAGGCCTCATCGGCGGCACGCTTCTCTTCCGGGGTCCGCCCGACTAGCTGCAACACCTTGCCGTAGTAATACTGGGCCGCCGGGTCGTTGCTGCGAAGGGCAACCGCTTCTTCCAGGTTGCTCCTGGCGACGGCGAACATGTCGTAGTAATAGGCCATGATGCCGTTGTCCCGTTTCAGCTCTGCCATCAGATGGCGGAACTGGGGATTGTCCCCCACCAGCATGCCTTTGCTCCGCTTCAGGTCGATCTCCGCCTTGTAGGCTTTTTCGATCAGATCCTTGCAGTTTTCCATGCGATCGCGGATGCGGCGGCGGTTCCCGATAAAGCCGAGCCCGGCGCGGCTGTCTGCGTTGGTCGTGCGCTCGAGCGCGAGGTAGAGCCGCGGGATTTCGGTCACGTCGTAATTGGAATTGAGCAGAAGACGGAATGCTTCGCGGTCTGCCTCGTCCTCCTGAACCTTGTCAAAGTTGACATTGCTCATCGGGTTGAGGATGGCGCCGGCGGCGAGTCCGGCAACGAGTCCCGCGGCGGCCCCGACGGCCGCTCCCGAACCGCTGCGCGAAGAGGCGGCGCCGATGCCGGCTCCGACACCGGCGAGGACCGCGGAAAGCCATGCCGTTTTCACCGCCTGCCTGGCGTTATATTCCGGCTCGGCCAGCTTGAGCATCGACTTCAATTTCCAGTGCTCCTTCGTCACGTGCGCCATCTCGTGCGCCAGCACGTAAGCCAACTGCGCTTCGCTTTCGAGCATCGCCACCAGCCCGGTGGAGACGTAGATGGTGCCCGTGGCCAGCGTATGCGCCGAGGGAATCGGCGAAGGGGTCAGCCGGACGGCGAACAGTTTGTCGGAGTCTTTCGGCGCCAGCCGCTGACCCACCGAGTTCACGTAGTTCTGGGCGGCCAGATTGTCGTACAGGGAGAAGTGACGGCGGAAGCGGTCCTCCTGCACGGCGACCGTGGCGGAGCCGCGCGAGATGTTGGTATTGAAGGCCATCTCCGTGTGCCGCCGCATCAACTCTTCATAGTCCTGGTCGACGGCATCGCGGAAGTCCGGATCATTTTCATACAGCTGAAGCGCGAATTGTTTCAGCTTTTCATATTGTTTTTCCTGCCTGGCGGCAGCCTTCTGTTCTTCCTGGCGCCGCTTTTCTTCCCGTTTCTGTTTGTCCTTTTCCTTGTCCGCGGCCTGGCAGGGTGTCAGTGTTGATGCCAGCCCGAAAGCAAGTGCGGTGAGCAGCCATCGCTTCATGATTCATTTACTCCTTCGTCACGAGATTCCACAGCCGGAAAATCAGCTCGGTTGTTCTGTCCGACCAGTCCGACGGACAAAGGTTCAGCTTGCGCCCCTGCACCGTCTCGATGCGGAAGCCGCCCTGGCCGGAACCGAGCATGCGGTTCCGCCTGAACTCTTTCACCTCGTTGAATGCCAATGAGAATGAGTGGTCCCGCTGCGACGACACGAAGCTGAGCCTGCTTTTCTGAAATGAGAGCCGCCCCTTGCATGTGTCGCTGACTACGCCCCCGGAAAGCATCGCCTTTTCGTGAATGTGATCGACATTCACGCTGGCCTTGCCTCCCAGCAGGATTGCCTCCCGCATCAGCCGGAAGGCGCCCGCCTCGTCTTTCCTGCCATCGAGCAGGCAGATGGCCAGGTTCTCGGCGAGCGATGCGTCGGCAGGGTCGTTTTCCCAGGCTTCCTCCAGAAGGTTGGCCGCCTCGCGGTATCTACCTTCATCCATCAGCTTCAGACCGCGCTCGATCAGGGCCGCCTGGCGGCCGCGCCCGGGCGGCTGGGACCAGACAGCAGCCGGCGCTGCCAGCGCCAGAATAATCAAACAGAACACCGCTGCTGGGGGAAAAAACACGGATGACATTTCCTGCCTTATCTATCGCATCGACTCATTGCGCCGGTCTGTCAAGTCCCCATTTGGGTGAATTTTGCGGAAATTTCTGCGATCCGGGGTTATAAGAGCTTCCGGATTTTTTCAATTCCTGCTTCGGGCCGGGGCGCCGAACCGGGCCTCGTTCCACCGGATGCCTTCGTGCAGGGTCCGCCCGCATCGAGCCGGGCCACGGCGAGCCTGCGCACAACGCGCGACGGACCGGCCACAACGAATCTGCGCACCTGCACGCTTTCAGGGGCCGGTTGATCCGTCCGGCTCCAGGGAAGCGGAAGGGAAATCCGTGCGCGGACAAATTCCGGTGGCCAGCACGGCCAGGCGGCAGCGAGGCCCGTTGTTGACGAACGCCGGGCTGGAGTTTTGAAACATTCCGCAGAGGCCGCTCGGCTGTCGGCCCGGATAGGTGCGTGTGGGGGCGTTGAGGGAAGCGCACCAACCCATCGTCATCGCCGCCGACAGCGGTCAATGGGAGCGCATACAGTTGAGTTGTTCCAGGGCGGGTATCGCCTGGACTGTGCCGCAGGGCGGCCGACGGATGACTTTGAGGCGCGGGTCCTGCCTCTCAGGCCCCGGGACGTGGCTTTCGGGAACCAGTGGGTGGAGGTTGGCGATTTTTCCTGATTCTGGACTGGAGAGTCTGGTTTTCGCCCGTGGGGTCAGTCGTTATGTTCTTGATTCTGAATATGTCAGAACGAACGACGTGAGGCGCAATAGTATTGACACATTAGGGTGGCGTGAATATACTGAGCTAGAGCCACTGCCAGGGACGGCTTCCCCGTTTGAATCTGCCCTACGCCAGTGGCAAGTTCAATGCGAACAAGGGGTCCAATGAGAGAGACACTCGAAAGCGTCAACCAACCAGCCAGGCGGGTTCCGCGCGGCTGGCTGCAACAGGCCGCCATGTTAGCTCTGGCGGCGCTGCTGCTGTCGGCCCTGACGGCGCCGGCTCTGGCACAGTACGGCAGCGCGTCCATCAGCGCTACGGTGGTGGACCGCTCTGGCGGCGTGGTGCCGAATGCAAAGGTCGTCCTGAAGAATGAAGAAAGCGGCATCACGCGTGAAACCGTGACAAACTCCAGCGGCGTATTCGTTTTTCCGTCCGTGCCACCCGGTACCTACACGGTGACCGTTTCGTTTCCGGGTCTCCAGACCCTGGAACGGAGGGGCATCCTGCTGAACCAGGGCGCCACTGTCACGCTGCCCAATCTGGTGCTTGAGGTCGCAGGCACGAGGCAGGAGGTTCAGGTGTCGGCAGAAGCCGAAGTGGTTGTTCCGGTGGACTCCGGCCACACCAGCCAGACGCTGAACCGCACGATGGTCGAAGATCTGACGATCGTCGGCCGCAATGCCGCCGAGCTGATCAAAATCATGCCGGGCATGGCGATGACGAGCGGCCTCGGCCAGACGATGTGGAACAGCTATGTCACGGCGACCAACTCTGGGCCGATCGGACAATTTTCTGCCGCCGGTACGCAGCCCAACGGCGCGATGACGATGACCTCGGACGGCGCCAATCTGCTGGACCCGGGCAACCAGGGCACGCAGACGGCCAACATCAACCAGAATCAGGTGCAGGAAGTCACCGTACTTACCTCCGCCTACGGCGCTGAGTTCGCCAAGGGGCCGATCACCTTCCAGGCGATCGGCAAGAGCGGCGGCGCGCAGTTCCACGGCAGCGCATATCTATACGCGCGGCACGGTCAATTCAACGCGCTCGACAGCTACCAGAAGAGCCAGGGCATCAAAAAGGAGTCGCCTGACTATCAGGTGGACAAGTTTTTCTACCCCGGCGGCGACCTCGGCGGCCCGGTGCTGATTCCCGGAACGAATTTCAACAAGAACCGGGACAAGCTGTTCTTCTACACCGCTTATGAATACATGAAGCAGCAGCCCGTGGGTGAGCTCCGCAGCTACTTCGTTCCCACGGACGAGATGCTGAAGGGCAACTTCAGCCGCGAGTATCTGGACACACTCGGGCCTTACTTCGCCAACGCTCGGAGCCAGGCCAACACTCTGCCCGGCGGCAACGCCACCTCCCAGGACGGCGTGCAGTTCCCGGGCGGAATGATTCCGCAGAGCCTGTTCGACAAGGACTCGATGGCCTATCTGAAGCTGTTCCCGAAGCCGAACGTGGATCCCAGAACGAATGCGACGGGCTCCAATTACCAGTTTTTGGCCAACCCGCCGCAGGATCGCTGGGAGTACCGCATTCGCGGCGACTACAACATCAGCCAGAACACCAAGCTGTTTTTCAGCTGGAACCATCAGTCCGAATTGCAGAAGAACCCGATCGCCATTTGGTGGACCATGCCCAGTGCGCTGCCGTATCCTTCTCCGCAAGATGCGCGGCAGAAGGCAGACGTGCTGAGCGCCAACCTGGTTCATGTGTTCAGCCCGACCTTGACCAACGAGTTTATCTTCGCCAAGGCGCGGTTCCTGAACCCGGTGAAGCTGGTCAATCCGGATGCCGTGAACCCGGACAAGATCGGCTTCACGATGACCGGGTTGTTCAAGAACCCATTCCTGCCGCAGATCCCGAACACTTACGGTTGGGGCAACTCCGCGGTGGGCTTCGCCACCTACCCGTACGGCGCCCCGTGGTCGGCGGGCGGCGCGAATGCCTTTGGGAAGCTCTCCGATACGCCGAACATCAGCAACAACCTGACCAAGCTGTGGGGCACCCACACGCTGAAGACCGGCTTCTACTGGGACTTCGCCCGCAACAACCAGACCGGCGGCGGTTATGACATGACCACGCAGGGTGGCGCTGCCTTCGAGAACTGGGGCGCGCGCAGCACCGGCAATCCGCTGGCGGACTGGATCACCGGCCGCATTACGCAGTTTGGGCAGATGGAGTACGCCCCGGTGACCGACTTCAAGTACTACACTTGGGCGTTCTACGTCAGCGACCAATGGAAAGTCACCCGCCGGCTGACCCTCACGCTCGGCATGCGTTTTGAGCACCTGGGCAACTGGGTGCCTCTCGGCAACCACCCGGGGCTGGCCGTTTGGGATCCGGCGCGGTACGACAACACGTCCAACGCGAAGTCCTGGACGGGCCATGTATGGAATGCCATCGACAAGTCGATTCCCAAGTCGGGCTGGCCGTCCCGGACGTTGTTCCCCGAGCCCCGCTTCGGCTTCGCTTACGACCTGTTTGGCGACGGCAAGACGGTGCTGCGTGGCGGCGCCGGCCTGTACCGCTATCAGATCGCTTACAACTCAGTCAGCGGCCAGGCCTACAGCGCACCGCTGGATTACAAGCAGTTCACGACGGTGTGGGGCTGCTGCGTGGGCTGGCACCAGTTCAACCAATACTCGCCCGCCCTCGGCCCGTCGGGCCTCGGCTCTTCGGTGGCGCCGCTCAAGAAGGGTGACGACCGCGTGCCCTATACCTGGACCTACAACTTCACCATCTCCCGCCGCCTGCCGTGGCGGAGCGTGGCGGAGTTCCAGTATCAGGGCAACCGCAGCGAAGACATGCTGATCCGCGGCTCGCTCACCAACCTGAACGCGATTCCATTCGGGGCCTTCTTCGGTCCGAACCCCAGGACGGGACAGATCCTGGATCCGTACTCTTCGGGGTTCCCGGTCAACGACTACCGGCCTCTGGCCAACTACAGTGACGTTTCCCTGATCACTCACGGCAGCTACTCGCGCTACAACGCGTTCATTGCCACATGGCAGAAGCAGTCCGGCCGCGTCACGTTCACGACGAACTACACCTTCAGCAAGGTGCTCGGCGTGCGCGACAACGTCTCGGACAATGGGGCGAGCGCTGGCGCCACGCTGTGGCCCTTCGGTCTGAGGGAAAACTACGGCGTGCTGAGCTGGGACCGCACTCACATCTTCAATGCCGCTTATGTGATCAACCTGCCGGGCATCTCCACCAAAAACAAGTTCTACGGTGCGGTCGTCAATGGGTGGACCATCAGCGGCATCACGCAGATGCAGAGCGGCGCTCCCATCCAGCCGAACACGGGCGGCACCCTGAACGCGCTGTGGCCGGGCAACTTCACCAACCAGAATCAGCTCGGCACCAATTCCGTCACGCTGGTGCCCAAGGTCATCTGCGACCCGCGGAAGAACCTGCCTGACGGACACTACTTCAACCCAGCCTGCTTTGCTCCTCCGCCAGGCAATGGGTTGAACGGCGACATCATCTGGCCATACATCAAGGGGCCGGCGTTCTTCAACAGCGACCTGGCGATGTACAAGACGTTCAACGTCACCGAACGCCAGAAGATCCAGTTCCGCTTCTCGGCCTTCAACTGGCTGAACCACCCGCTGCCGCAGTTTGGAGCTGCGGGCAACCAGGACATCCAGTTGAACTTTACCGGGCCGAACGGGACGCTCGCACGGACCAACCAGAACAATATCACTAGCGGCAAGCCTCTATTCACGGTGGGCCGCCGCGTGACCGAGTTCACGCTCAAGTACACCTTCTGAAGAAGGATCATTGTTCGCGGGGAAAGGGGACGCCTGCGGGCGTCCCCTTTCTTTTGCTTGAATGGAGAAAAGGATGCATCCGGGCGAGCGGTGGACGATCCCTGCGGTTGCGGTTCTGCTGGCAGCCGTGTGGACTCTGGCCGGGGCCGGCCAGAACCCCGCGCCCGCGGCGGCCATCCGCTTCGAGCCATCGCCCATCCCGTTCCGCCTTGAGCACGGCGAGGTAAAACCCCGGCGGGTGCCGGCCACGATGGCGGGTGGCATCGCCGTCTTCGACTACAACCGCGACGGCCGTCCCGACATCTTTTTTACGAACGGCGCCAATCTCGAAACCCTGCGCAAGGACGATCCCAAGTACCGGAATCGGCTCTTTCGCAACGAGGGCGGCGGCCGGTTTACCGATGTCACTGCTGCTGCCGGAGTAGCGGGAGAGTGGTACAGCCACTGCGCTGCCGTGGGCGATTATGACAACGACGGTTGGCCCGACCTCTTCGTCGGCGGCGTGCATCACAACGCGCTGTATCGCAACAATGGGGACGGCAAGTTCACTGAAGTCACGGAGAAGGCCGGCATCCGCAATGAGCCGGACCCCGAATTCGGCCCCCTGTGGGCCATCGGCGCGGTGTGGTTCGATGCCAACCAGGACGGGCTGCTCGACCTTTTCATCGTCAACTACCTACAGTGGGACTTCAGGACCGAGCCGCTGTGCGAGTACAAAGGCGAAAGCGATTATTGCAGCCCGCGGATGTACAAGGGCACACCCAATCAGCTTTACCTGAACCGCGGCGACGGAAAATTCGAGGACGTTTCCGCCGCCTGGGGAATCCGGGCGAAAGTCGGCAAAGGCATGGGCGGCGCCATGGCAGATTACGACGGCGACGGCCGGCCGGACATTTTTGTGACGAACGACTATCTGTATAATTTTCTCTTCCACCATCGAGGAGACCGTTTCGAGGAAGTTGCGTTTCAATCCGGCGTTGCCTTGCCAGAAGATGGTCTTTTTATTTCCGGAATGGGCACAGATTTTCGGGACTTCGATAATGACGGAGTTCCGGACATTGTCTTCGTGGCGCTCCAGCGGCAGACCTTTCCCCTGTTCCGCGGACTGGGGGCAAGAGGATTTACCGAGGTGACCTCAGCGACGGGCCTGCGCGAGCTCGCCATGCAGATGGCCGGATTCGGGGTGGGCCTGGTCGACTTTGACAACGACGGCTGGAAGGACCTTTTCGTCTCGCGCGGCGACGTGCTGGCCCGCCCGTTGCCGGGCAATGTCGTCGAGCAGCACAACACGGTGTTCCGCAATCTCGGCCGCCGGGGCGGCTGGCAGGCGCTGACCGGAGAAGCGGGTCTCGACGCCGTCCCTCCGGCGCGCCACCGCGGTCTTGCCTTTGGCGACTTCGATGGCGACGGGCGCGTGGACGTGGCGGTCTCCGCCCTGGCGGCGCCGGCCGAGATCTGGCTGAACCGTTCGCCTGCCGCGGGCCACTGGCTGGCGTTTGAGCTGGAAGGGGTGAAGAGCAACCGCGACGGGATCGGCGCGGTGATTCGTGTGGACACGCCGGCCGGCCCGCAATGGAACCACATGACCATGAGCCTCGGCTACGCTTCTTCGAGTTACGGGCCGGTGTGGTTTGGCCTGGGGGCCCACACAAAGGCGGACCGGGTGGAGATCCGCTGGCCTTCGGGCCGCGTACAGGTGCTCGAAAACGTCCAGGCGGACCGCGTGTTCAAGGTTCGGGAGGCGGAGTAGCCCGTTTGTGAGTTCTCGCCCGATGGCGAATGCCGGCCCGGAGCGTGGTCGGATCCGGGCTGGAGGTTCAGGCAGCGGGGCTCATGATTCTGGTTTCAGACCAGCGAGGGGCAGGGATTGGCCGCGACAACGGTTCTGCGGGCATGGCTTTGGCTCGGTGGTGGATGGAACGAGCAGGATCCGGGCGAGACACGGTCCGGCTGCGAGAGGGCAGGACGCAGGATGCTTTACCCCAGAGGCCCACGCCCGCAGCCGCGGCGGGCGCGAGTCAGGAATCTTCCCACTGCTCTTCGAGCATCTTCGTGTATTCCGCCGAAGCGTAGAGCTCGAAGCGGAACTGTTCCGGGGGCAGGGCCGGGAACGGTGCGACGGCCTGCCGTGCGGCCCACATCTGATCGGCGTACCGGTAGTAGTGGCGGATGAAGCCTGGAGTGACCACTTCGAACTCGGGCGGCTCGGCAAAGACCGCGTTCAGGCCGAGGGCGCGGGAGAAGATGGAGCGGTAGTCGGAGACGCCCCAGCGGGCTAGCTTGGCGCGTACTTTCTCAGGTAGGTGCTCGACCAGCAGGTGGGCAAAGCTGGCCTGGGAGAGGCCAGCGGCGCTCAGGTGCCGGTCACGGGAGGCCGTTTCCATACACTGGCCGAGCCAGCGTTCGAGGTCCCGGCCCACATAGAAGAGCATCTTGACTTCGGTGAGCCGACCGGCGAGCAGCCGCCGCAGAAGCTCGTCCTCGGTGTGGCCGCTCATCGGGAGAATGCCTTCCAGCATGAGATGGGCCCGGCTGCTCTCGACGAGCTGGTCCGGCCCGGCCGGATCCGAGAACGGGTGCAGAATGACGGGCGGAAGCTCCCAGACGACATCGGCCGGCAGTTTCGCTTGTGCCATGCTCATCTTTCTCATCGGCAGAAGGCGGCGCGAGCGTTAGCCGCAGCGTCAGCGCATCTGGCTGCGGCTGCGCAGCGTGGTCTGAGCCTCGCGCACCTCCGAGCCACGCCTGTACTTCAGCTTCACCGTGTCGCCCGGTTTCTTCGTCCGCAGCACATAGGTGAAGTCGTAGAGGTTCGAGATCGGCTTTCCGTCGAACTCCACGATCACATCGCCGGCGCGAAGCCCGGCCTCTTCCGCCGGAGAGCCCTTCATGACGTCCGACAATCGGAAACCGTCTTTTGACTCGCCCATGTCGGGAACCGATCCGAACCAGGCGCCCGACCCAGAGCTGGCGGTCATGGCGGGCTGCTGCGGCATCTGCACCTTCACATACTGCGGGCGCGTGTCGGCCGCGGCGAGCTTCTCGGCGACGCGCGCTACCACCTCGAGCATCTGCGCGGCGGCCTCGGCGTTGATCTTTTCCCAGGTGTCGGAGGGCTTGTGGTAGTCGGCGTGGAGGCCGGAAAAGAAAAACAGCACCGGTACCTGGCGGTTGACGAAGGAGAAGTGATCGCTGGACCCGTAGCCGCCCTGATCGGAGAAGTCGAATTTCAGCGGCGAGCCGGCCATGGCTTCCTCAAGCGTCCGCCGGAGCGAGTCGCCCGTGCCCGTGCCGCCAACATAGACGCGCTGGTTCTGGATGCGGCCGATCATGTCCATGTTGATCATCGCCACCGCCTTTTCGAGCGGCAGCAGCGGGTGGTTCACGTAGTAATTCGACCCCAGCAGCCCGAGCTCCTCGCCGGAGAACGCCAGAAACAGAATGCCACGCTTCTGTTTTGGACGTCCGGCAAACCAGGCGGCCAGTTCGAGCAGTCCGGCCGTGCCGCTGGCGTTGTCGTCGGCGCCATGGTGGATCGCCTTGCCGGCGAGGTCCGGCGCGAGCGAGTTCTGCTCGCCGAGGCCCAGGTGGTCAAAGTGCGCGCCGAGGATCACGTATTCATCGGTCTCGCCGGGCAGATAGGCGGCCACGTTCGGGGTGTGCCGCTGCTGGCGCACGACGTCGGCGGCCAATTCCACCCGCAGCCCGGGGATCGGCAACGGCTTCGGCCGCAGGGTCCGGTCGGTGTCCTCGATCCACTGCTTCAGGCTGACGCCGGCCCGCTGGAGCCATCGTTCGGCCACTGCGGCGCGCACCTGGACGAAAGGGATGCCGGCGGCGGTGGGACCGGCGCTCGAGGTGAAGCGATCCAGGCGGTCCTCGTCGCCCTGATGGTTCGGCAGGTCGTTCACAAACAGCACTGCGGCCGCGCCGTGGAATTTCGCGTTTACGGCCTTGTTCTGGACCTGCGCATGCGAGGTGAAGGCGCGGCCGGCGAAGGGACTTTTTTCGTCGAATTCCTGCGGTTCGTGGCGTAAAATGAGGACGATTTTTCCCTTCACGTCGGCGCCGGCATAGTCGTCATATCCATACTCCGGAGCGGTGATCCCGTAGCCGGCGAAGACGACCTCGCCCGAGGCCCTGCCGCTGGCCGAAAAATTCATCGGCTGGAAGTCCTGGCCCGGAACCAGACTACGCGGCTTTCCGCCGGCCTCGGTCTCCGCCAGCCGGTTGTCCCGGCCAATTTTGGCCCCCACGGTCACCTGGAAGCGCTGAAAATAATCGCGCTGTCCGGGTGCCGGCCCGATGCCCAGGCGGCGGAACTGGCTGGCAATCCAGCGGGCGGCCCGGTCGAGCTCGGGCGTGCCCGTGAGCCGTCCGCGCATCGCGTCCGAGGCGAGGAAGCGCACGCTTTCGCGGTAGCTTTCGGGCGTGATCGCGCCAGGCCGCAGCGCGGCCCCGGCGAGAGCGGCGGCAAGGACGAAGGAAAGGAAAAGTCTTCTCTTCATGGTTTTACTTTCCCGGGACCGGAAGGGTCAGCGTGCAGCAGGAGGCGTCCGATTTCTTTGCAAATTCAAGCTCCAGCTCGAGGATCGCCTTGAGCTGGGGCCACGGAATGTTTCCGGTGAGCACGCGCCCGTTGACGAACAGCGTCGGCGTGGACTGGATACGCAGCGCACGCGCGTCCGCCAGGCTGGCGGCCACTTCCGCGGCCGGCTGCGGACTGTCGAGGCAGGCGAGAAAAGACGCCTCATCCGCACCGGACTGTTTCGCCCATTCCGTCACCTTCGCCCGGAAATTCTCTGGCTTGATTTCCGGCTGATTGGTAAAAATCCAGTCGTGATATTTCCAGAACAGCTCGTTGCCCTGACGGAAGGCGCAGCGGCCGGCGACGGCGGCGGTCCTCGCCCACGGGTGGATCTGCTCGAGCGGCAGATCGCGGAAGACGAGCCGGAACTGGCCGGCGAAGGCTTTGGGGAGGTTCTCGCGCAGGGAGCGCGCCTCCTCGCGGCAGAAGTTGCACTGAAAATCGCTGAAGACGACAAGCTGGAGCGGCGCGTCCGCGGGCCCGATGGAGGGCTGGCCCTCCGTGCGGAGCCGCGCCTGCTCGGCCGCATAAGGCGGCCGGTCCGTTCGGAACAGCGAGCCGCGCACCAGGTGTGAGCCGTCGGCAGTGACGTAGAAAAGCTCTTCCTGGCTGGCCTGCTGGAAGCTGCCGGTGACGCGGAGTTCGAGCAGGCCGGGGATGGGCGAGGGAACGGGATCAGAGAGTTTCACCTGGATCTGCGGACCCCACAGAAACAGGCGCCGGATGAATTGCTCCAGCCGGGCGGTGTCGAGCTTCGAAGCCGCCGGTTGGGCGGCGGCGCCCGCGCCCGCCAGGAGCACCCATGCGGCTGCGGCCGCTGCTGGTCTCATTCTTTCATTGTAACGGCGGCTCCCGCGGCGGCCTGCACGCGGCCCGAACCCGGAAGCCGCAAACGAAACGGGCGCCCCCGCCGGGGCGCCCGTTTCACGGCCGAAGCCGGACTCAATCCATTTCCTTGGCCCGCTTCTTTCGGTTGCGCTTGCGCGCCAGAGCCTGCTTGAGGCGGCGCTTCTCACCTGGCTTCATGTAATAGGAGTGTTTCTTGATCTCCTTGATGATGTCCTCCTGCTGCACCTTGCGCTTGAAGCGGCGCAGGGCGCTTTCGAGGGTTTCCCCCTCCTGGACGATCACTTCCGCCATGGCTTGAATCACCTCCTCTCCGGCGCGGCGGCGCCTGGAATTTTCAGGATAGCGCATCGAGGCGGTGTTGATGCTCTTCGTTTGGCCCGGATGACCGGTCCCGTTGCAGCAATCATGGCGGTCCACCTGGAAAAAACCCCATTCCCACCGGAGCGAGGATCTGATAAACAGACACTGAAGTCCGATATTTGAAAGGAGCTGCCGATGTCCTCCAGACTTGTGAAAATCGGGGAACCATCGCGCCGGTCCTTTTTGCAGGGCTGCGCGGGATGCGCGGCGTGGCTGGCGGGCGGGTGCGCGGGCGCCGCTGCCACTGCGGCCGCCAGCCTGCTACCTCAGGACAAAGCGCGCGTGCGGCTCGTCTTCGTCCACCCGGATCCGAAGGTGGAAGGCTGGCCCTATCAGGGCTACGACTACGAAGGGCGCAAGAAAATGCTGCTCGGGCGGCTGGAGCGCGGCTGCCCTGAGGTCGAGCTTCTTCCCGTGACCATGACATGGGTCGAAGAAGCCGAAAAGATGCTTGCCGCTGACGCAGGGCAGGGAATCGACGGCTACGCCGTCTACATCCTCGGCATCCCTTCGAACGCCTCCCGGGCGATTGCGATGAGCGGACGTCCCACCGTGCTGATCGACGACCTGTATGGAGGAACGGGAGCTTTCCTCGGCCACTACGGAGCGGCCCGCCGTGCGGGCAAGCCGGTGACGGGCGTCTCGTCGTCGCGCGCCGAAGACGTCTGTGAAGCGATCAACACGTTCGCGGCGATCCGGAAGATGAAGGCATCGAAGATCCTCGTGGTCACGCCGCGAGACATGCGGAACAACATCGACGCGATCCAGACGAATCTTGGCTGCACGATTGTCCTCGTGTCAGCCGAGGAACTGAACGCCGCCTGGAAGGCGGCCGACCGCAAGGCCGCTGAAGAGCAGGCCCAGGCCTGGATCCGACGCGCTGACCGCGTGGTGGAGCCCGCGCCCGCCGAGATCCGCAACAGCGCCGCAATGTATCTCGGCATGGTATCGCTGCTCGAAAAGCACCGGGCGCCGGCCATTGCCGTGGACTGCCTGGAACTGTTCTACAAGCAGAAGATGTTCGCCTACCCGTGCCTCGGCTTCTTCCAGTTGAACAACGATGGGCTTGTCGGCGCCTGCGAGGCGGACCTGACCAGCGCCTCCACCATGCTGCTGATGCGGTACCTCACCGGCCGGCCCGGCTATATCTCGGATCCCGTCCTCGATACGGCGAAAAAACAGATCATCTATGCGCACTGTGTGGCGCCTTCGAAGCCGTACGGCCCGGAGGGTCCCGAATGCGCTTACGAAATCCGCGACCACAGCGAGGACCGCAAGGGCGCGGCCATCCGCTCACTGCTGCCGCTGAACGAGACGCTCTCAACGCTCGAGTTCGTCTCTTCCGCGAAGACCGTTGTCTTCCATCTCAGCCGCGCGGCGGACAACCTGGACGAAGACCGCGCCTGCCGCACGAAGCTTGTGGCCGACGTGCGCGACGCACGGCGGCTGGCAGAGGGCTGGGACTACGGCTGGCACCGCGTCACCGTCTACGGCGACTGGAAGACGCGCGTGCAGCACGCGGCTGCGCTGCTCGGCTGGAAGTTTGTGGAAGAGGGCTGACGCGCTACTTTTTCCAGCAAGTGACAGTGATTTCGATGCGAGCCGGGCCGACAAGCTGCACGCCGCCGACAGTGGTGCGCGCCGGGCGCGGCTCGGGGAAGTAGGTCATGTAGACCTTGTTCATGCGGTCGAACAGCGAGATGTCGGTGAGGTGCACCTGCACGGAGACGGCATCGGCGAACGTGTAGCCGGCCTTGTCGAGCACGGCTTTGACGTTGGCGAGCGTCTGCTTCACTTCGTCTTCAAACGACTCCGGGTACTTGCCGTCCTTCGCCCGGCCCACCTGTCCGGCAACAAACAGAAAGTTGCCGGCCTGGATGCCAGGCGTGTATGGGCCGGCGGTGGTGGCGCCCTCCGGCACGACGGGTATCTTCTGCGCCAGCAGGATTGCAGGCGCTGCGGCGAGCGTCAGGAGAACAATCAGGGTCCGCATGGCTACGATGATATCCGTTCGCGGGCGGAGGCCGGAGCCAGACCCGGCGGCTGGCCCCGCCCCAGAACTATGGCCTCTGCGCCGCCGGACTCACGGCGACGTTGTGATAGGCGGCCACGCGCCACCTGCCGTCCTGCCTGACGAGAACCTGGAGCAGGCGGGTGTGCAACGCGCCATCCTGCGCCGGGGCGATTCCCGGCGGCAGGCCCCGAAAGCCCGTCAGCCGCACGGCGCTCTCGACCATGGCCACATCCGGCGCCAGGAATTGCAGCCGCATCGTCTCCTGCTCGAGCCGGCTGCCGCGGAAGATCCCTGCGAAGATCTCCGCGTGGCGCTCCAGAAATTCGCCCCTGCCGGTTCGCGTCTGGCCGAGGATGTTGGTGAACCAGATCTCCTCCGATGCGGCCTCCGCGTAGGCGGCGGCATCGCCCCGGTTCCATGCATCCATCTGCCGTTCCAGCAGGCGGCGGATTTCCTCGCTGAAATTGCCTTCGGTCATGGCAGCGTGACTTTCAGGATGGTCCCTTCGCTGCGGTTCGTCACGTACAGCGCCCGCGAGGAGGAGTCGAGAGCCATGCTCGTCGGCGTGCGCAATGCCGGAACGAAGAGATCCTCCTCCAGATTGACCCAGCGCCGGATCCTGCCCGGCGCGGGCGGTGACTGTCCGAGAGCCGCGCTGTATTCGAGCAGGTAGAACGTAGGCCGGCTGGCGCCAGGGCGCGCCTCCCAAGCGATGTCCATCGCCGTGCTCCCCCAGGGAATGAACGGTCCGATGGCGCCCGTCGCCGGATCGACGATGGAAACACGAGCCGTGCCCGGCACAAAGGGGACGCCGGACAGTTGCGTCACCAGAAGCTGGTCCCCGTAAGGCTGCACGCTGGTAGGCACGGCTTCGGCGAACGGCCGCCCCGGAATGCCTGTGGCGATATTGGGAAATCTGACCAGCGTCCGCGCCCGTCCCGTGGCGATCTCCACCTTCCACACCGTGTTCATCCCCGCGTCGGCGACGAAGAGCCAGCCTGGAAACGATGGGTGCAGGGTCATTGCGTAGGGGTGCGAATTCCGGTAGATCATCCGCGTGTCCGGAACGTTGTCGCGGAAATCCGCCAGCAGCTCGATCACCGCCTTGTCGCCCGCGCCGTTGGTCAGTTCGACCGGATCGCCGTCGGCCAGGGTGTCGTGGTCCGCGCGCGCCAGGATGAAGGGTTCCCGGATCTGATCCACGTCGCGGCTCAGCGTCGCTTTCAGAATCGATGAGTAGATCGGCGAAGACCGTCCAGCCGGGTTCGGCACAATCGTGCCCGGCGCCTGCGCCGCCACGTGCGTGTTCCCCTCGCCGTTGAGAATGAAAAGGACGCTTCCGTCCAGGGCCAACCCGGAAGGGCCGTCGAGCGTGCCGTCCGGCGCCGCTGGCCCCGACGGCAGGCCCTCGATCAGCGGCTGCACGCGGCCTCCGGCGTCAATCACCGAGATGCGTCCCGAATTCAGCGCCGGGCCGGTTTCCGCCACCAGCAGGGCCCCTCTGCCTGCCAGGATCACCTTCGCGGGGTTCTGAAGCCCCTGCGCAAATACCGTCACCTGCTGCGCATGGCCGGAAGCCGCCAGGCCGGCCAGGGCGAGCGTTGCCGCCATCCAGTGCTTTGCCGTCATCGTTGCACTCTCCTGTCATTATGATACTAATGTGCCATAAAGGCACATGGGTATACTATAGAACGATGGGACCCGGCAGTCAACAGGAAAAAGGGCGGGTCCGCCAGAAACGGCGGACCCGGGCGTTGCTGCTTCGCGCGGCGGCGGAACTGATCCGGCGCGGCGAAGTGCCGACAGTGGCGGGCGTGGCCGAGGAAGCGGATGTCTCGCGCCGGACGGCATACCGGTATTTCCCCACGCAGGAACAGCTGCTGGCCGAGGCGTCGCTTGAAAGTCTCCGCCCGGAAGTTGAGGCCATCATCGAGTCCGCGCGGCGGGAACAGGATGCGGCCGAGGCCCTGCGGCGGGTGGTGGGGGGCATTCAGAGGCTGGCGGTGAAACATGAGGCCCTGCTGCGGTCGATCCTGCGGCTGAGCCTCGACCGCAAGCTGGGCGAGGGAACTCCGGTGCGCGGCCGCCGCCGGTTGGACTGGATCCAGAGCGCGCTGGAGACCGTAAAGCCCCGGTTGTCCCGGCGTGAGTATGAGCGGCTGGTGTCCGCGCTGACGCTCACGCTGGGGGTCGAAGCGCTGGTCATCCTGCACGATATCCGGGGTCTGGACGCGAAGCAGTCCGTTGAAATCTGCCAGTGGACCGCCGGAGCGCTGCTGGAGGCGGCGCTGCGGGAAGGACGGGGGAGCAGAAAACGGTAGCCGGGATGGCCGGCCCTCCGTGGAGGGGCCGCGCCGCGCTTAAACTGGTATTTCGGATCTCTCATGGCGCTCCCCACGCCCGGCACGGAAATCGAGAAAAAAGACCAGGAGATGCACGAGCCCCTGTGGCACGTCGTTCTGCTCGACGACGACGAGCATACTTACGACTATGTGATCGAGATGCTGTGCAGCCTGTTTTTCAAGACCGTGGACGAGGCACTGCGCCACGCGATTGAAGTAGACACGACCGGCCGGACCATCGTGATGACATGCGGGCGCAGCGCGGCCGAGTTCGCGCGCGACCAGATCCACGCTTACGGGGCCGATCCGCGGCTGCCGCGGTCCAAGGGTTCGATGACGGCAGTGCTCGAGCCGGCGGAGTAGGAAAGGATCACGGCAGCGCAATCGCTCACGCCCGGCGGGCGTGCGGCCGCGGCGAGGGTACGAGCGCCTGCCAGTAGTGCGCGACTGCCTCGATCAGGGCCGGCATGGCCGCGGCCACTTCGGCCGATGGCGTCGAGGCCCATTCGAAATCTCCGCCCTCGAGGCCGAACAATACCAGCGACTCGGGCAGGCAATGGAGCGAAGCGCCCAGCCGCACGGCCTGGGCCAGACCCGGGCCGCGGAGCGAGGACCGGGCCGCCTGCGGCCGGAAGCCAGGCTCGCCAAGAGCCATGCGGTGCAGCGTTCCGGGCGGGGCGCCGGTGATGAGCGCATCGACTACGATCACGTGGCGCGCCTCGCGCCAGGCCTCCAGCAGCTCGCTGGCGTTGCCGGCGAGAATCACCGCGGGGATCCGGCGTTCTTCGAGCGCGGCAGCGCATAGCGGGCCGACGGCGTCATCGCCCCAGTCCATGCGGCCGCAACAGAGAATGCGGGCGTGATAGGTGCGGCCGGCTCCGGCACGGCTGGCACGCATGGGTCTCCGATAATCTCATCACGGCCCGGAGCGCGATTCAAGCCACCCGCCCGGTTGCGGCAAGTCCTGATTCTTCCGAGCCCTGGGAGTGCCCGCCGACCCGGGCGCGTCACCAGCGCGGCACGGCAGCCATGCCGCCCATCTCCTCCGTCAGGCGCCGCTCGGCTTCGCCGCGCACAAACTCGAGGTCGGCGCCGTAGTCACCGGCGAGCGTCCAGACGTGGTCGCGCAGGGCCACTTCCTCTGGCCGGGCGCAGAGCTCGGCGGCGGTTTCCCGTGAGGCGGCCACGAAGCCGTCCTGCGGGCAGCGCCACACTTTCAGATCCATGGCCCAGGGGAGCACCCAGAGCTGCACGCGGCCCATCTGGAGGGCGTTCAGCACCGCATCAGCGCCCCACAGGCCGGGCCGCTCGCGGATCTCATCGAGCAGTTTCATTTCGCCGCGCCGTTCAGCCTCAAGGAGCACCGGCTCCAGATGGCGCCAGACCGCGGCTGGCGAGGCCTGCTGCGCCTCCGGCCAGAGCGGAACGCGGGCGGCCACGCGGTTCACGATGCGGCGGCTCAGGAAGGTCTCGAAATGGCTGGTTTGCCAGTGTTCGCCCGCAAGCACCAGGCGTTCGATGGCGAGGTGGTCGGCCGTCTGTTCGAGCAGGCGCGCCAGGGTCGAATAGAGCCGGTGCAGCCAGGCGCCGGTGCGGGCCGCGGCCCGGTCGCGGGGAGAAAGCTTTTCAAATCGCCCGCCTGGCCGCAGCGAACGGGCACGCAATTCCTCGGAAATTGTCCGGCTTGCCTCTTCCAGTTCTTTCCAGTCCGCGGCGGAAATTTCCGGAAATACTTCTTCGCCTTCGCGGATTTCGCCGAGAAAAACCTCAAAAAAGCGCCAGCGGGCGCCGCAAATCAGGAGGATGCCCGCGCGTTCGTATTCATCCACGGCGAACCGCAGGGGCGTCACGTAGGGGGCGCCGTAGCGTGCCTCGACGCGGCCCCGCGCCAGGTCCACCACCGGCAGCTCCACCTGGAGGTCGAGCCGCTCGAGGTGAAGGCGGCCGCCGGAGTTGCGGTGAGCGAACAGCGCGAGCGTGCGAGCCTCGGGCCGGTCCGCTTCGATCAGCGCCATCACCTGGTCGTAGAGGGGCTCGTCGCGCCGGCCCTGCCGGTCACGGATTTCCGGCATTTCCTTCAGTGCGTTCTTGACTCTTTTCACCCAGGCGCGGCCGGAATTTTCTGGTTTTCCCGGGTGAACGTCGGCATAAATGCTCAGCACATGATCCTGGGCAGCGCCCAGCCAGCCCCTCAATGCGTCGAGCTGTTTTTCAATGGCGAGCACGTGATTATTCCCCCGATTTCAGGGTAGCAACAGGCAAGGACCACGCGCCAGCGCAGGCGGCTAGCGGGCCAGCTCCGCGGTGAGCCTGGCGCCGCCCATTTGCGGCAGGGACGCCTCCAGCTTCACCGGCCGGCGCTCCTTCTTCGCCACAAACAGCACCTGCCGGCCGGGTGAGCCGTCGGCCGGCTCGAGCTCGACCCGCCAGCAGTCGAACGTGCCGGCAGGCACGGTGACTGCTTCCGCGCCAGTCACTTTCAGCGTGTACAGTCTGGTCTTCTGCGTCTGGAGATCCAGCGTGCGGAAAACGGCCGAATAGTTTTCGCCCAGCGGCAGGGCTGCCAGGACGAGCAGGGAGCCGGCGCCGTCGGCAAACAGCGGCCCGTCGAGCGCTGCGTCGATGGGCCGTTGTTGCGCGCCGAGGTTCATCGTGCCGCGGGCCCGGCCGTTGTCGATCTTCACTTCCATGGAGACGGGGCCCTGCTTCACGGTGCGTTCCTTCAGCGCAAAAGTCTTCGCATCGAGCAGCGCCGTGTCCGTGGCTTCGCCCATCGGGGTCTTCATCGTGTCCGTAGCGCGCCAGCCTTCGGGGGTCTGCTCGATGGCGGTGCGGAGTTCGATTGGAATCGTCTGGCCGCCGGCCTCGATCTTCGCCTGGAAGACATGCGGCTGCGCCGACGGCGGGCCCGCGGGCGAGGGCAGGGAGGCGGAAGGCGCGGGCATCTGCGGCAGCTTCACCGTGGCCGGGTCCACGGTGAGCTCTTTCAGGCGCTTTTCCACGTCTGGCGGCATGGATTCCTGATAGCGCCCGCCCAGGTATTTCGCCAGGAATTTCTCCACCGCGGCGATCATCGCCAGATTATTGATCGGGCGCGCAAAGCCGTGGCCTTCGTCGTCGGCCACCAGATATTCCACCGGGAATTTCCGGTCCCGCAGGGCGATGACGATCTGATCGGATTCGCGCTTCTTGACGCGCGGATCATTGGCGCCCTGGACGACCATCAGCGGAGTGCGGATCCTGTCTGCCGAAAACAGCGGCGATTGGCGCATGAGCTGCGCCTTGCCTTCCGGCGTGTTCGGGTCGCCCATGCGTTCGTAAAACATCCGGCGGACGGGCTCCCAGTATGGCGGGATCGAGTCCAGCAGGGTGATCAGGTTGGACGGAGCGACGATGGCGACCGCCGCGGCGTAAAGGTCCGGCGTGAAGGCCACGCCAGCCAGCGTGGCGTAGCCGCCGTAGCTGGCGCCGAGGATGCCCACGCGCCTGGGGTCGGCGATCCCCTGCGCGGCCAGGTGTTTCACCCCCCAGGTGATGTCGTCCTGCATCTTTCCGCCCCACTGCCGGTTTCCGGCGTTGAGGAAGCGCTCGCCGTAGCCGGTGGAGCCGCGGAAATTCGGCGACAGCACCGCATAGCCGCGGTTGGCCAGGAACTGGTGCAGGGTGTTGTAGCCCCAGACATCGCGCGCCCACGGGCCGCCGTGCGGCACTACAATCAGCGGCAGGTTCTTCGGCTCGACGCCTTTGGGCAGGGTGAGAAAGGCGGGGATCTCGAGGCCGTCCGAAGAGCGGTATCGGACCACCTTCATGGACGCGAGCGCCTCGCGCGGGAGCTTCTCGCGGATCCGGTACTGGAGCGCAAGGCGCCGCGCCCTGCGGTCGAACAGGTACGTCTCGCCCGGCTCAGTGTCGCGCGAGGCCGAAAGGATCCAGCGAGTCTCGTCGGCGGTTCGCGAACCGAACCCGATCCTGTAGCCGGGCAGCCGCGCCTGCAACCAGCGGTAGTCGGCTTCAAAGGTTTTGTCCTTCCAGTAAATGCGCTCCCGGTCGTCCTCGTAAATGGTGGCGAGGAGGCGGTGGGTGACCTCGGAGAAAATGGCGCCTGAAAAGTCCACCCGGTTCAGCGGATCCTTTTCGACCAGCGTGGCCGCTCCCGTGGACGGGTCCATCAGCATGAGCTGGATGAGATCCGGCTCCCCGGCATTGGTCATGAAATAGAGCTTCGAGTTGGTTTCGTCGAAGCGAAGCGGCTGGCACGTCTCGAGCACGGAACAGGAGTAGATCTTCGTCAGGCCCTTTGCGTCTACGCGCAGGAACTCCGTGTCGCCATTCTCGGCCGAGCGAGTGGCGATGCGCGGCTGCGCGTTGTGGTCGAAGACCCAGCCGGTGATGCGATCCGTGTTGCGGCGCAGGAGGGTCTTTTCGCCGGTGGCGAGGTTCAGCCGGTAGAGGTCGTGCCAGGCGGGGTCGCGGTCGTTCAGCCCGATGTAGATGTGCGCCGGGTCGGACTTCGGCACTTCGTAAATCATCGTGCGCGCGCCCCTGGCGTTGGACAGGTTGCGCGAGGGCGGCACGGCGGCACCGGGCGGGGGCGGCTGGGAAGGACTCACCGCGTAGACGTTGAAGTTTTCATCTCCTTCCTGATCTTTCACATAGAGGATAAACTTCGAGTCGCGCGACCAGAAATATCCCGGGATGGGACGCTTTGTTTCTGCTGTCAGGGGCCGCGCGGCCGAGAACGGCTCGCCCGCCTTTTTCACCCAGATGTTGCGGGCACCCTGGTAGGGCTTCAGGAATGACACATACTGGCCATCCGGCGAGATCTGAGCGCCGGAGATCTCAACCTCGCCGAAGAACAGGTCGCGGTCGATGAGCGGGGGCAGCTCCGCCCGCATCGGCAGCAGGCAAACCGGCAACACGAGAGCGAACAGGACGTGACGCAGGGACACGGACATCTCCTTTCTGGATCAGGCAACTCAACAAGGATACGCCGCGCGCCGCCGCTTTGTTCCGCCATGCTGCGGAGAAGATTCCGCCTGGATTGTTCCGGTGATGCTGAAGGTTGAAATGTCAGCCGCCGCTGCGGCCGCCGGGGCCGGACGCGGCCCGGGCCGGGGCCAGCGCCGCATGAATCTCCCGCGCCGCGCGCATGCCTTCGGCCACGGCCTCGACAACGGTGGCGCCGCCATTGACAATGTCGCCGGCCGCCCAGACCCGCTCGCGAGAAGTCATGAGCGTGCCGGGCCTCGTCCAGATGGTTCCCTTTTCGGTGAACTTCACTCCCGCAAGCGCCTGACGGACAGTCTCCTCCACGCTTTGCCCGATGGCCTCCACGGCCACATCGCACGGTAGCACATGCTCGGTGCCGGCAATGGGCACGGGGCGGCGACGTCCGCTCGCGTCGGGCTCCGCAAGGCGCGTGCGAACGACGCGGACGCCGGCGAGGCGGCCGTCCCCGTCCGAAACATAATCAAGCGGTTGTGTCAGCACGAGGAAATGGACGCCCGCGCGCACCGCCGCATCCCGCTCCTCCGGCCAGGCGGGCATCTCGGTGAAAGAACGGCGATAGACGACGTAGACGTCCGCCGCCCCGGCGCGCAACGCCGACAGAGCCGTGTCGATGGCGGTGTTGCCGCCGCCAATCACGGCCACTGTCCCCTGCACGCGTTGGCCCCCGTGTTTGGCGCGCCGCAGGAACTCGAGCGCTCCGTAAACGCCCTCCGGGCGCACGGCCGCTTCCAGCGCCACCGAACGTGTCAGCCCCATGGCCAGTAGCACCGCATCAAAGCCCTCGGCAAGAAGCGAATCCAGGGAATTGCTCGTGCTTAACTCGAATCGGCGGCGCTCGATCCCGCCCGAGGCCAGAAGCGCGTCCTCGAGCTCCCGGCGCAGGATTTCGTCCGGGAGCCGCTCCGGCGGGATGGTTTCCCGCGCCACGCCGCCGGGTTCGGCTTCGCGGTCGAGCAGCAGGACCTCGTGGCCATAGGCGGCCAGGGTCACCGCCGCGGCGACTCCCGCGGCCCCGGCGCCAACCACAGCCACTCGGCAGCCGGTGGGTGCAGGACGGGAGCGCGGCTGGCGGCTCCAGCCTTCCTCGAGCGCCATCCGGGAGACCCAGCGCTGGAGATGCCGGATCCGCACCGGCTCGGCGTAGTGCTCATTGATGCAGGCCGATTCGCACAGCGTCTCCGATGGACATACGTACCCGCAGACGGCGGCCAGAACATTTGCTTCGCGGATTGTTTCATAGGCGTCCCGGTATCTCCCTTCGACAATCGCCTGAATAAACTTCGGGATGTTGACGCCGGCAGGACACTTCGGGACGCATGTCGGGTCGTTGCACTGACGGCACGCGGCCGCCTCCTTGCGGATTGTGTCCAGCGCTTCGGCGCGGCCCGCCTTGTAGATGGGTTCGTAGATGGCCGCGTCGCGGGGCACGCATCCGGTTCGTCCGCCATCGCGCATGATCTGGGTGCAGGCCGAGCAGGCCACGCAGACCCGCTGCGGATCCAGCGGCCGGCCGGCCAGCACCTCGCGGGGAAAGTCCGGGTAGGCGAAAGCCATGCGGCCGCCCCCGACCAGGGAGACCCAGCCGCGTTGCACCGCGGCCGCGGCCACGTGGGGCAGGTACTGGCGCAGCCAGGAATAGCCGCCGCCCACCACCGGCAGCGACGGGTAGGCCTGCTGCACCTGCCGCACAATGTGGAGGAACCGCGCCACTCCCTCCAGGGGATGCTCGGGCGGAAGCGGGGCGCCGGCGATGGGCAGGTCGAACGGGCGGTTGACGTGAGGGTTGAAGTAGGGGTTGCCCACGGTGATGTTGACCAGCGGGGCGCCGTGCGCTGCCAGCCAGCCCACCAGCCGCAACGGTTCAGTGAGGTCCGGGCGGTCGCTGCCGTCGGCGGCCATGCCCCAGCCGTAGGGATAGGGCATGGCGTCGTATGCATTCATGCGCGTGGTGACGGCAATGCCCGGGACCGCCGCGCGGATTTTCTCCACGACATTGCGGAAGAAGCGGGTGCGGTTGTCAAACTCCGGCCCGCCATAGCGCGAATCTTCCCGCGTGAAGGAGGCGTGCAGTTCGCTCACCAGATAGCGGTGGCAGGCCTTGACGTCGACGCCGTCGAAGCCCGCCTCGCGGGCGCAGCGCGCGGCCTCGACGTAGACGTCCTCCAGCCGTTCCAGCTCGCCATCGGAGATCAGCGGGTAGTCGGGCGGCAGGCCCATCACCGGGTCGAGGTACTTCGAGTGGTGCGCGATGATGGGCGCGGGCCTGCGGCCGGGCTTTGAATAGCGCCCGGAGTGGGTCAACTGAAGGACGAACACCGGCCGATGGGACGGGCCCATGGTCTCCGCGGCTGCGCGGCGGGCCTCCTCAAGCAGCCGCGCGAAGGCGGCCATGTTGCCCCTGTGGATCCACAACTGCCGCGGGTTGGCCCGGCCCTCCGGAACCACGGCGCACGCTTCTACCCACAGCAGCGCCGCGCCCCCGGCGGCGAAGCGCCGGTAGCGGCGGAAGGTCAGCTCGTCGGGCGCACCGTCGGCGGCGCCGTCACAGCCCTCCATGGGCAGCACGACAAAGCGGTTGGGCAGGCGGAACGAACCGCACTCCAGCGGCCGCGCCAGCGGCGAGAGATCTTCTGTCAACGGGATGTCGAGGCCGAGGCGGCCGATGTCTGCGGCCAGGTCCTCCAGCGAATGGTAGTGAAACGGCTGGTGCGAGAACATGGCGTCGGCGGCGGACGCGGGGCGGGCAAGCCGCAGGTCCGGCACCCACTAACATATCAGAGCCTAATGTCGGGTTCCGCTGGACGTGCGGCAGGCGCGGAGCGGTCAGTCCTCCACCGCCTCGGTGGCCCAGCGGCCGCGCTGCTTCAGGCGTTCAACCTCTGCTTCGGCCAGCTCTTTCAGGCGCAGCGTGTCCACTTTGGCCACGCGGTTCAGAGGCATCTGGCCAGGCTCGAGGATCACATAGTGCAACGGGCGCTTGTACGAGGTGAGGGCGCGCGCATGGCGGCGGAGCTCGGCCTCAGTGAGATCAACGCCAGGCTTCTTTTCGACAAATGCGACGATCGCTTCCACCCAGATGGGATGCGGCACGCCAACAACGCCGCAGGCGGCCACCTTGTCCGAAAGCGCGGCAATGTGCTCCTCCACGTCGCCGGGGAAGACCTGGTAGCCGGCGGGCTTGATGACCCACTTGGCGCGCCCGTTGAAGTGCAGGCCCCGCGCGTCGGCGAAACCCATGTCGCCGGTGTAGAGCCAGCCATCGGTGGAGATGGTGCGCCGCGTGGCTTCGTCGTCGTTCACGTAGCCGGCGAAGGTCTGCGGGCCGCGGAAGCAGACGTGGCCGATTCTGCCTTCGGGCAGCTCGGCGCCGGCGCGGCCGTCTTCGCGCATGGGCTCGCGGATCGACATGGGATAGATGGGCGCGGCGTGACCCAGTCCGGCGGCGACGGCGTCGACATCGCCGGTGACCGGCGTGTAGGTGCAGAACCCGCTCGCTTCGGTCAGCCCCAGTCCGGTGCCGATGCGCGGCGCCATCGTACGGAGCTTTTCGAGAAACGGCCGTGGCACGCTCTGCCCGCCGTAGACGGCGATTTCCAGCGAACTCAAATCGCGTTGCGGATATTCCGAGTGCCGCCACTCCATCAGAAACATGGCCGGGATCTGGCCGAGCAGCCGCACGCGGTATTTCTCGATCGCTTCGAGAGTTTTTCCCGGGTCAAAGATTTCGAGTGTCACCGCCGTGCCGCCCCAGAACAGGGTTGTCATCAACAGCTCTGCCTGGCAGCCGACATGCGAAGGCGGCAGGTGCACCATCACGCGCGAGGCTTCAAATTCGAACGCCGTGCCGAGAGTATAGTTCTGCACGGCGATGCCCCGGTGGGTGAGCAGCGCGGCCTTGGGACTGCCAGTGGAGCCGGTGGTGAAGATCACCTGGGCGCCGTCGCCCGGCTGGATTTCCGGCAGTGGCGTGTCGGCGGGCGCTTCTGGCGCCTTTGCGAGGAACTCATGCAGGGTGCCGGCGTCGAAGACGTGTTCTAGTGTCGGCACATCGCCCGCGACGGCATGGGGCAGCGCGGTCGCATAGCCGCGCGCGCCTGCCAGACGCAGGCTGCGCACCAGCTCGTCGCGCGACAGGCGCAGATCCAGCGGCACGTGAATGACGCCGGCGCGGAAGCAGGCGTATTCGAGCACGATATGGTCGTCGGTGAGGGGCAGGGAAGTGGCGAAGAAGTCTCCCTTGCGGAAGCCGAGCCGGAGGAGCGCCCGCGCTGCGGCGAGCGAGCGGTTGCGGAGCTCGGCGTAGGTCATGGACGTGCCGCGCGTCGCGTTCAGAATTGCGATCTGCTGAGGCTGGCGCGCCGCCCACTGGTCGACGGCACCATGCAGGAGCTGCCGCTGGGCAAACCGCGCGGCGAAGTCGTCCCACGTGCAAGCGAAGACATCCATCTCTGTTATGATCCCCAAACAGCGAGCCGCCCTGCAAACCACAGAGCCGCGGAGGAAGCTGGCCCGCGGCGTTCTTCGGAGCCGCGAGAACGAGCGGCCACGGCCCGCGCTGCGCGTGGACGAAGCACCTCCTTCCCGCCCGCCCGGACAGGCTCACTTGAGTCACGGCCTGGAAGCAGAACGGGAGGGCGCGAGGCCGGTGGTCAGAGGCAACAAGTCCCGCGAGAACCGGAGCCAACGCAGCCGAGGCGGCCGGAAATTCCGTAACTCCTGTCTTGCCTGGTCTGCCGGCCCGATTTCGGGAAGGATGATGCGGCCGCGGCTTACTGCGTGGGCGGGGCGGCTTCAGGGGACGGGGCGGGTTCGCGGACCTTGAGGATCTGGTTGACGGGGACGTCCCGCAGGACCTGGCGGATGCCGCTGGGCCAGCGGATCTCGATCTCGCGGATCTGCTTTGCCTGACCGAGGCCGAAATGGACGCGGTGGTCGCTGGTGGCGGCATAGCCCGTGCTGACGGTGGCGTGGTTGTGCTGGACAAAGCCGCGGTCGTCGGTGATGCGGATCTTCGCCCCGATCCCCATGCGGTTGCTTTTCGTGCCTGTCAGCTCAATGTGGATCCAGCTGTTGTTGCCCGGCGAGACGTTTCGCAGAACGCGCGCGGGCCCATTCAGGACGAGCAGCACGGCGTCAATGAGGCCGTCGTTGTCGAGATCGCCCATCGCCATGCCCTTGTAGTTCGCGGCGATTTTCGTGTCGGTATTTTCGGCACGGGTGAGATTCTGAAACCGCCCGTTGCCGAGATTGCGGAAGACGCTCACCGGTTCTTCGGGCCGGCGTGGCGCATAGGTGTGGATCATGTCCTGGACATTGGATCGGCAGACGATGAGATCTTTCCAGCCGTCGTTGTCCAGATCATAGATCGCATTGGACCAGCCGGACATTTCCAGGGTCTCGAGCGCGAGGCCGCTGGCGGCAGTTCGGTCCTCGAACACGCCGCCGCCGATGTTGACGAAGAGCGGGAACGTTTCTTTTTCGAGCGCCGTGACCCAGATATCCGGCCTGCCGGTGTTGAATAAATCGCGGAAATCTGCTCCCATGCCGGAGATGACATTTCCGTTTTCTGAAAAAGCGATCCCCAATTCATGGCCTATTTCCGCGAATTTCCTGCCGCCCAGGTTGTGGAAAAACTGCATCGGCGCGTCGTCATTACCGACGAAGACGTCCATCCAGCCGTCGTCGTCGTAGTCGGCGATGACGATGGCCATGCCGCGGCCGCGCGCATCGGCCAGGCCGGTCTCGGCGGAAACGTCGGTAAAGGTGCCGTCGCCGTTGTTGCGGTACAGCGTGTGGGGCAGGGCGCCGTAGTGGCGGGGTCCGCAGTAGATGCGCACGCCGTTGATCAGGCAGTCCGGCTCGTTGTTCGGATCCCATTCGCAGTAGTTGGACACGAACAGGTCGAGGTCGCCGTCGTTGTCGTAGTCGAACCAGGCCGCCGCCACTGACCACATCTTTTTGCCCTTGAAGCGGCCGCCCGGGACGCCGGCCTTTTGTGTCACATCGGTGAAGGTGCCGTCGCCGTTGTTGTGGAAGAGCTGGTTGTCGTTGACATTCAGCACGTAGAGGTCCGGCCAGCCGTCGTTGTCATAGTCGGCGGCGGCGACGCCCATGCCGTAGCCTTCGCCGCCGACGCCCGCCTGGTCGGTCACATCGGTGAAGGTGCCGTTGCCGTTGTTGCGGAACAGCCGGTTCTTGTGTTTCTCGCCCTGTTTGACCAGCGAAGGCATGTGGGCGCCGTTGACGAGATAGATATCGAGATCGCCATCGCGGTCGCAGTCAAAGAGGGCGACGCCGGCGATCAGCCCTTCCGGCTGGTGCTTGCGTGGCGTGGCGCCATTATCGCAGACGAAGCGGACTCCGGACTGTTCGGTAATGTCCCGGAAAGCAATTGGTGGCAGTGCCTGCTGGGCGGCCGCCGCGGCCAGCAGGAGACCGGAGATCCAGAGTGCAGGACGCATGGGAAGCGGGCTTATTCACAAGTGTACCGGACTCCGCAGGTCGCTGCCGGTTCGTTGGAAGCAAGGGCCTACAATGAAGGTATGGAATCCATGCGGATCTGGCGGGCGCTTTGCGGAGTCTTGCTGGCCGTGGCGGCGGCGCCGCTGTCCTCGGGGCAGCCACAGGCCGCGCAGGCGGCGTCCGAGGCGCCGCCAACCATCCGGACCAGTGCGGCTGAGGTTCTGCTGGAGGTCGTGGTTCGGGACCGGCGCGGGCGGCTCGTGCGCAACCTCGGTCCGGACGAGATTGAGATTTACGAAAACGGCGTGAAACAACAGGTCCGTGCGTTCCGCTTTGTCCGCGCCGAGCGCCGCCGCACGGAGAGCCGCGGCACCGAGCCGACGGTTCGCCAGGCCACCCGGCAGGCGGAGGCAGGGCCGCTCCCCCTGCGGGCGCTGAACCTGCTGTGCATTGTCTTCCACAACCTGGATCCGGTGAACCGCGTGCGGGCCCAGAAGCTGGCTGAAGCGCTGCTGCAAGAGGAGTTTCCGCCCAACACTCTGGCCGGCGTCTTTGTTCTGGACGACTACCTTACGCCCGTATCGAGCTTCACCGATCAGAAACAGGACCTGCTAGCCGCCGTGCAGCAGGCCTTCAGCGGCAAGGCTCTGGACTTCGAGCAGGCTTCCGTGACTGTGCTGACTGCCAATCCGAGCGCGTTTACCGTGACGGCGCTGGTGGACATGGCCGCCCAGTCGGCCACGGTGACCGACCGCGTCACCGGGGGCGAAGTGAGCAGGCTGGTCGTGCCCCGGGCGGAAGTTTCCACCAGTCTTTCCGCCAACACAACCCGCGGCTATCAGGCGCGAGACCGCGTCGACATGGCGCACGTGACCGGCAGCCGCGCCATGGATCAGATTGCGACGATGGTCTCCCAGCTCGAGAAGCTCCCGGGACGCAAGAGCGTCGTTCTGGTTTCGGGCGGCCTGTTGACCACCGGCGATCCGGACGCCTTCGGCAAACTAGTAGCGCGGGCCAATGCGGCCAACATGACCATCTACAGCTTTGACCCCACCGAGTTGAATGAGACGACGGACACGCAGGCGGCCAAGATCGCCCTTTCCCAGGTGGCCGACGTAAGCCGCACGCAGACCGACGTCCGGCGTCAGCCCAGCCTCACCGAGCGCCGCCAGCAGAGCCGCCAGGGCGATGCGCTCGAAGTGGCGGTGCGGTCCTCCGACCTGCGGGCAGCCCTGCGCGAGCTGGCCGAAGGCACCGGCGGCTTTCTCGTCGCCAACACGTCCGAATTCCGCAAGCCCTTCCAGCGGGTGATCGAAGAGCTGGAGGCGCGCTACGAGGTCGCCTACCGCCCGGCGGATCTGAAGCTGGATGGCCGGCTTCGCACCATCGAAGTCAAGACGCGGCGGAAGGACCTGGTCATCGAGAGCCGTTCCGGCTACTTCGCTCTTCCCCTGGAGCACGGCGGACGGCCGCTCCAGCCGCACGAAGTCATTGGACTGGCGCTTCTCGGCGCGGAGCGGCCGCCGGAGCAGTTTCCTTTTGAGATGGGGGTCTACACGTTCGGCGCCTCCGATGGACGTCGCCAGGTGGCCTTCGCCTTTGAAGTCCAGGGCAAGGAGCTTGCCACGGCACAGGACTCGGCCGGCGGCATCGCGCGGGCGCATCTTTCGCTGGTGGGACTCGTCAAGGACGCCGGCGGCGAGGTGGTGGACAAATTCAGCATCGATGCTCCGTATCAGTTCGCGCTCGCCAATCTCGATGCGATGCGCGCCAGCGCCATCACGCACGTCCAGCCGCTCGAGCTGGCCCCCGGGCATTATCTGCTGGAGGTGGCCATGCTGGACCGCGCCGGGGCGCGCGTGAGCACGAAGCGGCTGGAGGTGGAAGTTCCCACGCCGCCGGCGGGGCTGGCGATCAGCACGCCGATGCTCGTGCAGAGCGTGCAGGAGGCGGCGGGGGGCGGCAATGGCGATCCGCTGGTCTACCAGGGCCGGCGGGTGGTGCCGCTGGTCTCGCCGGTGCTTGCCCCGTCCATCCAGCCGCACGTGTATTTCATCGTATATCCCGACAAAAAACGGAGCGAAAAGGCGGAATTGACGGTGGAATTTTTTGTCAACGGGCAGCGGCTGGCCGCGCAAAACGCCGAGCTTCCGCCCCCGGATCCGTCCGGGGCCGTGCCGATGATGGTGAGCGCCGCCATGCGGCCCGGGCTTTGCGAGGTCCGCCTCACCGCGCGCCAGGGCGATGCGGCGGCGGCCAGCAGCGTGCGCTACGTGGTGCCGCAGAGCCAGACGCAGCAGGGGCAGCTCAAATAGAGCATGGGCCAGGGAAGGATTCAGGCCACGGTCATGGTGCGGTTGCCACTTTCTCTCGCCGCGGCGCAGGCGGCCTTCGCGGTACTGCTCTGCGCCCAGCCGCAGCCCGAGCCATCCGAGAGGCTCCGGCTGGCCGTGGCGGCCTTTGACGCAGGCGACATGCCGACGGCCATCCTGCATTACCGCGCCTTCCTCGCGGAGTTCCCGGAAGCGGCCGAGATCCGCTCCAACCTGGGCGCGGCGCTGGTGGCGAACGGTCAGATCGAGGAGGGCATCCGCGAGTACCGGCAGGCGTTGAAGTATCTGCCGAACAATCCTCGCGTGCGCATGAACCTGGCGCTGGCCTATTACAAGACCGGACGCCCCGAGGAAGCGGCGCGGGAGCTGGAGCCGCTTGTCGCGCAGCAGCCGCTCGATCCGAAGCCCGCGCTGCTGATGGCCGATTGCCTGATTCTCGCCGGCAGGCCGGAGGCGGCCGCGAAGCTGCTGGAGCCGCTGGCCGAAGAATATCCCAAGGACCGCGCCATCGCCTATGCGCTGGGCATCGCCTGGCTGCGCGCCAATGATGAAGACCGGGCGCAGAAAATGCTCGACAAAATCCTGCGCGACGGCGCCACCGCGGAAAGCGAATTTCTGTTCGGGCAGCTGGAATACCGGCGGCAAAACCTGCTGAAGGCCGCCGAACATCTGGCGCGCGCCGTCCAGCTCAACCCGAAGCTGCCGGGCGTGCACTCGCTCTACGGGCAGGTGCTGCGCAGCAACGGACGGCTGGACGAGGCGGCCGAGCAGTTCCGGATGGAGCTTGAGATCAACCCGTTCGAGCCGGTGGCCAACATCGAGCTGGCGATGCTGCGCAAGCAGGAGGGGCAACTGGACGAGGCGCTGCGGCATCTGGCGCGCGCGCTTCAGGTGCGGCCGACCGACCCCGGCGTGCTGTTGCAGCGGGCCTCGATCTATTCCATGCAGGGGCGGCTGGAGCTGGCGCGGCAGGAGCTGGAATCGCTGGTGAAGGCTTACCCGCATTTCGCCGAGGCGCATGCGGCGCTGGCGACGGTCTACTACAAGCTGAACCGGCCCGCCGACGGGGACCGTGCGCGCGAGGCGGCGCGCCGGGCGCGGCTGGCCGGGCAGGCGCAACCGGCGCCGGCTCCGGGCGTGGCCCGGCCGAAGCCGGCTGCGGCGAAGAAAGCGCCGGGGACAAAACCGGCGGCGCAGCAGTAGCTCAGCGCTTCGGCGGCCTGGGCGACTGCGGCCGCGGCGCGGCCGCAGGCTCGCGGACCTTGACGATCTGATCGGCCCGAACGTTTTCCAGCGTCTGCCGCAGGCCACCCGGCCAGGTGATTTCGACCGTGCGGACCAGGTCGGACCGGCCGAGCCCGAAGTGCACGCGGTGATCGCTCGACGCGCTGTAACCCGTGCTCGTGGTTGCGTGGTTCACCTGAACGAGGCCGTCGGCAGTGGTAATGCGGATTCTTGCCCCGAGCCCCATGCGGTTGCTGCGCGTGCCTTCGAGCTCGAACAGGATCCAGTGGTTTCCATTGGCGGTCGTGTTGCGGAAGTGTTCGGAGTGGCCGTTCAGGGTCGTCGTGACGAAGTCGATGCGCCCGTCGTTGTCGAGGTCGCCATAGGCGAGGCCGCGGCGAAGGCGGGGCTTCATCGCGCCGGGGCCGGCGGCCCCGGTCACATCGGCGAAGCGGTTGTTGCCGAGGTTGCGGAAGATGGCCAGCGGCTCTTCGGACTGCCGCATCAGCAGCATGGCCAGGCTGTGCTGGACGTTGCCGCGGGCGGTGACCAGGTCGCGCCAGCCGTCGTTGTCCAGGTCGAAGGCGCCGCAGGACCAGGCCGACATGTTGCGCGTCTCGTGCGCCAGCCCGGCGCGGTAGGTCAGCTCCTCAAAGCCGCGGCCGCCTCCCAGATTGCGGTAGAGCGGAAAAGTCTCGCCCTCGATGGCGGTGTGCCAGATGTCTTCCCAGCCGTCGTTGTCCAGATCGCGGAAATCGGCTCCCATTCCGGAGATAAAAGCCCCTGATTCCGGAAAGGCCACGCCCATTTTCATTGCTACTTCTTCAAAAGAACGGCCGTTTTTGTTGTGAAACAGGAAATTGGGCGCGTTGTCGTTGGCGACAAAAACGTCCATCCAGCCATCGTGGTCGAAGTCGGCGAAGACGACGCCCATGCCCTTGCCGAGATGCGGCAGGATGCCCATTTCGCGGGAGACGTCGGTGAAGGTGCCGTCGCCGTTGTTGCGGTACAGCGTGTTGGGCAGGGGCTGGTAGCTGTCCGGGTGGCAATAGGCGCGGACCTGGGGATTCGGTCCGCAGAAGGGGTCCTTGTTCACCTCCCAGACACAGTAATTGGATACGAACAGATCGAGGTCGCCGTCGTTGTCCATGTCGAACCAGCCGGCGGCGACGCCCCACATTTTCCGGCCGTTGAGCCTCGCGCCGGCGAGGCCGGCCTTTTTCGTCATGTCGGTGAAGGTGCCGTCGCCATTATTGTGGAAGAGCTGGTTGTCGGTGACATTGGCGAGAAAAAGGTCGGGCCAGCCGTCATTGTCATAATCGCCCACGGCCGCACCCATCCCGTAACCTTCGGCCTGCACGCCTGCCTTTTCGGTGACGTCGGTGAAGGTGCCGTCGCGGTTGTTGTGGAACAGCCGGTTCCAGTAGCGCGGCGATTCCTTCTTCAGGGATGGGATCGCGGCCCCGTTCACGAAGTAGACGTCGAGCCAGCCGTCGCGGTCGTAATCGATGAGCGCCACGCCGGAAATCATCGTCTCCGGCTGGTTGCGGTTCGGCGTCGGCGAGCTGTCGCAGTAAAAGGAGAGCCCGGAGCGCGCCGTTACGTCCTCGACACGGATATCGGAGACCACCGCACCCGCGCCCAGCAGGACGGCCGCCGCCAGAAAGAGCGAGACGCGCCACATCAAGCTACCGACATTGTAACAGCGGGCCGCGCGCGCCCCGGGGGCCGGGGGCCTGGGGCACGTCTAACGGCCCGGTACGGGGAGCGTGACCGAGCCGAGGAAGCGCGAGCCGCGGTCATACAGGATGAAGCGCACCGATTTCGCCCGCGGGTCGACGACGATCTCCTGGTCGAAGGCCAGCCCTTCGTTGGCCGAGTCGAGCAACTGCTGACGCGGCATGCGGAGGTTGAACGTCATCGGCTGGGTAGAGCCGAGCAGATTCCTGCCGTCGTATTGCGCATACATCACCGAAACCTGCCCGACGGCGTGGCCCGCCTCATCGATGGTGAACAGGTCGGTGGGATCAATGCGGATCCGCACCATCGCCGTGCCGGGCTTCGAGCCGGGCGCGATGCTGCCGCGCAGCTCCACTTCGGCAGCGTCTGCAGGAATCTTCAACAGCGCCGACATGGCGGCAAATTCCAGCGCCGGCACCTGACCCTGGCTGGGATAAGCGTAATAACGCTGCCGCGCAATCAGCTTCACGCCCTTGCGTTCGCACTGCACGCGCAGGCGGTGGAATTTGTTGTCCCAGTGATCGGCCGGAGGCGCCATGAGGAGCAGGTACGAGCCTGCGGCCCACTGGGCCAACTGTGCGGCCACGGCGTCGACGTCCTCGCGATAAAACGTCCTGCCGCCGGTCAGCGCGGCCACGTCTTCCATGGCGAGCGTGACATCCGGGCGCAGGATGCCATAGGAGAGCGGATGCACGGCCACGCCGGCGTTGTCGAGCGTCACCGCCAGGTGCGGCACATACAGGGCGCACTCCACCCAGTCGCCCGAGCACTGCTGCCGCGTGTCGAAGACATTGGGCACGCCGTCAGTGATCCAGATGAGGTCTCGCACGCCGGGGAGGGCGCCCAGGTGCTTGCCCACCGTTTCGAGTGCCACATAGGTTTTCTTGACGACATCTTCCTGGAGGATGCCCGCCGGACGCGTGCGTCCGAGATTCTTCGAGTATTTCTGAAGCAGTTTCGATGCGTTTTTGTGCCAGCCGGCCGGCGGCATGAGAATGTTGCCCTTCTCATCCTGCACGGGCACCAGCGCTTCCAGCGTCCCGTCCAGGTTGAGCAGGTAGAGGTAGACGTTGGCGCTATCGGTCAGCCTTGGCAGCGCCGCTTCCACACGCTGGAACGAGTCCAGCCGGTTGTTCTGCATCAGGTTGAACAGGTCAAAAAGGATGGCCACCGTATGCGGCGTCTGCTGCGACGCGCGGCTCTGCACCCAGCCCTCGCGCGGCGAAGGCGCCGGATGAGCGGCAAACGGCGGATGCAGAAACGTCGGCACGAGCGGGCGGTTCTGGTCGGTGATGCGGAAATCGGAAGCTTTCAGGTCGACGACCGGCGCGCCTTTGCCGTCGAGGACCACCACGCGCGTCCGCACAAGCTGGGGGAGGGAAGCGGGCGACTGGCTCTGAGCGAACACAACTGCCGGCAGGACCAGGCCGAAAAGGACGAGGCGGTGTGAAATTCGCATGATGCTGGATCCCAAGGCCAGCTTAGGAAAACTGGAGCGCCTGGGGCAACTGCGGCCGCGTCACCGCCCGGTGGTGGTGGGGATGCCGCGGCCGCCTTTCTGGCGCTTCACCGTTTCCAGGCCGCAGGAACCGGCGGTGCGGTATCCCTTCGATGCCAGATACGCTGCCGCACGGGCAGCGCGTCCACCCTGCGTTCAAAGGGTGACGATGACCCTGTTTTTCGGGATCTCGGCGAGCCGGTAGGGAAGCTGGCTGAACGGAATGTTGACATAGCCTTTCACCGAGCCGAGGGCGCGGATCTCGTACGGTTCTCGTACATCGAGGAAAAAGACCTTCTCCGGCTGTTCCAGCAGCCGCGCCAGCTCTTCCGCGGTGAGTTCTTTCGGCGCGCCGCCCTGCCCCAGGGCGAAAGCCAGCGCCAGCAGGCTCAGCACCACGCACGCCCAGCAGTCGCTCCTCATGGCCGCAGTGTAGCATGGAGAGTATATGCAGATGGGCACCGCTCCGGACGAGTTCTACCGGATCGCAAAACTTCCTCCGTATGTTTTCGCCGTCGTCAACGAGATGAAAGCGCGGCTGCGCGCGCAGCAGTACGACGTGGTCGATTTCGGCATGGGAAACCCCGATGGCGCGACGCCGCGACCGATTGTCAACAAGCTGATCGAGGCCGCCCGCAACCCGCGCAATCACCGCTACTCGGTTTCGCGCGGCATCCCGAATCTGCGGCTCGAGATCTGCCGCCGCTACGAGCGCAACTACGGTGTGCAACTGGACCCGGAGACCGAGGCGATCGTCACCATCGGGGCCAAGGACGCGCTGGCCCATCTGCTTTTCGCCGTCATTGGCCCGGGCGACGAGGTGGTGACTCCGGCGCCCTGTTATCCCATCCACCAGTACGGTGTGCTGATGGCCGAAGGCCAGGCGTACCCGCTGCCGGTGGCCGACCCAACTGAATACCTCAACCGCCTGGAGGACCGCTTCCGCAAGGCCGGCCGGCCGCCGCGGATGATCCTGCTGAACTACCCGCACAACCCGACCACGGCCTGCGTGGACCTGGATTTCTTCCGCCAGGTAGTGGCCCTGGCGCACCGCCATGGCGCGATGATCCTCCACGATTTCGCTTATGCCGACCTGTGCTTCGACGGCTACCGCGCCCCGAGCATCCTCCAGGTGGAGGGCGCCAAAGAGGTGGCCGTCGAGGTCTTTTCGATGACCAAAAGCTACAACATGGCCGGCTGGCGCGTGGGTTTCTGCCTGGGCAACGCGCGGATGATCAAGGCGCTGGCGCGCATCAAGAGCTATCTCGATTACGGCAATTTCCAGCCCATCCAGATCGCCGCCATCATCGGGCTTCGCGACTGCGAGGAAGAGGTGGGCAGGATCTGCCAGGTTTACGAAAAACGGCGTGACCTGCTGGTGGAAGGGCTGAACACAGCCGGATGGCCGGTGGAAAAGCCGCGCGCTTCGATGTTCGTGTGGGCGAAAATTCCGGAGATTTTCTCCGGAGTTTCTTCGCTGGATTTCGCCAAAATGCTTCTCGAAAAGGCGCTGGTCGCCGTGAGCCCTGGCATCGGATTCGGGCCGGCGGGCGAGGGGCACGTGCGCTTTGCGCTGATCGAGAACCACCACCGCACGCGTCAGGCGCTGCGTTCGATCCGGCAGTTCCTGCGCGACGCGGCCCGCCGCCGGGAGAGCTGACTTGCCCGGGCTGAAGCCGCCCGCGCTGGTAGAACTCTGTGCGGTGCCCGGCCGCGAACTCGAACCGCTGCTCCAGGAGGAAAAGGCGCGCTGGCTTGCCCTGCTGCACTGGGATTTTTCCGCGCTGGCCGAGCTGATCTTGCGCTATGCGGAGATGAGGACGCTGGAAGGCTTCGCGCTGCTGGACGGCGGGGCCGTTGTCGGCTATGCCTATCATGTCACCGAGGGGAACAAGGGACTGATCGGCGACCTGTTTGTGCGCGACGCCTGGCGCGCGCCCGCAAACGAAGGCCTGCTTGTCAGCGCGGTGGTGTCGAAGCTGGCCCGCATGCCGTGGCTCGAAAGGATCGAGGCGCAATTGATGCATCTGAGCGCCAGCGGCAGCCAGATGGCGGCGGGGGGCCGGGCTCCGGCTGCATATCCGCGGCAGTTCATGCTGGCGCAGATCGGGCAGGTGGGGCTGGAATCAGGGCCTGTAGCGGGGCGGCTCCACTTCGAGCGATGGTCCTCCTGGTGGACGGACGCCACTGCGGAGGTGATCGCGGAAGCCTACCGCGGCCATGTGGACAGCGCCATCAACAACCAGTACCGGACCGCAGCCGGCGCGCGGCGGTTTCTGGAAAACATCGTCCGCTACCCAGGGTGCGGCCACTTTGCCCCGGACTGCAGCTGGGTGGCCCTGGACGATGCCGGCTGGGTGGCCGGAGCCTGTCTGGCCACGCGCATCGGTCCGGGAGCCGGCCACATTGCGCAGATCTGCGTTTCGCCGCGCTGGCAGGGGCGCGGGGTGGGCAAGGAGCTGCTGCGGCGGTCGCTCGTGTCGTTTCGTGAATCCGGTCTGACGGAAGCTTCGCTGACGGTGACGAGCTCGAACCGGCGCGCCGTACTGCTGTACGAAAAGCTTGGGTTCCGTGCCATCCATCACTTCGATGCGCTGGTCTGGGAGCTTGCCGGCGGGGCATCCGTCAGCGCCCCATCATCGAACTGAAGGCCTCATGGAAGGTGAGCACCGCAGGTCCGAGCGTGACGACCAGAACTGCGGGCATGATCAGGAAAAAGATGGGGAAAATCAGCTTCACCGTCAGCTTCCGCGCGGCCTCCTGGGCCGCCTGCCGGCGGCGTGTCCGCAAGTAGCGGGCGTGAGTCCGCAGCGCGGGCGCGAGGCTTGTACCGAAGCGGTCGCTGTCGATCAGCACGGTGGCCAGCTTACGCAGCTCGTCCGAGCCGGTGCGGCGGCCCAGATCCGCGAGGACTTCGGTGCGCTGCCTGCCGGCCCGGATTTCGAGCTGAATCTGCCAGAATTCCGAGGCCAATTCCGGGAAAATTCCGCGTAATTCCCGTGCTGTTTCCGCGATGGCGACGTCGAGGTTTTGCCCGGCCTCGACACTGAGGACCATCAGGTCCAGCGCCGCCGGCAGCCCGGCGTGGATCCGCTGGATCCGGGACTGAATCCGCGCCGCCAGCGCCCATTTCGGCAGCATCCATCCAATGCCCAGCCCGCACAGGCCGGCCGCCAGGGCGCTGTCGGCGCCGCCGCCCCGGGCCACGGAGAGCCACATCAGGTCGGCCCCTGCCAGTAGGGCTGCCGCCACGCGAATTCCCTGGAAGAGAACCGGCGCCGCCGGGCGCCGGAAGCCCGCGGCGGCCAGACGGACACGGAGCGCGGCCTGTTGGCTCGCGCGGGTGGGTGCGAGCACGCCGAGGTGCAGCATTGCATCCAACAGCCGCGCCGACCAGCGGCTGCCGGAGGGCAGCGGCGGCAGCTCCGCCGACGGTTGCGGGACGGCGCGAGCGGACCAGCGGCTGGCGGCCCAGGCCGCCGCCACGGCGCCGCCGAGCGCCAGCAGAAACCCCGAGACCAGCGTGGTCAGCGGCGTCATACCTGTCCTCCTACATGCGGATTCTGGTCATCCAGCGGATGACAAAGTGGGCCGCTACGACCGCCGCCGCGCTGCCCATCAGCATCGCCCGGCCCTCAGGGCGGCGCAACAGCACCGCCATCTGCTCCGGGTTCACCCAGAACAGCAGCAATGCGATGACCACCGGCAGCGCGGTGAGCACGGAGCCGGTGAGGCGGCTGTGGGCGGAGACCGAACGCACTTCGCCCTCCAGCGCTGCGTGCTCCCGCATCGTCTCCCCGAGCCGCATCAGCACGTCGTTCAGCCGGCCGCCGTGACGATTCTGGAGTTTCACCGCGGCGCAGAACATCGCCACCTCCGGGAGCGGAATGCGGGCGGAGAGGTTGTCCAGCGCCTGGTCCCACGGGATGCCGAGTTTCCACTCGTCACGCGTGCGGCGCATCTCGGAGGCCAGTGGCTCGGGCTGCTCCAGCGCCAGCAGGTCCATGGCGTGCGCCAGCGGGTAGCCCGCCTTCAGCGCCCTGGAAAGCGAGTCCAGCGCCTCTGGGAACTGTTCGGCGAACAGGCGGAACCGCCGGGAGCGGGCGAGGCGCAGATACAGCAGCGGGCTGGCGCCGGCGGCCATCGCCAGGCCCCACCGCGCCCAGAGGGAAACGAGCCCTGTCTGCATCAGAAACAGTCCCACGCTGGCCGCGCCGAACAGCATCAGCAGTATCGTGCGGCCGGCCGTCCACGACAGGCCCGCCTGACGGATGAGCTGGCGCAGTTGTTCGGCCTGGCTGAACCGCTCGAGCAGCGCCGCCCAGACGCGGATGGTGCTCAATTGCGCGCCGTGAAGCAGGACGCCCGCCGCGCCGGTTTCCGCCGCGCGGCGGCGCGATTCGGCCACGGCCCAATAAAACGAAGCCGCCAGCAGCGAAGCGAGAAACCCCGCCGCCATCATCGACAGGAACAGCGCCGCCTGCTGCATGATTCCCTATCGCGACGCCCGTTCGGCCGGGTTGCGCGCCAACAGCCGGATCTGGCCGAGGGCATCGGCCAAGGCAAGCCTGTCGGCCTGTTCCGGCGTGGCCAGAACGGTCACCACCGGGCGTTGCGCTTCGCCGCGGTCGACGGAGAGCACTTCGAGGTCCTCCAGCAGCCGCCGGGCGGAAGGCTCGCCCCGCGTGTTCACGACCTGGACGTCAATGCGGCATCCGGACCGAAGCAGCGCCACCACCCCGTGCGAGTCCACCGGGTGCAGACTCACCGCGCGCAGGCCCGGCGGAATGGCTGCCGTTGCGCCCGCCGACGCCGGGCCGAGAATCGACGACGTCAGCACTTCCCCCGAACCAATGGGGCGCAAGGCAACGCGGCCGGCCGCATCTCCGGCCAGCCGGATGGCGCCCTGTGGCAGGGCGCTTCCCTTCCATGCCTCAGTTCTGATGTCCTCGAGCCGCACCGTCGCGCCGAGAGCGATGGGACGGGCCGCCACCACGACCGTGGCATCGGCCGACGCGTCCGGAACGGCGCCGGCATGCCGTCCCAGCAGCGAATAAAAAATGCCTGTTGCGGCAAGAGCCGCCACGAATGCCACGCCAAACAGCGGCAGCAGACTTCTTTTCACAGCAGTCCTCCAGCGGGGCGCGCCTTCGCGCCCAGAATCAGTACATCACGGGTTTCGCGGAGGAAGAATCGGTCATTGCCCTGAGGCCGCCGGAGGAACCGCCTGAGTCGCAGCCGACACAGGGCGAGCCCAAGCCGCGCAGCTACAATGAAGACAGTGGAAACACGCCGCATGTGCCCGAACTGCCGGGCCTTTATCACCGTCCATGACAAGGTTTGTCCGTATTGCGACACGCCGGTGGGCCCGCGGGCCGTTGACCTGCGCGATCCGGGCGGCATTCTCGGCGGCCTGATTCCCTCGGCGCAGTTTGCCACCATCGTGATCTCGATCCTCTGCGTGGCGATCTACCTGGTGACGATGCTCGCCTCGGCGAAGGTGGGCGAGGTCAACGCGCTCATCCGCTATGGGGCGGCGCTGCCGCAGGCCGTTTTCGGCGGGCAGTGGTGGCGGCTGATCACCGCCGGCTTCCTGCACGGCAACCTCATGCACATCTTTTTCAACCTCTGGGTCTTCATGGACCTGGGCCGGCACGCGGAGGAGATTTACGGAACGAAGCGGATGGTGGCCATCTACATTTTTTCCACCATCGGCGGGTTCGCCTTGAGCATGCTGCGCGGAACGATGCTTACCGTCGGCTCCTCGGCCGGGCTGTTCGGTCTGATTGGCGCGATGATCGCGCTTGGCGTGCGCTACCGTTGGTCCGGCGAGGCGGCGATGATCCGGGGCTTCTACATCCGCTGGGCGATTTACGGGCTGCTGTGGGGTCTTTTGCCCTTTTTCCGGGTCGATAATGCCGCCCATATCGGCGGCCTGGTCACCGGATTTGCGCTCGGATATCTGGCCGGGACGCCGCGTCTCGTGCCGGATTTCCGCGAAAAGATCTGGACAGTGGCGGCGGCCTTCGCCGTGGCCCTTACCGGCTACGCGTATCTCGCACTGGTCCTCTGGCTTTCGCGGCTGGGCTGAGCGACAGCAGCGGCGGGCGCCGGCAGCGAAGCGGGCTGGTCCCGTTGGGTGGAGGGCCGAGGGCCTTTATGGTCTGAAGTTCTGGAACGTCTACCCCCTTCCGTTCGGAGGGGGTATTCCGGGTGACTAGAGGTAACCGCTGCTCTATCAATCACTTTCTAGGACACTCTGGAGAACGGCCGGTTCGCCCGCGCCAGCCGCGCGCCCGAAGCGAAAGCCGTCCTGGAACCAGAATTCCATTGGCCGCCCCGCCCGCGGCTGTTAGCCTTGGATTGGCCGCCGGATTTGGGTACAATTTCACCGGTTGGCTGGAGGTTTTTTATGCGATTTTCACGGCTGGTTGCGCTCGCCTTTCTGACCGGATTGGCGGTGACGGCCAGTCCGCTGCTGCCTGAATCGGCGCTCGGGGTAGGCAAGACGGTTCAAATCACGAACGACCGTCTGCTGCTGGTGCTGAGTGGCGGCCGGTACAACGGGCTGGTGGACGGCATTGACGCGGATCTGTGGTGCGTCGACGTGGAACGGTTCGCCTCCAAGGGCAACACCTATCTGGCCAACGTGGTGCCGCTGCTGGACTGGACTCCCGAGCAGGCGGCGCTGGTGCGAAAGGGGAGGCTCGATAACGACGGGTTCTATTGGTCTGATCTGGGCCTGGGGGCTGTTGAACGCTATCAGGCGGCCGCCTGGCTGATCACGCAAATGGACGCCTACCGTTACGGCACCCACGTCTATGACGACCTGCACATCCAGCAGGCGGTGTGGGCGATTCTCGACGAAGGCTGGTTCATGTCGATCTACATCACCGACGAGGCCCATCAGTGGATGCGCACCGCCGCCGACTTCATCCGCGAGCACCCGGACTACGGGCTCGGCCAATGGGCGGTCGTCAGTGGCAGCGTTCTGCCCGACGGGACTTTCGCGGGCTGGCAGTATCAGACCTTCCTGACGCCACTGGCGGCCTCGGCTCCGGCGTTCAATCCGCCAGGCAACGAGCGGCTCCCGCTGGCGGACGCGCCGGAACCGGGCACGTTCATCCTGGCGGGCGCGGGCCTGCTCGTGCTGGCCGCGGTTCTGCGCCGCCGGGGCTGAGTCCGCCGGCCTGGGCAGGTTCAGACGATCTGCTCATTCACCGGGTCCCACTTGACCTTGCGCTCCCGGAAGTAGGACTCCACGCTCATCACGATCGTGGCCGCTTCCTCCCAGGCGCGGTCCATGCCGCAGCGCGGCTGGTCCAGCCCGCGGATGGAATCAATCCAGTTCCGCATGTGGCTGGAGACGGGATTTTCGCCGGGTTTCCAGCGGTACTCCGGCTCGGCCAGGAAATGGGCGAGTTCCGGATCCAGGCCCCATTGCTCGGCCTTTTTCCTCGCCGCCTGAACCCGGGCCGCGCCTTCGGGGGTCCACTCGGCCGTATACAGGCGGCAGTGCCGCTCGCCGACCTCGATGGTTGCGTCGCGGCCGAAGATGTAGGTGTTGGTGCCGTGGTGGCGGTTGTGAAACGTGCAGGCGAAGGTGACGTTGAGCTGCTTTTTCGGGTACTCGAACAGGACGTGCCACTGGTCGGGCACCTCGCGGTCCTTCGTCCAGAAATACAGCCCGCCCATCGTCTGCACGGCTTCGGGGATGCCCATGCCGAGGATCATGTTGATGCCGTCCCACTGGTGGCTCATCAGGTCGCCGGCGATGCCCGTTCCATACTCCCACCAGCAGCGCCAGCGGAAAAACCGTTCGGGGTCAAAGCTGGTTTTTACGGTGGCGTATTCCTGGAATTTTTCCCAGTCGATCCGTTCGGGCGTGGCGTCGGCCGGCAGTTGCTGGTTGTCGTAGCGGGTATAGAACTGCCACTCGGGCCAGGCGTTGGTGCGGTCGATGTAGGTCCGTGCGAGGCATACCCTGCCCAGCCGTCCCGACTGGAAAATCTCCCGCGCCTTGATAAAAGACGGCTCGGAATTCTGATGATGTCCGAGCTGTAATACGACCCTGTTTTCCCGCACGGCCTTGCGAATGGCTTTCGCCTCTTCCAGCGTGCGGCACAGCCCTTTTTCCACATAAACGTGCTTTTTCGCCTGGGCGGCGCGAATCGTCATCGGCGCGTGCCAGAAGTCGGGCGTGGCGATGACGACGGCGTCGACGTCCTTCGATTCGACCGCCTTCTCCCAGTCCTTGGTGAGCACCGCCTGTTTGTTGAAGGCGGCCTTGCGGGCGCGTTCGAGGTTGGAGTCGTAGAGGTCGCAGATGACGGCGATCTCGGTGTTTGGCGCCTCCTGCATGCGCTCAAGCAGGTAAATGCCGCGCGTGCCGACGCCGACCACGGCGAGCCGCAGCCGCTCGTTCGGCTTCGTCTGCGCCAGCACGGCCGGCGCAGCCGGCAGAGCGGAGGCGGATTTGAGAAAGGTCCTGCGGGCAACCTCTTTGTCACTCATGGCGGACTCCATTGTACTGCACGCGCTGCCGGCGCGCCGCCGGTTGTCAGGGCTTTCGCCTGACTGGACAGTCGGAAGAACGCCCTAGCAGGGCGAAAAATTTCTCGGAACTTGTGTAGCCTGCGGCGCACCTGTCCGATGCTGAGGGTGAGAGGGATTCGCCAATCGAGACGGAATTGGAGGCGTGAAATGTCGAAACGGACCGAGGGCCGCATGCATTTGCTGTCAGTCTCCATGGCGCTGGCATGCGCGGCCGTCTGGGGTGGCGCAGGGGAGGAGGCAAGGACAGCCGCGCCAGGGCACTCCCGGCTGGCGGCAGCGGTGCGGACCCTGAGCGGAGACGTGTTGCGGCGTCTTGCCGGCCCGGCGATGCAGCGTTCGGCCGGGCGCGAGGGGGCGGAGGTCCCGATTCAGCTCCGGGAACGTTCGGCGCTGTTGCGAGAGCTGGCGCGCACGGAACCGGCCGAAGCGGTGCGTCAGGCGCTGGCGCCGGAGGCGCTGGCCCGGATTGGCGCCGCATGGCCCGGATTGGCGCCCCTTCTCGAGCAACATGGTCAGTGGGAAGGCACGCTGGAAACGATCGTTTTCGAGGGCCGAAACCGCGCCACTCCGGAAGTGGCACATTTCCTGAATGCCGGCGGGAAGCGGCTGGAGGTCCGGCTTGCCGCAGATCCGCCGCCGCAGGCTGCCTGCGGCGGGCAGGTGCGGCTGCGAGGGCTGCGTGTGGGAGATTGGGTGGCGGCTGTCGAAATCGAGGCTCTCGGTCAGCCGGCGCGTGCGGCATCGGCCTGCGCGACGGTCGGCGACCAGAAGATTGCCGTGCTGCTGGTGACGTTTCCTGGCGTCACGCCGCCGGCGGAGGTGACGCCTGCCAGCGTCGCATCCGTCCTGTTTGGACCGGGCAGGAGCCTCAGCTCATACTGGAACGAGGTCAGCTATCAGCAGACCACGGCCTCGGGCGTCGTCCACGGATGGTACACGCTGGATCGGGTTTACTCCTGCACGGAGTACAGCGAGATGCGTGCGGCAGCGCTGGCCGCAGCCGACGCGGATGTGGATTTCCGCAACTTCAGCCGCATCTTCCTCATTTTCCCTGACCCGGGGGGGTGCCCCTGGACCGGGTTTTCCACCGCGGGTTGCTGGTCTACGGCCTCGCCGGACGGCCAGATTCTGGCCTCGACCACGTGGATGCTCGCGGAGTCTTTCGTCGATCCAGAACAGGGGCTGAGGCTTGCGGTCCGTCAGGGCGGGCACGCCCTGGGGCTGTTTGACTCGCGGTCCCGCCGCTTTGAGGGAGAACCGCTTGGGCCTCCGGGCGAGACGGGAACCCCGGGCGAAATGGATGACCCGTTCAGCTCGATGGGAGCCTCAGGCCTGGCCCACTACACGGCGGAGCAGAAACTCCTGCTCGGGTGGATCCCCCCATGGAGCGTGCCCCGGATTCAGTCGACGGGAGTCTACACGATCCGGCCTCTGGAAAAACAGGGCTCCGGGAATTACGCACTTCAGGTGCAGCGCGGTACCGGCATTGACGCCTGGCTCTGGATTGAATACAGGCAGCCGGAGGGCGTTTTTGGTCCCTCGATTCCAGCCGCGGCCTTCCGCGGGGCCCTGATCCGCTACCAGGACGGTGCACTCTGGCCGCACGCAGACTTGCTCGATTTTCATCCGGCGACTCCCGACCTCGCCGATGCGCCGCTGTTTGTCGGGACTTCCTGGAAGGACCCCTACACGAATCTCTCGCTGGCGGTGCTTGAGGCGACGCCCGATGAGCTGACCATCCAGGTGAAATATGGTTCCACTCCATGCACACTGGTCCGACCGTCTCTTGCCATCCAGCCGAACAGCCAGAGTGCGATGGCGGGCGACAGCGTCGCCTATGGCCTGACGGTGAAGAGCAACGACTCCGGGGCATGCCCTTCCCGCACATACACGCTGGCTGCCCTGGCGCCCCAGAACTGGCAGGCCACTTTCTCGCCCCAGGTGGTGACGCTGGCTCCAGGGCAGTCCGCGCCCGTGACGATGAACGTCACCGTGCCGGCGACCGCGCAGCCCGGCACTTATCCCGTCGACGCGGGCGTGGTGGCCGGCGCTACCGTTGCCACGGCGCTGGCGACGCTGACGGTGCTGCCGCCGCCTGACCCTTCCCTGGAGATCACCGTCAATCTGGGTGCGAGCCCGACGGAGCTGGTTCCGCCGGGCACGGTGGTCTTTACGGCTGAGGTGCTTGGGGGCGGCGAGCCGGTTCCAGGCGTCAATGTGAGCTTCAGTCTCACGCAGCCCGGCGGAACCACGCTGGCCGTCCGCTTTGCGCGGACGGATGACGCCGGGCTGGCTTCCTGGTCCTTCCGCTTCCGCGCCAACGATGCAAAGGGCGACTACATCGTAACTGCCACGGTGAAGTCAGGAACCAGAACGGTGACGGCACAAAGGACCGTGAGGCTGCGCTGACAGCGGCCCTGCTTCATCACGGCGAACCGTCCTCTCACGCGGATGGAGCGTTGTTGCCCTGGCAGCGGCCGCAGGGCAGCTACAGCCGTGAGAGAGGCCCGCGTAGAGTTCCGGGGATGGACGACGAGGACGGGTGCACGGTATCTCCTCGGTATAGTACCGCCGCTGCGAGGGTAATCAAGCTTTCTCCTGTCAGGCGCCCTCCGCCAGGATTCCAAAGCACAGGACGAAAGATACTGAGCCACTCCTGTTGAGGACGGCCGGCTCCGATCAGGAGATTGAGACACACAGAGACCCAGGCGTCCTGAGGGAGAGCGAGATGTCGCAACGGATTGTGATTCGGATTGCAGGCGCGGCTGCCGCCGCGCTCTGCCTGGCTGCATGGGGACAGCGGGTGGACGATTCCGGCACTGGAGTGCGCGCCGCGCGGCGGGCAGATCTCAGCGAGCGAGTGCGCGCGCTGAACGGCGAGGCGCTGCGGCTCGCCGGGGAGGACCCGGCAAAGACGGGGTTGAGAAAGAGCGGAGCGGCCGAGGCGCTTGCCGTTCCGCTCCGGCAGCGCGCCGCCGCTTTGCAGGAACTGATCCGGGCCGACGCCGCCGAGGCGCTGCGGATGGCTCTGCCGCCGGAGGCCCTCGCCCGGATTCGTGCCACGGCGCCAGAGTGGGCCTCGCTGCTCGAGGAGCATGGCGAGTGGGAAGGCGAGGTGGAGACGCTGGTTCTGGACAGCCCGGACCTCGTCCATCACGAACGGATCCATTTCCTGACGGCCGGCGAGCGGCGGCTCGAAGTTCGCATGGCGGGCGAGGAGCCGGAAGGAATCGAATGTGGGAAAAGGGTGCGCTTCCGCGGCGTGCGTTTGGGAGAGACGGTGGCGGCGCTCGACGCACAGGTCACCGGCCAGGTGGCCGCGGCGGCGCCGGCCTGCGGGCCCAAAGGTGTGCAGAATATCGCGGTGTTGCTGGTGACGTTCCCGGGCGTGGCGCCCCCGTCCAATGTCACCCCCGCGACGGTCTCTTCCATGTTGTTCGGGACATCCGGCCGCAGCCTGAATGGATACTGGAACGAAGCCAGCTACGGGCAGACCACGGCCACGGGGGCCGTCTACGGCTGGTACACGCTGGACCGCGTTTACACCTGTGACGAGTATTACTCCATGCGCAGTGCCGCCATTGCGGCAGCGGATGCGGACGTCGATTTCCGCAGTTTCAACCGGCTGTTCATCATCTTTCCGAATCCCGGCGGCTGCGCCTGGGCCGGGCTTTCCAACGTGGGCTGCTCCTCGTTCAGCTCGGCGGACGGAACCATCTCTGCCTCCAGCTCGTGGATGCTGGCCAACTATTTCGGATCGACGGACAGCGCGGTGAAACTCTCGGCGCACGAAGGGGGCCACAGTCTCGGCCTCATGCATTCGCGTTCGCGGCGGTTCAACGGCGAGCCGCTCGGCCCGCTGGCCGATACGGGCACGATCAGCGAGTACGGCGATGTGCACTCGGCGATGGGCGCCTGGAACCTGGGCCATTACACGGCCGAGCAGAAACTGAAGCTCGGCTGGCTGCCGTCGTCGGGCGTGCTTCAGGTGCAATCGCCCGGAACCTTCACGCTGAAGCCGCTGGAGATGCCCGCCGCCGGGTATCAGGCGCTCCAGGTCCAGCGCGGCACGGGCAACAACGCCTGGCTGTGGGTCGAATTCCGCCAGCCGGTTGGCAACTACGACACGACGCTCAACTCCCAGGTTTTCAGCGGCGCACTGATCCACTACAAGGACAGCACCACCGGCAGTTACACGGATCTTCTGGACTTCACCCCCGCCACATCGAGCTTCAGCGATCCCTCGCTGGGGGCTGGTTCGTCGTGGCAGGACCCCTACACCAACGTTTCGCTGGCTGTGGCGGGCGCTTCCTCTTCCGGGCTTACGGTGGAGGTGAACTACGGCAGCGTTCCCTGCTCGCAGGCGGCGCCATCGCTCGCCGTTTCGCCGGCGAACCCCGGTGCCGAACCCGGCCAGAGCGTCACCTACACGCTATCGCTCAAGAACAACGACTCCGGTTCCTGCGCCTCGCGCACCTTCAGTCTCTCATCGACGCAGCCGCAGGGCTGGCCGACGGCGTTTTCCACCAGCACGGTGACGCTGGCGCCAGGCCAGTCGATGGATGTGTCGATGACAAAATCCGTGCCCGCTTCCGCCGTTGCGGGAACGTACCCTGTGGACGCGGCCGCACAGGATGGCTCGGCAACGGTGACGGCACATGCCAGTCTGACCGTCCTGCCGACGTCGCCGCCGCTTAGCGTGTCCTTCCAGGCTTCGGCACTCTCGGCGCAGACGCGTCTGAGCAGTACCTTTACAGTGCAGGTGCTCCGTGGGACGGCTCCGGCCGCGGGGGCTGCGGTTGCTTTCACTTTGACGAAGCCTGATGGCAGGACGGTCACGTCGCGCACGATCCAGGCGGATGCTTCTGGCCTGGCCACATGGACATACCGGTTCCAGAAAAGGGATCCAAAAGGCGTCTATACGGTCACGGCCACTGCCAATTTCAGCGGCCAGACAGCCTCTGCCTCCACCACCGTGAACCTGCAATAGGAGTGCGGCGCCGCCCCTCCGCGCACATGTGGCGGGGCGGCGCCGCGTTGCGCGGAGTGCACAACCCTTCCTTCCAGACCAGCGGCCGGCGTGCAAGGCCAGGAGCTACTCGCTGCGCACCCGCTGGCGCTTGAAGTAATAGGCGAGATAGTTCTGCGTGACGACGCGCGGATTCTCTTCGTTTCTGTATTTCCGCTCGTCATTGCGGATCACGTAAGGGGTCACGCTCACAAGCTCCCAGCCCTGGTTGCCCATCTCGACCACCTGGTACCATTCCACCTGCCGATACATGCCCGGACCGATCTCCTGTGGCAGCAGCGCCCGGTATTCCCACGGGGCAACCCCGCGGGGCGGAGCAAGCTGCTCTCGCTGGGCAAGAAGCAGAATCGCCGCGGCCAGGGCCGCAGCCGTCAGAAGCCACACGTTCCTCATCAACCGGATTGACGATTTTCACCGTCAAGCCGTGCAAACCGCCTGCAGACCCGGAACGGCCCGTCCGTTTGGGGCGCGCCGAAGCGCGCCCCGAACGGACGGCGGACGGCTCAGTAGATCAGCTTCAGTGCAAACTGAATCTGGCGCGGCGGGAACGTGCTACGGATGGTGCCGAAGTTAGAATTGCTGATGTTCGCCGCAGGCTGGCCAAAGTTGGTCCGGTTGAGGAAATTGAAGAACTCCGAACGGAACTGAAGCGCCATCCCTTCGCGATAAGGGATACGGAAGCGCTTGTTCACGGCGAAGTCCCACTGCCAGAGGTCGGGGCCGCGCAGCGCGTTGCGGCCGAGGTTGCCGAAGGGGGCCGAGGCAGTGGGCATCGCAAAGGCCGCCTTGTTCCAATAAGAACTGATCATGCTGGCGCCGGCGGGCCGTGAGGGGTCGCCGACCAGATTGGGCCGCTGCTGGGCGCCGCCGCGCCATTCGGCCAGCCGTCCGGTCGTGTCCAGGGCGGCCGAAGGCGTGTAAATGACGTTCACTGGCCGTCCCGAGTAGGCGGTGTGAATCGTGTTCGTCTCCCAGCCTCCGGCGATGGCATCGAGCCATGCGTTCCAGCCGCCGCCGAAGCGCTGGCCGCGTCCGAATGGCAGTTTGTAGACCAGGCTGGTGGTGTTGATGAAGGTCGTGTCGTAACTTGTGGGGCCGCGCTCGTTCCTGAGGTCGCGGATGTTCTGCACGACGGCGTTGTCTTCCAGCGCCTGTTCGGAGTTGCCCAGCGCTTTCGACCAGGTGAAGGAGTTCAGGAAATACATGCCGCCGCTGATGCGCCGCTCGGCGCGCACCGAGAGCCCGTGGTAGACGGTCTGTCCGGCCGGGTTGACCCAGGTGATGGCGCCGAAGGTCTGGATCGGGCGGCGCGCCTGGATGCCAAGGTTCTGGCCGGGCTGGTTGGGGTAAGCCTGGTTGTAGTCGCCGAGGATCGGCAGCCGCAGACTGTGGTTGCCAGTGTAGCCGATCTCCACCACCCAGTTGTAAGGCAGCTCGCGCTGAATGCCTAGGAACCAGGTCTGCACATACGGCCAGCGCGTGTCGCGGGGGATGTAGGACACATTGGCCTGCACGGGGTTGAACTTGTCCGGATCGGTCATGCCCGGCGGGAAGGCATTCTCGGTGGTCCGGAAGGTGGCCGGCACGGGTCCTCCGGGCGGGATCGTCTGATTGATGGTCGCAATGTTGACCTGCGGCCCGTTGATTCCGAGCAGATCCGCGCTGCCCATCCGGTTATGGTGCACGTAGCTGATGCCATAGCCGCCGCGAACCACCATCTTCGGCGTGACACTGTAGGCGAAGCCGAACCGCGGACCCCAGTTGCGATAGTCAGGATCCACCAGCGCGCGCTCGTAGATGCCGCCGGGCCGCGCCATGATCATCCGGACGCCGACGGGGTCGAAGTTGGACAGGATGTTGTCCCGCTCCCAGCGCGGCGTGGCGTATTCATAGCGGAGACCGACGTTCAGCGTCAATTTCGAGCTCACCCGGATGTCGTCCTGGAAGTAGAAGAACGAGTCGCGCTGACGGTAGTTGCCCACCAACCAGTTGGCGAGCTGGATCTGGCTGGGCAGGCCGAACATGAAGTCGGCCAGGTTGTAGCTGGCCTGATCGGCCGGGATCGTGCAGTTGGCCGGCTGGCCGAGCACCGCACACGTGGGGCGGCTGAACTGGCCGGCATAGCCGAGCAGACCGTAGACCGGGTTGATGTCCATGACCTGGGTGAGGATCCAGTGGAACTCCGCTCCGGCTTTCATGCTGTGGCGGCCGCGCAGGAAGGAATAATTTACCTTTGGATTCCAGGTGGTCGGATGCTGGAACTGCGGATTGGTGGCCTGGCGGCCGATGATGCCGGTGGTGAAGCCGGTAATGTTCTGCGTGTTCAGGCCGCCGGTGATGTCCGGCGCGGTGGGGAGCCCCTTGATCCCGTACAGCGCCTCCATGCTGGCCCCGCCCAGAGACGGCGGCGCCTTGCCGGCGCGCATGTGGGTGTAGCTCATGCGGAGCTCGAGCAGCGAGGTGGGCGTCAGCGTCCAGGTATAGCCGGCCGCGGCGGCCTGGCTCAGCACGCGGACGTAGCCGTTGCCCGAACCGCCGGAGGGGCCTTCCAGATATGGTGAATAAAACTGATTGTCTTTCCACTGACTGAAGCGCAGAAATCCGGTCATCCGGCTGTTGATGACGCCGTCGATTTTTGCGTCCCATTTGTCGCCGAAATCACGGGGATTCAGCATCAACTGCTGATAATTGTTCGAGCGCCCCGTGCCGGCCGGCACCGGGGGCAGCTCGGAGAGCACCTTCCGCGCAAATGGGGTCATCGCCACCGGCGTGCCCGCGGGATACACGGCGCCGGTCAGCGGATTGTACACGGTCACCGGGAGGATGCCGGCCCGGTCGTTCATGTTCGGAATGGTGGCGAAATAAACCGTTTTCTGGATCTGCCGGAATCCTTCGTAATCGGCGAAGAAAAAGACCCGGTTTTTTACAAACGGGCCGCCAATGGTGAGGCCGAACTGGTTCTGGTTGAGAGGCGGCTTTTTCCCGTCGGCAGGGCGGAAAAATCCGGTTGCGTTCAGTTTTGTGTTCCGCAGGAATTCGTATGCCGTGCCGTGGAACTGGTTCGTGCCCGAGCGCATCACCACGTTGACCACCGCTCCGCCGACGCGGCCGTATTCGGCGCTGAAATTGCTCGTGATGACGCGGAATTCGGCCACAGCGTCCGGCGACGGCCGCGCCACCTGGTTTGAGAAGCCCTGGTTCGAGGTGGAATAGGCGTTGTTGTCCATGCCGTCAAGGAGGAAATTGTTGTAAGTGCTGCGCATCCCATTGACGTTGAAGGAGCCCTCGCGCGGCGTCGTGGCCGTCATCGCGATCGGCGACTTGCGGATGTTGGTGGCGAGCAGCGCGAGGTCGGAATAGTTGCGCCCGTTGAGCGGCAGCTCGACGATCTGCTCGGTTCGGACCACCTGGCTTTTTTCGCTTGTGTCCGTCTGGAGGACGGCTGCGGCCTCCTTGACTTCGACGACTTCGGTGACCGCGCCCACCTGCATGGTGATGTCGACACGCTGGCGGGAGTTCACGTTCACCATGACATCGGACGTCGAGAATCGGGCGAAGCCCGGCGCCTCGGCCGTCACCGTATAGCGGCCCACCCGGACGTTGAAAAAGCTGTAGTTGCCGGAGGCATCCGTGACGGTTTTGGCCTGCACGCCGGTCTCCTGGTTGATGAGCGTGACCGTGACGCCGGCCATGACGGCGCCGGACGGATCGCGGGCAGTCCCGAGCACCTCGGAAGTTTCAAACTGCGCGGCCGCGGGCGCGGCGAGCAGCAACACGGCCATCGCCGCACGGAACAGGAACATTTTCAGTCGCATCTGTACCTCCTGATTGCAAACTTTGGAAGCGTCCTTCGCATTGAGGCGGGCGTGTGCACGTTGGCGAGGGGCGCCAGTGGGAGTCGGCGCCCTTGACCTGTCTCCCGGGTCAGCATGCCCTCGCTGGTTTTCACCCTGATGAACAGGGCTTGACAGCCCGGTGAGAAGCAGCAGCAGGGCGGGGAAGCGAGACTCATCCGGCCCACATTCAGAAAACCGGCCTGCATCGCAGCCCCCTGACCTCGATCAGGTGGAGTGTACGGGGCCTCTGCCCACCTGTCAATGCCAGCACGGAGCGGGTCCAAAGTTGACGCCGCCTGCGAGAGGGCCGTATATTTGGACCCGCATGTCCCATCGGTTCCAGTTTCTTCGCCCGGCGCCGCCGGCGCCGCCGCTGCCTCCAGAGGAGGTTGAACGGCTGTACCCGAGATTCCGATGGCAGATTCTGGAGGCCACCTTCATCGGCTACGCGACCTTTTATCTGGTGCGCAACAATCTGCCGGTGGTCTCCAAGGAGATGGGCGAGGCGCTTGTCTATTCCAAGAGCCAGATCGGCGACATGCTGGCGGCCACGGCCATTTCGTATGGGATCGGCAAGTTCCTGATGGGCGCGTGGTCGGACCGCAGCAATCCCCGCTATTTTATGCCGCTCGGGCTGCTGCTGACGGCGCTGTGCAACTTTCTGTTCGGCTCGGTGGCCAGCTATCCGGTCCACCTGCTGCTGTGGACGCTGAACGGGCTGTTCCAGGGCATGGGCTGGGGGCCCTGCGGCCGGTCGCTGGGCCACTGGTTCAGCGTGCGGGAGCGCGGCACGATCTTCGCCGTCTGGAACATCGCCCACAACCTGGGCGGCGGACTCACCGGGCTGATTGCCGCTTACAGTGCTCACCGGCTTGGCTGGCAATATGCCTTTTATGTTCCGGGGCTGCTCGCGGTACTGTGCGCCATGTACCTTGTGGCCCGGCTTCGCGACACGCCGCAATCAGTGGGTTTGCCGCCCGTGGAGGTCTATCGGGGCGATGCGCGCGAGCCGGACGAGGCGCGCGAGCGCGAACTGGGCACGCGAGAGCTGCTGCTGCATCAGGTGCTGAACAACCGCGTGCTGTGGCTGTTCGCCGCAGCCAATTTCTTTGTCTACATCGCGCGGTACAGCCTGCTGGACTGGGGCCCGACGTATCTGAAGGAGGTCAAGGGCGCCAGCCTGACTGAAGGCGGCCTGAGCACGGCCGTATTTGAATTCGCGGGCATCTTCAGCACCCTCCTCATGGGATAGGTTTCGGACCGCGTGGGCGGCCGCCGCGGCATGGTGAGTCTGCTGTGCATGGTTCCGGTGCTGGTGGCCCTGGGCGGCATTCTGCTCACTCCGCCGGGCCTGCTCTGGTTGGACATGGCGCTGTTCGCGGTCATTGGCTTCTTCGTCTACCCGCCGGTGATGCTGCTCGGCGTGGCGGGACTGGATTTCACTTCCAAGAAGGCCGTGGGCACGGCGGCGGGCTTCATCGGCCTGTTCGGGTATTTCGGGCGCACCGTGCAGGGCAAGGGGCTCGGATGGATCGCCCAGCACCACGGCTGGACGCCGGCGCTGCTGGCGGTGCTGGCCTGCACGCTGTTGTCGATCCTGCTGCTGGCGGCGACCTGGCGCCTTCGGCCGAAAGACTGGAAGCAGGAAGCGGCCGCAGAGACCCGGCGGCGGTCCTGAGCAGCGCGCCCGGCAACGGGCACGGCTGTTGATTCCCGGCGAAGAGATTTCAGGCAGGCGGGTGCCAGCCAGGCCCTTTCCATCCACAGCGGGGCCGATTCAGCGGGCGAACTCGAATTCAATGTCCGAGACACGGCCGCGCCAATAGGGATGCGGCCCGGAGGGCAGAATCCAGGAAGCTTCGCCTTCCTGCGGAATCCAGAACCCCTGCCGATCCACGTAGCGCCCGAAACGCCCTTGCCAGGGAGTAGGAACGGTGCTGCCGCCTGTGGAGCGCGGCCTCGCTTCAGCGCGCACTTCCAGCACGAAATCGTCCTCCCCGAATGTGAAGAGAAGCGAAGTCTCTGTTGTGCCGTCCCGAAGCGTGGCCCGGGCGTGACGGTCATCCACGGCCTCCCACCGCACGGTGCCGCCGGGCAGAAGCAGGGCCGGATACCACGGAGACTCGGCCAGAAACCGCAGCTGTTGGCCCTCAGCCAGGCCGCCGCGGCCCCGCGTGGAGGCCAGCGGCCACAGTGCGAGCAGGCGCGCCTGGGTGAGCCCTTCTCCTTCGCAAAGGCTGTCCCGGACATAGACGGCCACGCCGGGCGCAAATCGGACGCGCGCGTCCCAGTCAAAGCCCGGCGGATCGAGAGTGACAAGCTGCGTAGCGGTGAACGGAACCCATCGTTCGCTGCTCTCCGAGAGGTTGAACAGGCCTTCCTGCCGGATGCGGACGGCCGTTACGGGACGCGGCGCGCGCGGTACGGCACGGCGCAGATAGCGCTGTACTGGCAGAGGAAGCGGGAACAGGTCCGCCGGGTTGCGGCCGGCAGCGGCGGTCCGCATGGCTCCTGCGAGCCGCGCCCGAATGGTGCGCGTGGAGGACTCCCACCGCAGCCGTCCGGCTGCGGCCGTCACCAGGACGGCCGCCAGAAGAAATCCGGCCGCGATCCACGGCAGTCTCATGAGAGTCCCGGAACAACTGCAAAACGAAAAAAGAACAGAATCAATCACCTCATTTCAGGCGAAAATGCATCCGCGCAAAAGCAATGAACTGTTCCCAATCATAATCAGTGACATCGTGCTTTCCGGCGCGGATATGGTAGCCGAGATCGCCCATGACGGGCTGATGCAGCGGCGGCATTTCCTTCGCCGGGAGGCCTTTTTTTCCGAGCAGCCGCCACACCGGCGAAGCATGAACCGCCGAGAGGAACTCTCCGCGCGGGTCGGCCCAGAGGTCTTCGGCGGCGCTGGCAATGTAGACGGGCCGGGGCGCCGCCAGCGCCAGCAGCTCGTGCTGGTCCACCGGGAGTGCGTCCTCGCGGCCGGCATACTCAAGGAAATTGCGGCAGAACCACCAGGGGAATGTCCGGCTGATGGAGGCGACGGTTTCCCCGAAGCGGCGGCGGCTGAGCGCCGCGCCCATGCAGCCGGAATTATTGGAAATGACCAGGGCGAATCGCGGATCGGCCGCAGCGGCCCAAAGGGCGGTCTTGCCCAGCCGCGAATGTCCCATCACGGCCACGCGGCGGGCGTCCACGGCGGGCTCCTGCTCCAGGCAGTCCAGCGCCCGGCTCAGGCCCCACGCCCAGGCGCCGATGGCGCCCCAATCGTCTGCGGCGCGCTCTGTCTGACCGGGACGCCAGAACAGCGCATGGACGCCTTCCGCAAAGGCGTTGGCGCGGTCCGGCGTGATATCGCCGTAGTACGCCGTTGCCAGGGCGAAGCCGGCAGAGCTGATCTTCTCCACCGCCCAGCGCGAGGCGGCGGCGCCGCGCAGGGTTTCCGGTGGCCGGTCCAGGGGGCGGCCGGAGACCCTGCGGTCGCGCTCGACATTGGGATTCAGCAGGATGCCCGGATCGTTCCGGACCGTGTGGTTGCCCTGGAAATTGAGGCCAAGAAATACCGGCGCTTTTGCGGTTGAATTCGGCGGCAAATACAGCAGCAGATCCATTTTGGGTCCATCCTGTTTTCCCGAAAACAGGATGCGGATCTGCTTGCGAAGCGCCGCCCCGCCGAGGGCCGGCTCAGCCTGTGTCAGCACCTCGAAGCGCAGGCCTGGCGGGCGTCCGGCAGGCATGCGCCCGTAGACGTGCTGCTCGAACAGCGAGAAGATCTCGGCGCGGCGGCGCGGCCAGTCGCGCGCTGAGCGGACCGGAGATCCATCGGAAAAGCACAACGGGTCGGGAAGCGTGTAGTGCGGAACTTTCGTCTCGTCGTAATTGAAACCCTGAGGGAGCTGGGCGCGCAGCAGGGGAAGGGCGGCGATGGGGAAACAGGCGCGGCGCGTGATCTTCATATGCATCAGCCTCCGGGCGCCCTCGACGAGGGAGCGCTCGAAGACACGATATCAGGCTGGCCGGCCAGGCGGGATGGGCTCAGCGCGCCGTCGCATCTTCCACCGGGACCGTTTCAGCTCCTGATGGGATGCGAACCTGGAAAGTCGTCCCTTCGCCCACGCGGCTGTGCACGGTCACCGTGCCGCCGTGCGCGCGCGCGATCCACTGGACGAAGGCAAGACCCAGGCCGACGCCGCGGCCCGCCGTCCGTTCGCCTTCGCGGACGCGGTAGAACTTCTCAAAGATGTGCGGCAGGTGCTGCTCGGCGATGCCCGGCCCATTGTCGGCCACTTCCAGCACCGCCTGGTCCCCTTCCTGCCGCAGCCGCACCTCGACCCGGCCGCCTTCCTGCGTGTACTGGATGGCATTGGACAGCAGATTTCCGATCAGGCGCTCCATCTGAAGCCTGTCGACGCTGGCGAGGCATGCGTCCGGGGCGTCGAGATGGAGCTCGATCCGCTTCTTCTCCGCCAGCGGCCGGAACTGCGCCAACAGCCGGGCGGCCACCTCGGCCAGCATCTCCGGCTGGCGGTTGAGGCGGATCTGCCCGGTTTCGGCCTGGGCGAGCTGCAACAGAGACTGGACGATGCGTCCCAGCCGCTCCACATCCTCAAGTGCAGTCGAAATGGAACGGCGGAAATCCTCGGTCGTCTTTGCCGTCAGCAGGGCCACTTCGAGCTGGCCGCGGATCGCGGTGAGAGGCGTGCGGAGCTCGTGTGAGGCGTCGATGGAGAAACGCCTCATCTGCTCGAAATTGGCCTCGAGCCGTTCCATCATGCTGTTGAAGGTGGCGATCAGCTCATCCAGCTCATCGCGCGTGCCCAGCGGCAGAATGCGCAGGCTGAGGTTGCCGCCCGAAACCGTGCGCGCCGCTTCGGCCACGCGGATCAGCGGCGAAAGGGCCCGCCCGGCGGCGTACCAGCCGAGCACGGCGATGGCCAGCAACATGACCGGAGCGGCAATCGCGTAGACGGCCAGCATTCGGGCCGGCACGCGCTCGGTCTCGCTGATGGGCAGGCCGATGGCGACGAAATAGGTGCGGTTGCCGGCGCCATAGGGCCCCATACGCACCATGTAAGATTCTCCGCGAGAACCCGAGCGCTTCACCGTCCACTGCCGCCCGGACTGGAGCACGCGCCGCACCGTCTCGGGCGCCTCCCGCCCGATGGCGGCGTAGCCGTTGGACATCTCCAGCACGTCTCCTTGCGCGTCGGTGAGGAGAAAAATGCGGCGCAGCCGGTCCACCGTGAAGGCCTCTTCGGGATGCTCGGGGTCGTAGGCCCAGACGAGATCCGTGTCCCGCGCGCGCAGGAAGCCTTTCAGCGCGTTCCATTCCCCGTCCAGGAGCCGTTCGGCCTGCTGGTGAAATACGACAACGAGAGCCTGATGGAAAGTGAGGCCCACCGACGCCATCACCACCGCGAACAGCAGCAGATAGCTCAGCGTGAGCCGGGTGCGGAGACCCAGGGCCGGGCGGGAGGGCGGCCTGGGGAGACGGCCGGGCGGCGTCATGGGAGCTCCTTGAGCCGCGCGCCCATGGCAGCCGTTCAGGCGGAGGCCGAACCGGAGGCGCTGGCCCCGTCGTCGGCTTCCAGCATGTAGCCGGTTCCGCGGATCGTGCGAATCATCTTGAAGCTGAATGGATCGTCGATCTTGGCCCGGAGGTGGCGGATATAGACGTCGACGATGTTGGTCAGGCCGTCATACTCCATGTCCCACACGTGTTCGACGATCATCGTCCGCGTGAGCGGCTTGCCGCGGTTGCGCACCAGATATTCGAGGATGCTGAACTCTTTCGGGGCCAGCTCGATGGGGCGCCCCGCGCGGGTCACCTTGCGGCGGAGGCAGTCGACCACGAGGTCGCCGGCCACCAGCCTCTCCGGCACCGGCTGGCCGCGCCGCAGCAGCGCCTTCACGCGCGCCAGCAGCTCCTCGAAGGCGAACGGCTTCACCAGATAATCGTCGGCGCCGACCTCGAGGCCGCGCACGCGGTCCTCCACTTCGCTGCGTGCGCTCAGGATCAGCACCGGCGGGCTCACCTTGCGGTTGCGCACCTTTTCGAGCACCTGAAGGCCGTCCATGTCGGGCAGCATCAGATCCAGCACCAGCAGGTCATATTCCAGCTCATGGATTTTATTGAGGCCCGTCTGGCCGTCGGGCGCCGTGTCCACCAGATAGCCCGCACCTTCCAGCCCGCGCTGAATGAAATCCGCGATACGGTCCTCGTCCTCGATGACCAGAATTCTCTTGGCGCTCATGGAACCGCTTGATCCCAGATTATCACTGCCGGCCGCGGCTCACCGCACCAGCACGGTTTCGGTGATCTGCTCCCCGAGGTGGACATGAAAACCGCCCGGAACCGGATGGATCCACAATCCGCTGTCCCGCGGTGCCGGGATGTCTTCCACTCGCCGCACCAGAAGGAACCGCGACGTCTCCGCCGCCTGCACAAACCGGCCTACGTGCAGATGCAGATGGCACTGCGTGCGCACCGAGGCTCCGTTATAGGCGATGCCCCATTCCTCGCCGAACTTTTCGCGGGCCGTCCGGATGGCGAAGCGCCAGTAACGGTCGCGGAGGGGCCTGGGCAGATCGTGCAGGTGGTGCGGCCCCGGCAAATGCGCACGCGGCAGCACCAGCCAGCGGTTCGGCTTACGGGGATTTGCGTCCTTGAGAACGAAGAACTCCACCTCCGGCGGCTGTTTCTCCGCCTCCACGCACAGCGAGCAATTGCGCTCCTTCATCGTCTCCGGACGCGAGGGATCGCAGGCACAGCGTGAGACGTCGGCCCGGGCGGCGGCGGCCCACAGGAGGACCGCTGCCAGCGTGAGCGATAGAACCCGCATTGCCGCCATTATACTGGTGGGTGTCTGCGGCCCGTTGGAAAGACCGGCAATTGTGGCTGGCTGCGCTGTTTTCCGCAGCGGTGGTGGCGTTTTATCTGGACGCGCTGAGCGCCACCGGCCTGCTGGGCCCCGACGAGCCCCGCTATGCCGCCATCGGCCGGGAAATGGCCCGCAGCGGCGACTGGATGACGCCACGGCTCTGGGGCAGGCCGTGGTTCGAAAAACCGCCGCTGCTTTACTGGATGACCGCGGCCGCCTTCCGCCTCGGGCTCGGCGACGACCTCGCCCCGCGCGTCCCCGTGGCGCTGCTTTCGGCGCTGTTCCTGATTTTCCAGTGGGCGTTGCTGCGGCGACTGGTGGGAGAGGCGGCCGCATGGGCGGCGACGCTGATGCTGGCGACCTGCGCCGGCTGGGCGGCTTACAGCTTCGTCGCCGTGACTGACCTCCCGCTTGCCGTCTTTTTTCAGACGGCCGTCCTGCTGGCCTGGTTCTGGATGGAGACCGGTCGGCGGCCAGCCCTGTATGGAGCCGCGGGGGCGCTGGCGACGGCCGTTCTGGCCAAGGGGCTGGTGCCGGTGGTGCTGATCCTCCCCGTGCTGTGGCTGTCCCGCCGGCGCTGGCGGGAATGGCTGGGGCCGGCGGCGCTGGCGGCCGCACTGGCGGCGCCGTGGTTCGCTCTCCTGCTGTGGCTTCACGGGCGCGCGTTTTTTGACGAATTCTTCCTCCGGCATCATCTCTCCCGCTTCACCAGCGGCGAGCTTCAGCACGTGCAGCCGTTCTGGTTTTACCTGCCAGTGCTTCTGGCCGGCGCGTTGCCCTGGACGCCTGTTCCCCTGCTGACCGGATGGCGGGCGTGGCAGGATGCGCGTCTGAAAATCCCGTTCTTCATTCTGATTTTCGGGTTTTTATTTTTCTCGCTGTCGCGCAATAAACTGCCCGGATATCTGCTGCCGCTGCTGCCATCATTCTGCATCCTCTCGGCGGCAGGTCTCGAAAAGGCCCGGACCGCCGGCCGCGCGCTTTTCTGGACGGTGATGCTCGCATCGCTGGCGCCCGCCGCAGCCGGAATGCTGCCGGAAGCGCTGCTGTATGGCATCCGTGCGGCCAGCTTCAGGGGGCTGCAATGGGAACTGACCGCGGCGCTGATCCCTGCCGGGCTGCTGGTGTGGTGGCTGGACGGCCGCGGCCGGCGGATGGCGGCGGCAGCCTTGGCGGCCGTGCTTGCAGGCTCTCTTCTGTGGCAGGTGAAACGAAGCGCGGCTCCAGCACTCGATGAGCTGGTTTCGGCGCGTGGACTCTGGCGTCGCGCCGCTCCGAACCGGGACCGGATCTGCACCCTCCGGCTCCACCGCAGCTGGCGTTATGGACTCGCCTATTATGCCGGCGAGCCGCTGCCAGATTGTGCCGACCGCCCGCTGCCTCTGGCCATCGATCAGGCGCCCGGGGCCTTTCCGCGCATCGTGCCACTGGCGCGGGCCGGTATCGCCGGAGGCGGCCGGGCGGTAGAATGATCGACGCCATGAAAAGGGATCTGACCCGGCGCCATCTGCTGGCGGCCGCGCCTGCCGCGGCGGCCGCCCCTCGCCTGCGCAATGACAGACCGGCGCTGCTCGGAGGCGCCCCGGTGCGTTCGACGCCGTGGCCCGGCTGGCCGGTTTTCGACGCCCGCGAGGAAAAGGCCCTGCTTGAAACGCTACGTTCGGGCCGCTGGTACCGCGGCAACGGCGAACACGTGAAGCAGTTCGAGGAGGCTTACGCGCGCGCGACCGGCGCAAAGCACTGCCTGGCCACCTGCAACGGCACGTCGGCGCTGTTCGTTTCCCTGAACGCGCTGGACGTCCAGCCCGGCGACGAAGTGATCGTCCCGCCCTACACCTTCATCGCCACCGTCAATGTCGTGCTGCGGCAGTCTGCGCTGCCAGTCTTCGTCGACACGGACCCGGAAACTTTTCAGATGGACCCCTCAAAGCTGGAGGCGGCCATCACCGGCCGCACCCGGGCCATCATTCCGGTGCATCTTGGCGGCAACGTCTGCGACCTGGACCGGATTCTTGACATTGCCTCGCGCCGCGGCCTTCCCGTCATCGAGGACGCCTGCCAGGCGCACATGGCCGAATGGAAGGGGCGGAAGGCGGGCACATTCGGCGCTGCCGGATGCTTCAGCTTTCAGGCGTCCAAGAACCTGAACTCCGGCGAGGGCGGCGCGATGCTCACCAACGACAGCGCGCTGTTCGAGCGCGCCTATGCGTTCCACAACAACGGCAGCGGGCTCAGAGCCATCGGGACGAATTTCACCTACGTTTCCACCGGCCATAACCTGCGGCTCACCGAGTTTCAGGGTGCGCTGCTCGTGGCCCAGATGACGCGGCTCGATGAACAGGTGCGCAGACGCAGCGCCAACGGCGCGTATCTGACGTCGCTGCTGGAAAAGATCCCGGGCATCCGCCCGGCGCGCCAGTATCCGGGCTGCACGCTGAACGCCTATCACCTGTACATGTTCCGCTATGACGCGCGCGAATTTGCGGGGCTGCCGCGCGAAATGTTCCTGAAAGCCTTGCGCGCCGAGGGAATTCCCGCCTCGGGCGGATATTCACCGCTGAATACCCAGGATTTCCTGAAAAATGCGCTGAACGGACGAGGATACCGGCGCCTGTTTCCGGAAAAAATCCTGAAGGAATGGCCGGAGCGGACGGCGTGCCCTGCCAACGACCGGCTCTGCGCGGAAGCCGTCTGGCTCACGCAGAACATGCTGCTCGGCGAGCGCGCCGACATGGACTCCGTCGCTGAAGCCATCTACCGCATCCGCCAGTTTGCGGGCGAGCTGAAAAGGCTGGCCTGAGCCGGGGCGAGGTCAGGACGCCGTGGGCGCCTCGCAGCGCGCGTTCATGCACTCGCCAATCACCCACTGGACCTGTTCCAGCGTGAACGGCGCCGAGAGCACCGTGAACGCGCCCAGCTCCATCAGATCGGCACACCCGGCATCCACGGAGTCCAGGCAGACCACCGCGGGGGCGACCGGGCGTCCGTCGCTGCCTGACTGGCGCGCCAGGTCAGCAAAGCAGCCATCGCTGAAGCGCAGGTTCGAGAAGATCACGTCGATGTCCGGATTCAGCGCCAGCGCCGTGCGCGCCTGCTGGCACGAGCTGACCGCGTGGATGCGCGCCCCGCACTGCGCCAGCACGGGCCGCAGCTGCATTTCAATTTCCGGCGACACCGCCAGCAGAACCAGCGGGGTGTGCTGGAAGTGGGCCTGGTAGGCCAGCGGGGGCGTCGAAGTGCGGCGGTGCGCTTCGCCCACCACCCGGTCGGCGATCTCGCGGATCTGCGTCCAGTGAAGGCTCGAACCGAGGACGCTGTCGGAGCCGGCCGCCAGGTTCGATCCGCCCCAGATCTTCTCGTTCGGATAGTCCTCGGCGGCCTGGAAGGCCTCGATCAGGCGCGGGATGTCAAAGATGTCTTCATCATAAGGCGAGCCGCGAATGATGCTGTACGTGTATCGTCCGCTGGGACGGCGGCAGATCAGGCTGATGAGGTTCGTATAGCCGGCGCTGGCCAGCACCAGCCGCGACAGCGGATCGCCCTTCTCGTCGGCGATCACATAGTTATAGGGGGACTGATAGAGGATGTCCGGCCGCGCCGTAATGGGGGCGATGCCCGCCTCGCCGTTCAGCAGCGCCAGCAGGCGGTCACACACCAGCCGGATGGTCGTGACCACGAGCCCTTCGTCGCCCTGCACCTTGCCGTGAATGCGCTGCTGACGGTATGGTTCAAAGACCCAGGTGAAGTGGTTGTTCACCAGGTCCTCAAGGTTGACCGGATACAGCCCGCCGCAGACGTCCAGCTTGTTGTTGTACTGCACGATCCAGCGCAGCATCGGCATGCCCTCGGCCCGCTCGAGTAACTGATGGTATTCGAGCACGAAGGCGGCCAGACAGACGTCCTGGTCGGCGTTCCAGACATAGACCGGCACGGGGCGCCGCTTCTGGAGCCAGCGCTGCATCAGATGGCCCTGGCGCACGGCGATATAGGCCTGCATGGCGGCGCTCATCGTCGCCTCGCGGACCACGCCCGCGTGGTGGTCAAAGTTCACATGGTGGCCGCGGTGGCCCGGAATATCATCGAGCACTTCGAGCGCAATCGAGTACTCCGGCGCCTCCCGCAAAAACTCTTCCCAGGATTCGAAGCGTTTCTGCCGAACCCGCAGCTCGATGTTCTGAAATGGATTGACAGTCATCGCGCTGTCCGCCCCGCCCGGAAGCCGGGCGGACACCTTCTTCTTTCAGCCTAGCGCGGACTGGTTTGCCGCGCTACGGGATGCGTATCCGCTGATATCATGTGTTCGACGGAGAAGTGGCCCCCGTGAGAGTGCTTGTTGCCGATGACAGTCTGGTGATGCGGCGCCTGCTGGAGGCATCGCTCGCCGGTTGGGGCTATGAGCCCGTCACCGCCGCCGATGGCCAGCAGGCCTGGGCGTTGTTGAGCGCAGACGACCCGCCGCCGATCGCGATCCTCGACTGGATGATGCCCGGCCTCAGCGGGCTGGAGATCTGCCGCCTGCTGCGGCAGCGCGGATCGCCTCCCTACGTCTACGTGATCCTTCTCACCGCACGCGGCCTGAGGGAAGACATCGTCGAAGGCATGAATGCGGGGGCCGACGACTATGTCGTCAAGCCGTTTGACAAACACGAACTCGAGGTCCGCCTCCGCGCCGGCCGGCGCATTATCGACCTCCAGACCGAACTGCTGCGGGCCCAGGAGCGGCTGCGGGAGCAGGCGATGCGCGATCCCCTGACCGGGATCTGGAATCGCGCCTCCATCCTGGAAATCCTGGATCGTGAGCTCGACCGCGCCAGCCGCGAGGACTCCGCCCTTGGCGTGCTGCTGCTCGATCTCGACCACTTCAAGCAGCTCAACGACACGCGAGGCCACCAGTTCGGGGATCAGGCGCTGCGCCTGTTCGCCCAGCGCGTGCAGGCTTCGGTGCGCTCCTACGACAGCTTTGGCCGCTACGGCGGGGAAGAGTTCCTGATCATCGCTCCCCATTGCGGGCGCCCGGAGCTGATGTCGCAGGCCGAAAGGCTACGCCACGCCGTCGAGGCGCAGCCCTTCATCCTCGACGGCGCCGAGTGCCGCCTCACCGTCAGCATCGGCGCCAGCAGCACGGAGAAGGGCGGGCGGCACGCCTCGACCGAACTGATTCGGGCCGCCGATGAGGCGCTTTACGCGGCCAAGCGCGCCGGGCGCAATTGCGTCATCTACGCGCCGGTTCAGGCCTTTCACCGGGTCGACTGAGGCGACTCGGCCGCAGTGGCCGCGCGCAGCGCCTGCGTTTGCCCCAGGCTGCGGGCATATCTCTCGATGCCGCGATAGAGCGCTTCGGCCAGTTTCTGGCGGTAGTCCGGCTTCTTCAGCAGCGCCTCGTCCTTCGGGTTGCTGAGGAAGCCGATTTCGGCCAGCACCGAGGGCATTGAGGCCCCAATCAGCACCACAAACGGGGCTGTCTTCACGCCGCGGTTGCGCGAGGCGGGGTTCAGCCGTCGCCATTCCTTCGACAGTTCCTGCTGCATGTAGCCGGCGAACTCGCGCGACTCGTCCAGCTTGTCCTTCAAGGCGATCTTCTGGATCAGCTCCCGCAGCTCGAAGATCGAGCGGTTGTGGCCGGCGTTTTCCCGCGCCGCCAGATCGAGCGCCTCGCGTGAAGTCGTGAAGTTGAGGTAAAAGACCTCGGCCCCGGAAACGCGCCGCACGGGCGAGGAGTTGGCGTGGATCGAGAGGAACAGGTCGGCGCGGCTCTCGTTGGCGATGGCGGTGCGCTCCTCCAGAGAAATAAAATCGTCGGTGCGCCTTGTGTAGACGACCTGCGCCCCGAGCCGCTCCTCGAGCAGCGCGCCCAACCGAAGGGCCACGTCCAGCACCAGCTCCTTTTCGAGCAGGCCGGTTGGACCTTCGGTGCCCTGGTCATGCCCCCCGTGGCCCGGGTCGAGCACCACGCGGCCGATATGGAGGCCGAGGGCGCGTGTCAGCGAGCGTTCGCCGCGCCTGGTGGGCCGGGCGGGCTCCGCCGGCAGCGCGGCAGCGGATCTGGAAGGCTCCGCCTTGGCCGCATCGGAGACAGCCGCTGCCGATTCGGGCCGCGCGGGCTTGGCAGCGGGAATCTTCTGCGGCGCTTCTGCCGGCGCGCTACGGGCCGTCTCCGCCCGCGCCGTGTCCGCGGCTGGCTCGGTCTCCGCAGTGCGGCGGGTGCGGGACTCCGGCTTGGCGGGCGCGGTGGGCGCCTCTGCGGATTTGGCCGAATCCTCTCCTGCCCGGGACGGCTTCGCAGGGACGGTTTTCGCCGGGCCGGGCGTGGGCGTCTCCGCCGGCCGGCGAGCATGCAATTCCGATTTCCCGGACTCCGCCGGGGCGTCGGGCGGCCTGACCGCAGGATCCGCGGCTTGCGCCGGCTTGGCATGCGCGACCGCGGATTCGCCGGCCGCGGAAGGTTTCGGAGCGTTCTCGCTCAGCGTCTCCGCCGGGCGCGCGACGCCCTTCAGCCGCACTTCGACGACCAGCCGCTCCGGGTTGGTCAGATGGGAAACTTCGTAGTCGATCTCTGCGGCCAGGTCCAGCACCAGGCGCGTCGTGCGCGTGTCCTTCAGCCCGACGCGCGCCTGCCGGACGCGCGCATCGCCCACAGGCACGGTCTGGATCCGCGGTGCGCCGTGCTTCGGCCGTGTGTCGGCAAAGTCGAAAAAGAGCCGCGGCGGATTGGTCAGCCGGCCGTATTTCCACTTCGTTTCCCGGCTGAGCTCCACCACGATGCGTGTCACGTCCGCGCCGGACCACGCCCGCACGCTGCGCAGCTCGCCCGTTGCCGACGCCTGTGCCGCGGCCAGCGCCGCACTGGCTGCGGCGGCCAGGGCCAGCCGGAAAGCGCCAGACGGGACTGCGATGGGCAAATCCGCCTCCTAACGGGTGCGCAACCAGACGCGCCCGGTTTCATCCGTTTCCACAAGCAGCCCGCGGACCGCCGGTTCTTCCTCCTTCGCCTGCTGCGGCGCGCTGCCAGCGGCGGCGCGCGCCTGCCGATACAGGTTCTCCACCCTGCGGACGTATTCCAGCGTTTCCCGGTACGGCGGCACGCCGCCGTGCCGCACCACTGCGGCCTCGCCCGCGTTGTAGGCGGCCAGGGCCAGGCGCGGGTCGCCGAAAGACTGCTGAAGGGTCTTCAGATACCGGATGCCCGCCTGCACATTTTCCCGCGGATCGAACCGGTCGCGCGCGCCCAGCCGTTTTGCCGTGCCGGGCATCAACTGCATCAGGCCGGCGGCGCCCCTGGGCGAGACGGCGGCGGCATTGTAGCCGCTTTCGGCGCGGATCACCGCGTCCACCAGCAGCGGGTCCACCTGATGCTCGCGGGCGGCGTGCTCCACCAGCGGCCGCACGGCGGCCTCCGGCGGCACCGGCCGGCCGTCGCGGGTCTGGTAGCGCACCACGCGGACCAGCCTGCCGGTGCGCGGGTCGGCGCGCACGGTGCTCACGGCGCGGATGTCGGCCGCGGCGGCTGCCGGCGCGAGCGCCGTGGCGGCCAGCCCACAGGCGAAACAAAACATGAGCATTTTGTTTAGTACATTATACTGCTTCATGTTTCAAACACAACCGGTTCTTTTCCGTCGGCCCGCGGCGCGCCCGGCGCGCCGCTGCTACAATTCTCTCATGGCGCGCGGCGCCTTCATTCTCACCGGGGGCCGCAGCCGCCGCATGGGCCGGGACAAGGCGCTGCTGGACTATCACGGCCGTCCGCTGGCCGCCCACGTGGCCGCTCAGGCCGCCGCCGCGGCCGGCCGCGCGTGGCTGGTGGGGCCCGCGGAACGCTACGGTCATCTCGGCTATCCCTGCCTCGAAGAGCGCTTTCCCGGGGCCGGGCCGCTGAGCGGCATTGAGGCCGCCCTCCGCTCCGGCCTGGCCGACTGGTGCCTGGTGCTCGGCTGCGACATGCCGGGTGCTGACGCCGCGTCGCTGAGCCGGCTTCTGGATTTCGCCGAGACCTGCGCGGCGGATGCCGCCGTCACCACCGGCGAGGACGGGCGACCCGAGCCGCTGTGCGCGGTCTATCACGCCCGGCTGGCGCTGCTGGCGGAGGCACTGCTGCGCGAAGGCCGGCTGGCGGTTCACGAGCTGCTGGCCTCCATCCGCTGGGCCGCCTTCCCGGCGCCGCACCCGCGTTTTGCCGCCAACATCAACACGCCCGCGGAATGGGCACAATGGAATCGTTGAGGGACCTCTACCCGTATTACATCGAATTCCGTCACGTCTATAAGACGTTTGACGAGCCCGTTCTGGTCGACGTGTCCTTCTACGTCAAAGATGGCGAGACGCTGGCCATCATCGGCCGCAGCGGCGTCGGCAAGAGCGTCAGCCTGAACCACATCATGGGCTTTCTCAAGCCGGACAGCGGCCGCGTGATCGTCGCCCACCAGGACATCACCGACATGACCGAGTCCGAACTGCGCGAAATCCGCCGCAAGGTCACCATGGTCTTCCAGAGCGGCGCGCTGTTTGACTCGCTCACCGTGGGCGAGAACGTCCTCTTCGCACTCGAGCTCCGCGAGGACTATGACGAGGCCAACAAGCTCGACATCATGCGCGGGCTGCTCCGCATGGTCGGGCTGGAGGACCGCGAGAACGACTATCCGTCCGATCTCTCCACCGGCCACCGCCGCGCCGTCGCCATCGCCCGTGCCCTGGCCGCCCAGCCTGAGTGCATCCTCTATGACGAGCCGACCACCATGGTCGACCCGCTGATGTCTGACCTGATGATCAGTCTGATGCTGCGCCTGAAGGAACAGCTCCGCCTGACCAGCGTCGTCGTCACCCATGACCTCGACCTGATGCGGCGCGTGGCCGACCGTGTTGTGGTCCTCCACGAAGGCCGGGTCATCTACATGGGGCCGGTGAGCGAGATTGACCGCTGCGAGCACCCCCATGTGCGCGAGTTTCTCGCCATGGACCGTGTGGAGCTCACCGGCTGACTTTGCCCCGCCATTCTCCGGCCCACTGGCGCAACCGCATGATCCACGAGCGCTCCTCCACGCCGGGGTCTGCCGTCGCCTGCGGCGCCGGCGGTTGCCGCTCCAGCCAGGATGCCGGACGCGAAGCCGGCGTGCGCGCGATGAGGCGGGCCCGGAACGTGTTCGGCTGCACTGAATATGTCCGCTTCACGACCCTGCCGTCCCTTTCTTCGACCACCGCCTGGAAGCCATCCACCTCCGCCCCGCTATGGAGCAGCTCCAGCGGCAGCCAGCCCCTGAGGTTCCGCTCGATAAACGCTGTTTCGTAACGCTGCCGCCTCGTGCTCCAGACAAAGATCCGCAGCGAATCAAAGCCGTGCTCGGCGGAGCGCTGTGACTGCGCCGCCCACAGCCATACGGGCTTCTCGCCCCCCTTCGTGCGGATCGAGCCGATGCGGAAATAGGCGGCGATGCGCGCCCGTTCGGCGTACTGGGCCACTTCGTCGGGGATCTCCATCACCAGCATTCGCGCCAGCACCCAACCGGCTGAGCCGTCCTCCAGCCGGACCAGCGCCCAGTCGTCGGCGCTCTTCGGCGGGGCGGCTGGAGGAGCCGCTGCCGGAGGGCCGGCCGTGGTCCTGGACGGTTCTTCCGGCATCGCCGTGCGGCTCAGTTCCAGCCAGTTGTCCGGCAACGGCGGGACAGGGACCGGCGCCAGGGGAGGCCCGGCGGTTTTCGCCGCCTTCTTTCGCGAGGCTGCGCTTCCGTTCGCTTTTCTTGCGGTGACGGACGATGCCGCCACCAGCGGCGCCGGCTCGTACGGCGAGCGCTCCACGCGCTCATAGGCGATGACGTCCACGTGCTGGCCGGGCTGGATGCGGCGGAAGCTGGGCGAGAGCCGGTGCGGGACGGTGTGAACGTTCAGCGCATCCAGTGCGGATGCGCGGCCCTGGGAAGGGGCTCCGGCGGCGCGCGCGCTCAGCCGCCGCAGTGTCTCCAGGTCCTGGCCCGAGAGCAGCAGCCGGCCGTCGATCCAGCCTTCGGCGCCGGACTGCGTGCGAATCTGATAAAAGCGCCGCCGACGGCCGATGATCTGGACGCGCTCGCCGTGGCGTAGCCTCGCCACCACGCGCGAGCGGGCGGCGAGCGCCTCCCGCAGGTCATATTCGAGCGGCCCGATGAAGGCCTCGCCGAGCGCCGGCCGCCGTTCGGCGCGCGTCGAACAGGCCGCCAGCGCAAGCGCCAGCAGCAGGAACGCTCCCGCCACAGACCGCATCCGCGCCAGCACGTTGCCCGCCTCCCCCCAGCATAGCAATGCCGGCGCGGCGCGGATCAGCAAACCATTTCTTTCAGAAATTGTTCGATCCGTCCGAGGCCCTTTTCAAGGTTTTCCATCGAAGTGGCGTACGAGATGCGCACGTGGTGTTCGGTGCCGAACGCCTCGCCGGGCACCACCGCTACATGCGCCTTCTCCAGCAGCTTCTCGGCGAACTGCATCGGCGTGTGGATGCCATTGCGGCCCAGCGCGGCGCTGATGTTCGGGTAGGCGTAGAAGGCGCCGCGGGGTTCGGCGCAACGCACGCCCGGCATGGCCCGCAGCCGCTGAACCACATACTGGCGGCGGCGGCGGTATTCGGCCAGCATGTCCTCCACCGCGCTCTGGTCGCCGAGCAGCGCCTCGATCGCCGCCTTCTGCGCGATCGAGGTGGGGTTGGACGTCGAATGCGATTGCAGCTTGATGATTGCCGAGCAGACCTCGGCCGGCGCCAGCGTGAATCCGATGCGCCAGCCGGTCATCGCGTAAGTCTTCGACAGCGAGCCGGCGACGATCACGTGCTCCTTCATGCCCGGCACGGCGGCGATCGAGAAGGGCTCGCTGTCGTAGAGGAAGCGGCAGTAGCACTCATCCGTCATCAGCCAGATGCCGCGCCGCGCGGCCAGGTGGCCGATCTTTTCGAACTCTTCCCGCCCGATCACCGCGCCCGAAGGGTTGCAGGGCGAGTTGATGATGATCAACCGTGTCCGCGGCGTGATGGCGCGCTCCACCTGCCCGGCCGTCAGGGCAAAGCCCTCCTCCTCGCTGGTCTCGACGAGCACCGGGCGTCCGCCCGAGTAGCTGACGACGTCGTAGTAGGTCACCCAGTAAGGCACCGGGATGATGACTTCGTCGCCCTCGTTGATGAGCACCTGCACGGTGTTGAAGATGGCGTGCTTGCCGCCGACGCTCACCACGCACTCGGGCACGGTGTAATTGGTCCCGAAGTCCAGCCGGTGCCGCTCGCAGACGGCCTGACGGAGTTCAGCGACGCCCGCCATGGCCGTATAGCGGGTAAAGTTTTCCTCCAGGGCGCGCACGGCGGCCTGCTTGATGTGGTCGGGAGTCGGGAAATCCGGCTCGCCGACGCCAAAGTCCACCACGTCAACGCCCGCCCGGCGCAGCTTTTCGGCTTCGGCTGACACGCGCGCCGTCGAGCTGACGCTGATGGACTGAACTCGGGACGAAAGAGTAGAAGCTGGTTGAAACATTCCTGCCACTCGGTGGTTCCAACGGGATTTCACCCGGATGTCTTGCTGTCCGGCCGCTTTGCCGGCAGCCGCTGTCTGAGCCTCGCCTCGACCTGGGGCGGCACCAGGCCGCTGACGTCGCCGCCCAGTGCAATCACTTCCTTCACCAGCCGCGAACTGAGGAAGGAATAGGCTTCACCTGCCATCATAAACATAGTTTCGATCTCCGGCGCCAGCCGCCGGTTCATCAGCGCCATTTGCAGTTCATACTCGTAGTCGCTGATGGCCCGGATGCCGCGCAGCAGCAGGCAGGCGCCGCGCCGCCGCGCGTACTCCACCAACAGCCCGTCGAAGGAGTCCACTTCGACGTTAACCAGCCCGGCGGTCGCCTCGCGCAGCATCTCGACGCGCTCAGCGGCGCTGAACAGCGGCTGCTTGCCCGCATTGCGCAGCACGGCAACAATCAGCCGGTCCACCAGCGGCGCGCAACGGCTGATCAGGTCGAGATGGCCGTTGGTGACGGGATCGAATGAGCCCGGATAGACCGCAATAAGAAGCTTCTGTGCGGACAAGACTGTGCCTTCCCCAATGGATGTCGACGGAGGAATGACCCTTCATTGTACGCCTTTGGCCCCGCTGGGCTGAAAGGCGTCCTTGCCTGAAAACCGCGCGGTCGCGCGATTCCATGCAGCCTGCATCTGCCAGGGCCGGCTGGCGCGCGCCCCCGGCAGCCGCGGCTCGGACTCAGGACTCCCGGAGGAGGCGCCGGCGGTTCCGCGGCCGTCGCCGTACGGTTCCTGCGGTCATTTGCCGCGCGGCGGGCCTTCGCAGCAGCCTGCTAGATTGGAACGGTGAGCCGAAAGGACGAGCTGCGCGCGCGGGCCCTGAAGGACGCGTTGGGAGCGCTGGGATATCCGGGATTCCTGTCCCTGTTCTCGGAGATCGAGGCCGAAGAGGGGCACGACCCGGCCGTCGTGCTGATGGCGGCCCTGGCCTGTGACCGGCTTGAGGAGCCGATCATCGAGGCCCTGCCGTGGCTGGTGCTGCGCTTTGAGCAGCTCGACTGGGACTGGCTTCTGCGCGAGGCCCGCCGGCGCGGCGTGCAGAACCGCCTCGGTTTCGTCGTCGCGCTCGCCCTGCGTGCCGGCGCAGGGGCGCTCGATATGGCGCGGCTGGCGCGGCTCGCCGCCATTGAGGAAGAACTCTACGCCTGCCGTCTTGACCGGGAAGATCCGCGATGGCCTCCTGTGCCTCCGGCCCGGCGGGATGAGCGGCGGAGCCTGCGCAGCGAGGAGGCCGCACAGTGGGGGCTGATGAGCTGCCTGCGGCCAGAAGAGTTGCGCTTTCTGGATGTCTGACCGCCAGTCCTCAACCGGCCGCCGCTTCGGCTACATTGGAAGGTGCCCTGGCCCCCCGGGGCCAGCGGATCTCTGCCGTGATTGGGAGGGCACTCTCAATGAGAATTCTTGCGCTTGTGATCCTGAGCCTTTCGCCGGCCCTGCTGATGGGCCAGCAGCGCACGCTGATGCACTGTTTCACGTTCACGGAAATTCCGGAAGCCACGGCGGCCGACTGGGACGCCTTCCGCAAGGCCACCGAAGAGCTGCCGTCCAAAATTGACGGCCTGCTCCGGGTCTGGCACGGGAAACTGGCGCGCCCGCTCGGCATCCTGCAAACCGACGGCGCGCTGGATGCGGACAACCAGAAGAAGCTGCGCGAAGGCGGCTCGGTGCCCGCGCAGGTGAAGATGGTGCGCCGCCAGTATGGCGTCTGCATGGAGTTCCGCAACGAGGACGCGCTCAAGGCCTACGCAAAACACCCCGCGCATGACGCGTGGATGAAGGTCTACGAGAAGGTTCGCGTGCCGGGCACGACGACCTTCGACATTCTGCCCTGAGCCGCGTGCGGTCCGGATTCAGCGGCGCCGCCTGGCGGGGCGCTTCCGGCTGCCGTGGCGCTCGCGCACCCGCTCGGCCTCGAGGCGGGCCTGCGGCGTGCGGCGCACCGCGCGGATGCGCGCCTGGGCGGCGCGCACGGCGTCGCGATGATCCACGATGGGCCGCGGATAACGGTTCGGGTCGTCCAGCTCCGGCACCCAACGACGGACGAAAAGCCCGTCGGGGTCGTGGTCGCGTTGCTGCTTGTATGGGTTGTAGATGCGGAGGGTGTTGATTCCGGTGGTTCCGCTCTGCATCTGGCACTGGCTGTAGTGGATGCCCGGTTCGTAGTCAGTGAACAGCCGGGCCAGATGCAGCGCCACCGGCCTCCAATGCAGCCAGAGGTCATAGGCCGCGAAGCTGACCAGCATGGCGCGCATGCGGAAGTTGAGCCAGCCGGTCTGCCGCAGCATCCGCATGCAGGCATCGACGAAGGGATACCCCGTCAGGCCCTCGCACCAGCGGCCAAACCATTCTTCGTTGAATTCGTTTTCGCGCAGACCGTCGCAGGCTCGAACCATGTTCTCGAATTCGATCCGCGGTTCGTCCTCCAGCTTCTGGATGAAATGGTCCCGCCAGTGCAGCCGCGCCAGAAAGGCCGCCAGCGCCATCCGCCACGTCCCCTCGGCCGTCTGACGGCGCCTTTCCACCGCCTGAAAGACCACCCGGGACGAAATCGTGCCCCAGGCCAGATGCGGGCTCAGGCGCGAGCAGCTTTCTTCGGCCGTCAGCGGGCTCGACATCTCCAGGTGATATCGAGCGCCACGCCGTGCCAGGAAGGTTTCGAGCACTTCGTGGGCTGCCCGTTCGCCGCCCCGCTGGACGTGGATCGGACAGCGGGCGGGAGGCAATCCGCCCGGATCGATGTCATGGGGTTGCAGGCGCGCCGGCGCTGCAATCACGGGCTCGGTCATCCTCTGTATCCACCGGCGCGACCAGCCGTCGCGCGTCTTCAGGCCGCGAATGACGCCATTTGAGGGATATTCGAAAAAGGGGATCCCCGATTCCCGCGCCCAGCGCCTCACGCGGCGGTCCCGGGCGTAGGTCCAGCCGTTGCCGGTTTCTTCGTGCGCGTATAGCGCGGTGACGGGAAGCGAACGCAGCACGTCAATGGCGTCGCCGGCGCGCACGACCAGCGGCGCTCCCAGACGGCGCAGATTGGCGTCGAGCTCCTCCAGGCACTGCCGTGCGAACGCCCAGTGGCGTGAGTCGTAGTCCGGGCCCTCCCAGAGCTCCGGTTCATGAATGAACAGGGGCAGCACCGGGCCGTGGCGCGCCGCCTCGGCCAGCGGCCGGTGATCCAGAATGCGAAAGTCGCGCTTGAACCAGACGACGTGCATCGTGTTTCAAACAAGACTATCGAGCCATGTTCCGGCCACGGGCCGGCCGTCTCCCCCGGGTCCGGCGCAGAGACGGCCACGGACGTCCGCTCCGCATGGCCCCGTCACAGAAGTCGATTCGCGGCCCGGGCCGTGCGGTGCATTTTTCAGGTCAGGGTTTCGGACCCTGGGATCGTAAAATTATGTAAAGGCGACAGGTCCACCGTATCGAATCTCAATTGCGGAACGTCCAAAGTTGCAGACCGCAACGCGGCCCCTGCGGAGACAGACAACCTCCCGGGCCGCATGCCGGACGCGTCTTTCACCCCTTTCAGCGCGTTCGGTCCGGCCCCCGGCGTTGCTGACCCCCTGGCGCGCCGGGGCCCATCCCTTCACGCCCTCGCACGCTCCGCCGATTCATTGCCCGTCGGGCAGCGTGTGGCCGGACTTCTTTTTTCCCGCCGGTCGATGCGGATTGATATGGAGACAGCCCTGCTCGAGGCACTGGGGCGGGCGGGGATGCAGCAGGAATGTGCGCGCCGGAAGTGGAGCGGGAGACGGGACTCGAACCCGCAACCAACGGCTTGGAAGGCCGTGACTCTACCCTTGAGTTACTCCCGCTCGCAGCGGCCTCAAAGCCGTCACTTTGATTCTAGAAGACGGCCGCGCGCCGGTCAACGCCCGCCTACTGGGCGCCTCGGCTGAGCAGCATGACTTTGAGCGTGTTGAACACGATGTACATGTCAAGCGAAAGCCCGAGATGTTTCAGGTAATACAGGTCATACTCAAGCTTCGTGATCGTGTCCTGGAGCGTGTCGCCGTACTTGTGGTTGATCTGCGCCCATCCGGTGATGCCCGGCGGGATCGTGTGACGCTGGTCGTAGAAGGGGATCTGCTCGCGCAGCACCTGTACGAACTCCGGCCGCTCCGGCCGCGGCCCGACGATCGACATCTCCCCTCTGAGCACGTTGAAAAACTGCGGCAACTCGTCCAGGCGAAGCTTCCGCAGGACGCGCCCGACGGGCGTGACGCGCGGATCGTTCGTGGTGGCCCACACCGCGCCGGAGCGGGCCTCGGCATCCTGATACATCGAGCGGAACTTCAGCAGCTCAAATACGCGCCCGCCCTGCCCGACGCGGCGCTGGCGGTATATGACAGGTCCCGGCGAGTTCAGCCGCACGGCGAGCGCGATGATCGCCATCAGCGGAAGCGTCAGCAGCACGCCAACCAGCGCCATCAGGAAAGAATAAGCGCGTTGCATCGCCAGCTTGCGCGGATTCGGCCCGAGCGTTCCGGAGAAGATCAGTTGCGAGGGACGCAGCGCGTCCACCGGCACGCGCCACATCACATGTTCGTAGAGAGAGGCCGCGTCCTCCACCGGAACGCCCTTCAACCGCAACTGAAGAAGCTGCTGGACGGGCATCTGCCCTCGCCGCTCATCCAGCCCCACAACAAGGCGTTCCGGCCGCAGCTTTTCGTACACGGCCAGAATATCCGACGCAGACCCCAGCCAGCGTCCCAACCCTGGCACTTCCTTTTCGAGCGGCGCCGGGGCCAGATACCCGATCCCCTCCATCGCGAAGTGCGGCCGCTCGGTCACGGTGCGCGCGATGGTGCGAACCAGCCGGTTGTGTCCAATAAACAGCAGCCGCTGCCGGTGCAGCACGCGGAGAACATAGATGTCGAACAGAATCCGCCAGCCCGGAAGCACGGCCAACCCGATGAGGCTGCCCGCGATCATCTGCCACCGGGGCAGCGCCAGGGGCGGATACAGATAACTCAGCATCCCCTGGGCGAGAAACGCCGCCCCGAACACCAGGCAGAACTGCTGCACCAGCCGCAGCCGCGAGTAGACGCGGATCTCCGAGTACAGGTCGTTGAAGTAAACTCCGAGCGCGATGGCGCCAACGGCGGCCAGCACCTGCGAACTGCCGCCGTCATAGAGCAGATAGATCAGCCAGTCGTCCTCCCCGAGCAGCGGAATCACCGCAAGATAACAGGTCGCCGCCAGCAGGATTTCCACTCCCATCAAGGCAAGCAGCGGGACGGGAATGGCGATTTGGAAGAGCCGGATCATCCGCGTTCAGGGGTGAACAGAATGCCAGTCTAGCACGCGGCGGTTGCGTGTCACCGGCGGCGCGAAGCCGGCTATCATCGGGCCGGCGACAGGCCGGCGTTGTGTTCGACGAGGTGCCTTCTCCGGGGATTCCGTGCAGCGGCAAGAAGGCCCGCCGTTTGGGAACGGCCCGCTGACGCAGGCGCTCGCCGCGCTTGCCAGCCGGTTCGAATTCGAAGTGAAGCGGCCGCGGGAAGGGCATCGGATGAAGGCCCGTTCCATCGAAGTCCGGCATGATGGCCGGGAAACGAGCTCCAGGGATGCGGACGCCGCGTGGCCGCTTTGGTCCAGCGCGGCGCCCTCAGTCACCGGCGGTGCCGACACTGTATTCGTGAGGCCCCAGAGGCGTCAAAACCAGCGGGCCACCCCGACAGCAGGGGGCCGCCCGAAGCTTTCACCCTGGAACCGGGACGGTGTCACGAATGCCTGCCGGCCCCGGTTTTCACAGCGGCCCCGGCTCTGCTATACACTGATCCCTATGAAGACGACTGCTTTTCTGCTTGCTCTCTCTGTTGCCGTTCCTGCCGCCATTGCGGCTCTCGAAGACCCGCCGCCCCAGCACGTGAAGTGGATGCAGGAGAGCGGTCAGCTCATGGACAAGATTCGCAGCGGGCAGGACGTTCAGGCGAGTGCACAGCGCCTGGGGGCCATTTACAAGGAAGTGGAAGCCTTCTGGGCGAAGCGGAATTCGGAAGTCGCCGTGAAGGCGACCCGGGACATCCAGGCGGCTGCGGCGAAGGTCGCTGCCGGAGACACGGCCGCCGGGCGCGCCATTGGCGCCGGGTGCCGTACGTGCCACGACCAGCACCGCGAAAAGATCTCCGATACGGTCTACAAGATCAAGTGAACTGAGCGCCCCGCTCAGTCGGCGCCCTGGAGCCGCCGCCAGGCGCCTTCGTGCCAGTAAAAGATCACGGAGACCTTCCCGAGGAAGTGTGACTCGATTCCGTCGTGATCGAGCTCCGGCAGGGCCTCTCCGCCGAACGCCTCGTGGTAGCGGCGGATGACGCGCGGGTTCGCGGCCGTGATCATCCAGGAAAACCCTGCCCGGCCGTCGGCCAGCATCTGAAAGAATGCGATCTCCAGTCCGCCGGAGAGCGTCTCCGGTCGTGTGTCATAACGGTCACGGAAGGCCAGCAGCCGCACGGCGCCCTGAACCGAGCACAGCGCCGCCCAGCCTTCCACGCCCGGGCCCGAAAAACGTCCGCGGATCAGGTTGTATGGCCTTGGCCCGTCCGGCGGATCCTCGGGCTGCGGGATGGCGCACCCCATTGCGCCGAGCGTGGATCGGATTGCGGGCGGAAGCTCAGGAAAATCATCCAGGGACAGACGGCGCATCTGCCGCCAGCCGGTGTTGATGGCCAGTTGCAGGTCGAGCAGCGCCGGGGCAGCCGGCTTCGCGTTCCCGTAAGACCGCGCTGGACGGAAATCCTCTTCGCCAAGATGCGGGCTGATGGCGCGGGCCCGCTGGATACACGCCTCTGCCTCGGCCTCCAGACGCGGATCCACCCGTCCGGATGCGTGACGCTGTTGCTGCACCGTACGGAACTCCCGCGCGGCTGCGGTCTGGAGTATCGGGTTCAACGACCGGCCCAGCAGCTCGCGCGCTTCGGCCTCCAGCGCCGTCCGTCCAGCCATCTGCTCCACGCACCAGGCGGCCAGGGCCTCCACGGCAGGTTCGAAATCGGGCTGAGCCTCTAACGCGGATTCGAGGAAGCGGCGGTACAGATCCGGATCGTGCGGCTTGACCCACAGCGCGGCGTGCCAGGCGATGCGCGGGTCGAATGGCGCCCGAGAAACGGCCTCCCGCCAGGCGTCAAGGATCGCGACGTAGCGGTCGCGGCTGAGGTCTCCCGGGGCAAAGCGCGCCGGCGCCCAGTCCAGGAATTCGGATGCCGGTTCATTGCGGATCAGCCAGAGGACATGAGCCGCGCGCTCCTGAGAGGAGTCTGTGCCGCGCACGCGCCACAGCCAGGCCATCAGAAGCGCGCGCCGATTGGGGTCTTGCCCGTCTGCGACCAGTTGTTTGCGGATCCCGCTGACTTCTTCGGGCCGCAGACGGCGAGCCTCTTCCAGCAGCGACTCACGAAGCGACCGCGGGCGATCCTCGCTTGCCGGCAACGCCTGCCTTGCCGGCGCTGTGGGCCTGACGGGCGTTTGCCTGCCCAGCCAAAGCATCCAGACGCCGACAATCGCGGCAGATACCAGGGCTGGCAGGGCGCGGTTCATGGCTCCATTTTCGGGTAATCAGGTGCAACCTCGAATCCTGAGGGCATGTGATCGCAGCCACTACACGTAGTTGCGTGCCGCCTGGGAGAGCTGGAATCCGGGAGGAAACAGGCTGAGGGGTGGTAGCGCTAACGGGATTCGAACCCGTATTTGAGCCTTGAGAGGGCTCCGTCCTAACCCTTAGACGATAGCGCCGTACGAGACTCAATATACCAAACCCGGCCCGCTGTTTGCCACTCCCACCGGAACGAAACGCCGCAATTCTCACCCGGGCAGAACCCCATCCCGCCCCATTCATGCCGCGGCGTGGCGCAGTAGCGCGCGGCGATCTGACAGGTTCGAAAAGCCAGGTGCATTGGCGTTTCCCATTTCAAAAACAGGAAGCCCGGAAGCGAGAAGCTTCCGGGCCCTGGAAGTTGAATTGGAACCCGTCTGAAGGAACGGGATCACCCAGTCGATCAGTCGAAGCCCAGCGGGTCGGGCGGACGAATCGGACGGATCTCCCGATCGAAGCCCAACGGGTCAGGCGGACGAATCGGACGGATCTCCCGATCGAAGCCCAGCGGGTCGGGCGGACGAATCGGACGGATCTCCCGATCGAAGCCCAGCGGGTCGGGCGGACGAATCGGACGGATCTCCCGATCGAAGCCCAGCGGGTCGGGCGGACGAATCGGACGGATCTCCCGATCGAAGCCCAACGGGTCGGGCGGACGAATCGGACGGATCTCCCGATCGAAGCCCAGCGGGTCGGGCGGACGAATCGGACGGATCTCCCGGTCGAAGCCCAACGGGTCGGGCGGACGAATCGGACGGATCTCCCGATCGAAGCCCAACGGGTCGGGCGGACGAATCGGACGGATCTCCCGATCGAAGCCCAGCGGGCTCGACGAAGTAATGGCCACCATGTTGTCAGAGGGGAGAACCGCAGCCATCGCCACGCTCCCCGCTACAACACAAACCAGGGCAACCAACAAAGTTGTTGTCCTCATCACATGCACCTTCCGAAAGACCCTGGCCGCTGGAAAGGACAGTTCCTTCCCTTAGCCGGGCCTAAGATCTACACCTGAGGCTAATCCTAAGGGTCCCCAATCAGAGCTAGGATATTTCCTATGGTAAACACCGGGTATTATTCCGGGTCTCCAACAGGGGAATCACCGAGGCTTTTGTCAGCCGCCTCGGCCGAGAAGTCCGGTCGATTTCCCCGCTTTCGGCAAGGAAGCCGTGTGGCCTGTGGGATTCATGGGGCAAGATCGGGGGGCAGGGAGTTGCAGAGATTCCCGGCGAGAAAATATGGGCCTGGAGGCAAGCGGCCTGGAAGGCGGAAGTCGGAATCGCAGGACGACTCTTCAGCCCCGAATGACGGCCCTCAGATCCGCGGCTGGAGGTCGCCCGTCAGGGCGAGCGTAAGGAGCGGTTGGCGGAATTGAGGGGCGGGTTCAGGCTGTGCGCGGTGGCTGCCCCTTCTCGCAGACGGTGGCTGCGCAAAGGAAAATGTCAGCCAGCCGGGAGACGCTCATGCGTCCGGAGAGAGCACTTGCGGCTCTTCGCCGGTGCGGGCATGATAGCGCGTGTGCCTCGGCATGCCCGGCCATTCGAGCCGCATGTCCTGACAGACTTCGTCGAGCATGTCCAGCGTAGTCTGCCGGCACTCCAGCGCAAAAGCCGTCAGCAGCAAATTGTCGCAGAGGGCGTTGATGACACGCGGAATCCCCTGGCTTCTGACGTGAATTTCACGCAGCACTTCCGGCGGGAAGACCTTCTGCTCAGGCATGCCGGCGCGGGCGAGCCGGGTCTGAATATATTCAGCCGTCTCTGCCGCGTTCAGCGGCCGGAGCGTGCAGCGGAGCACGATGCGCTGCTTGAGCTGCCGCAGATTGGGCGCTTCCAGCTTGCGGTCGAGTTCGGGCTGGCCGGAAAGGATGATCTGGAGGAGCTTGCCGGCTTTGGGATTTTCGAGGTTGGTGAGCAGCCGGATTTCTTCGAGGACCTCCCATTCGAGATTGTGCGCTTCGTCGACGATCAGCACCGTGGTGCGCCCTGCGCCCGCCTCCTCGAGAAGCATCTGGTTCAGGGCGAACAACACCTCGGTTTTCGACTTGCGGTCGCAGCGCAGGTCGAGGTCGTAGGCGATCATCTCGAAAAACTGGTCTGCGTTAATGCGGGAGTTGAAGATGTAGGCGAATTCGATGCCCTGGGCGTCCAGCTCATCGCGCAGGCATTCCAGCAGGGTGGTTTTGCCGGTGCCCACTTCGCCGGTCAGGACGATGAAGCCTTTCCGCGCGTGGACCCCGTAAATCAGGTTTGCCAGCGCTTCTTCGTGCTGGGGGCTGCGGTAGAGAAAAGCCGGATCGGGGCTGAGATTGAAGGGACTTTCGCGAAATCCAAAAAACGCGTTATACATGCTCCTCCTGCGGCCCCGGCGCAGGATGCGGATGCCGGCGTCCGCTTCCCTGGAGCCATTCTACCATCAGGCATCGGCAGAACCCGGCGGAAACATGAATCCCCGGCGGGAACAATTGCGCCCGTCGCTGTCAGGCGCCGGATCCGGCCTCGACCATGGACAGCTCCGCCCACCCTGCCAGTGTGGCCGGCTGGTCGTTGAGAAACACGATGCGGCGGGTCTTGGGAAACGGCAATCCGGTGCGGATCTGTTCGCGGTAGACGGGCAGCAGCCGGAGCAGTTCGTGGTAGGGACCGCTGGCCGTGCCGAGGCTGGCCGATTTTGACAGCAACCCCGTCCCCCAGCCGAAACAGAGCAGGCAGGAATTGTTTGTGGTCTGGATCTCGGCCAAGCGCTGTTCGAGCCGCGCCAACGAGTCGGCCACCGCACGCAGCCCCACGGCCTCGGCATAGCGGCGGTGCAGGGCGAGCAGCTGGGTTGCGGAGCGGTTGGCGGCCGCCATGGCCCGCTGCCAGTCGCGCGGTTCGCCGTTCCAGCGAAGGGCGCGGCGCAACTGAGACTGGTGGGCCGGGCTTGCCAGGGAAAGCGTGCCTTCAAAGACCACGCCGGGCATGGCCATTTCGGCGAAATGCGGTGTCGAATCGCCTGGCCGGCGGCTTTCCACCGCGCCCCGCGGACTCATCTTCCAGCCCAGCTCAAGCCGCCCGCCGCGCTGGACGAGCGTTGCCGTGCGCAGCAGACAGATGCGCGTTTTGCCGCCGGGCGCCAGCGGCGCCGAGTCCGAAATCATCAGCGCGCGGAGGCGGTCCGCGCCCTTGGCCCCAAGGACGGCTTCTTCGAGAATTTCAGCGGGGCGACGCGGCGGACGTTCGGATTGCCGCACCGCCTCGAGGGTCTGCTTCCAGTGTTGTTCGGTGGCGGCATCGAGCAGGAGGGCGCGCCGCAGCGCGCCCTTGATGGCGCTGCCGGGCACGAAGATGCCGCCGCCGGCCGCAGCCGCGAACGTCGGGATGAAGAGATGTTCGGCGGAAGTCCGTGCGTAGTAGGCCGCCAACGCCGGATGTTCAAACGGGATGCGGCGGCTGGCGTAATTCTGGGCGTAGCCTCCCCAGGAGGCAAAATCCAGCTTGTCGGCCCGCCGGATCTGGTTGAGGTACGTATCGAGCCGCGGGCTGCGCGCCAGAAGGCGGAAGATGCGCCGCTGGTCGAGCACGTTCACCTGGTCCTTCCAGACCATGTAGTCGATGGGCGCCAGCCTCTGGCCGTCGCCGGCCAGCAACGGGGTGAGGACGGTGAGGCGGTATTTCGTCGTCATGCGTTCCCCGGCCAGGAAATGGGAATTGCCACGGCGTGCCCGGCGCGCCAGACCGGATGGGGGCAGCCCTCCGGGGCAACGTTGTGCACCGTGCCGCGCGGCGGCTGCGGGCACACCACCACGGAGCCTTCCGCCAGCGCCCGTGAGGTCCGCTTCAGCAGTCCGCCCCCTTCCTGGCTGCCGATGCGGCCGCTCCGCTTCACCAGCTCATAATGGCCTTCCTCCCAGCGCACGGCGTCCGTTCCGGAAGGGATCATTAACGACAGCAGCCACCAGGCGCCGCCCGGCGCTGGCGCTGGCCTGGGACCGAAGAGCAGGTCGGGAAGAAGCCCGGCCTGGAAGTCGACGCTGCGGGCACGCCCGAAGCCGCGTGAGCGCATGCCTCCGATGCCGGTATCTCCGAGAAGCCGGAAGGCCGCCTGGATGCGCGGCGCCCAGACGGCATAGGCGGTCTGGGTGGCGAATTGTGCGGCGCACCAGAGGCCGGAAAAGGGGGCGAACTGTACACACCCGGCAACGTAGGGCAGCACCTGACCGCCGTTCATCCGGTCCACCGCGGCCATGGATCGCACGAGGAACCGGAACGGTCCGGAAGCCGACCGGCTGGCGGCAGGGATCAGGCAGGCGCTGAAGCCGTCCACTTCCCAGGCGTCTTCGTCCGGTTTTTCTCCTCGCAGCAGTGCGGCTACAACGGTGGAAGGCACGAACCGGGCGCCTTTCCATCGAACTTTCGCAGCAGCACTGTCAGGCGGCCACAGCCCCTTGGGCGGCGGAACGTAAAGCAGGCTCCGTTGCCAGGGAAAGGCGGAGGTAAAGCGGACGGCCGGTTCGCGCAGCGGGTCCGCAGTCGCCTCAAGCCAGGCATCCATCCAGCCGAGCTGCCCGAGCGCCAGGGTGACGGCCGAGTACACGGCGTCGCTGTGCAGGATGGCGGCCGCCTCGCCCAGCGAGCCGGACTCCGGCCCCAGCCGCCACGGTGTCGATGGACGGATGCGGACGAGCAGCGCCGGGTTCATGGCCGCCCCGTTCAGACGAGCTTCTCCAGAAACTCCGCGCCCGCGGAGGCCTGGAGGTCGGCCGTGGTTTCGGCCTTCTCGACCAGCGTCTGTTCAGCTTCGGCGCCCGCGTAGTAGGCCTTGTTGCGCCAGGTCACCTTCCAGTTGGCGAAGCGGACGCGCCCGCTGCCGCGCGAGCCGCCGCCGCCGAGCGCATCATCTTCCAACAGGCGCAGGCCCTGAAGGAAGGTGGCGACCAGCTCGCGGTCTTCGGGGCAAAGGATGTCGAGCACGAAGCGCACGCGGAAGCGCGCGCCGGCGGGCACGCGCTCCAGCGTGCGGGCGCTGGACTGGGCGGTGATGCGGTCAATCGCGTTCTCGCTCTTGACCTCGGTGAGTTCGTCGTCGAGGTTTTCGCGCATCTGCGGCGTGATCGAGTCGAGGTCGAGCGGCGCGTCGTAGGCGGTCAGCCGCGCCGGCGTCGCCGCTGAAGGCTCCAGCGGCTCGCCGGCCACCCGCTCCATGCGGCCCGGGTTGCGGCCGAACAGCAGGCAGATCTCGTCGCCGGGATCCTCGCTTTGATGGATCCGCACTTCCTGCCCGCGGCGGCGAGACAGGTAGACGAGATCCTCCGGGCCGACCCGTCCCGAGGCCTGCTCCAGCAGGCTGCGGATGCGGCCCCGCAGGCTGCTGCCGGGCACATAGGGCCGGCCGAAGGCGTCCTTGACCACCGGGTTGTCGGCGCCGCCGAGATCGAGCGAGCCCTTGCCCGCGCCAATGTGCAGGCCGGTTTCGCAGATCAGCTCTCCGTCAAACAACAGCTTGCCGATCAGGCCGAGCTTGGTGGATGCGCTGTGGGAACTCATGGGTCTCTCCGCTGTCTGGCAGTGTCATTCGTTGTAGGCGACGATCGCCTCGAACAGGTCGCGGAAGCGCTCGTAGCCACGGGCGTCGTTCCTGCGCGTCACCTGCAAAAGGAGCTTTTCGAGCGGGTCGAGGCTCCGGAGCTGGTGGCGGGCGATAGTGTAGGCAAGCCGGGCCCGCAGCATGACGAAGGCGTGCTGGCGCTCGCTTTCGGCGGTGCGGCAGGCGCGGCGCACGGCGCTGAAGAGCCGCCGGAGCTGGCTGCGCGTGCCGGAGTCCATGTCACGCATGCGCGCGACGATGGCGTGGGCCTGGTTGTCGAGATACAGGCTGTCGGTGATCAGCTTGTCGAGGTCGATCTCGATGGGCCCTTCCGGACCGCGGCCGCGCTCCGGGCGGGCCGCTTCGCGGGTCTGCGCCTGCGGCCGGGCGCGGCCGTTGCGTTCTCCGCCGGCGCGGCGCTGGGCGCGCTCAGCTGCCGCGGGCTTCTGTGCGGCCCGCGCGTTTTTCGGCTCCTGCCGGGGCGGAGCAGCGGCCGGAGCCGCTTCCTGCACGGGAGGCGCCTCGGCGGCCTGCGCGGGCGCTCCTTCCGCCGCCGGGGGCGGTTCGGCCGACGCGGCTTCCGGCTCCGCGGCCGGCACCGGGGCGGGTTCGGCCAAAGTCGTCTCCGCTGCCGGTTGGGGCTCCTGCGGGTTCTGTTGAGGCTCGAGTTCGTTCATCGCCTATTCCACCTCTTCCAACGTGCGCGCCCATTCCAGCGCCACCCGGCCAGACGGCTTCAGTTTCAGTTGCGCCTGCCCGCGGGTGAGAAACGCCGCGAGGACCGTCTGCCGGGCCTTTTCAAATTCCCGGTTGTGTTCCGGGCCGTCGAGCACGCGGTTCAGCCGCCGGTGCAGGCGCCACGGCCGCTGTTGCGTCTCCAGCAGCCGCCGCGAACTCCGCGCCGGCAAAACGCGGTCCGTCTCCCGGTAAAACGCGCCGAGCTCGCCCAGAAACTGCGGCGAGCAACCGAAGCGGTCCACCATCCGCACCATCACGTCTTTCAGCTCGGCCGCTTCTCCGAGCTGCTTCCAGTCGAGAATTTTTCCAAAAACCGCAATGCAGTCCTTGCCCGCGCTCTTGGCGGCTTCCAGTTGCCGGCCCGCCTCGCGGTAGACGACCGCCGGCTCAAAGTCCGCATGCGGCGCCAGCGCAATCCCCATCGAGAGCGTCTTGCCTTCGACCCCCGGAAATTCGCGAAGGAACTCTTCCACCGAGCGGCGGAAGACGCGCTCGATCGAGCGCGCGAACGGCAGCAGCGCATCCCAGCTTCCAGCAAGCGCAAACTCATCGCCGCCGGTGTAAAGCACGGTGACCTTGTTGCGGAACTCTTCCATCCCGCACAGCACCTGGACCTCGCCGGCGAAAAACTGCTTGTAAAAGACCGAGAGCTGGATGTACTCCTCGACGGACTCCGCCTTCTGCAATCTCGCCTGGAACTGGTCCGTATCGCCCCGCAGGATGCCCCAGGCCTTGCGGCCGTGCGCCCGCGCCGCCAGCTCTTCGACACTGGCCGGCCAGCCGCCGGGCATCTGGGCGAAGTGCGTGGCCAGCCAGTGGGCCTCGCCCTCGCGGCGCAGCATGCCGGGCGCTTCCGGGTCCCAGACGGCCGCGGCCGACTCGGGCAGAGCGAGGAAGAGATCCTCATAAAAGGAGTCGTCGCCGGTGTCGTCGAAGGGTTCGAACAGCCCGTCCGGCTCGAGCGCATTCAGCCCGCGCCATTTGCGGAATCCGGCATCGAGGCGCTTGCGGATGTCGCTCCAGGCGCCGAGATTCTCCGTGCTTGACCATGCCAGCCGCAGCTCGTGGCCGGAAAAGCCGGCCAGACGTCGCGTGGCGTCGACCAGAAATTCGTTGGCCTGGGCGAGGCTCTCTTCCGGAAGCACCGCCAGGAATTGCCCGCCGCCGCAGGAACCCAGCAGCTCCTGCGCCAGCCCGAGCCGGTCGAGAAGGGCCCGCGGCAGCGCCTCCGTCAGCAGCGACACATAGAGGCAGCGGCCCGCCAGCGCCGCAAAGCCGCCCCGGGCGCTATGGACGAAGGGCTCGATCCCCAGGAGTTTCCCCTGCAAAAAGACTTGCACGCGGACTACCTCAGCGAGAGCCTAACCCTTCAAATCTAGCACAAGGAGGCCCGAAAAGAAGCCGCATGGCACCGCCATGCCAGCGCTGGAGGCGAACCGGCCGTTGCGCGACCTTGACCGGCTGTTTCGGAACAGGAATTCAGACCTGTTGATGTCGTCTCTTTTTCTTCGCAGCAAGCCGCTGCCTCTGTCCCTGTCCAGAGAGCGCGGCGGCAAAGTATCCCGGCTCACGGCGCCCGGGAGGAGTTCCGGATTCCCCGCAACCGCCCCATCCCGCACGAAGGTTCGCAGCGGACGTGGGGGAGAAGTCCTTCTTCTGCGGACATGCGTCTGACAGTCGAAGCGGTCCGCGGGTTCGCGGCGGGGTTTCCTTGCAAGAGACGCATCCAAGACACGAAAAGCATGAGCGGGCGCCATCCGTGATCCGTTGGCGTGATAGTTGAGTTGCGAAGGCCGCCTGATCGAATCACGGGCCGGTCTCATGAGTTCACCATCCTGCATTCCTTCGGCCCGACCGGGTGCAGCGTGGGGTTGTTCCAGGAAGACTTCGATAAAGACCGCCGGGCAAAGCAGCGGAGGGCGCCTGGCGTTTGCGCGGCTCTGATTCCATAGAGCGCCCGCAACCGAGGCCGCTTCTGGCAATCGGAAACTGGGGTGGCCTGCGGGCCTTGCCCGGCTACGGTGAATTTTCCACCTGAACGTGAGAAAATGCCATTCCACAACGTCATGCCTGATGAAAGCGGGCGCCACCATGCCGAGGCCGTTTCCGGCAATCCGGAAGCGATCCTTTCGGCGTGGATTGCGCTTGAGGTTCTTTCGCCGCAATCCTATTACCGGTCCGAGGATCTTGTGGCGGGAGACAAGGAAAGAGTCGTCAAACTGGATGAAGATCACCTGCCCTGGACCGAGAAGGGAAAAAAGGGGCCATTTCGGCAGAACTACCGGCTCTACTATCAGGTGCCTTTGGGCTCGATCCGCCTCCAACGCGCGATGGAAGCGCTTCTCCATCGCTGGGGTGACACCCGCGCTGAGTGGGCGCCCAGCAGGAAGAGCGCCCTGCTCGGGCTGGTCACAGTAGACAGCGCCGGGCGCCCGGCAGAGTTCCCGGCGGTCACGCTTTCGAGTTTCCCCTGGGGTGTCATGACCGCCCTTGAGGGCGACTTGCGGGAACTGGCGGAGTGGCCACGCGTCGAGCCGGAACTTGCGATGACTGTGGAACGGATTTTCCGGCCGGAGCGGGACCGCGCCGACGAGGAATCGCCGCCGCCCCTGTCCTGGGAGAAAATCCTTGCCGCATTCGAGACAATCGTTGAACTGCTGAAAATCCCAAAAAAATGGGTGATCCCGCCGGAATTTGTGCTCCTGTCGTATGTGTATTACAAAGACCCAAATCCGCCCGATTCCATTCTGCTCAACAGCTTCTTCCTCGAGGATCTGAATCGCGTGCTCGCCCTGTGCAGGTCCCCGGACCTGCCAAAAGTTCTGCGCTACTACCTGGGGATCGAAAGTCCAGAATCGCGCCGGGACATCAAGGATGATGCGGCCGCGCTGGAGGAGGCCGTGCGGCCTGGCCTGATTCCACGGGCGGCGTGGCCGGCGCCGGGGGGCTTTTCACCGGTCCTGATGCAGCAGGCGGCAGTGAACCTGGCGCTCGAGGAAACGCGTCAAGGGAGGATTCTTGCCGTCAACGGGCCGCCCGGCACTGGAAAGACTACGCTGCTGCGCGACCTGGTGGCGGCCATCGTCACCGAGCGCGCCCGTGTGATGGCCCGCTTTGACGACCCGAAAAATGCGTTCCAAAGTTCCGGCGCAAAAATCCGCGCATGGCAAGGTTGGATTCATCTCTACAGGCTGGACCCCGATCTCCGTGGTTATGAGATAGTCGTTGCGTCGACTAACAACAAAGCGGTGGAAAACGTCAGCAGCGAATTGCCCGCTATCTCTGCAATCGACCGTTCGTTCGCAGGCCTCCGGTATTTCAGAACCATCTCCGACGCGGTCCACGGCCGTGAGACCTGGGGCCTGATTGCGGCCGTTCTCGGCAACCAGCAGAACCGCTCTCAGTTCCGGCAGTCCTTCTGGTGGGACGATGACACGAGTCTCCAGGCCTACATGGACTCGGCACTGGGCAAGAAGAAGCTGATTCCGGTTAAGGATCCGGATACGGGCGCTGAGCAGGAGCGCCCGCCGCGCGTGGTGACTCTGGAGGATCCGCCGAAGGATCGTGAGCAGGCGCTGGCCCGCTGGAAAAACGCGAGGGTCCGGTTTCTTCAGGCGTACCAAAACGCGGAGGCAAAGCTTGCCGGGCTCGAACGCCTGCGAGAGGGGCTCCAACAGCTCGCCTCTCTGCGCGCCAAACAGGAGGAGCTGAGTCGGCAGCGGCAGGAAGCGGAGGCGGCGCTCAGGGAGCGCGAGCAGGAGGCTGGGCAGTGGAAGCGGGAGAAGGAGCGGGCGGACAGGGATGCGCAGGAGTTTCGGAGTCTGCTCGCAAATCACCAGCGGACCCGCCCCAGCTGGCTGGCGCGTTTGTTCCGCACTGAGCGCGCCCGATCCTGGGAGCGCCAATATGGATTGTTGCTCGAACAGTGGAAGCAGGCGGAAGACCTGTCCCGGCACGCCGCGCAACGGCTGGCAGCGCTGGAGCGCGCCCTGGAGTCGGCGCAGGCCGGGCTACAGGCAGCCCTCAAGGAAGCGGACTCTCTCCGGAAGCGGCTGGACGAGATTGACGCTTTGCGGGAGGGTCTTCGGCGGGTCGGTGTGGTCATTCCCGATGAGGAGTTTTTCCGGCGGGCGCACGCGGAAAAGCACGCCTTCACCGTGTGGCTGGACGACAGCCTCAACCGGCTGCGCCACGAAGTCTTCGTTGCCGCCATGGAGCTGCACCGCGCCTTTGTGGACGCCGCAGCTCGCCCGCTGCGGCATAACCTTGCCGCATTGATGAGCGCATTGGTCAATCGGCGACGCCTGTCGAAAGCGAACCCTTCCCTTCTGCCTGATCTTTGGTCCTCTCTGTTTCTGGTGGTCCCCCTGGTGTCGACGACCTTCGCCTCCGTCTACCGGATGTTGGGGGCCCTGCCGCCGGAAAGCCTCGGCTGGTTGTTCATCGACGAGGCCGGGCAGGCGGCGCCGCAGGCCGCTGTGGGAGCGATGCTGCGCTGCCGGCGCGTTGTGGTTGTGGGCGACCCGGCCCAGCTCGAGCCGGTCGTGGAGCTGCCCGACCAGTTGGCAACCGCCATCTGCGAGAACTTCGCGGTGGATCACGAACGCTGGTCTGCCCCGGCAGCCTCCGTGCAGACGCTCGCCGATGAAGCCTGCGCCTGCCAGAGTGAGTTTGAGCTGGAACGGGGCAGCCGCACGGTCGGTGTGCCCCTGCTGGTGCACCGGCGGTGCTCGGAGCCGATGTTCAGCATCGCGAATGCGATTGCCTACGCAGGCGAAATGGTCTCCCTGAAGCAGCCGCGTCCGTCTCCCATCGCGGAACTCCTGGGGGAGAGCTGCTGGTTTGAGGTTTGCGGGACGGCTGACGAGAAATGGTGCCCGGAGGAGGGCGAGGCGCTGATCCAGCTTCTTCGGCGCCTGGCTGAGGCGGAGGTGGCGCCGGACTTTTACGTCCTGAGCCCGTTCGTCATCGTTGCCGAACGGCTGAGGACGATGATTCAGGAGAGCTGCGTCTGGCGGAAATGGATGTCCGAGGAGGAGCTTTGGCCGTGGCTTTATCAGCGCGTGGGAACAGTGCACACGGCGCAGGGCCGGGAGGCCGAAGCGGTGTTCCTCGTGCTTGGCGCGCCGGATCCGAGACAGGTGGGAGCGCGCAACTGGGCGGGCGGCCGGCCCAATCTCCTGAATGTCGCGGTGACGCGGGCCAGAGAGGTCCTCTACGTGATTGGCAACAGCGAGCTGTGGAGAAGCGCCGGCGTGTTCGCCGAATTGGACCGGATACTGCCGCACAGACGGCCGGACTGATAGAGCAACGGATCGCCCGGGGGGTGAAAGCCGCTATTTCCGCTTCTGGCAGTCCCGGACGGCTGACACGGGGCCAGCCTCCCGAGCGGGCCTTGCGCGCCGTGCCGCCATGAAGACCCAATCGCGCTGCAACAGGAAGTTCAGCGGGAACAGGCATGTCTCGACGGTGATTTTCGCCGCCATCCAGCCGATGCCCCCATGTGCCGCCAGCCAGTGGATGGCGGCGTAGGAGAGCAGCGCGTGTCCCACAGCGACCAGCAGGAACCTCGGCAAAGTGCCGCGGTGCGGCGCACGCGAATGGAAGACGGCGCGGCGCGCCGCCGGGTACTGAAACAGGTTGGCGAAGACGCGCGCGAGCGCCTGCGATGCGGGCATCGGCAGCCCCTGCCAGAGCGACAGGGCGAAAACGCTGTTGTCGATCAGCGCGGTGAGCAGGCTGACGATGGTGAACCGGAGCAGGACGAAGTAGATCTTCATCGAGTCCCGCAGCGGACGGAAGTGCGAGCTCCGGTTGCCTTCCACATAGACCGTGCGGATGGGCTCTTCGACGATGGCGAAGCCCGCGTGGCGCGCGGCCAGCAGCATGTCAAGCTCGAACTCGTACCCGCCTGCCGGGGATTCCACCAGCCTCTCGGCCAGCGCGCGCGGAACGCCGCGCAGGCCGGTCTGCGTGTCGGCCAGCCGCAGTCCGGCGATCCAGCGGAGGGCATGAACGCTGAACCGGTTGCCGAAGCGGCTGCGAAGGGGCACGGAGCGGTCGAAACGGCGCGAGCCAAGCACCAGGGTGGCGCCATCGGAGGCGGCCAGGCGGCGGGCCACGCGCTCCACGTCTTCGGGCAGGTGCTGGCCATCGGCGTCGGCGGTGACCACGCCGCAGGCGTCTGCCAGCTCGGCCAGCAGATGCCGCAGGCCGGTCTTCAGCGCCTCGCCCTTGCCCCGGTTTTCTTCGTGGCGCAGCAGCTTCACTCCTGGCAGGCGGGCGATCTCGTCAAACACGCAGGCATGGACCGGACCGCTGCCATCGTCCACCACCAGAATCCGCGCGAAGCCGCGCGCCGCCAGCTCCTGCACCAGGCGCACCAGCGCGTGCGACGGCCGGTAGGCGGGGATCAGCACGGGCGGCAGCTCGCAGCGGACGCGCATCGCGTTCCTCCAAGACAGCATGCCACGGCGGGTACAATGTGAACGTTGTCCTCGCCCTCGGAACAGGTTTTTAAAAGCGCGGGTGTTGCCTCTTTTGCCGTTCTGCTGAGCCGTATCAGCGGCCTGATCCGCGAAGGGGTGATGAGTCGCCTTTTCGGTGCCGGATCGGCCTATGACGCCTTCGTCATCGGCTTCCGCATCCCCAACCTCACGCGCGACCTGTTTGCCGAAGGCGCGCTCTCGGCGGCGTTCGTGCCCACCTTTGTCGAGTATCTCCAGCGCCGCGACCGCGCGGAGGCCATTCACCTGGCCAATCTGGTGGCCACGGCGATTGTGCTCTTCGTGGGCGGGTTCTGTGTTCTCGGCATCCTGCTGGCACCGTGGTTTGTGCCGCTGCTGACGCCCAACTGGACGCAGGCCGCGCCCGAAAAAACTCTCGAGGCGGTGCGGCTGACCCAGATCATGTTTCCATTCCTGCTGCTGGTGGCGCTGGCGGCGCAGGCGATGGGCGTGCTGAACTCGTTCGACCGGTTCGCCGTGCCCGCCTTCTCCTCCACGTGGTTCAACGTGGGCAGCGTGCTGAGCGGCATTGCGCTTGGCTTCTGGCTGGGGCCGCGGCTCGGCATCGAGCCCATCGAAGGCATGGCCTACGGCGTCGTCATCGGCGGCGCGCTTCAGCTCGTCTGGCAGCTTCCCTCGCTGTACCGGCTGGGCTTCCGCTTCCGGCCGGCGTTCGACTTCAGCCATCCCGGCCTGCGGCAGATCGCGCGGCTGATGGGGCCGGCGATCCTCGGCAACGCCAGCGTGCAGGTGAACGTGCTCGTCAACACCTTCTTCGCCGCCTCGATCATCGACCCCGTGCGCGGCGTCAACGGCGCCACGGCATGGCTGCAATACGCGTTCCGCTTCATGCAGCTTCCGCTCGGGCTGTTCGGCGTGGCCATCGCCACCGCCACGCTGCCGGCCATCGGCCGCAGCGCCTCGAGCGGCGACATGGACGAGTTCCGCGAAACGCTGGCGCGCTCACTCGGACTCGTGTTCCTGCTTACCGTGCCGGCCTCGTTCGGCCTGATCGTGCTCGGCCCGTCCATCGTCGGCGCCATCTACGAAGGCCGCCGCTTTGAGGCCTATGACACGCACCAGACCGCCGTGGCGCTGGCCTGCTATTCGCTGGGCCTGGCCGGCTACTCGGCGGTGAAGGTGCTGGCGCCGGCCTTTTACGCGCTGAAGGACTCGCGCACGCCGGTGGCCGTGAGTCTTGCGTCGATCTTCATCAACGCCGGCATGGCCTGGCTGCTGGTGACGCGCGCCGGCCTCGGGCCGGCCGGGCTGGCGCTGTCCACCTCGTGCGTGGCCCTGTTCTCCTTCGTGGCGCTCTTTCTGGCGATGCGCGCCAGAATCGGCGGCGTCCACGGGCGCCGGCTCCGCAGCGTGGTGCTCAAGACTCTGGCGGCGTCGCTGGTCATGACCGCCGCCGTGTGGACCTCCAGCCGCATGATCGGGAGCTGGCTGGGCACGGGATTCCTGGCGCGCCTCACCGATCTTGGCATCTCGATTCCCCTCGGCCTGGCGGTGCTCTATGCCGTGGCGCGCGCGCTCGATATCGAGGAGCTCGAGATGGCACACCGTGCGTTCGCTTCGCCCATCGCGAGGCGGCTTGCCGGGGAGTAAGCTAAACTCCTTACTGATGCATCCCGATGTTGCCACTGCCCTGCGGCTCCAGGCGCTCGATCTCCGCGCCGCCGGGCTGCGGCGCGAGATCGCCTCGCTGCCCAAACGCATTCTCGAGATCGAAAAAGCGCTGGAAGCCCACACCCGCCGGCTGGAGCTCGACCGCGCCGCGCTGGCCGCCAACCAGCGCGAGCGGAAGAAAATCGAGGGCGAAATCCAGATGCATCAGCAGAAAATCGCCCGCCTTCGCGACCAGATGATGGAGGCGAAAACCAACGAACAATACCGCGCTTTCCAGCAGGAAATCGAATATTTTGAGCAGGCCATCCGCAAGGCCGAAGACCAGATCCTCGAACTGATGCTGGAGGCGGAAACGCTCGAAGCCAACGTGCGGCGGGCCGAGGCGGACCTCCAGGCGGAAAAGAAGAGCGTCGAGGCGGAAAAGGAGCAGGCCCGGGCGCGCACCGTGGCCGACAGGGAGGAACTCGCGCGAATCGAGGCGGAGCGCCGCGAGGTGGCGGCGCGGCTTTCGCCCGAAGTGCTCTCTGCCTATGAGCGGCTCCGCTCGCGCCATTACCCGGCGGGCGATGTGCTGGCCGAGGCGCGGGACGGCCGCTGCATGGGCTGCATGATGACCATCCGCCCGCAGCTTTTCCAGGAAGTGAAATCGGGGCAGACGGTGGTCTATTGCGAGACCTGCCGCCGCATCCTCTACGCCGAGGAGCCGCCGCGGGACGTCGAGGCAGAAATGAACGTGTGAGCCGCGGCGCGGCCTGCGCGGCGCACTACGATATGCTTCCTTCGAGAAAGGAAGTCAGAAGTGCGCCTGCTGCTGTTGACCTGCGCGGCCGCGCTGCTGCTGCCAGCACAGCCGGTTCTCTCCCCTGAGGTCCGCCCGGACCGCCGGGTCACCTTCCGCCTGCGGGCGCCGAAGGCGCAGAAGGTGGAGCTCGCGCTGGAGACCTTCTCCCGCCGCGAAATGCAGCGCGGCGAGGGCGGCCTGTGGACGCTGACCGCGGAACCGCTCGAACCGGACAACTACGGCTGCACGTTCATCGTCGATGACACGAGTTTCGCTGACCCTCCAACGGGATGATCAAACCGAACGCGCTCGCCTTCTCGAGCGCCGTTCTGGTTCCCGGCAGTCCTGCCATGCCATGGGAGGAGACCGATGTCCTCCACGGGACCGTGCACCAGCATTTCTCCGCGTCGCGCGTGGCGGGCGACAGGCGGGACTACTTCGTCTACACGCCGCCCAACTACGCCCCGAAGAAACGCTATCCGCTGCCTGTGCTCTGCCACGGCCTCTCCGATTACGCCAATGGCTGGACCGCGGCAGGCCGGCCCACTTCATCCTCGACAATCTCATCGCGCGCGGCGAGATCCGCCCGCTCATCGTGGTCATGGCGCTCGGCTGCGGCGTGCCCCTGGAGCTGATCCGCAAGGGCGTCGAACGCCCCCACGGATGTGGAAACAGAACGCGGCCCGATTCTCCGAGGCGCTCCTGAAGGAGGTTCTGCCCGCAGTGGAGCGCGCCTTCCGCGTCGAGAAAAAGCCGGAGAAACGCGCAATCGCCGGACTCTCGATGGGCGGCGGCGAGGCGCTGTTGGTTGGACTCAACCATCTCGGTCAGTTCGGCTGGATCGGCGCCTTCAGCTCGGGCGGCTTCGCCGGAACGCCCGAGGAGATGTTTTCGAGGCTTGGCGAGAGGGACAATGCGCGGATCCGGCTGCTCTGGATCGCCTGCGGGCACGACGTCCGGCTGCTCGAGAGCAACCGCGAGCTGGTGGAGTGGCTGACAGGCCGCCGCATTCGCCACACCTGGCGGGAGACGCCGGGCGCGCACACCTGGCCCGTCTGGCGCCGTTACCTGGCTGATTTCCTGCGTGAGCTCCGGTGGTGACGCTTCCGGCTTGCCGCGCGGACATTCTCACTCGATATTCGCATGATGTTCGTCGTCTGATCGTTGTCGTTTCGCCGGTGCCGGCCGGCGAAATCAGGCGAGCTAAGAAAGGCGTATCCCAGGAATGCATTAGCAAATTCATGGAATATTCAAGATTGCGAAACAGAAGAGCGGGTGCGAGCGTCTGATTGGGTAGACAAGCATTCCCGGACCCGCCGCCCGCCCCACGGGCAGGCCGGTTCGGGTTTTCAGGGCGGATGTTTTCTCCTCCGGCATCCGCCCTCTTTTTGTGTCTGTGCCCCGCTTAAAGGGGCTCGAACCGGCAGGAGAAGTGGCGGAGAAACTCCGGCTGCTCGACGATGCGGTAGCCCCGCAATTGCTGACGCCGTTCGTTGACTTCTAGGATCGCCTCCACCACATAGTCAATGTGGCTCTGCGTGTAGACACGGCGCGGAATGGCGAGCCGCAGCAGCTCATTGCGCGCGTGCTCGCCGAACATCACCGAGCCGATCTCCACGCTCCGGATGCCGGCGTGCAGGAACAGCTCCACCGCCAGCGACTGGCCGGGAAACTGGTGGCGGGGAATGTGAGGTAGCATGCGTCCGGCGTCGATGTAGATGGCGTGGCCGCCCGGCGGCTGCACGATGGGCACGCCGGCTTCGGCCAGGTGCCTGCCGAGATAGGTGGTGGAGGCGATGCGGTAGCGCAGATAGTCCGGGTCGAGCACCTCCTGAAGGCCCACGGCAATCGCTTCCAGGTCGCGGCCGGCCAGGCCGCCGTAGGTCGGGAAGCCCTCGGTCAGGATCAGCAGGTCCTTTTCCTGGCGCGCCAGCGCGTCATCGTTGGTGCACAGCAGGCCGCCGATGTTGGCGAAGGCGTCCTTCTTGGCCGAGAACGTGCAGCCGTCGGCAAGCGAAAACATCCTGCGGGCGATGTCAAACGGGGACCAATCGTGATAGCCGGGTTCGCGCTCACGGATGAACCAGGCGTTTTCGGCGAAGCGGCAGGCGTCGAGGTAGAAGGGAATCCCGTGGCGGCGGGCGATGCGGCTCACCGCCTCGATGTTGGCCATCGAGACGGGCTGGCCTCCGCCGCTGTTGTTGGTCACGGTGAGCATGATGAGCGGAATCCGGTCGCGTCCGCGCTCTTCAATCAGGCGCTCGAGCGCGGCCGTGTCCATGCCACCCTTGAAGGGCAGCACGGCCTGCGTGTCGGCAGCCTCCGGCAGCGGCAGGTCCACTGCCTCGGCGCCGGCAAATTCGATGTTGGCCCGCGTCGTGTCGAAGTGCGTGTTGTTCGGCACCACGTGGCCGGGCTTGCAGAGGACCGTGAACAGAATGCGCTCGGCCGCGCGACCCTGGTGCGTCGGAATGACATGGCGGAAGCCGGTGAGGTTTTCCACCACGCGCTTCAGCCGAAAATAAGACTCGCTGCCCGCATAGGACTCGTCACCGCGCATCATGGCGGCCCACTGCTCGGTGGACATGGCGGAGGTGCCCGAATCAGTGAGCAGATCAATGAGAATGTCGCAGGCGGGGACGAGAAAGAGGTTGTAGCCGGCCTCGCGAAGGACGCGCTCGCGCTCCTCGCGAGTGGTGTGGCGCAGCGGTTCGACGCTCTTGATGCGGAACGGCTCGATGATCGTTTTCATGGCGGCTCCGCCTCCAGTGTATGCCCCGGCGGCGATCCGCGCCGCGTAAATCACGCCGCAGGCAGCGCCGCACTGAGCTGTTTCGGCACCGGCCGGGCGGGGCGCCGTGAGGCTCCGTTTCCAGACTCCGCAGTCCATAATTCGCCATTTCGGTTGTGTTACCATGCGCCCTAGATGGGCATCCTGCGGGATGTTCCTGATACTGAATCTCTTTGGGAGCGTGCCCTGTGAAGATCTACGAAAGCACCGATGTCCGAAACGTGGCCCTCGTCGGCCACGGCAACAGCGGAAAGACGTCGCTGGTGGCCGCGATGCTGTACACGGCCGGGGCGACCAACCGCCTGACCCGGGTCGACGAGGGCAACACGGTGACGGATTATGACGAAGAAGAGATCGCCCGCAAGATCACGATTTCAACGGCGATTGCCGCGGTGGAGTGGAACCGGAAAAAGCTGAACCTGTTCGACACGCCGGGCTTCAACCTCTTCACCTACGACACCAAGATCGCCATGGGCGCGGCCGACTCCGCGCTCGTCGTGGTCGACGGCGTCGCCGGCGTGGAGGTCGTCACTGAGAAGGTGTGGGAGTATGCCGAAGGGTTCCAGCTCCCCCGGGCGTTCTTCGTCAACAAGCTGGACCGCGAACGGGCGGACTTCCAGCGAACGGTGGATCACATCGTCGAGATCTTCGGCCGCCACGCCATCCCGGTGCAGTGGCCGATCGGGGCCGAGCGCGACTTCCGCGGCATCATCGACCTGATCGAGATGAAGGCCTACGAATACGTGCCCGAAGGCGACGGCAAGTGCAGGGAAATCCCCATTCCCGAAGCGCTGAAAGAGCAGGCCGAAAAGGCCCACGGCGCATTGATCGAGATGATCGCCGAAGGCAAGGACGAGCTGCTGGAACGCTACTTTGAGCAGGGCACGCTCCCGCCGGAAGACATCATGGCGGGCCTGCACGAGGCGGTGAAGGAAGACCGCATCTTCCCCATTCTGTGCGGCTCGGCGCAGCTCAACATCGGCGCCGACCTGGCCATGAACTTCATGCTGGCCTTCTGCCCGAACCCGACCGAGCACCCGGCCATCCGCGCGATGGTCGGCGACCACGAAGAGTTCAAGACGATCACCGACAAGGACCACGTCACCGCGTACGTCTTCAAGACGGTGGCTGATCCCTTTGCCGGCCGGCTCTCCTACTTCAAGGTCTGCACCGGCGTTCTCAAGAACGACGCCAACCTCATCTGCATGCGGTCCAAGAGCCAGGAGCGGCTCGCCCACCTGAGCGTGCCGTTCGGAAAGCAGCTGCTGCCGGTGAATGAGCTGCATGCGGGCGACATCGGCGTGGTGGCGAAACTCAAGGACGTGCTCACCGGCGACACGCTCTGCGAAAAGGGCGACTCGGTCGAATATCCGCGCGTCGAGATCCCTGAGCCGTCCATCGCCTATGCGATCGCAGCCAAGAGCCGCAACGACGAGGATCGCATGGGCAACGCCGTCGCCCGCATCCTTGAAGAGGACCCCGGCCTGCGTTTCTACCGCGACCCGCAGACGAACGAGTTTCTGCTCGCCGGCATGGGCGGCCAGCACGTGGAGATTGTCGTCAGCCGGCTGAAGCGGCGCTACAACGTCGACGTCGAGCTGCGCGCGCCGAAGATCCCTTACCGCGAAACCATCCGCGGCACCGCCGACGTCCACGGCCGCCACAAGAAGCAGACCGGCGGGCATGGCCAGTTCGGCGACTGCAAGATCCGCATGGAGCCGCTCGAGCGCGGCAAGGGCTTCGAATTCGTCAACGCCATCTTCGGTGGCGCCATCCCCAAGCAGTTCATCCCGGCGGTCGAGAAAGGCATTCTCGAAGCGGCGGCCAAAGGCTATCTGGCCGGCTATCCGGTGGTGGACTTCAAGGTGACGCTCTATGACGGCGCCTACCACGAGGTGGACTCCTCGGAAATGGCCTTCAAGATTGCCGGCCGCAAGGCGTTCAAGCTGGCGATGGAGCAGGCCAAGCCGGCGCTGCTCGAGCCCATCATGAAGGTCGAGGTGCAGGCCCCGGTGGAGTTCGCCGGCGACCTGATGTCAGACATCAACGGCCGCCGCGGCCGCATCACCGGCATGGACACGAAGGGGTCCACGCAGATCATCCGCGCGCTCGTTCCCATGGCCGAGATGCTGACCTACCAAAACGACCTGACTTCGATCACGCAGGGCCGCGCGTCGTACACGATGGAGTTCTCCCACTACGACTTCGTGCCGCAGGCCCAGGCGGAAAAGATCATCGCGGCTTACAAGGCCGCGGCGGCGGGCGTGGCCGAAGAAGAAGAGTAGGCCAATGCAGTCAGGGCGGCCCGCCGGGCCGCCCTTCCATTCCCCTCAGCGCCGGGTTGAACACCGGGCAGCCCTTGTTCCGTCGGCAACCGATTGAGGGGCGCAGGCGGAAGGCAAGAGGGCGGACGCCGGGGCGTCGTTGGGCGGGTTCACTCGGTGGGTGCTGAGTCGCTTGGCGATTGACGATGGCCCTGCCGGACGAGCCCAGGCGCTTGCCATCCTCTGCCTGCCCCTTCGAGCATCCTGTGGCGGGCGCCTGCGCCTCGGAGGCGATGGCGGAGGAGCGTCCCTTGCGGGGAGGGCCGGTTCTGGCCAGACGTAGCCGACGCGGCGGCGGAACCGGTAGCGCGGGGCGGGCCGGAGGGATCATTCGCTTTGCGGGGAGCACGGGAATAAGCGAGGCGTTGAATATCCGGAAGACGCTCGTTCTCATCCCCTGCCGTTATCACTTCGGCGTGAAGCGGCTGCTCGATTGGCATCGGCAAAAGGCCGGCTCCATCCAGGACCCGCATCGTGTTCGGGGAACCTGCTGTATGGAAGCTGGGCGCCGTGTGACCGCTTTGGTCCGATGCGGAGCCGTTGCAGCGGGCGGTAAAGGCGCGCAGCATGCCCCCGGGTCTGAATAGAATCCCTCTGGGGCCGGAGTCTCTTCATGCGTGGCCGAGGCGAATGCGAGTAGGGTGGAAGCAGAGGCAACCGACGCAGTAGCTGCGGGCCGCCGGCTGTCAGCACCCGCCTGACCGGGCAAACTGGCGGGAGAAGTTTGGAGGCCCGGCCGCAAGGCCGTGCCGGCGGGGCCGGCTTGTGCTATAAGGGTGAGCCTGAGGAGTGATCCGGTGGCCGCCGACAGCAGCGGAATGGACTACGAAAAATACTGGCGCCGGCTTCAGCAGGTGGGGCTGAATGCCTACGAGGCGCGCTCCTACCTGGTCCTGATGGGGCATCCACGGTTCAAGGCGCTGGAGCTGGCCGCGCGCGCCCGCGTGCCGCGCCAGAAGATTTACGAGGTGCTGGACAGCCTCGTCGACAAGGGCTTCGCCCAGGTGATCCAGGAAAAGACGAAACTTTTTTCCGCCGTTGAACCGGGCCTGGCCATCCCCGCCTATCTCGAACGCCAGCGCGAGGCGATGGAACGCCAGCTCGAAGAGCAGCGCCGCATGGGTCAGGCCCTCGCCGAAGAGCTGAAGCGGCTGTATGCAGCGGGGCAGGGAGGCGCCGGGACGCTGGACTATCTGCGCATCGTCGGCGACCCCGTCCAGATCGCGGCGCACTACCGTTCCATGCTGGAATCGGTGGAACAGCGCTATATGGAGTTTTCCCGGCCGCCCTACGCTGTGGACCCGCTCGACGAGCAACTGGTGAAGCAGGCGGCCGAGCGCGGCGTCGCCTGCCGCATCCTTCAGGAAGCCGGCCCCATGGACGCGGCACACCGGCAGCGGATCGAGGAATACCGCCAGCTCGGCATTGGAGTCCGCTTCGTGCCCAGCCTGCCGATGAAGCTGGCTGTTTTTGATGGCAAGCAGGGGCTGGTGTCGCTGCTCGATCCGGTGAAGACGCGCCCGGCCTGGACCGCCGTGGTCTTTGACCACGCGAGCTTCGGCGAGGCCCTGGAAACGTTGTTCGAGCAATGGTGGGAACGCGCCTCCGAACACGAATTCCCGCTGGAGTTGAGCCAGACCGGGGTATCGTGACGGGACGGGCGGCCTGGATCGCCGCTGACGGAAAACCGTGCGGCCGTGGCGTCCCGCTCTCGGGCGCGGCGCGCCCTTCGCTCGCGGCTCAGAAGGACGTGATCTTGCGGGAGCGGGCCAGTCAGGATGCCGCCGGCCGGGTCTCCTTCGAGCGGATTTCCCGGACCGCGTAAATGCGGCGACCCTGGCTCTCGAAATATGTGCGCATCAGGATCTCGCCCAGCAGCCCGGTGGTGAACATCATCAGCCCGGCCAGCAGCAGCAGGCCGCCGGTGAACAGCAGCGGCCCGTGGGCCATGATGATCTCATAGCCGAGAATCTTCTTCACCAGCAGGAATGCCAGAATCACCCCGCCCAGGCTGACGCTGACCAGGCCGATGCGTCCAAAGAAGTGCATCGGACGGGTGAAGTACTTCAGCAGGAAGCGAATCGTCAGGATGTCAAACAGCACGTTAAACGTGCGCCCCAGGCCGTAGTGCGAGGCCCCGCCTGCGCGCGGCGGGTTCTGGATGGGCACCTCGGCGATGCGCGCGCCGTAAAAACTCGCCAGGGCCGGGATGAACCGGTGCAGCTCCCCGTACAGGTTCACGTCTTTCAGGATCTCCGCGCGGTAGGCCTTGAACGTGGTGCCGAAATCGTGGAGGGGGACGCCGCTCACCTTCGCCATCAGCCAGTTGGCGATGCGCGACGGGATCTTGCGCAGCAGCAGATGATCGTTGCGCTGCTTCCGCCAGCCGCTGACGATGTCGTAGCCTTCCTCGAGCTTCTCCACAAGGGCCGGCAGATCCTCGGGTGCGTGCTGGAGGTCGCCGTCCATCGACACAATCACTTCCCCGCGCGCCTCGTCGAATCCTGCCGACAGCGCCGCCGTCTGTCCGAAGTTGCGCCGAAGCCGCACGACCCGCAGCCGCGGGTCCGTCTCCACCAGGTTGGCCAGCAGCTCGAAGCTGCGGTCCGTGGAGGCATCATCGACGAAGATGATCTCGTAGGGCCGTCCCAGCCGCTCGAGCACGGCCGTCAGGCGGTCATACAGCGGCAGAATGGCCTGCTCCTCGTTGTGGATCGGGATGACGACGGAAAGCATTGCCCTGTCTCGAATTATAGCAAAAGCCCCGTAAATTCAGGCATTTTGCTAAAATGATAAGGAGATCATGTCCATACCGCAGCCTCCTGAGAATCAGCCGCCCCAGCCAGGCGGCGGCGAGCTGTTTCCGCACGGCGACCGCAAGAACATCGTCCCGGTCAACATCGAAGACGAGATGCGCCGGTCGTATCTCGACTATTCGATGTCGGTGATCATCGGCCGGGCGCTGCCGGACGTGCGCGACGGGCTCAAGCCGGTTCACCGCCGCATCCTGTACGGGATGAGCGAGATGGGGCTCACCCACAACCGCCCCACCCGCAAGTGCGCCAAGATCGTGGGCGAGGTCCTCGGCAAATATCACCCCCACGGCGACAGCGCCGTCTACGACGCCCTTGTGCGCATGGCGCAGCCCTTCTCGATGCGCTACCCGCTCATTGACGGGCAGGGCAACTTCGGCTCCATTGACGCCGATCCGCCCGCAGCCATGCGGTACACGGAAGCGCGGCTTTCAAAGATCTCGTCGATGCTGCTCGAGGACATCGACAAGGAGACAGTCGACTTCCGCCCCAACTACGACGACAGCGAGGTGGAGCCCGAGGTCCTGCCGGCGCGCTTCCCGAATCTGCTCGTCAACGGCAGCGAGGGCATCGCCGTCGGCATGGCCACCCGCATCCCGCCGCACAACCTCCGGGAGATGATCGACGCGGCCATCGCGCTTGTCAACGATCCTTCAACGCCGGTCCAGCGAATCCTCGAACTCGCGCCCGGCCCTGATTTCCCAACCGGCGGCATCATCCTCGGCAGGCAGGGCATCATCGACTACTACTCCAAGGGCCGCGGCACTCTCAAGGTCCGGGCCCGCGCCTCACGCGAGAAGATCGGCAAGGACAAGGAAGCGATTGTCATCACCGAGCTGCCGTACCAGGTGAACAAGGCCCGGCTTGTCGAGCAGATCGCGCAGCTTGTCAACGATCGCAAGATCGAAGGCATCGCCGACGTTCGCGACGAAAGCGACCGCGAGGGCCTCCGCGTGGTGCTCGAGCTCAAGCGCGGCGAGAACGCCGAAATCGTCCTCAACAACCTGTACAAGCACACGCAGATGCAGGTGAATTTCGGCGTCATCATGCTGGCCATCGTCAACGGCCAGCCGCGCGAAATGGGCATCATCGACGCGCTGAAGCGGTTCATCGACCACCGCGTCGAAGTCGTCCGGCGCCGCACCGAGTTTCTTCTCCGCAAGGCCCGCGAGCGCGAACACATCCTGCTTGGCTTCCAGAAGGCTCTTGAAAATCTCGACGCCGTCATTGAAACCGTCCGCGCCTCCCGCACTCCCCGCGAGGCCCGCGAGGCCCTGATGGGCCAGACACAATTTCCGGAGAATCCGGCGCTCGAGCAGGTGCTGGCGAAATGGGCGCCGAAATTGCGCTGGAACGGACAGCCGCTGTCCAGGTTCGACTTCAGCGAAAAGCAGGCGCAGGCGATCATCGAGCTCCAATTGCAGCGCCTCACCGGCATGGAACGCCAGAAAATCCTCGACGAGCTGGCGGAAATCCAGAGGCAGATTGCGTCGTATCTGGAAATTCTCGGCTCGGAAAAGGCGCTTCGCCGCGTGATTGTCAACGAACTGAAGGAAGTCCAGAAGGAATTTGGCGACGACCGCCGCACCGAGATCGTCGACGACGAAGGCGAAATCAACCTGGAAGACCTCATCAAGCGCGAAGACGTCGTCGTCACCGTCACCCGCGGCGGCTATCTCAAGCGCACCTCGCTCGACACCTACCGCCGCCAGGGGCGCGGCGGCAAGGGCCGCATCGGCATGGCCACGCGCTCGGAGGACGTCGTCGAGGACCTTCTCATCGCCAACACGCACAGCTATCTGCTGATCTTCACCTCCAAAGGCAGGCTCTACTGGCTGAAGGTCTACAACATTCCCGACGCCCAGGCCGCCGGCCGCGGCAGGCACATCAAGGGCCTGGTGAACCTTCAGGAAGACGAAGAGCCGCGCGCCTTCCTCCCTGTGTCTGAATTTGAGCCCGGAAAATACGTGGTGATGGCGACCAAATTCGGCGTCATCAAAAAATGCGAATTGACCGAATTTGACAACCCGATGTCCAAGGGCATCATCGCCATCAACCTGAAGGAAAACGACGAGCTGGTGCGCGCCGCCCTGAGCGATGGGTCGAAAATGATCTTCCTCGCCACGCGTGAAGGCATGGCCATCAAGTTCCCCGAAACCGACGTGCGGCCCATGGGTCGGCCGGCGGCCGGCGTCACCAGCATGAAGCTCGCCGAAGGCGACTGGATCGTCGGCATGGAGGTGGTCACCGACGATGACTACATCCTGTCGGTGAGCGAGCTCGGCTACGGCAAGCGGACCCAGGTGAGCGAGTACCGCCTTCAGTCCCGCGCCGGCAAGGGGGTCATCAACATGAAGGTGACCAACAAGAATGGCAAGGTGGTGAGCGTGCTCGCGGTGAAGGAAGACACCGACGTGATCGTCATCAGTCGCGAGGGCAAGATCCTGCGCACTGAGGCAGAAAGCATCCGGCGCACGGGCCGCTCGGCCATGGGGGTGCGCATCGTCTCCCTCGAGACCGGCGACGCGGTGGCCGCCGCCTGTGCAGTCAAGGAAGCCGACGAAGAAGGCGAGGCCGACGACCGACAGCCCGAGCTGCCGCTCGCCTGAACCTCGCAGGGCGGGGCCGCGGCCCCGCCCCGGTGCGCGCTCAGCGCTTGTAGCCGATCTTCCGCAGCAGCGAGTGCCGCCACTCAACGTCTGCCGGGCCCTCGACGCCCTTCGGCGGGAAGCCGTCGATCACGCCCAGCACGCCGCGGCCCTGTTCCGTCTCGGCGATCACCACTTCCACCGGGTTCGCCGTGGCGCAGAAGATCCGCACCATCTCGGGCACGCCTCGCACGGCGCCGAGAATGTTGATTGGATATCCGTCCCGCAGGCAGATGATGAATGTGTGGCCGGCGGCCACGGCCTGAGCATTTTCCACCGCAATCCGCTTCAGTTCTTCGTCGTTTCCCTCCACGCGGATCAGGCACGCGCCGGAGGCCTCGCAGAAGGCGATGCCGAACTTCATGTGCGGCGCCGTGTTCACGATGGCCTCATAGAGGTCTTCCACCGTCTTGATGAAATGCGACTGGCCGAAAATGATGTTGCCGTTTTCGGGAATCGTCAGCCGGACCGTCTTCAGTTCCATGGCATTCCCCATCCTAACGCGTGCTGTATGCTGGCATCATATGCGAGTGCTGGTTGCCTGTGTAGCGGCTGCGGCGCTGCTGGGCGCGCAGGAGCGCGTCGATCTGGAGACGATCGGTAAGATCCGTGGGGAGGCCGAGCAGCGTTCCCAAGTGATGAAGCACCTTCAGGTGCTCACGGACCGCTATGGACCGCGCCTTACCGGCTCGCCCAATTATGAGGCTGCAGCGCGCTGGGCGATGAAGCGGCTGGCGGAGTGGGGTCTCCGGAACGCGCGGCTTGAGCCGTGGGACTTCGGCCACGAAGGCTGGTCGAACGAGCGCGCCACCGGGCATCTTGCGAGCCCCGTGCGGGACGCTCTCGTCTTCGAGGTGATGGCGTGGACGCCCTCCACAACCGGGACAGCCCGCGGCGATGCCGTCCTGCTGGTTCCCCCATCGTCGCCCACCCAAGGGGAGCTCGAGGCCTGGCTGAAGGAAAACGCCGGCCGCGTGCGCGGACGCATCGTCCTGCTCGGCAAACCGCGCGATCTTCCGGTGAGCTTCACCGCACCCTCCAAACGGCTGGACGAGGAAGCGGTGAAGCGGCGGCTCGAGGCGCGCATGGGCCCGCCGCGACCGGCCGCGCCGAAGGCCGAGCCTGGGAGGCTGACCCCGCAGCAGGTGAACGCGGCCCTCGATGCGTGGCTGGTGGCCAACGGGGCGCTCGTCAAGGTCCTCGACGCCGGCATGCCGCACGGCATGATTCGCGCCTTCCAGAACCGCACGTATGATGTGACGAAGTCCGTGCCCGCCGTGTACCTGCGCAACGAGGACTACGGCCGCGCCGCCCGGCTCATCGAAATCGGCGAAAAGGTGGAAATGGAATTTGAAATTGTCAACCGCACGCATCCGGGCCGCACCACCTGGAACGTCCTGGCCGACATCCCGGGCGCGGAAAAGCCCGAAGAGGTTGTCCTCATTGGCGCTCATCTCGACTCCTGGCACGCGGCCACTGGCGCCACGGACAACGCAGCCGGCGTCGCGGTGATGATGGAGGCCGTGCGCATCCTCACAGTGCTTGGGCTCCGGCCCGCGCGCACCATCCGCATCGCACTGTGGAGCGCGGAAGAGCAGGGCCTGCTTGGGTCGAAGCACCATGTGCAGGCGAATTACGGCACGTTTGAAAGCCCGAAGCCCGGATTCGCCAGGCTCTGCGCCTATCTCAATCTCGACAGCGGCACCGGTCGTATCCGCGGCGCCAGCGTGTTCGGCCCCGAAGAGGCCGCCGCTGTTGTCGCCGCCGTACTGGCACCTTTCCGCGACCAGGGCGTCGCCGGCGCCGCCGCGTCTTCCAGCCGGCGGGAAGGCGGCACGGACTCCACGTCGTTTTCCAGCGCCGGCCTGCCCGCCATCGGCTTTTTCCAGGATCCGATCGAATATTTCCAGCAGACCTGGCACACGAATCTCGACACCTATGAGCGGGCCGTTCCGGACGACCTGAAGCAGGCCAGCGCCGTCGTCGCGGCCGTGGCCTGGCATCTGGCCGCGCGGGACGAGATGCTGCCGCGCTTCAGCGCGGACACGATGCCCGCGCCCGCCGTGACGGCGCCTCCGGTCACGCAATGAAAGAGCAGGACATCCTCGACCACGTCGCCCGCCTGCCGCACGGCAAGGCCACCCTCCGGCAACTGGCCCGCGAGCTCAGGCTGCGCGGCGATGAGCGCGGGCAACTCGAGCGGCTCTTGGAACGGCTCGTGAAAAAGGGCGCGCTGATTGAACTTCGCGGCGGCCAGTATGTGCTGCCCGGGCGCACGCAGCAGTTCGCCACCGGCCGGCTCTCCATGCACCGGGACGGCTATGGATTTGTGACTCCCTCAAAGCCGGCGCCGGGCGTCGAAGGCGACATCTTTATTCCGCCGGAGGCGGCCCGGCACGCGATGCACGGCGACACGGTGCTTGCGCGCATCACGCGTGTCGGCGCCGACGGCCGCGCCGAGGGCGAAGTGGTGCGCGTGCTCGACCGCGCCCATCCGACCATCACCGGCGAGTTCCGCGTCGGCCGCCGCGAGTGTTACGTCGTGCCCTTCGAGTCGCGCATCCAGCAGTGGGTCGTCATTCCGGAAGGACTCGAAATTCCGGGCCGCGGCGCCAACGTGGACCGTATCGGCGCCGCCGCACCGGGCGTCCGCGACCCGCGCGACATGGACGGCATGATCGTCGATGTCGAGATTCTGGAATACCCGCACGAGGCCGGCGAAGCGGCCGTCGGACGTGTCGTCGAGATTCTCGGCCGCCCCGACGATTTCGGCGTTGACGTCGAAATCATGATCCGCAAGCACCATCTGCGGCACCGCTTCCCCGCCGAAGTGCTCGAACAGGCGCAGTCGATCCCGCTGACTCTCTCGCAGGCCGACCTGGCCGGCCGCCGCGATTTCCGCGGCATGGACGTCGTTACCATCGACGGCGAAACGGCGCGCGACTTCGACGACGCCGTCTGGGTCGACCGCCTCCCTGACGGCAATTTTCTTCTGCACGTGCACATTGCCGACGTCAGCCACTACGTCAAACCGGGCACGCCCATTGACGTCGAGGCCTGGCAGCGCGGCACCAGCGTCTATTTCCCGGACCGCGCCGTGCCGATGCTTCCGCTTGAGCTCTCCACCGAAATCTGCTCGCTCAAGCCGAACGTGGACCGGCTCTGCATGTCGGCGCTGCTCGAGATCGACCGGCAGGGCGACGTCGTCCGCCAGGAGTTCTGCCGCGGGGTCATGCGCAGCGTGGAGCGCATGACCTACACGGCCGTGCACCTCATCCTCGAAGGGGACCCCGGTCTGCGCGAGCGCTACGCGCCGCTCATCGGGCGCTTCGAGCTGATGAAGGAGCTTGCGCTCATCCTCTACCGGCGGCGGATGAAACGCGGCGCCATCGACTTCGACCTGCCCGAGCCGCTGCTCGTCTTCGACGAGAACGGCACGATGACCGGCATCGAACGCACGCCCCGCAACATCGCGCACCGCATCATCGAGGAGTTCATGCTCGCGGCCAACGAGGCCGTCAGCCGACACCTGGAAGAGAACCTGCCGGAAAGCCTTTTCCGCGTTCATGAGCCGCCGGATGTGCAGAAGGTGTACGAGTTCGAGCAGATCGCCGCGCGGTTCGGTTATTCGCTCGGCATTCCTGCCTTTCCGGCGCGGCGCTACCCGGTGGTCACGCGCACCAGCGATGGCCGCAGGCTCCGCCGCGACATCGTCCGGCTGGAAGAGAGCGTGAAAATCACGTCGCGGATGTACCAGAAACTGGTAGAAAAACTGGAAGGAAAGCCGGAAGAACGGATCCTGAATTATCTGATGCTCCGGTCACTAAAGCAGGCGAGGTATTCGGAAAAAAATATCGGCCATTTCGCCCTGGCGGCGAAATCATACACTCACTTTACTTCGCCCATCCGCCGGTATCCGGATCTCGTCATCCACCGCCTGCTGGGCGCCTGGCTCGACCGCCGCGAGCCGGACGTCGGCGACCTTCACGAGATTGCCGAGCAGTGCTCCGAGACCGAGCGCCGCGCCGCTGATGCGGAACGGGAACTGATCGAGTGGAAGAAGGTCAAGTTCATGACGGACCGCGTCGGGGACGAATTCGACGCGCTCATCATCTCCACGACGAAATACGGCTTCTTCGTCGAGCTGCACGACCTCTTCGTTGAAGGTCTTGTCCCGATCGACCTGCTGCCCGGCGACCGCTGGACGTATCAGGAGAACACACGCAAGATCGTCGCCGGGCGCAGCCGCCGCGAATACAAGATCGGCGATCAGGTGCGCGTCCGCCTGGACAAGGTGGACGGCGTCGAACGCCGCCTTTACTTCTCCGTGGTGGAGCCCGAGGCCACGCGCCCCGGCGGCCTGTCCAGAGGCCGCGCCGCCCGGAAGCGGCGCGGCTGACCTCGGAGACGAGGCCTGAACAGGTCCGCCGGGAGAGCCCTTCTCGGCTCTGGCGGCGTCAATCCGGGCGTCGAATGCCGCCACCGGGCGTCTGTGCGGATTGGGTCCCGTATTCGGAAGCGCGCGGAGGGTGGGGCGTTCGCCCGTCTTCCGGATCTGCACATGGAAGGGAAAGGCAGGACGGACCCGCAAGGGAGACTCAATCTTCACCGCGCATTTACGTTTCAGTGCGACCATGACGGAGAGCTACTGTGCACTCAGTGTGCTGGTTATGCGGATCGCCGCAGCCTGCACAGGGATGGCGCAGTGGGAGGCCGGCGCTGGAATGATCGCCGGGCCGGTGGCGGACCCTTCCGGATGACGGGCGGCCACGGTTCATGCCGCACCAGAACGAAGAACGGCGCCTTCCGCTCGCCCTGACGGGCTCGCTCCAGTTGCGGATCAGAAGGCCCTGATTTTCATGGGGTCCGCGGCGCGCGGCCTTGTCGGCGCAGTCAGGCCGTGGGGCGACAGACAGTCCCCCGCGTCCCCTTCAGTCTTTGGGCGCGTAGTAGCCTTTGCGGACCTGGACGCGGTAGTTGCGGTCTTTCGTCCTGATCTGAATGCGGCGGAAACTGCCGTCGCGGGCCTGGTTGGCGGGAGCGTACGCGATCGAGTACTGGCTGCGCAGCTCGGTCTGGATGGTGTCGTAGATATCGTCGAGCGTCTCGCGGCGGCTGACGCGGAACACGCGCCCGCCGGTCTCTTCTGCCATCCGGCGCATCGCGCCTTCTCCAGAAACGCCGCCATACTGCCAGGACGTGTAGCGCGGGTCCTCGAACAGGATGACATAGACGATCGCGTCGGCCCGCTGGGCCTCCTCGATCGCCTCCTCGAGCTTCACCCGGCTGCCGACGTCCACGCCATCGGTGATGACCACCAGCGCCTTGCGGCCCACCTCCCCGCGCAGCTTTTCCCGCGCCGCCAGCCAAACGGCATCATACAGGATCGTGCCACGCGGTCCGCCCGGCAGAGGCACGGGCGACCCCGTCGGCGACATTCCGCTGACGCCCGCGTTCAGCCGCAGACGCTCCAGCGCCCTCGCCAGCAGCACCGGCGAGCCCGTGTGGTCCTGCAATAGCTCGGCATCCACGCCGAAGCTGATCAGGAAGGCCATGTCCTTCTCTTTCAGGACACTATCGAAGAACCGCGCCGAAGCCCGCCGTTCCACCTCGATCAGCGCCTCCTGACTGCGGCTGACATCCACTAACAGACCCAATGTGAGCGGCTGGTTCGTTTCCCGGGAAAAGAACCGGATCTCCTGCGGCTTGCCGTCTTCGTAGACGGTGAAATCGTCCTTTCCCAGGCTGGAGACATAGCTGCCCTTGCGGTCCCGAACGCTGAAGAAGAGGTTCACCAGGTTGACCTCCACGCGGATGACCGGTTCTTCGGGCTGCGCCGGCGGCTGCTGGGGCGGTTGTTGCGCAACACAGGGAATGGTGGCGATCAAGGCCAGGAACGACTTGATTCTCATAGCGCTAATCGAAGGATGCCTCCGCCGCGACTGCTGTTACAATCCCGCACACTGCCTCAGGCCGGAGGTTCCGAGTGTTTCCATTTTTCCTAGCCACATGGCGTCGAAAAGTTCCGCTCAGGTGTGCGGGCCGTGGATCCGTCGAAGACCCCAACAGCCCGCGTTGCAGGATTCTACACCAGCCGGAACTGTCTGGCTCACGGGAGGTTACGCTTGTCTCAGACGTTAACATCCGAAATCCAGCGTTGAAAGTCTCAACATCCCGGTGGGTCAGCCTGAAAGTGATTGCTTTGGCAATCAATGAGTTAACTGCAGCACGAACTTTGGCACGCGCCGTGCCCATGAAAGGGTGCGGGCCGGCCCCAAACAGGCAGGCCGGCAAGGAATTCAGGAAAAGGAGAATCATGATGGTCGTCCTACTCGTTATCGTTACCTTCGCAGTGTTTATCGCCATTGATCTGCTGCTGAGCCGGCAGAAGGTTCCCGTGGTGGCCCCTGCCATGCAGGAAGCCGAAATTCCAGCCGTTGGGCAGGAGCTGCTGAGCGGGTTCCATATTCCGATGAACCTGAAATATCATCCGGGCCACACCTGGGTGCAGAAAGAGCGCAAGAACGTTCACCGCGTTGGCGCCGACGAGCTGGCGGCGGTGCTGGCAGGCCCGGTGGACCGCATTGAGCTGCCCAAGCCCGGCCAGTGGGTGCGTCAGGGCCAGAAGGTTTTCGCCTTCTATCGCGGCAACGAGAAGATTGAGATGGTTTCGCCGGTGGAGGGCGAGGTTGTGGAAGTGAACCGCGAGATCGCCGAGAATCCGCGCCTGCTGCTGGAGGACCCCTACGGGCGCGGCTGGCTGATGACGGTGTTCTCGCCCGATGAGGAATCTCCGACCCGGAATCTGCTGCCCAGCTCGCTGATCCCCGCCTGGATCCGCGAGTCCGCTGAAACCTTCTACAGCTTCCAGCCCCAGTTGGCGGGCGCGACGGCTGCCGACGGCGGGCGCGCGTCGAAGGATGCAACAGCCGCCCTGCCGTTGAACAAGTGGAAGGAAGCGGCCCGGGCGCTGCTGCTCAGTTAATTTGCCTCCATTGCCGATAATCAGAACACAAGACCTGAAAGTTTGATATAGAATGAGGCTGGAGGCGACTGAGCCGCATGGCGAGAGCACTCTTGTTCGACAGCACCCTTTGCATCGGGTGCCGGGAATGCGAGCGGGCCTGTTCGGAAGGCAAACATCTTCCTTACGACGAGAAGATCGCGCAGGAAGAGCAGACTTCAGCCCGCAAGCTGACGGCGATCAGGACGCACGGGGAGCGTTTCTCGAGAAAACTGTGCATGCACTGCCTGGACCCGGCATGTGCATCGGTATGCCCGGTGGCGGCGCTGGAGAAGACCGCCGCCGGGCCGGTCATTTATCATCCCGAACGCTGCATGGGATGCCGGTATTGCATGGTTTCCTGTGTCTTCGGCGTTCCGACCTACGAGTGGAACTCGCGCCTGCCGTATGTGCGCAAATGCGACGGGTGCGCCGACCGCGTTGCCGGCAATGAGCCGACACGATGCGCGGAGGCCTGTCCGACCGGCGCGACGCTGTTTGGGGACCGCGACGAGCTGATCGCCGAGGCGAAGAAGCGCCTGGCGGAGAAGCCGGATGAGTACTACCCGCGCATTTATGGGATCGAAGAGGCCGGCGGCACATCGGTACTGGTTCTCTCCGCGGTGCCGTTCGACCAGATCGGCTATCCGGTGAACATCGAGAAGGTGGCCCTGCCGCAATACACGTGGGCGGCGCTGAAGCACGTTCCCGACGTCGTGGTGATGGGCACGGTGCTGCTCGGCGGCATCCACTGGCTGACGCACCGCAAGGAAGAAGTGGCGAGGAAGGAGGGCCGCTCATGATGGAAGGAATCCGGAGATACTTCTGGCGCGCTCTGTTTGTGGTCATCATGGCCGCCGGCGCGTGGGCCACATACCTCCGCTTCTGGGGCGGGCTGGGTGCTGCCACCAACCTGAGCGACCAGTTCCCCTGGGGCATCTGGATCGGCTTTGATGTCCTGTGCGGCGTCGGCCTCGCGGCCGGCGGTTTCACGCTGGCGGCGACGGTGCACATCTTTAACATCAAGTCCTTCCGGCCGGTCGTCCGTCCCGCCATTCTGACGGCTTTTCTCGGCTACCTGTTGGTGGTGGTGGCGCTGCTGTTCGACCTCGGCCATCCCTACCGCATCTGGCACCCGATCATCATGTGGAACCCGCGTTCGGTGATGTTCGAGGTGGGCTGGTGCGTCACGCTCTACACCACGGTGCTGTTCCTGGAGTTCCTTCCAGTGGTGCTTGAGAGGCTGAAGTGGCACACGGCGCTGAAGGTGATGAAGGCGGCGACGCTGCCCATCATCATCGCCGGCGTCATTCTGTCCACGCTGCACCAGAGCTCGCTGGGCAGCCTGTTCCTGATCATGCCGAACAGGCTCCATCCGCTGTGGTGGACTCCGCTGCTGCCGGTGCTGTTTTTCATCTCGGCGGTCGCCACAGGGCTGGCGATGACGATCTTCGAGTCCTGGCACAGCTCGAAGGCTTTCGGGCGTCAGCTCGAATACGGGCTGGTGTGCCGCATGACGCGCGTGCTGGCAGTGATCACGGCCATCTACCTGACGCTGCGCTTTCTCGACCTCAGCCACCGCGGCGCGCTTTCGACGCTGAACCAGCCGGGCTTTGAGCGCTGGATGTTCGGCCTTGAGATCGTGCTGATGGCCGTGCCCATGCTCATGTTCTTCCGTGAGAAGACGCGCCAGCATCCGCTGGCCGTCTATCTGGGCGTGGTGATGTGGCTGCTGGGATTCGTGACCAACCGGATGAACGTCAGCGTCACCGGGCTGGAGCGGAGCTCGGGCGTGCACTACTTCCCCAAGTGGAGCGAAATCGCGGTGACGCTGGCGATCATCGCCGCAGGCTTTGCCATCTTCCGCCTGGCGGCCCATTACCTGCCCGTGTTCGAGGAAGAGCACGAAGAGGAGGCCACCACGCCGGCAGGGTCGGGCCGCATCCCGACGCTCGAAGCGGCCCGTGTCCCGGGAGACTGACAGGGCTTTGATGCTTCGCGCCGTCCGCCTGCCACGATTCGGCCTGGCGGCGAAGCTCGCCGCCTGGCTTACGGTGGGTGTGGTCATCTGTTTCTTCCTGTTCGGATACGCGCACCAGCGGCTCGAGCAGCGCCACCTCGAGTCGCTGGTCTCGCTTTCGGCGCAGCGCGTGGCCGACGTGATCCACTTCTCCGCCTGGCAGGCGATGCTGCGCAACGACCAGCAGATGCTGTATACGATGATCCGCGACATTGGCCGCGAGCCCGGCATCCGGCGGCTGCGGATCATCAACGAGGTGGGCCTGGTGCGCTACTCGACCGACGCGGCCGAGATCGGCACAATGGTCGACAAGCAGGCCGAGGCCTGTTACGCCTGCCACGCGCAGGCGGAGCCGCTGACGCGGCTCCAGCGCAAGGACCGCACCCGCATCTTCCGCGGCGATGACGGCCACCGGGTGCTGGCGGTCATTCTGCCCATCGAGAACCATCCCGATTGCAGTGCCGCCGCCTGCCACGCGCATCCGCCCTCGCGCCGCATCCTGGGGGTCATCGACGCCCATCTTTCGCTGGACGCGGTAGACGAGCAGCTCGCCGAGCACCGCACCCAGATGCTCGCCTTCACCATGGGAGCCGCCGTCATTGGCTGTCTGATGGCCATCTGCTTTGTGTGGTTCTTCGTGCACCGTCCGGTGCATGACCTCGTCGCCGGGATCATGCGGCTGGCCCAGGGCGACCTGAGCTGCCGCATTCAGGTGCGCTCGCGCGACGAGCTCGGCATGCTGGCCGAGTCCTTCAATCAGATGGCCGAAGACCTCGAGCGCACACACGACGAGCTGAGGAAGTGGGCCGAGACGCTCGAGGAGCGGGTCCGGCAGAAAACGGCCGAGCTTGAGGCGGCGCAGAAGAGCCTGATCCACACCGAAAAAATGGCGTCGCTCGGGCGGCTGGCCGCGACGGTGGCCCATGAGGTGAACAACCCGCTGTTCGGCATGCTTACTTACGCGCGGCTGGTGCTCAAGGACATTCAGAAACCGGACCTCGACGAGGCCACGCGGCAGCGCATGATGGACAATCTGCGCATCATCGAACGGGAGAGCCGGCGCTGCGGCGACCTGATGAAAAACCTGCTCGCCTTCGCCCGGCAGTCGACGCCGCAGCGGCTTCGGGTCCAGCTCAACCAGGTGGTCGACCGGGCGGTAAAGCTGGTGGCGCACCAGTACGAACTCAGCCAGATCGCCCTGCGCACGATGCTCGACCCGGCCCTGCCTGAGATCGACTGCGATCCCGGCCAGATCCAGCAGGTGCTCATCGTGCTGCTGGCCAACGCGCAGGAGGCGCTCGGCCGCGGCGGCGAGGTTGTAGTGGAAACGCGGCGCCGCGAGGACGGGCTGGAGCTGGTCGTCCGCGACAACGGCCCTGGCATCCCGAAGGAGCTCCACCTGCAGATCTTCGAGCCGTTCTTTTCCACCAAGGACGATCCGCACCGCACCGGCCTTGGCCTGGCCGTGGCCAAAGGCATCGTCGAGCGCCACGGCGGCACAATCACCCTGAAGTCCGAGCCCGGCCGCGGCGCCGAGTTCATCATCTTCCTGCCCTTCGAGCCGCGGGAGCCGGAGGGCGCAGAGGAAACCGTCATGAAGGGAGAAGCGTGATGGCAGCCCCAAGCATCCTCATCGTCGATGACGACATCGTGGTTCGCGACTCGCTCGGCAAGTGGTTTGAGAGCGAGGGCTTCGACGTGTCGATCGCGCCCGGAGCGGCCGCCGCCCTCGAGATGCTTGCTGGCCGCCGCTTCGACCTTGCCCTCGTTGACATCAAGATGCCGGGCGTCGACGGCATCGAGCTTCAGGCCAAGCTCCGCGAGATCGACCCCTCGATGCCGGTCATCATCATGACCGGTTTTGCCAGCGTGGAGACCGCGGTGAAGGCGTTGAAGAACGGCGCTTACGACTACATCACCAAGCCCTTCGACCCCGACGAGCTCGTCCACCTGGTCAACAAGGCCATCTCGCACAAGCGCGCCGAGAAGGAAGTGTCGCGCCTGCGGGAGAACCTTGAGCAGATCTTCCCGGAGACGAAGCTGATCGGCCAGAGCCCGGCGATGAAGCGCGTCATCGAGCTCGTCGAAACGGTCGCTCCCACGGACGCCACCGTGTTGATCACCGGCGAAAGCGGCACCGGCAAGGAGGTGGTGGCGCGGGCCATTCACGCGCTCAGCCCGCGGCGCTACAACCCGATGGTGGTCATCCACTGCGGGGCGCTCACGGAGTCGCTGCTCGAAAGCGAGCTCTTCGGCCATGAGCGCGGCGCCTTCACCGGCGCACAGGCGCGCAAGAAGGGCAAGTTCGAGGTGGCAGACGGCGGCACCGTGTTTCTGGACGAGATCAGCGACATCAGCCTCAAGGTGCAGACCGAGCTGTTGCGCGTGCTCCAGGAGAAAGAGATCGTCCGCGTCGGCGACACCATGCCCATCAAGGTGGACTTCCGCGCCATCGCCGCCACCAACAAGAGCCTGGAACGGCTGGTCGAAGAACGGCTGTTCCGCCCGGATCTCTATTACCGGCTCAACGTCTTCACCATCAACCTGCCGCCGCTGCGCGAGCGGCGCGAGGACATCCCGCTGTTGGCGAATCATTTTCTGGAGAAATTCGCCCGTCAGATGAACCGTCCGGTCCAGCGGCTGGCGCCTGAGACGCTGGAGCTGCTGATGCGCTACGACTGGCCGGGCAACGTCCGCGAGCTGGAGAACTCGCTCGAGCGCGCCCTGCTGATGCGCCGCGAGGGCGACCTCAAGCCTGAAGATTTCCCCTTCCAGTTGCATCCTTCCGGGCCGCTCATTGCCACCGGGCGGCGGCTCGAAGACGTCGAGCGCGCCCACATTGAACGGATCCTCGCCGAAACCAACTGGAACCTGTCGAAGGCGGCGCGCATCCTCGACATCGACCGCACGACGCTTTACAACAAGATCCGAAAGTACGGCCTGCGCGAACCTGCGGGCCGGTGAGGGCCGCCGTGGTGGAGCGGATCCATCTCGTCCCGCTGGGGCTTGCCAACGCGGACGGGATCCCTCCGCTCGAGCTGCTGGACCTCCTGGCCGCCCGGGCAGCGCGGCTGCTCGGCGCGTCCTGTCACGTCGATGCCTCGCCTCTTGATGTCACGTTCAGTTTTGACGAGCTGCGGCGACAGGTGTGGTCGACGCCGGTGCTAGCGCGGCTTGCCGCGCGGCCGGTTCCGCCGGGCGCGGTCATCGTCGGCGTCACCACGCTGGACCTTTTCGTGCCCGTCTTCACGTTCGTCTTCGGCGAGGCCCAGGCGCCCGGCCCGGCCGCCATCATCAGCGCGCACCGCCTGCGCGAGGAGTTTTACGGCCTGCCGCCGAATCCGGAGCTGCTGCTCGAGCGGCTGATGAAAGAGCTCCTCCACGAGCTCGGGCACACCCAAGGCCTGCGCCACTGCGCCGACTGGCGGTGCGTGATGAGCAGCGCGCACACGGTGGAGCGCATCGACGTCCGCCAGGCCGCATTCTGCGCCGACTGCGCCCGCCTGCTCCACAACCGCGGGCGCCCGTGACCGAGCGCAGCCATTTTCGGACTCCTGTGGTTGAATGGGAGCATGGCAGAAACGGCAATTCTGATTGCAAACGGAGACCTGCGCCTCTCGGCCAACCAGGTTTGCTGGCCCGCCCAGCAGGAAGTGGAGCAGAAGGTCATGGAGGCGGTCCGCAGCCTCGGCCATGCCATCGAACGCGGCCATCCGTATGACGAGAACAGGAAGCACGGCTTCATCGACAGCCAGAAGTACGGCATGGAGGTGTTCCGCCGCATCCCGCCCACGGCGCCGCTGATCGTCGTCGAGGCCGTCTGGCAGTATTCGCATCATATTCTGCATGGCCTCTACACGCATCAGGGGCCGATCCTGACCGTCGCCAACTGGAGCGGGCAGTGGCCCGGTCTGGTGGGCATGCTGAACCTGAACGGGTGTCTGGCCAAGGCGGGCATCCCGTATTCGACGCTCTGGAGCGAAAATTTCAGCGACGAATTCTTCCTCTCCAACCTGAAACGCTGGCTGGAAGGCGAGAGGATCGTCCACGACACGCGCCACGTCCGGCCGCTGGCCGCCTTCCGCCTGCCGCCCGACTGCGAGGAGATGGGCGCCCGCATGGCGCGCGAGCTATACCGCAACAAGGCCATCATGGGCGTCTTCGACGAGGGCTGCATGGGCATGTACAACGCCATCGTGCCCGACGAACTGCTGCACCGCACGGGCGTGTTCAAGGAGCGGCTGTCGCAGTCGGCGCTGTATGCCGAGATGCTCACCGTCAGCGAGGACGAGGCGCTTGAGGTGCGGCGCTGGCTGGATGCGAAGGGCATGAAGTTCATCACCGGGCCCAACCCTGAGACCGACCTGACCGACTCGCAGATCCTCGACCAGTGCCGGATGTACATCGCCGCCCTGCGCATCGCCGACGACTTCGGCTGCGACACCATCGGCATCCAGTATCAGCAGGGGCTGAAGGACCTTGCGCCGGCCTCCGATCTCGCCGAGGGGCTGCTGAACAACGTGGACCGCCCGCCGGTGAAGGCCCGCGGCAATGGGCGCATTCTTTACGAGGGCCGGGCTCTACCACACTTCAACGAAGTGGACGAATGCGCCGGGCTCGACGCGCTGGTCACCAACCGCATCTGGACGGCGCTCGGCTATGATCCGGAGACCACGCTCCACGACGTGCGCTACGGCGAGCCGTACAACGGCGAATACGTGTGGGTGTTCGAGATCAGCGGCGCCGCGCCGCCGCAGCACTTCATCGGCGGCTACGCCGGCGCGGTGAGCGAGCGCCAGCCGCCCATGTATTTCCGTCTCGGCGGCGGCACGCTGAAGGGCGTCTCGAAACCTGGCGAGATCGTCTGGAGCCGCATCTTTGTTGACGCCGGCGTGCTGCGCGCCGACCTGGGCCGCGCGAAAGTGGTCGAGCTGCCGCGGGAGGAGACCGAGCGCCGCTGGCAGATGACCACCCCGCAGTGGCCCATCATGCACGCGGTGCTTTATGGGGTCACGCGGGACCAGATGATGGCGCGCCACAAGGCGAATCACATTCAGGTGGCCTACGCGCCCGACGCGGCCGCGGCCAACCGCGCGCTCGCCGTCAAGGCCGCCATGCTTCGCGAAATGGGCATCGACGTCAACATCTGCGGCACGCACCACGGGCTGGAGTAGCGGCCGTAGCGGAACACATCTTTCACGGGGCCGGCGCGCGGGCGGCGGCCCCGGTCCGGATCGACGCAGAGCATTTCCATTCTTGGGTCTTTCCGGATGACCTAGAATTCGGGAAGGAGGGCTGCGGCGGTGATTGAGACGGGGCTGAACGGGAAAGTGGTCATCGTGACCGGCGCAGCCGCGGGCATTGGCCATGCGACAGCGATGCGATTTTCCCTGGAGGGTTGCCGCGTGGCGGCATGGGACGTTCAACCCTGTGAGCACTGCCCTCCGGACTGGTTCGCTCTTCAGGTGGATGTCGCGGACCCGGCAGACGTGGAGGCGGCGGCCCGCGCGGTGGCGGAAAAGTTCGGCCGCATCGACGTGCTCGTCAACAACGCCGGCATCCTGCGGGACGGGCAACTGGTGAAGTGGCGCGACGGGGCTGTGGCCGGCAGGATGTCGGACGAGGATTTCAGCCGGGTGATCGACGTCAACCTGAAAGGCGTCTTCCAGTGCACGCGCGCCGTGGTCCCGTACATGATCCGCGGCGGGGGCGGCGTGATCCTGAACGCCTCTTCGGTAGTGGCCCTGTACGGAAATTTCGGTCAGACGAATTACATCGCGTCGAAGGCCGGCGTGATCGGGATGACGAAGGTGTGGGCGCGAGAGCTGGGCCGTTACCGGATCCGCGTGAATGCGGTAGCCCCGGGCCTGGTGGAGACGTCCATCCTGAAGGACATGCCGGAGAAAGTTCTGGAAGAGATGAAGCGCCGCACGCCCCTCGGCCGCCTGGGGCGGCCCGAGGAGATTGCCGAGGCCTACGTCTGGCTTGCCTCTGACGCCGCAAGCTTCATCACCGGAGCGGTGCTTTCCGTCGACGGCGGCATCGTGACCGGCACCTGAGGACCTGAAGACGATGAAAAAGATCTATATTGCCGCATATCACCAGTCGAAATTCGGAAAACTGATGGGCATGACCGTGCCCGAAATTCTCCGCGCCGCCGTCGAGGGCGCCTGCCGTGAAATCCACGCCGAGCCGGCCGCGCTGGACGTGGCCAGCGTCGGGGCGGCCTGCAACCAGAGCCTGAACGAGCAGGGGCTGCTCGCCGGCCTGGTGGCCGAAGCCGGCGGCCTTGAGGGGAAGATGATCGAGAGCGTCGAGAACGCCTGCGCCTCCGGCGGCCAGGCCGTCCTGAGCGTGACCTGGAAGCTCCAGCTGGGCTTTGGCGAGACGGGCATCGCCATTGGGTATGAGAAAATGCGCGGGCCGGACGGAAAAGCCGACGGAAAACTGGTGGGAAAGGCGCTTGGTTATTATTCTCATCCTGATGAAAGGCCCGGAAAAACGTTCGTATTTCCGCACATTTTTGCGGAAATCATGCAGCAATACATGGCCGAATACGGGGTGACCGAAGAGGACCTGGCGCGGATCGCCGTCGAGGAATACGCCTGCGCGCAGCACAACCCTTACGCGCAGATGCAGGGCGTGGCGCTGACGCTTGAGCAGGCGCTGCGGATCGAGGGCGTCAACCGCTACGTCGTCGAGGGGCTGCCGCTGAAGACCTATGACTGTTCGCAGATCACCGACGGCTACGCCGCGCTGATCCTGGCCACCGAAGAGGGCCTGGCCCGTCTGGGCGTGCGCCGGCAGGACTGCGTCGAGCTGGCCGGCTACGGCCAGGCCACTGATCGCCTGGGCCGCGCGGGCCGCGACGTGCTGCGGCCACGCGGCGCGCAGCGGGCGATGCAGCAGGCCTATCAGATGGCCGGGATCTCGCCGGCCGACGTCAACGTGGCCGAGATCCACGACTGCTTCACCGTCATGGGCGCCATCGGCACCGAGGTGATCGGCATGGCCGAGCCCGGCGCGGGAACGCGGTTCTGGCGGGACGGGCAGGCGCGGGTGGGCGGCCGTTGTGCGATCAACTCTTCCGGCGGCCTCATCGCCAAGGGCCATCCCGTCGGCGCCACCGGTGTGGCGATGATCGGCTGGTGTTACTGGCAGCTCACCGGCCGCGCGCCGGCCGCGCTTCAGGTGGCGTCGCCGCGCGCGGCAGCGACGTTCAACATCGGCGGCCCGGTTTGCGCCAGCGTCTGCACGGTGCTGCGGCCGGCCGCCTGAGCGCCGGGGCTCCGCGCTAGACTCATGAATATGAGGGTCTTTCTCACCGGGGCCACGGGCTACATCGGCTCCGCCATCTGCGAAGCGCTCCGCGCCTCCGGGCATCAGGCCATCGGCCTGGCACGCTCGGGGGAGAAGGCGGCGTTGCTCGCCGGCCGCGGCGACCAGCCGCTGCGCGGCAGCCTCCAGGAGCCGGACACGCTGAAGGAGGGTTGCCGGCAGGCCGACGCCGTCATCCACTGCGCCCTCTCGTTCACCCCCGATGCCGGCGAGGTGGACCGCGCCGCCATCACCGCGATGCTGGATGCGCTGGCCGGATCGAACAAGCCGTTCATCTACACAAGCGGCGTGTGGGTGTACGGTGACACCGGCGACCGGATGCTCGGCGAAGTGGCGCCGCTGAACCCGCCTCCGCTGGTCGCCTGGCGGCCTGCCGTCGAGGAGCTGGTGCTGGAGACCAAAGAGCGGGGCGTACGTCCGATGGTGTTCCGCCCCGGCATGGTCTTCGGCCGCAGGGGCGGATTTCTGGCCGGCTTCTTTCACGACGCCCGGACGCTCGGGGCGGTGCGCGTCATCGGCGACGGCAAGAATTACTGGTCCACCGTTCACGCCGACGACCTGGCGGATCTGTACTTGCGGGCGCTGACGCGGCCTGCGGCGGGGGAGCTGTTTATCGCCTGCGGAGGGATGCCCCAGCAGGTGAACCGTTTCGCGGAAGCCGTGGCCGAAGCCTGTGGAATCCCGGGCAGGGTGGAACACGTTCCGCTCGAAACCGCCAGGCAGGAGATGGGCCCCATCGCCGACTGCCTGGCGATGAGCTGCAAGGCGGGTTCGACCAAGGCCGCGCGCTTCTTCGGCTGGATCGTACGCCGGCCCTCGGTGTTCGACGAGATCGCCTCTGGCAGTTACCTCTGAATTCCCGCCGGGAACCTGCGTTTTTTTGTGAGAAGTTTTCGGCCAACGTCCCACCTACTTGTTGAGCCAATACAGATCACTGCTCGTATTCGCCTCTTCTTTGCCTGGGGCGGTGCGGTAGGAACCGTCGTAGAGCGGGGAGGTCTGCTGTAGAATGACCGATCTATACTGGGATGATGAAGATGACGGTCAGGAGGGTCTATTGACCCGAAGGTCTTCCGAGCACTGCCTTTCGGAGCAGGAGATCGAAGACTTTCTTTTCAACCGCCTGTCCGGGGTGACCCGCGAGGCCGTGGAAGAGCATCTGCTCTTCTGCCAGAGTTGCCTCTCGAAGGTCGAAGAAGAAGAACGTATTCTGGAAGCGGCGCGTGCGGCGGCCGAGAAACTGGAAACTGAGGCGCTGTTGGGCGAGCCGTCGCAGGGCGGGAAAGACGGCAAGTCCGGGCGAGGGCGGCGGCTGCCTCCGTGGCTGAGGATGGCGGCGGCGGTCGCTCTATTGGCAGCTGGCGGGACATTCTCCTATCGACTGCTTTATCCCCCCGAGGTGCTGGAGGTAGAGCTCCGGGTGGAGCGTAGCGGGGTGGAAAAGTCCCGGGTGCCGGCGGCCGGCCAGAGGCTTGTATTGATGCCGGATCTGCGCGGCCTGCCGCCGCTGCCGCAGTTCCACTGGAGCATCGTGGATTCGCTGGGCGCGCCCGTCGCCGAGGGAACTCTGGATGTGCGCGGAGGAACCGGCCGGATCGAAGTCGGGCGGGGACTGCCCGCGGGGATGTACTGGGTGAGGCTGCTCGATCCGCACAGTGGCGCGATGATGCGGGAGTTCGGGCTGATGGTTCAACCGAAGGGCCGCTAGCCGGTGGCCGCTGCGGGGCGCTCTGTTCAGAAGACCCGGCGTTTGAGCCGCTCGATCGTAAATTTGGCCGTATCGGCCACGGCCATCACCGTCATCACCCCGGCCTGCACCGGGTCTGTGACCACCAGATCGGCGGCCTCGGGAACGCTGCCTGCCATGTTGAGGCTGACGACCAGCAGTCCCTGGGCGCGCACTTCGCGCACGGCCTTCTCGATTTCACCGCCCATCAGTGACCCGGCCAGCACGAGCGCTTTTGCGCGTGGCAACCGCGCCACCGCGCGCACGGCCGCGGCCAGCGGCTTCTCGCCCACCAGGGGGATCGTATCCACGCTGATGTGTTCGCCGCGGATGTTGTGGCGGTCGGCCTCGCTGATGGCGCCGATGGCCACCTGGCCCACCTGCGCGCCGCCGCCGATGATGATGATGCGCTTGCCGTAGATCTTCTGGAGGCTGGGCTCCTGGGCCGCGCCGACCACCGCGGGCACGGCGCGCAGCTCCTCGAGCAGCCGCTCCGGCTCGCGCACCTGCTCGAGCTCGAAATAGATGCGCGAATGGCCGGCCAAGGCGCTGCCGAGCATTTCGACGCTGGCAATGTTGGCGCGGCGCCGGGCAATGACGCCGGTCAGCTCGTGCAGCACGCCGGGCTCGTCGCGGGCCTCAATGACAATGCCAATGCGTTCCTCGCTCATCGTGGCTCAGATCACTTCGTAATGGCGCAGGATCTCCTGCCAGCGGCCCTGCGCGTCCAGAATCAGCTCGGTGGCCTCGCGCACCGCTCCGCTGCCGCCCGGCGCCGAAGTCACATAGTGCGCCATCGCCTTCACTTCCGGCGTCGCGTTGGCCACGGCGATGGCCAGCCCCACCCGTTTCATGAGAATGGCATCGGTCAGGTCGTCGCCGATGTATGCGATTTCCTCCGGCTGGAGGCCGGAATCGGCGAGAATTTCCTGGAAAATGGGCAGCTTTTCGGTATTGCCCATGTAGCAATAGGCCATGTGGCTCGTGCGGGCGCGTTCGCGCGTCGAATCGGCATCGCGGCCGCTGATGACGCCGGTCCGGATGCCCATCCGGTGCAGCCATTGCAGCGCGATGCCATCCTGCGAATCGAACATTTTCACTTCGAACAGCCCGCCTTGCGGGCCCGGCACATGGAAATATTTTCCGTCGGTCAGCACGCCGTCGACGTCCATCAGCACCAGGCGGACGCGCGCGGCGCGGCGGCGGATTTCTTCACTGGTTTTCGGCGGCATCTTCCGTGTGACTGTGCGGTTCAGAAAAAATCGAATCTGGGAGTCCTCTCGGGCTGACCCGGTTCTTCTTGAGCTCAAAGCCTACAATGGAAACGGGTGCTCGTCGAAAGAGTTCGAGGGACTATTCTCCGTTATAGCATGGCCCCGGAGGGCGCCCGGCTGGGCGTGGCCGTCTCCGGCGGGGCCGACTCGGTTTTCCTGCTTGAGGCGCTGCGGCGGCTGGGATACGAGCTGCACGTGCTCCATGTGAATCACGGTCTGCGCGGCGCGGAGTCGGACTCGGACGAACGCTTTGTGCGGGAACTCGCTGCCGCCTACGAACTGCCGCTGACGGTGCACCGCGCCCCGGCGCCCGCGGGCGAGAATCTCGAGCAGGCGCTGCGCCGCATCCGCTATGAGTTCTTTGGCCGGGCGCTCGCCGAGCACCGTCTGGAGCGAGTCGCCACCGGCCACACCCGGTCTGACCAGGCGGAAACCGTGCTGCTGCGGCTGGCGCGCGGGGCGGGCGCGCAGGGACTGGCCGGCATCCATCCGGTCACGGGCACGGGCATCATCCGGCCACTGCTTGAAATCGGGCGCGGCGAGATCCGCGCCTGGCTCCGGTCGCAGGGCCTCGCCTGGCGCGAGGACTCCTCGAATCTCGACCCGCAGTGGCGGCGCAACCGTGTCCGGCAGGAGATCCTGCCGCTGCTTGCCGCGGCGCTGAATCCGCGAATCGAGGAGATGCTGGCCCGCTCGGCGGCGCTTGCCTGGGAGGATGAGCAGGAGTGGCGCCGCCGCGTGGCAGCAGTGATGGAAGAGCTTGCCCCCGGCAAGCCGCCGGTGGTTGTGGAAGCGGACTGGCTCCGCCAGCTCGGGCCGGCGCTTGGCCGACGTCTGGTGCGGCAGTTGCTCTGGCTGGCGGCCGGCCGCAGGATGGGTCTCGCCTTCGAACATCTGGACGCAGTGTGGCGGCTGGCGACCGGGCCGGAGGGGAAGGGAAGAGTCACGGTTCCTGGGGCCGTGGCCTGGCGCTCGCACGGATGGGTCCGGTTCCAGTCCGCGTCCGGGCGGCTCGGGCCGCCTCCCAGCCCCGTCCTGGTGACCGCGCCGGGCGAAGTGGTTCTTGGGCGCTGGAGGATCGCCGTCAGCCAGACGCCGGAGCTTCCGGCCGCGGGCCGCTATAATGAGGTCAGCGCGCTGGCGCCTGGAGCGGCGGAATTTCCTCTGACGGTTCGCGTGCGGCGGCCCGGCGACAGATTCCAGCCTGCGGGCCGGGCAGAGCCCGTGAAACTGAAGGAGTTGTTCCAACGATCAAAGATCCCCTCATGGGAACGGGCCGAATGGCCGATGGTGGAGGCAGGAGGTCGAATCGTGTGGTGCCGCGGCTTTGGCGTTGCGGCCTGGGCGGCGCCGGCCCGCGGCGGGACGGCCGGGCTCTGGATTGGCGCCGCGCGGGAGGAATAACTATCGGTAGCGGAGATGGTTAGGCGCGCATGCGATGAATCGGCGGGGCTCGCCCGCGCGTCTGAACTAGTGTAGAGTGCTGAAGTAGGGGCCGCGGTGGCGTCTCCTGGAGGATCGGCGCTGGAGAAAGAATGAATTCCAACGTAAAAACCGCAATTTTCTGGGTCGTGCTGGTCTGCATCGCGGTGCTGTTGTGGACCGTGGTGAAGACCAACGCCGGGCGTCAGGTCACCGATCTTTCCTTCACCGACTTCGTCAAGCAGGTGGAGGCGGGCCGGGTGGTGGAAGTAACCATCTCCGGCACCGAGGTCAGCGGCCGTTTGCAGGGCAACACCGAGATTCACACGGTGATTCCTGCCGGCTATGACAAGATCTACGACCTGCTGACGGAAAAGAACGTCGTCACCCGCATCAAGGAGCCGAGCTCGGGCAACTGGGTGACCATCCTGGTCAACGCCGTTCCCTTCGTTCTGTTGCTGGCCTTCTGGATCTTCATGATGCGGCAGATGCAGAGCGGCGGCAACAAGGCGCTGTCGTTCGGCAAGAGCCGCGCCCGCATGCACAGCTCGCAGCAGAAGAAGGTCACCTTCAAGGATGTCGCGGGGGTGGAGGAAGCCAAGGAGGAGCTCCAGGAGATCATCGAGTTTCTGCGCGAGCCGCAGAAGTTCCAGAAGCTGGGCGGACGCATCCCCAAGGGCGTGCTGCTGATCGGCCCGCCGGGCACGGGCAAGACACTGCTGGCGCGCGCCATTGCCGGCGAAGCGAATGTGCCGTTTTTCTCCATCTCGGGCTCGGACTTCGTCGAGATGTTCGTCGGCGTCGGCGCCAGCCGCGTCCGCGACCTGTTCGAGCAGGGCAAGAAGAACGCGCCGTGCATCATCTTCATCGACGAGATTGACGCCGTCGGCCGCCATCGCGGCGCCGGCCTCGGCGGCGGCCACGACGAGCGCGAGCAGACGCTGAACCAGCTTCTCGTCGAGATGGACGGCTTCGAGTCCAACGAGGGCGTCATCCTCGTCGCCGCCACCAACCGGCCTGACGTGCTGGACCCGGCGCTGCTGCGCCCAGGCCGCTTCGACCGCCGCGTGGTGGTGAGCCTGCCGGACGTCAAGGGCCGCGAGCAGATCCTGAGGGTTCACACCCGCAAGACCCCGCTGGCCGACGATGTCGATCTCTCGATCATCGCGCGGGGCACGCCAGGCTTCTCCGGCGCCGACCTGGCCAACCTGGTCAACGAAGCGGCGCTGCTGGCCGCGCGGCAGAACCGCAAGGTCGTCACGATGATGGATTTCGAGCTGGCCAAGGACAAGGTGCTGATGGGCGCCGAACGCCGCTCGATGATGCTCACCGAGGAAGACCGCAAGGTCACCGCTTACCACGAAGCGGGCCACGCGCTGGTGGCGGCGCTGCTGCCGGACGCCGACCCGCTCCACAAGGTCACCATCATTCCGCGCGGACGCGCCCTCGGCGTCACCATGCAACTGCCCACCGGCGACGTGCTCAACCGCACCAAGAGCCAGCTCGAGGCGCGGCTCACGGTGGCGATGGCCGGCCGCATCGGCGAGATGCGTTATACGAAGCAGCTCTCCACCGGCGCGCGCAACGACATTGAGCAGGCCACCGAGCTGGCCCGCGCGATGGTGTGCGACTACGGCATGAGCGACCTCGGTCCGCTCAGCTTTGGCCGCAAGGAAGAGCAGATCTTCCTGGGCCGCGAAATCGCGCAGCACCGCGACTACAGCGAAGCCACCGCGATCCGCATCGACGAGGAGATCCGCCGCCTCGTCGACAACGCCAACCGGCGCGCCGAGGCGCTGATCGACGAATACAGCTGGGCGCTGGAAGAGATTGTGCGTACGCTGCTGGAGCGCGAATCCATTGATGGCGCCGAAGTGAAGGCGATTCTCGAGCGCGGGCCGCGTAAGGCGGAAGCGGCGCCGCCTGCCGAACCGGAGCCTGTGCCGGCGGCGGCCTCCGTTTCCGGGGAGACGCAGAAAGTGCTGCGGCCGGAGCCCCGCCCGCTGACGCCGGGGTTGCTTGACGGGGAGAATCCACAACCGGCGTGATCGGACCCTTCCGCCTGTATCTGTTCGACGTCGACGGGACGCTGGTCGATTCGGCTGCCGACATCTGCGGCGCCGTGCGCGAGGCGCTGGCCGAGGCGGGCGTCGATGGCCTGAGCGAAGCCTACCTGCGCAGCTTCATCGGCCACCATCTGTTCGATCTCTTCCGCGAAGTTCTGCCGGGCTCCACCGCGGAAGAGCACGAACGGCTCCTTCAGCGCTACCGCCAGATCTACCTGGCCCGCCGGCACGCGTCAACGCGCGTCTACCCCGGCGTTCGCGAAATGCTGGCCGCGCTGCCCGGATGGAAATCCACTGCCACGACCAAGAGCAGCGAGACGACGCTCCAGGTGCTCGAGCTGTTCGGGCTGGCCGCATACTTCGACCATGTGCAAGGCACGGATGGATTCCCTTCAAAGCCCGCGCCGGACGTCATCCTGAAATCCCTGGAGAAGTTCGGCGTGGCGCCCGAGGATTGCCTCCTGGTGGGAGACTCCGCGCCGGACATGGAGGCCGGCCGCCGCGCCGGCGTCCGCACCTGCGCCGTCGGCTGGGGTTACGGCGACCCGGGCGCCATGGCCGCCCACCAGCCCGACTACTGGATTGCCTCTCCCGCCGAGCTGGTATCATAGCGGGCGGAAGAGACGACCATGCAGATCTCCCGCAGAACCCTGTTTTCCACGTTTGCCGCCGCGCCGCTGGCCGCGGCCGCCCCCGCGCCCGGCCGCTTCAAGGTCTCGCTGGCCGAGTGGTCCATTCACCGCCTCATCCAGCAGGGCAAGGCGACCAACCTCGATTTTCCCCGCATCGCCCGCGAGAACGACTGCGAGGGACTGGAGTTCGTCAACACGCTCTGGGGCTCCCCGACGGCCGGCTACATCGCGCGCCTGAAGAAGCGCATCGCGGAGACAAACACGAAAGCGGTGCTCATCATGGTGGACGACGAGGGCCAGCTTGGCCACTCGGATCCGGCCGTCCGGCGCAAGGCGGTGAAAAACCACTACAAGTGGGTGGACATCGCCGCCGAACTCGGCTGCCACTCCATCCGCACCAACATGCACTCCAACGTGACGCCGAAGACGCCGGCCGAAAACGAAACGGTGCTCGGCTACTGCGCCGACAGCTTCCGCGCCCTGTGCGACTATGCGCGTCAGGCGGGCATCTCGATTCTCATCGAAAATCATTGGGGTCTGTCCTCCGATCCGGACGCCGTCATCGCGCTGATCCAGAAAGTGAACCTGCCCAACTTCGGCACACTACCCGATTTCGGCAATTTCCCGCCTGAAATCGACAAATACCAGGCGGTGGCCAAGCTCGCCCGCTACGCCAGGGGCATGAGCTTCAAGTGCTACTTCGAAGGGCCGGAGGCGAGCGAGAACCGCTACGACTTCCAGCGCATGATGAAGGTGGTCGAGGATTCGCCCTATTCGGGCTATATCGGCATCGAATACGAGGGCAGCAAGCTCGCCGAGCTGGAGGGCATTGCGCGCGCCCGCAAGCTGCTGCGCGACTACGGCATCTGAGTCCCGGCGGGCCGCTGAAAACCTGACCTGACTGGCGCCATGCCGCCGCCGGCGTGGCGCTTTCTTTTCAGGGTTTGCCCTGAATTGGCGCTTGAATTTGCCCTAGATTCGCCGCAGATGCCGGCTTCAGTGTAGACTCTCCACTCCGTTCCCGCGATAGTAAGGGCAGAGCATGATCGGCGATGTCCGGAGTGCAGCCAGGCCGGGCAGGCATGGGCGCCGCCCGTGTCTGCCCAGTATAAGGGTTCAGGTTCCGGCGCCTCCGGCGATTTGCCGGCAATTCTGGCAAGGAGGGATTCCGATGCGGGACGTGAGGCTGAGACAGGCAAGGCGAAAGGGCTTCGCGCTGGTGATGACCGCCATCTGCATCATTGTTCTGATCGGGATGATGGGGCTGACGGTCGATCTGGGACGCGCGTTCATCGTGAAGAACGAGGCGCAGGCATTCACCGACGCGGCTGCGCTGGCGGCGGCCATCCAGCTGAACGGCAGTGCAAAGGGGATTTTGAATGCGCAGGCGGTGGTCGCGTCGATGATCAGCAACAACAAGTGGCAGTTCAACAAGAAGACGTTTTCGAATGTGCTGCTCGAGTTCAGTGCGGACAAGAACGTTTGGTATCAAAATCCTCCTTCCCCCGGCAACATCAAGTACGCGCGCGTCACGGCCACGGTCAACAGCCTGCCGTCGTACTTCGTGCCGGTGGTCAATGCCTCGCGGCTGATGACGATCCGGGCCCGGTCGATGGCCGGGTCCGAGCTTCCCACCTCGTTCCCGCAGGGCGCGTTTCCTTTCGCGCCCATTGCCAAGAACGCAAACGATCCCAACTTCGGCTATAACTTCGGCGACGAGCTGACGCTGCTGTGGCCTTCCAGCATCGGCAGCAATGGGCCGGTGAAGATGAACAACCTCTGCAAAGCCGACCAGAACCTGGCTTCGCTGGCGGCCGTGCAGGCCGGCACTACTGCGGATCGCGGCTACATCATGGAGACGAGCGCGTCCGCCATTGCCGCGGCCATCGAAGACGACCGCATGGATTACACGGTCTCTCTCGGGATGCCGGTCAGCCGGTCCGGCGGCGTCAAGACCACCGACGTCAAGCAGAGCCTGGCCGCACGGGTTGCCCAGGACTCGCTGCCGAATGAGAAGGACTACAACAGATATCTGGCCAACCATGATCCTTCGCCGATGCGCCGGGTGGTGATTGTACCGATCATCGGCGACGCGGTGAATGCGGTCGTTGTTGGCTTCGCCAAGGTCTTTCTGCCGCCCACCCAGCCGCCCAATCCGAACGATGCAAAGTGCGCGATGTACATCGGTCCGGCCACCGGCCCCGTAGGCAACATTGCCACCGGGGCCAATCTGGTCCGGCTGCTGGAATGAGCAATGAGGAAAGTCATGCGGAAGAGGCAACGCGGCAACGCCTTCATTGAATTCGCCATGGCCGCCGGCATCCTGCTGCCGGTGATGATGGGCACTTTCCAGTTTGGCTATACGTTTTACACCTACAACCTGCTCCAGTCGGCCGTTTCCAACGGCGGCCGCTACGCGGCCTACCGCACGTACCGTTGTCTGGCGGGCCAGACCGACGTGGCGAAGTTCAAACAGGCGGTGCAGAACATGGCCGTCTATGGCACGCCCTCGCCGCCGGCCTCGGCTGTGCCCGTCGTGAAGGGCCTCAAGCCGTCTGACATCGAAGTGATCGTCACCCTCGCCTCCACACAGGTGCCCACCGCCGTGACCGTGCGGGTGAAAAGCTTCCGTGTCAACGGCATCTTCGGGAAATACACGTTCAATGGCTACCCGACCTACACGGTGCCTTACCTGGGACGCTATGCGCCAGAAGAAGCAGAACCCTGACATCGGCCATGCCAGACGCGGCCAGGCGCTGGTGGAAGCCGCCCTGATCCTGTTCATCGTGATCTCCACGGTCATCGCGATCATGGACTTCTCCCAGCTCCTGTTCACGCACCAACTGCTGGTGGAGCGCTCGCGCATGGCGTTGCGCTGGGGGATGATCCACAAATGGGACGGCACAGGCGACCAGATCGCCAACCTGGTAGTGTATGGCAAAACCTCCGGCGGCACCGGTCCCGGCGTGCTCGGGCTCACCCGCGCCAACGTGCAGGTGACTTATACGCCGGGCACGGTGGCCAATCCCAACGACGCCCGCCTGCGCGTTGCCATCGTGAATTACGACTACCGCTTCTTTACGCCGTTCATCGCCGGCAAGTTCCGCAACAACTTCGCCGTCGTCGAGACTGCGCCATATCTGTACGTGGAGTAACCGTGCCCCGGCTGGCCGGCCTTTCGATGAACATGCGCTCCGTTCATTCCGTCGTTGCGCGCAGCTCGTCTCGCCGTAGCCGGATCTGAAGCTTCGTGCCCGGGGGCGCGTCGCGCGCCTCGCGGACGATGGTTCCATCGGTCCGCTTCACGATCGCATAGCCGCGCTCGAGCACGTTCAGCGGGCTGAGAGCCTCCAGCCGGGCCCGGGCCAGCGCCGTGCGCTGCTTCGCCCGGTCCAGATGCCGCCGCACGCTTTCCGGGAGGCGTGGCGCCAGCGTCTCCAGCCGCAGCCGCGCCTGGTGAAGCAGGTTCCGCATGCGCTCGGCGGCGCGCCGGTCGAGCTGGTCCAGTGCGGCACGCGCTGTGGAGAGCCGCGCCCTCGGGTCGCCCCGCCGCAGGCGCTGGTCCAGTTCATCCAGCGACTGCCAGGCCAGCGCCACGCGGCGGCGGATGAGCGTGGCGGCGCGGTCCACGCCGCGCTCCTGGAGGCGATGGCGCGCGGTGCTCCAGTGAAGCTGCATGGCGCGCCAGGCGCGCCGCAGCAGGCTGGCGAGGTTCTCGAGCAGGTCGGCGCGGTTCTTCACCACCAGCTCGGCTGCGGCCGAAGGCGTGGGGGCCCGCAAGTCGGCGACAAAGTCGGCGATGGTAAAGTCCGTCTCGTGGCCCACGGCGCTGACCACCGGCACCGGGCAGGACGCAATGGCGCGCGCCACCGCTTCTTCGTTGAAGGCCCACAGGTCTTCGAGCGAGCCGCCGCCGCGGCCGACGATCACCACGTCGGCCCAGGGGTGCTCGGAGAAATAGCGGATGCCTTCGACGATCCCTTCCACCGCGCCCTCGCCCTGCACCACCGTCGGGTACAGCCGGATGTGCAGCCCGGGAAAGCGCCGCCCGAGGATGTTCAGCATGTCCTGGATCACCGCTCCCTGGGGCGAGGTCACGATGCCGATGCGCCGCGGATAAGGCGGCAGCGGACGCTTCCGCGCCGGGTCGAACAGCCCTTCGGCAGCCAGCTTCTGTTTGAGCTGCTCGAAGGCCACCTGCAAGGCGCCCGCCCCCTGCGGCTCGAGCGAGGTGACGATCAACTGATACTCGCCGCGTTCCTGCCGGACTTCCACCGCGCCGCGCGCCACCACCGCCATGCCATCGGCGGGCGTGAACTTCAGGTACCTCAGCACCTGCCGGAACAGCACGCAGCGGATCTGCGCGCCGTTGTCCTTCAGCGTAAAGTAGGCGTGCCCGGAGGTCCACACCTTGTAGCCGGAAATCTCGCCCATCACGCGCACGTCATCGAAATGCGCCGACAGCACGCGGTGGATGGCTGCCGTCAGGCTGGTCACCGTGTAGATCTTCGGCTCGACTCCGAACAGTTCCTGTTGCGCCATCCGTGTTAACAGCCTCTCACATCGGCGCGGCGGTTGCCGCACGCCCGGAGGCTTCAGTATGATTCCGTCAAACCAGACAGGAGGTGCGAGTCTGAAACGCCGAACATTTCTGGCCGGAAGCGCCGTGGCGGTGACGGCCTGCGGCCGCAGGCCTTCGGCCGCGCCGGGGTACCGCTTCCTGACATCTGCCGAGGTCGAGACGCTCGGCGCGTGGGTGGACACGCTGATCCCGCCCGATGAAGACCCGGGCGCGCGCGAGGCGGGCGTCGTCCATTACATCGATCTTCAGCTCACGCGCTGGTTCCGGAAGCATCAGTCCGACTACCGCGCCGCGCTCGCCGCCATCCACCGCTGGGCGCGCGAGGCACGCTCGATGCCCTTCGCCTCGCTGCCGCCGGCCGTGCGCGAGGAGATGCTGGCCCGGATGGAAAAAGGCGAGGCGCCGCGCGCGTATTTCGCCGACGGCGGCCGGGCGGCCTTTGAGCTCGTGCTCGCCCACGCCATGCAGGGCTATTATGGCAACCCGCGCCATGGCGGCAACCGCGGCTACGCGTCATGGAAGATGATCGGCGTGCCGCCCATGCCGGTGCGCGGCCGCGAGCACTACGCGGCCCAGGAGACCTTCCCGGAGAAGAGCTGATGCCGCTGCCGAAAGTGGATGCCGTCGTGATCGGCGCCGGGGCGGCCGGCCCCATCGTCGCCAAGGAACTCGCCTTCGCCGGCTGGCGTGTCGTACTGCTGGAGAAAGGCCGCTGGCACACGGCCGCTGACTGCCCCAAGGACGACCTGCGCAACCAGCGCAACGCCACCCTGGGCTATCCGTTCGGCCCGGAAGAGGAGGGCAACCCGCGCGTCCTCGTCGAGCTGAACGGACGCGAGCGCGTCGTCAGGCCCTCCGAGCCCGGTTACAACAACAACGCCTTTTGCGTGGGCGGCGGGACGCTTTCCTATGGCGCCATGGCCTGGCGTTTCCACCCGAACGATTTCCGGATGCGCACCTTGTATGCCTCCAGGGTGCCGCGCGCCTTTGAGAATTCGACGCTCGAAGACTGGCCTATCGGCTACGAAGACCTGGAGCCGTACTACGAGAAGGCAGAGTGGGAGATTGGCGTCTCCGGCGACGTTTCCGGCGATCCCTTCAAGGGCCCGCGCCGCCGCGGCCTGCCCATGCCGCCGCTGCCGCCCACGCGCGAACACGAAATCCTCGAGAGGGGCGCGCGCCGGCTGGGGCTGCATCCCTTCTTCATCCCGATGCTCCGCAATTCAGTCCCATACAACGGCCGGCCGGCATGCATGCGCTGCCGGTGGTGCGTGGGATTTGCCTGCGAGGTGGACGCCAAAAACGGCACACAGAACACGGTGCTGCCGGCGGCGCTCGCCACCGGAAATCTCGAGCTGCGCACGCAGTGCTCGGCAAAGGAAATCCTCGTCGATGAGCGCGGCCGCGCCACCGGCGTTGCCTACTTCGATCACGAAGGCCGGCTTTGGGAGCAGCCGGCTCGGTACATCGTGGTCAGTTGCGGGGCCATTGAGAGCGCGCGTCTGCTGCTGAACTCGCGCTCGCGGCTGTTTCCGCAGGGGCTCGGCAACCGCTTTGACTGGGTGGGCCGCAACCTTCAGGGCCACACCTACACCGGGGCCAACGGGCTGTTTGAGGAGATCGTCTATGACGATCTCGGCCCCGGCGCCAGCATCGCCATCTGCGATTACAACCACGGCAACCCAGGCCTCGCCGGCGGCGCAATGCTCGCCAACGAGTTCATCCGCCTGCCCTATCAGTTTGTATCCGGCATCCGGGACCCCGAGGTGCCGCGCTGGGGCCGCGCCCACAAGGAATTCGTGCGGCACGCCTACCGGCGCATCATTCCGGTGCAGGGCCCCACGCAGGAGATCCCCGTCTTCGACTCCCGCGTCACCGTCGACGAGCGCGTCCGCGACCGCTTCGGCATCCCGGTGGCGCGCCTGTCCGGCTACCGGCACCCGCACACGATCGAAGTCTCCGAGTACATGGCCGAGCGCGCCGCTGAGTGGCTGCGCGCCTCCGGCGCCGTCAAGGTCTGGCTGCGCCGCGCCGGCCGCGGCCTCAGCGCCGGCCAGCATCAGGCCGGCACCTGCCGCATGGGCGCGGATCCGAAGACCTCGGTGGTCGATCCCTGGTGCCGCATTCATGACGTGGACAACGTCTACGTCGTCGACGCGAGCGTCCACGTGACCAACGGCGGCTTCAATCCGGTGCTGACGATCATGGCCATCGCCTACCGCGCCGGCGAACACCTGGCGCGGGAAGGGAGGCGGGCATGAAGGCCACGGCCGCCGCCCTGGTTGTCGGGCTCGCCGTGCTGCTGATGGTTCCCGCGGCGAGCTTCGTCTATGAAGCTGGCGCGCCGGACGCCTGTGCCCGCTGTCACGAGATGGGGGCGGCCGTCGGCGAATGGCGCCAATCGACGCACCGCGGCGTGCCGTGCAGCGCCTGTCACGGCGACGCGCTCACCACGGACGTGCGTTTTCACCTGACCAACGCGCGCCGCGTCGTGGCGCACTGGCGGGGCCAGGCGGGCGAGCAGGCGCCACTGACGCCGGCCGACATCCGCCAGATGCTGCCCCGCTGCCGCCGGTGCCACGAACAGGAATTCGCCTCCTGGGCCAGCGGCCCGCACGCCATCGCTTACCGCAGCATTTTCCTTGATGAGAAGCACAACTCGACACGGCATCTCATGGACGATTGCCTCCGCTGCCACGGGATGCACTTCGAAGGCGGCATCCGCGACCTCGTCGAGCCGCTCTCGCTGCGCGGCCCGTGGCGGCTGCGGCGGGCCGAGCTGGCCGAAGAGCCCGCCATCCCGTGCCTGACCTGCCACTCCATCCACCGCCGCGGCGCCCGTCTGGAGGAGCGCCGTCTGGAAGCGAAAGTGTCCGGCCCGCGGCAGGAAAAGTACCGCCCCTCGCTCGCATTCTTCGACCGCCGTTCGCGGATGCATGTGGAGCTGGCGCTGCTGCCGACGCCGGCGATGCGTGAGAAGGGGCGCCCGGTGCGCATGAGCCCGGATCCGCGCCAGTCGCTCTGCTATCAATGCCACGCGCCGCTGAGCACGGCCGAGGTCTTTTCCGGCGACGACCGCACGCCGGTGGGCGTCCATGAGGGCCTGTCCTGCCTGGCCTGTCATGACAAACACCGGCAGACGACGCGCGCTTCCTGCGCCAACTGCCATCCGCGGCTGTCCAATTGCGGGCTGGACGTTGAGACGATGGACACGACGTTCCGCAGCCGCAGTTCGCGCCACAACATTCACACGGTGAAGTGCGCCGATTGCCACCCGAAGGGCGTGCCTCCGCGCCGCGTCCGCCCCGCCCGGTGACGGCGGAGCGCACCCGGCTACGGGGCCGGCTGGATGGGACGGCGGCTGCGGGCGGCCTTGGCCTCATCGATGGTCACGCCGTATTTGTCGAGAATCTGCGCCGTCTGGAGCTCAAGCTGGGTGCGGGCGCGCTGGTAGGCGGCCAGCGCCGCCACCTCGTTGGCCTGCGCCTGGGCGAGGTCGCGCTGCGTCTGCACCACCTGGAAGGCGGTCGACGCGCCGAGAGCGTATTTCTTGTTCTCGGCATCCAGGGTCTGCTCCTGGAGCCGGCGCTCCTTCACCGCTGACTCCCAGCGGGCCCTGGCCTGAATGACGGCGATGAGCGCGTTCTGCACGTTGACGCGGATGTCATTGATCAGCCGCTGGCGGCTGAGTTCAGCCTGGCGCAGGCTGATCTGGTCGCGGATATAGTCGGCCTGCGCGGTGCGGTTGCGGATGGGAATGCTCAAGTTGAATGCGACCGAATAATCGGGGAAATTCCGGCGGAAAAGCTGGGATAATGCGCTGCCATATCCGCCAATGAAGAACGGGTCGGGCGCCAGCGGGCTGTTCGGCGGCAGCAGGACGTTGCGGCTGCCCGCAAGCGCATTGTTCTGAAGGGTTGCGGTCACATCGAGCGAGGGCAGCAACTGGCTGCGCGAGCCGGCGATGAGGATGCGGCTGTTGTCGAGATTGATGTTGGCCTGCTCGACGTCGGGCCGCGAACGCAGCGCCAGTTCCACGAGCTCGGGCAGCCGGTCCAGCCGCTCGGGCTCGGGCTCGGCGAGCCGGTCTGTGGGAATGATGCGGGCATCGGCGATGGCCGGGCTGGCCACGCCGGTGCGGCTCAACGCGTTCTTCAGGATCGTCTCCTGTTGCAGCAGCGCCGTCTCAGCGTTGGTGAGATCCTGCTCGGCCTGGGCGACGCGCGCTTCGGCACGGACGATCTCGATCGGGGCGAGCGTCCCGATGGCGACCTGTTTGCGGTTGTCTTCGTAGAATTTCTTCGCCACCTCCACCGCCTTGCGTTTTACCTTCACGTCCTCGTTCAGGCTGACGAGATCCCAGTAAAGGTTCACGATTCCCGCCACGGTCACCATCACCTGCTGTTTGAACGTGAGGTCTCCAACACGCAGATTGTTTTTCGCCACGCGAATGTTGCGGCTGTTGACGGCGAAGCCGAAGCCTTGCAGGAGCCGCTGCGTGATCTGAAGCTGGGCATTGGGGTTGTAGCCGGGGTTGATGCCCGAGTTGCGGTTGTTCGAGCGGAAGTAGTTGTTGTTCCAGGCCAGGGTGAGGCCGGTGCCGGTGAGAAAGTTCTGCTGGTAGCCGAAGTTGAACTGGCGCGTGTCGAACACAAGCGCGGTGGTGCCGGTGGTGACGATGTTGGACTGCGGCGAGGAGCGGTGGGCGAGGTTGCCGCTGGAAAAGAAGAATGGATCGAGCGTCGGCACGGCGACGCCGGTCTGGGTGATGACGGCGCCGCCGACGCCCGTGCCTTCGCCGCTGAGCGCGCTCTGGATGTTGGTCACCCCGGCGCCGCCGGTCGTCCCGCCGGTCACCTGCGCCTGCACGCTCTGGGCCGCGGCGCGCACCGCGGTGGGCACACCGCGCAGCAGGCCGCCGGCGCGGGCGCGCAGCAGGTCAGCCTGGGCGATCAGCGGCGTGTAGCGGGCTACCTCGAGATCCAGGTTGTTCTCGAGGCCGATGGCGATGGCGTCCTCGAGGCTCAGATACAGGATGCCGGCCCGAAGGAGCGATTCGAGCCGGCCGGAGTTTTCCAGCCTCACCGGCGGGAGCTCAGCCCGCCGGTAGGGCTTCAAAAACCACGGGCCGCCCGCATGAGGCAGTTCGAAGCGGCTTTCCGAAGACGGCCCGGCGGGCGTGCCCGGCTGTGCCGGGCCGGCGGCCAGTGCCGGAGGCAGCGCGAGCGTGGCAGACAGCAGAACGGAGAGGCAGGACCGGAACATTTTTATCGATTCCCGTTTTTGCATGACACAGTCTCGGCGTTTCACAGGGCTCAAACTGAACAAGCGCTTCGGGCAGGGAGGAAGTTACCCGCAGGAACCTTCATCCTATCGCAGCGCGCCGCCGGCCCATCTTCCACCGGGCCGGGGAAATCCGTTAGAATCCCTTCCACGGAAGGAATCTCCGGAATGCGGGAGAGAGTCCCGTCCCGCGACCGTCCGCCCGTCCGGATCACCACCTGGAAGGGCATCGCCACACATCTGGGAGTTTCCGTGCGGACTGCGCAGCACTGGGTGCGCACGCGCGGCCTGCCCGTCCACCGTCTGCCCGGAGGGCGGGGCGGCGTTTACGCCCTGGCCGAAGAGCTTGATGCCTGGATGAAGCAGGCTGAGGCGGAGATCTTGCAGGCGCAACAGAGTGGCCGCAGGCGGCGCCTGCTGGCCATCGGCGCTGGAGTGGCCGCCGTCCTGCTGGCGCTGGCCGGCATTGTGGCCGGCTTCTGGAACCACCTGCGCTCCTATTGGACGTGGCCCGCCCTGGTGCGGGTGGAGAATGAGGCATTGGCGGCGATCGACGCCCAGGGTCGCGAGCTCTGGCGCCACCCGCTGTTGCCCCCATCGGACCTGCCTGGCGCGCGCCTCGCTCATGGCCGGTCCGAAGCGGTGCTGGCGGACCTGAATGGGGACGGCTCGCCAGAGGCGGTGGTGGTCGCGGTGTACGAATCGAGCCAGCCCGGTGCCGGACGGGAGTCCCGCACCCGGCTGGCCTGCCTGAACGCCCGCGGGCGGCTCCTTTGGGAGCGGCCGCCCGCATGTGATTTGCGGGATGCCAACGGCGTGCCCTTCGTGCAGGAGTGGGAGGTTCATGCGATGACGGCCGCCCGGGCCGCAGGCAGGGACCATGTCTGGGTGGCGCTCGGGCACCACACCCGGTTCCCGGGTGTCGTGGGCGAGCTGTTGCCGGACGGGCGGCTGCGAATGCTCTTTGCCAACCACGGTCATGTGAACTCGCTCGCCGCCGTGCAGAGGGACGGGCGGCTGTGGCTTCTGGCAGGCGGGGCGACCAACGCTCTGGGGGGCGCGTTTCTGGCACTGCTCGATCCCGGCCGCGGTTTTGCCAAGGCGCCTGAGGGCGGCCCCGACCGCTACCGCTTTCAGACGCCTCCTCAGGCCGAGTTGCCAATCTATTTCCACCTGCCCGCGCTCGATCTCACGGCGGCGACTCTGTCCGATGTGAATCACGCCTACATGTTCGAGAAGCGCCCGCAGGGGGGTGTCGCCAGAATCTCCATTGGCGGGGCTGAAAACTGCGTCATCTATCTGGAATTCGACTACCCGCTCGAGCCGCGGGTGGCCAGGATCACCGCCGCCTGCGGCCTTCTTCACCGCCAACTGGAGGAGCGCGGGGTAATCCATCACCCGTTTGAGCGCTGCCCGGACTTCCAGCAGCCGCTCCGGCTGCGCCGCTGGGTGCCCGCCGCGGGCTGGAGCGACGTGCGCGTGCCCATGGCGACGATGAAGAACAAGTTCTGACACCGGATGCGGCGCCGTGGGGATCCCACGGTGCCGAGATTCGACGGGAGCGAACCGCAGCCTTGAAAATCGCGCTCTAGGGAGCCGCGACTGAAGCGGCCGCAGGCCGCGAAACGAGCCGATACGGCCCATTCCGCGCTGCAAGAAAGAGCCACTCCTTCCGCCTTCCCTGACGGGCTCGCTCCAGGCTCAGCTCGGGAGCGCGAGCGCGTCCAATCCGGCGGCTGGCCGCGAACCCGCAGGCTGGCGGGCGGATGGTTGTAGCCTGGATAAAAGTCCTGGAGGTTTTGCCGATAGACTCACGTAGTGGGGATGCGCGATGCCAGGCGCGGCAGAGAAACAAGTGCGATGGAAAAAGCCAGCCGGGGCGTGGCGATTCGTCTGGCCCTCACGCACCGGCTGGATTGTGGCCGCTTCTAGCCTCGCAGGCGTCGCCTTGAGCTGGCTTCTGTTCGTGCTGGCGCTCGAGAGGGAACAGAATCAGATGCTCAGCGAACACGAGCGGCAGGCGCTGAGCCAGGTAGCCTCCATTGAACAGCAGGTGGCGGCGAGCCTGCATTTTGCCCTGGCCTTGCAGGCGCTGGTCGAGCAGGATCCCGAGGCGAACCGCCGCGTCCTGCGGCGCTTTTACGAAACACTTGTCGAGGTGCAGGATCCGCATCGTCGGCCGGCCGTGCGCCTGGTGGAATGGCTGCGGCAAGTCCCGGCGCCGGAGCTGGATGCGTTCGAGCGCCGACAGCGGGTTCTGCGCGGCGACCCCGGTTACTTCGTCTGGCAACCCAATACCGACGGTAGCAGGAAGCGGGCGTCAGGGCGGCCATTCTACCATGTCGTCGAGTGGATCGAGCCGGCTGAGGAGCACAATTCGGTGCTGGGACTGGACTCTGGGCATTCGCCGGCCACTCAGGCCGCCATCTGGCGAGCGCGGATGACGGGAAGGCTGGCAGCGACGGCCGGTTTCCGCCTGGCGCAGGACCCACAAGGCCGGACGAGTGTGATCATCTACGCCCCCGTATTCGCGGCAAGGGCCGAAGGGCGGGGAGAATTGCTCGGCCTGGCGGCCATTGGCGTCAGCGTGCAGCCGCTGCTGGATGCGGCGATGTTGCCGGCGGCGCGGCCCGGCTTCGGCGTGCGTATCTATGACGAGGGCCTTCGGGGAGATGAGCGGGTGCTGCTGGCTGAGCGCAGCCTGACAGCCCGGGAAGAAGGCGCGTGGAAGACCGTGCATACGCCGCCGTTCGAGCGTGCCATCCAGGTGGCGGACCGCCGCTGGCACATTGTCTGTTCGGGAACGTATCCGCTTCCCCTCGGCCGCACCTGGCCGGCCTGGCTGCTGCTCACTGCCAGCCTGCTGATCACTGCCGGCGTGCAGTTCTCGATTGTCAGCCTGCACCGGCAGAACGTCCGGATCCGGAAAGAGGTCCAGCTTCGCACCCGGCAGTTGCGGCGCGCGCTGCGGCTGGCCCGGGAAGGCATGGAGGCCAAGAGCCGCTTCCTCGCCAAGATCAGCCATGAGATCCGCACGCCGCTGAACGGCATCATCGGAACCGCGCACCTGCTGCTCGAGGACGGGCTGAACCCGGGGCAGCGCGAGTCGGCCGAGCTTATCCTCACCGCGGGCCGCCATCTGCTGGCCGTCGTCAACGACACGCTGGATCTGTCCAAGATGGAAGCCGGCAAGCTCGTGCTCGCGCGCGAGCCCTTTGAGCTGAGGCAGCTTCTGCGGGACTGCGAACGCATCTTCCGGCCGGTGGCCGAAAAGAAGGGGCTGGAGCTCGCCGTGCAGGCCGCCGAGGGGCTGCCCAAGTGGGTGGAAGGCGACGTGACGCGGCTGCGGCAGGTGGTGTGGAATTTGCTCAGCAATGCGGTGAAGTTCACCGAACGGGGCCGCGTCGAGCTGACGGCTGCGCCCGCCGCGACGGCGCCACGCGTTCGCTTCACGGTGCGCGACACCGGCCCAGGCATCTCGAAAGAAGATCTGACGCGGCTCTTCGAGCCCTATTTCCAGTCGAGCACCCCGGGCAAGGCGACCGAGGGCACCGGGCTCGGGCTGGCCATCAGCCGCCGGCTGGTGGAACTGATGGGAGGCGAGATGGGCTGTGAAAGCGAGCCGGGCGCGGGCAGCCTGTTCTGGTTTGAGGCGCCGCTACCGGCCTCCGCTCCCGCGGAATCGCGGCCCGCCAGCGGCGGACCCGGGAGGCTGCCGCTGCGCGCCTCGGTGCTGCTGGCCGAGGACAACCCGGTCAACCAGACAGTCTCCCGAAAGCTGCTGGAGCGCCTCGGCTGCCAGGTGACGGTGGCGGCCAACGGTGCGGAAGCGGTCGAAGCGGCGCAATCCCAGGCCTTCGACCTCATCCTGATGGACTGCCAGATGCCGGTGATGGACGGCTACGAGGCCGCGCGGCGGATCCGCCAGTTGGGCGGCCCGCTGGAGCGCACGCCCATGGTAGCCCTTACCGCGCACGCGCTGGAAGACGAGCGCCGGCGCTGCCTCGAATGCGGCATGAACGACGTGCTGACCAAGCCGGTGAGCCTCGAAATGCTCCAACAGGCTCTCGGACGCGCTCTTTCGCCCGAACAGCCACACCCACCAGCCGGAGGCGGATCGTCCGGCGGCGCCGTTTTGCTACACTCGACGCGAAGCGATGCCGCTGAGCCAGAGCGAAGTCCTTGACCTGTTCCGCGCCACCGGCGCATTCCTCGAAGGCCATTTCCGGCTCTCCAGCGGCCTGCATTCATCGAAATATCTCCAGTGCGCGCTCGTCCTTCAGCACCCGCGCCATGCGGAAACGCTTGGCCGCGCGCTCGCCGAGCGAGTCCCTGCCGAAGTGGACGTAGTGGCCAGCCCCGCGCTCGGCGGGCTGATTATCGGCCATGAAGTGGCCCGCGCGTTAGGCGTCCGCCATGTGTTCACCGAGCGGGACGCCGAGCGGCGCATGACCCTGCGGCGCGGTTTCCGCATCGCGCCCGGCGAGCGCGTCCTGATCGTCGAGGACGTCATCACGACCGGCGGCAGTTCGCTGGAGGTGGCTGAGGTGGTGCGCGGACTGGGCGGGCAGGTGGCCGCTGCGGCCTCGATCATCGACCGCAGTGGCGGCGCAGCCGACCTCGGCGTCCCCCGGGTCGCGCTGGCCGTGCTCGAAGTGGAAAACTGGCCGCCGGATGAGTGCCCGCTGTGCGCGCAGGGCATTCCCGTGGAAAAGCCAGGCTCGCGGCCGGCATAAGACGCCATGCGGCGGATCCGCATTCTCGTCGCTTACGACGGCACGGAGTTTCACGGCTGGCAAGTGCAGCCCGGCCTTCCCACCGTCCAGGGCTGGCTTGAAAAAGTGGTTTCGGAGATCGAGGGCGCGCCCGTAAAGGTTCATGGCAGCGGGCGCACCGATGCGGGCGTGCACGCGTTGGGGCAGGTGGCGGCCTTTTCGCTGAACAACCGCATCCCGTGCGCGAACCTGCGCCGGGCGATGAACCGGCTGCTGCCGTCGGCGATCCGAGTGCTCCATGTCGAGGAGGCGCCGCCCGATTTCCACCCGCGTTACCACGCCCGCAGCAAGACCTATGAATACCGCATCTGGCGCGGAGAGATCTGTCCGCCGATGCGGCGCCTCTATCTCTGCCACTTTCCTTACCCGCTCGACGAAGAGCGGATGATCGAGCTGGCGCCGCTGTTTGAAGGCGAACACGATTTTTCGGCGTTCGCCGCCGCCGACGAGCGGGACGCGCTGGGCAAATCAAAGGTGCGGACCATCTTCGAGTCGCGGCTGTGGCGCGAGGGCGAAGAGCTCGTCTACCGCGTCCGCGGCAGCGGTTTCCTGAAACACATGGTCCGGATGATGGTGGGGACGCTGGTGGAAGCGGGCAAGGGGAACCTGGAACGGAAAGATGTGGAGGCGCGGCTCGCACCCGGCTTTGCGGGCAAGGCGGGGCCGGCGATGCCGGCCAGCGGGCTGTGCCTGATGAGCGTGGAGTACGAGACATGAAAAAACAGATCGCCCTGATCTTGTTGTTTGCGGCGGCGGCCGCGGCCGCCGGGCCCGTGCCAGTCATCTATGACACCGACATGGGCAACGACATCGACGACGCGCTGGCGCTGGCGATGCTGCACGCGCTGGAGGCCCGCGGCGAGATCCGGCTGCGGGCGGTGACGGTGACCAAAAGCAACGTCTGGGCGGCGCGGTACGTGAGTGCGGTGAACCGCTTCTACGGGCGTGGCGACCTGCCGGTGGGGCTGGTGCGCGGCGGCGTAACGCCCGACGAAGGCAACTACGTGCGGCGCGCCCTGGAACAGGGCGGCTGGCCGCACGACCTGGAGTTTCCGGAAGCCGTTGGACTGCTACGGCGCGTGCTCTCGGAGGAAACGGATGGCAGCATCGTGATCGTTCAGGTGGGCTTCTCGACGAACCTGGCGCGGTTGATCGATTCGCCCGGAGGCCGGGAACTGGCCGCGCGAAAAGTGCGGCTGCTGGTGATGATGGCGGGAGACTTCGCCGGCGGCGGCCCCGAGTACAACGTCAAGGAAGACGTTCCCTCGGCGCGGAAGCTCGCCTCGGAGTGGCCCGGCCCAATCGTGTGGAGCGGCTTCGAGGTCGGCCGCGCCATCCGCTTTCCGGCGCGCTCGATCGAGCACGATTTTGCGTGGGCGGGCCGCCACCCGGTGGTCGATGGCTACAAGCTGTACATGAAATTCCCCTACGACCGCGAGACGTGGGACCTCACGGCGGTGCTCTACGCGGCACGGCCTGAGGATGGCTACTTCACCGTGTCCGGGCCCGGCTGGGTGCGGATCGACGAGCGCGGCATGACGCGCTTCGAGCCCGATCCGGCGGGCCGCCACCGCTACCTGAGGGTGAACGACATCCAGTGCGCCCGGGTGCTGGAGGCGATGATCTGGCTGGCTTCGCAACCGGTGCGGGGGACCATGCGACACTAGAAACTGTCATGAGCGAGAAGCTGACCGCACCCCTGCCGCCGCTGCCGCCGGCCCGGCAGTGGCTGCCGCCCGTTCTCATCGCCTGGCTGATCCCCGGCGGCGGCCATTTCTACCTCCGGCGCTACTACCGCGGGGCGATCCTCTGCGGCTGCACGACGATTCTCTTTCTGCTGGGCCTGTTGATGCGCGGCTACCTGTTTGAGCCGATGACGGGCGACCTGCTGACGACGATCATCTACGTCGGCGGCGCGCTCGCCGACCGTGCCACCGGCCTGCTGTACATCCTGGCCCGCATTTTCGGCTACAACGCGCCGGACGTGGCCGGCCACTCGGTCGACTATGGCACCAAGTTCATGGTCATTGCCGGACTGTTCAACGTCCTGGCGATGGTGGACGCCTTCGAGATCGCCGCGGGCAGGAAGGACTGAGTCATGAAGATGACCCTCACCCATTTCGAGGCGACGCTCATCCTGGCCATCTTCATTTCGGCCGTGCTGGCCGTTGTCACAAAAAAAACCGATGAAGAGCGCTTCCGCTACGGCATGCGCGCGCTCGGATGGTTCGCGGTCACTGTGTTCGGCCTTGCCTGGCTGATGTATCTGGGGCACCGCTGAGCGCAGCGGCCGATTCCTGACAGCCCCTCGGGCAGAAACGCTGATCCCGTTTTTCGCGCCCCGGGCCGCAGTCCCGGTCCGGTGGCCCGGTCGTCCGGAACGAAAAGTTCAGTTGACAGTCCGCCACCGGCGTCAGGGATCTGCGAAGTCCGTTTCAGGCTTTCGTCCCGCTCGGGCAGATTCTTGCATTCGCGTGCGGAAATTCATTAGGCTCCCCCTATGAGAGCAAGCAGAGGCATGCGGCTGGTGTTCGATCCAGTAGCGGCCATTCGCAAGGCCGAAAAAGGTTGCGATTGGATCCTTCAGTGGATCGAACACAACGGTGACGTGTCGGCCCGCCTGATCGCTCTACTGATCTTCACCGTTGGACTGCTGAATGCTTCAGCAACAAAATTTTGGTTTGATGAAATTGTCACATTCCATCTGGCGAAGCTGGACAACTTCGGCAGTATGGTCCGTGCCGTTCTGAACGCGAGCGACACGGTCCCTCCTCTCTTCCACTGGCTTGAGTCCTGGCCGCTGCGAATCTTCCCGCGTGCGGAAGTCGGGCTGCGCATCCTGCCGGCCGCTGGAGTCGCCACGGCGGCGGCATCGGTCTACTTTTTCCTGCGCCGGTGTTGCGGCCCGTTGGCAGCGCTTGTCGGAGCCTTGTTCCTTGGTGTCTCGCTGGCCCTGCGCTACGCCTCTGAGGCTCGACCTTACGGCATCCTGCTCGGCTGCTGTGGCGTGGCGGCGCTGGCCTGGCAGCGGGCTGCCGGAAGCAGGGCGGCAGGATGGTGGCTGGCGGCGGCGCTGGGCCTAGCGGCAGCGATTCATCCTTACACGATCTTCGTCATCGCCGCCTTTGCCGCTGCGGAGGCGTGGCGGGTGTGGACTTCTCGAACGATCCGTTGGCCGGTTGTGGCGGCGCTTGCCTTGTCGACACTGATTCTCCTGCTGGAACTGCCTTTCCTGCTCACCGCCCGGCGAGAGTTCTCCTTGAACTATTGGGCGCCCACTACGTTAAAGAGCTTCAGTTACGCCTTGGCCCTGAATTTTGGCGATCTTTGGCGCCTGTTGGCTCCGTTCCTCGCATGGCTTGGCATCTCCTGGATATTAGAACACGATGCAGCATCCGGAAGAGTTCCACGGGATCAGCATTCTCCGGGAAACACAACAATCTGCGCAATGCAGGGCCGCGCAGAAGCCTGTCTGGGAGTCGCCCTTATGGCGGTATTTCCCATCATTGCCTTTCTTGCATTGAAGTTGTTTCGCGGCGGAATGGCGGGGCGTTATATCCTGCCGGTGACGCTTGGAGCTGCCTTTCTGCTGGGTCTCGCCGCCTCCCGGTTGCCGAGGCGGCATGCGGCAGCCATCCTTGTCCTCCTGCTTGTTCTGCACGGGGTGCAGGCGGCCAGTGCAGGCCGTGACTTTATCAGAAGCATGCGGCAACACAATTCTCCGGATCTGGTGGATCAATGGATCCATCGCGCTTACCTTTCAGCCATGCCCATCGTGATTGCCGACGGTATTTTATTCCTCGAGCGTTGGCATCACACACCGCATGAGGCCCAGAAGTTCATGTATTACCTGACGGACCGGGCGCGGGCTGTCGCTGCGACAGGAACCGATTCCGTGGATCTCACACTCGAGCGCTTCTCGAAGATTGTGCCGGTCAATGTCGTTCCATACGGGCAATTTCTGGCGCAGGCGCCGCGGTTCCTCGTGCTCACGTCGAATCGGGAAAATGCCTGGGGAGACCGTGATCTTGTCCGCGATGGTTGCACGCTCGTCCTGCTGGACGCTGCGGGAGCTCACCGTCTTTTTTCTGCCGACTGCGGCCGGAAAATGCCACGCGCTGATTCCAACCCTTGAACGCTGTGGGCCCCGCGAGCCAGGCTCCGTTCCGGAATCTGAGCGTGTCACGGCGCACCGCATCACAGAGGGCTATTTCTCAGTTCCGTACGTCCTGTCCCCGTTGGTTCTCCGCGGCTGCCGCGCAGCAGGCGTCGACCTTTGCGGCGTAACCGTGGATTCATCTGCCGGTGCGAGTCGTCTGCGTGTTATCTCCGGCGCTTGTACTTCCACAGGGGCGGGAGCCTTGCTTTTCGGCCAAGGAACGCCCTGGAATGCAACCCGCGCGCGGCGGCCGGTGCGGGCCCTCCCGAGGGGCGCGGCGCCGCGCGGTGCGTCTCCCACCGGCGCCGCCTGCATTGCACTTCAGTCACCGGATTCTGGACAATAAGAGAGCTATGTCCCGGAAATGGTTTCTCTTGCTCCTCGTCGGAATCGGCGTGCTTCCTCTGGCCAGCCAGCCGGCCCGCCGGCGCGCGGCGCCGGCCGCGGGTCCGGAAGCGCGCATCGAAAGTCTGCTCCGGCAGATGACGCTGGAAGAGAAGGTCGGCCAGATGACGCAGGTCACCATCGACGTCGTCTCCGTGCCCAACGCGGTTGGCCGCAATCACCGGCTGGATCCGCAGAAACTCGAGGAAGCCATCCTCAAGTGGAAGGTCGGTTCGATCCTCAACGTCAACGGCGAGGCCTACACGGTCGAACACTGGCACGAGATTCTCAACGCCATCCAGGACGTCGTTGAGAAATCCCGGCTGAAGATTCCGGTGCTGTATGGCATCGACTCGATCCACGGCGCCACTTACACGCTGGGTTCGGTGCTGTTCCCGAACGCGATTTCCGCCGCGGCCACCTGGAACGTGGACCTGGTGAAGCGCTCCGCCGAAATTTCGGCCTATCAGACCCGCGCTTCCGGCATCCCGTGGGCGTTTTACCCGGTGATGGACATCGGCCGGCAGCCTCTGTGGCCGCGGTTCTGGGAGACGTTTGGCGAGGACGTCTACCTGGCCTCGCGGCTCGGCGTGGCCTATGTGGAAGGGCTCCAGGGCAAGGACATGGCGGCGCGCGACCGCGTGGCCGCCTGCGTCAAGCACTATGCCGGCTACTCGATGCCGTTCAACGGCAAGGACCGCACGCCGGCCATCCTCGACGAGCGCACGCTCCGGCAGGTGATCCTCCCGCCGTATGAGGCGGCGGTGCGCGCCGGCGCGCCCACGGTGATGGTGAACTCGGGCGAGATCAGCGGCGTGCCCGGCCACGCCAACTCCTGGCTGCTGAACGACGTACTCAAGAAAGAGTGGGGCTTCCGCGGCCTGGTCGTCAGCGACTGGGAGGACATCAAGCGGCTGCACACGCGCGACCGCGTCGCCCCGACGCCCAAAGACGCCGTCTGCATGGCGGTGAATGCCGGGGTCGACATGAGCATGGTGCCCTACGACTACAGCTTTGCCGAGCTGCTGCCGCAGTGCGTCAAGGAGGGCAAGGTGACCATGGCGCGCATCGACGATGCGGTGCGGCGCATCCTCCGCGTGAAGATGCAGGTGGGCCTGTTTGACCATCCGCGGCCCGACCCGGCGATGAAGGCGGAATTCGACAAACCCGAATTCCACCAGGCCAACCTGCAGGCGGCGCGCGAGGCGCTGGTGCTGCTCAAGAACGACGGCCTGCTGCCGCTGGCCAAAGGGCGCCGCGTGCTCGTCACCGGGCCGAACGCCGACCTGCTGAGCGTGCTCAACGGCGGATGGTCGCTCACCTGGCAGGGCAACAAGGAAGAGTTGTTCCCGAAGGACAAACCGACCATCCTGAAGGCGATCCGCGAGCTCAATGGCGCGGCCAACACGCAGTATGTGAGGGGCGTCACCTGGGACAGGGCAACGGACTTCGACGCGGCCGTGCAGGCCGCCGATACTGCCGATGTTATCGTCGCCGTGATGGGCGAGCCCACCTACTGCGAGACGCCGGGCAACATCGAGGACCTGGCGCTGCCGGAGGTGCAGATCCGGTTCATCGAGGCGCTGGCGTCGCGCGGCAAGCCGATTGTGACGGTGCTGGTGGGCGGGCGGCCCCGCGTACTGCGCACGATCACGAAGAACTCCAAAGCCATCCTGTGGGCCGGCCTGCCTGGCAACGAAGGCGGCCGCGCCGTGGCCGAGGTGCTGTTCGGCGAGGTCAACCCCAGCGGCAAGTTGCCGTTCAGCTATCCGCGGAATGTGAACGGCTTCACCACCTACGACTACAAGCCGGCGGAAAACACGCATGACAATCCCACCGGCTGGGAGTTTCCCTTCGGCCACGGCCTCAGCTACACGACGTTTTCCTACAGCGGCCTGAAGCTGAGCTCGAACGTGATGCCGCGCACCGGCAGCATCACTGTTTCGGTCAAGGTGAAGAACACCGGCCCGCGCACGGGCAAGGAGGTGGTCCAGCTCTACGTGAGCGACCTTTACCGGCAGGTCACTCCGCCCAACCGGGAGCTGAAGGGCTTCCAGAAGATCGAACTCACGCCGGGAGAAGAAAAGACGGTTGAGTTCCAGCTCGCCGCCAGGGACCTGGCTTTCGTCGGGCTGAACAACCGGTGGACGCTCGAGCCCGGCGAGTATAAAGTGCAAATTGCGAATCTGACCGACGGGTTCACGCTGCGCTGACGCGCGTGGCGTGAAACGGGACGCAAGCGCGGGGGGCGCAGGTCATGCGCCTCCGCGCTGCTCAAAGCGGGCAGCCCCGTAGACAGCCGGCTCAGCCCTCCCAGCCTTCGGCCCGGAGCGCTTCGCGAAGGGCGTCGAGCAACAGGTCGACGTTCTCTTCCGTCGAGCCGTAGCCCATGGTGCCGATGCGCCACACCCTGCCGGCCAGCGGGCCGAAGCCGCCGGCGATCTCGATTCCGTGGGAATCCATCAGACGCCGGCGGACATTGGCATCGTTGATGCCTTCGGGCACGCACGCCGTATTCAGCGTCCAGAGCCGCTCGCCTTCGGCCACATGCATGCGAATGCCCAATTCGGCCAGCCCGGCGACAAAGCGCTCGTGATTGCGGCGGTGCCGCGCCCAGCGGTTTTCCACGCCCTCTTCCCCGATGATTGCCAGCGCTTCCCGCAGGGCGTAGAACATGGAAATTGGCGCCGTGTGATGATAACGGTGCGCGCTTTCGTAATAGTCGAGCAGCAATTTCAGGTCGAGATACCAGGTGGCGGGCGGCGATTTCCGCCGCCGCAGATACTCGACGGCGCGCGGCGAACAGGTAATGGGCGCCAGGCCCGGCGGCGCGCCCAGGGCTTTCTGCGTGCCGCTGTATGCGATGTCGATGCCCGTTTCGTCCACCAGCACGGGCATCCCTCCGAGGCTGGTGACGCAGTCGGCGATCACCAGCGCGCCCTCTTCGTGCGCGGCCCGGCAGATGGCCGCGCCCGGCTGGTGCGCGCCGGTGCTGGTCTCGGCGTGGACGTAGGCGACCACCTGCGGGCGCACCGCATGGATGAACTCCCGGGCCTCGCCGTCCGTATAGATGCGGCCCCAGGGTTTTTCCAGACGCTCGACCCGGGCGCCGTGGCGGCGCGCCATCTCGGTGATTCGGTCGCTAAAATACCCGTTGGCGAAGACGGCGACAGTGCAGCCGGGCTCGACGAAATTCGCCACGGCGCATTCCATTCCGGCGCTGCCGGTGCCGGAAATCACCATGGTAAATTCGTTTTTCGTTCCGAAACAGGCATTTAAGCCGGCGCGGATTTCTTCGTTGATCTGGAAGAAATACGGGTCGAGATGGCCGACAATGGGCCGGCTCATTGCCTCATAAATGCGTGGATGGACGGGCGAAGGCCCGGGACCGAACAGGAGACGCCTGGGCGGTTGGACGGTGACAGCCATAGCTACAGTGTATATGTGGAACGGCTTCCGGTTGACGGGATCCTGGACGAAGTACTCAAAACGCTGCGGCGGGCGCCGTGCCTGGTGGTGGAGGCGCCGCCGGGAGCGGGCAAGACGACACGCGTGCCGGCGGCGATGCTGGATGCGGTCGCCGGCCAGGTGCTGGTGCTGGAGCCGCGGCGGCTGGCGGCGCGGCTGGCGGCCGAGCGGGTGGCGCAGGAGCGCGGCGAGCGAGCCGGCGAGACCGTCGGCTGGCAGGTGCGCTTTCAGAAAGTGGCCGGGGAGCGCACGCGGCTGCTGTACCTGACCGAAGGGTTGCTGGCCCGCCGACTGCTGGCGGACCCTCTGCTTGAGGGAGTCGGTGCGGTCGTGCTGGATGAGTTCCACGAGCGGCACCTGGAGGGCGACCTCGCGCTGGCGCTGCTCCGGCGGCTTCAGCGGACCTTCCGGCCGGACCTGCGGCTGGTGGTGATGTCGGCCACGCTCGATGGCGGCGCGGTGGCCGCTTTTCTTGGCGGCTGCCCGGTGCTGCGCAGCGAAGGGCGGCTATATCCGCTGGAGGTGCGCTACACGCCGCACTCGGCCGCGCCGCTGGAACAGCTGGTGCGGGAAGCGGTGGAGGGCTGCCAGAACGAAACAGAAGGCGACATTCTTGTTTTTCTGCCCGGGGCCGCCGAGATCCGCCGCTGTCTGGAAACGCTGTCGGCGCGGACCATCGCCCGTGAGGCCGACGTGCTGCCCCTCCATGGCGACCTGCCGCCGGAACAGCAGGACCGGGCGGTGCGGCCGTCGGTGCGGCGCCGCGTTGTGCTTGCCACCAACATTGCCGAGTCGAGCGTGACGATTCCGGGCGTGCGCGCGGTGGTGGACTCCGGACTCGCGCGGATCCCCTCGGATTCGCCCTGGAGCGGTCTGCCGCGGCTCGAGCTGCGGCGCATCAGCCGCGCGTCGGCCATTCAGCGCGCCGGCCGCGCCGCGCGCACCGGGCCGGGCGTCGCCGTGCGGCTGTACCCGCAGGACGATTTCCTGCGCCGCCCGGAGCAGGACACGCCGGAGATCCTCCGCCGCGAACTGTCGCAGGTCCTGCTGCATCTGCATGCGGCCGGCGTGCGCGATCCGCTGGAAGTCGAATGGATGACGCCACCGCCTCGCGAGTCCGTGGCCGCCGCGGAAGAACTGCTGCGGCGCCTGGACGCGCTGGACCCGCAGGGGCGGCTCACGGATTTCGGCCGGCGGCTGGCGCGGCTGCCGCTGCATCCGAGGCTGGCCGCACTGGTGGAGCGCGGCGGCGCGCCAGCCATCCGCCTGGCGGCGGAGCTTTCCTCGGCGCATCCGGCACAGACGGCGCAGATCGAACGGCAGTTGCGCGGGGTCGCATCCGCGCGCCCGTCGGCGGCGCTGGAAGAGTCTGTTCTGCGGGCCTTCCCGGACCGCGTGGCGCGGCGCCGGCGCGGGCGCGAACTGCAATTGTCCAGCGGCGGCTCCGCCCTGCTGGCCGCCGATGCGGGCGTCGAAAAGGAAGATTTCCTTGTGGCGCTTGAGACCGAGGAGCGGCCCGAGCGCGGCCTGCCGGTGGTGCGGCGCGCCGTGGGGATCGAGCCGGAGCTGCTGGTGGACGTGTTCCCGGACAGGCTGCGCGAGCAGCGCACGCTCGAATGGAACCGCGAGGCCGGACGCGTCGAAGAAGTGTGGAGGCTGATGTATGACGCGCTGGTGGTGGAAGAGTCCCGCCGGCACGAGCCGGACCCGGACGAGGCGGCGGCACTGCTCTCGCAAAAGGCGCTGGAAGCGGGGATCGAGCGGTTCGCCGACGTGGAGGCGCTGGAAGAACTGCGGCGGCGGATCCGCTTCGCCGGGCTTCCGGAGCCGGACCTCGCCGAAGTGCTGCGCGGGCTCTGCCGCGGGCTGCGGTCCTTCGATGAGCTGCGGGGCGCCGCCGGCGCCGGCGGACTGGAGGCAGCGATGAAGGCATCGCTCGGCGCGCGCGCCGCCGAGCTGGAGCGGCTCGCGCCGGAATGGCTGCGGCTGCCTTCGGGACGGCGCGTGCGAGTGCGCTATCCCGATGGGGCGCCGCCCTATGTCGCCTCGCGCCTCCAGGACTTCTTCGGCATGACCGAGACGCCGCGCATCGGGCCGCAGCAGACGCCGCTGGTGGTGCATCTGCTGGCGCCGAACCAGCGCCCGGTGCAGGTGACGCAGGACCTGGGCGGGTTCTGGCAACGGCTGTACCCGCAGGTGCGGCGTGAGCTGATGCGGCGCTACCCGAAACATTCCTGGCCGGAATTGTAGCTGGCGGCTCTGCTACACTCGCAGAGGCGCAGACGATGCGTGTCGAACGGGCGCAGCAGATCCTTTCGAGATTTCCCGGACTCCGCATCCTGGTGGCGGGCGACCTGATGCTGGACGAGTTCGTCTGGGGCGAAGTGAGCCGCATCTCGCCGGAAGCGCCGGTGCCGGTGGTCGAGGTGACGGGCGAGTCTTTTTTCGCCGGAGGCGCCGCCAACGTGGCGCGGAACCTGCGCGAATTCGGCGCGCGCGTCAGCATGGCCGGCGTCCGCGGCCAGGACGCGGCGGGCGAGCGGCTGGCGGCGCTGCTCGGCGAGTCGGAAATCGACGACGCGGCCGTAGCGGCTTCCGGCGCCTGCTCCACCATTGTGAAGACGCGCGTGATTGCCCGGCATCAGCAGGTGGTGCGCATCGATCGCGAGCAGCGCCGCCGCATCCACCCGGAGCTCGAGCGCGAGGTGCTGGCCCGGCTGGAGGCGCAGAAGGACGGCTGGGACGCGGTGATCTTTTCCGACTATGCCAAAGGCTTTCTCACGCCGGCGCTCGTCGAAGGGCTCTGCCGGCTGGCGCGAGGCCGCATCATTACCGTCGATCCCAGTCCGCTGAATCCGCTCGTCTGGCGGGGCGTGACCGCGGTGAAGCCGAACCTGCGCGAGGCCCGCGCCGCCGCCGGGCTGCTGCCGGAGGCGGGCGCCGAGGAGGCGGCCACGCGGCTGCTGGAGATCTGGGACACGCAGATGGTGCTCATCACCCTGGGCGAGCACGGCATGCTGCTGCTGGAACGCGGCGGCCGGCCCTATCACACGCCGACGCGGGCCCGCGAGGTGTTTGACGTGAGCGGCGCCGGCGACACGGCGATCGCCGTCTTCACGCTGGCTTTGGCTGCCGGCGCCGCGCCGGCCGAAGCGGCCGAGCTCGCCAATCACGCCAGCGGCGTCGCCGTCGGCAAGCTGGGTACGGCCACGGTGAAGCCGGAAGAGCTCGTGGAGAGCGTGGCGCGGATGGGCCGGTAACGCCGGGCTGGCGGCTCACCGGATGATGAGCCATGCCAGCGCGACCATGCCGAGCGCGATGACCCATCCCGCGGCGAAGCCCTGAAGGTCGATGCGGTAGGCGCGCCAGAACGGCTCGCCCGCAGCCCCGCGCAACGGGTGCAGCAGATGCGTGAGCAGGAGCTGCTCGCCGCGGCGCGCGGCCTCGCGCTCCACGTCTTCGATCGTTGCCGCCTGCTCCGGGTTGAGGTGACTTGGCGTGCGGAGGCGCCGGAAGAAGTCATCGAGCGCGGCGTCAGGCTCGGCGGGCGTCAGGAGACTGACAACGACGAAGGCGGCCGTGCCGACGAGCAGCGCGGCCAGAAAGACGTTCGGGTCCCAGTGGTCGAAGCGCTGGCCCAGCCAGGAGTATATGCCGAAGTTGGCGGCCATGGCCGCGGTGATGCCGGCCAGCGCGCCCCAGCGGTTGGCGCGGCGCCAGAAGATGCCGCCGAGGACGGCGATGCCCACATAGGTGGCCAGCGTCTCAGTGAGCAGGAACGTGTTCAGGACCTTTTCGATGAGAAACAGCGCATAGAGCACGCCGAGCAGCGTGATCAGGAGCCCGCTGAGGCGTCCCACCCGGAGGTAGTGCCGGTCGCTGCCGTGGCGCACGAGGTAGCGGCCGTAGAGGTTGCGTGTGAACAGCGCGCCGGCGCTGACCATGTAAGCCGAGCAGGCCGCCATGTTGGCGGCCAGCAGGCAGGCCACCAGCAGGCCCTTGCCGCCGGGGAAGAGCAGATGCCGGCAGGCAAAGCCGAAGGCCTCCTCGGCGTCCTTCAGCGTGGTTGTGCCAAAGACGCCTTTCGCAAGCAGCGCCGCAGCCACCAGCCCGGTGAGCGCCCACCCCAGCGTGCAGAAGCGCTTGACGAACGTCCCGTACAGGAATCCTTCGCGGCAGGCGGCCTCGTCCCGTCCGGTGGCGACCATGCCCATGATGTGCGGCTGGCTGGTGATGCCAATGAGGCCGTTGATCGTCAGCATCAGGATGAACCACGGGCCGATGCCTTCCGGCGCGGTGAGCGTCAGCCGTTCAGGGCCGAGCGCGTCGCGAATGCCGGCCATGCCTCCCACGAGTCCCCAGCCAAGTGGAATGAGCAGAAAGGACAGGACGATGATCAGGAATCCCTGCACCAGCTCGGTCCACGCCGTGGCCACCTGCCCGCCAATGAAGCTGTAGAGCAGGAAGGCCGCCGTCATCGCCACGACGATGGCATTGACCGGGATGTCGCCCCCGGCCGCCTGGCTGATGACCTTGGCCGCGCCTTTGAGCATGCTGGCCATGTTGATGGTGAGGAAGGCGAGCGCGAACACCATATAGGCCGCGCCCATCCGTGCGCCGTAGCGGTCTTCGAAAAACTCGGCGATGGTGGTGCGGCGCATGCGGCGGTACAGGGGCGCCAGCAGCCAGTAGAACGGCGTGGCGAACATGTTTTTCCACTGGAACCAGATGGCGCTGAAGCCGCGGGCGTAAACGGCTCCGGCCAGCGACACCGGCATGTCGGCGTGCGTTCCGGAAGCAAAGCTTTGGGCGATCATTACCCAGCGGTTGAAACGGCGCGCCCCCAGGAAATACTGTTCGGTGCGGCCCACCCGCCGCCCGATCCAGACGCCGAGCAGCGCAATGCCGGCCAGATAGGCGGCCAGAATCAGCCAGTCCAGCACGGTGAAGGCGGCAAACGGGGGCATGGCGGCTTCCACTTTCCAGGGAAGCCATCCTATCGCAGGCGCGGGTTCAACTGCGCCAGGCGAGCACCACGGTTTTCCCGTCGCGCTCGGTGTTGCCGCCGAGGGCGTGCAGCGTCAGACTGGCGCCTCTGTCGCTGAAGACGGCATCTACCCAGCCCACCGGCTCGCTGTCGTTGAAGTTGTAGCCGAGCGCAGGCAGATTGATCATCTGGATTCCGTCCCAGACCAGATGCGCGTAGCGGTGCGAGTGGCCGAAAACCACGGCCTTCACCATGTTGCGGCCGCGGATGATGTCCATCAGCCGCGGCATGTCCAGCAGCGCGCTGTCGCTGTCGTCGGGCGTGTGGTGCATGAAGAGCACGGTGGGCAGCGGCGCGGCGGTATCGAGGAATTGCGCCAGCCAGGTGCGCTGGTCCTTGCCGAGCAGCCCCGGCGTGAAGTCGGGCATGATGAGCGAGTCCAGCACAATGAAGCGCAGCGCCGGGCCTTGGATGACGAGTACATGGCGGTTCTTCACCTTCTGCGTGCCCGGCTGCGAGCCGCCGAACACATCCAGGAAATTCTTCCGGTCATCATGGTTGCCCAGCGCGATCGCCACAGGCATGCGGCTGCTGAGGGGATCCAGCAGCGATTTGAGCATCCGGTAATCGCCCGGCAGTCCCTTGAGCCGGGCAGCGTCTCCGCAGATCAGCACGCCTTGCGGCTTCACCTCCAGCACCATCGGCACGGCCTTGCGGAGGTTGTCCACGGGCCGGAAGCCGCGGTAGGAGTCTTCCGGGTTTTCGGGGATGTGCGTGTCCGATAGCAGCGCCCAGTGCATCTCCGGCTCCTCGGCGCGCAGCAGCGCGGCGCCGCCGGCCAGCGAGAGGGAAAACGCGCGGCGCGTCAGCAGATCGGGTCCCAGCAGTGGCATGGCACTTCCGATTGTATCCGTCTGGTGTGAAAATGCGGTGAATCTGCGGCCATTGCGATAGAATCCCCGGCGTATGCATCTGTCCTTTCCAGGGGATTCGCGGCTGGCCCGGCGCAGCTTCTGCCGGGCGCTGATGGGCGCGCCGCTGGCGGTGGGCGCCGCCGGGCGGCGGCCGCCGAATATCGTCCTGATCTACGCCGATGATCTCGGCTACGGCGACGTGAGCGCCAACGGCGCCCGCCATGTCCACACGCCGAACATCGACCGAATTGCGCGCGAAGGCGTGCGATTCACCCACGCGCATTCCCCTGCTGCCACGTGCACGCCGTCGCGTTATTCGCTGCTGACGGGCGAATACGCGTGGCGCCGGCCCGGCACGGGCGTGCTGCCCGGCGACGCCCGGCTCATCATCGATCCCGGCCGTCCGACGCTGCCGGCGATGCTCCGCTCGCGCGGCTACCGCACGGGCGTTGTGGGCAAGTGGCATCTCGGGCTGGGATCGGGCGAGCTCGACTGGAACGCCGAGATCCGCCCCGGCCCGCTGGAGATCGGCTTCGACGAGGCGTTCCTGATCCCCGCCACCGGCGACCGCGTGCCGTGCGTCTATGTGGAGAACCACCGCGTTGTGAACCTCGATCCGGCAGACCCCATTCGCGTCAGTTACAAGGAGCCGTTCCCCGGCGAACCTCTCGGCCGCACGCATCCGCACCTGCTGAGGATGTTGCCCAGCCACGGACACGACATGGCGATCGTGAATGGCATCAGCCGCATCGGTTCCATGACCGGCGGGAAGAAGGCCCTGTGGAAAGACGAGGACATGGCCGACACCATCACGGCCCGGGCGCTTGACTTCATCGCCCGCCACCGCCAGGAACCGTTCTTTCTCTATTTCGCCACGCACGATATCCACGTGCCGCGCGTGCCGCATCCGCGCTTTGTCGGCCGCTCCGGCATGGGGCCGCGCGGCGACGCGATTGTCCAGCTCGACTGGTGCGTCGGCGAGATCCTCGGTGCATTGGACCGCCACGGCGTCTCGCGCGACACGCTGCTGATCTTTACAAGCGACAACGGTCCGGTGCTCGACGACGGCTACCGCGACAATGCGGTGGAGAAGCTCGGCAACCACCGTCCCGCCGGTCCCTGGCGCGGGGGCAAGTACAGCATCTTTGAAGGCGGCACCCGTGTGCCGTTCCTGGTCCGCTGGCCCGGGCATGGGAAGCACGGCACAGCGTCGCGCGCGTTGGTCAGCCAGATCGACCTGTTCGCATCCCTGGCCTCACTTGCGGGAGTCCGGCTCGAAGATGACGCGGCGCCGGACAGTTTCGACGTCCTGCCCGCGTTGCTCGGCCAATCCGCCCGGGGGCGAGACCATCTGGTGGAACAGGCCGGGACGCTGGCGCTGATCGAAGGACGCTGGAAATACGTGGCCCCGGGCAGGGGCGCGAGGGTGAGCCGCGAGACGGGCATCGAGCTCGGCAACGATCCGGCGCCGCAGCTATTCGACCTGGAGCAGGATCCCGGGGAGAGAATCAACCTGGCGGCACAACATCCGGAGCGGGTGGGCATGATGGCGGAGCGGCTGGAGCGAATCCGCGCCACGCCCCGCACGCGGCCTTAGATGCGACGTTTCCTCCTTCCGCCGCCAGGCTTTTTCCGGCGCCCCCTGAGCCCCGGCGGCGAACGGTCCTTCATGCGGCGCCCTGCGCCGCGAAATCGCCCGCATTCCCGGCTCGCGCCGCGGGCAGATGGCACCACACCAGCCAGAGGGAAAGGCCGGGTTCGGCTTGCCCGGTGCATGTCCTGAAGGGAGAATCCGGATACGCTCCTGAACCAGCGGCTCGCAGAATCTGAGAAGTTGGGGCGGAACCCCTCCCTCCGCCCCTCCTGGAGAGCGGAACGGCGCTTACTTCTTGGGCGCGCCTTCGAGCGTGCCCTTCTGCTTGTAGTACTTGCCGATCTCGTTCAACAGTGGGTTCTCCTTGGTCGGCTTGCCCTTTTCATGGCAAGTGGTGCACGGCTTCTTCTCCTTCTTGCTCATCTCCGGCGTGGCCAGAGCATGAGCGGCCAGGAACGTGAGGGCAGCGGCGCAGGCCGGCAGCAGAAGACGCAGACGTTTCATACGCGTGGTGTATCTCCTTGATAAAGATCTGGGCCGCGGAAACGGCCACCGGTCAGAATATCATTTCCTGACCAGCCCCATGGACGCCAGCCGCCGCCCGGGCGTTCCAGCTCTCAGATCCGCGGCGGCGTCGTCACCACGACGGCCCGGGCTTTGTCCGGCCCCGCGGCGCGGTAGGCGTGCGGATGGGAAGCGTCGAAATAGACGCTGTCGCCCTGTTTCAGAATTGTCTCCTCGCCTTCGTAGCGCAGGGCCAGGTCGCCGTCCAGCACCAGAATGAATTCCGCGCCATCGTGAACATGGTCAGCCACCTGCCCGGGGAGCCGCGGTTCAAACTCCGCCAGGTAGGCCTGCATCGACTTCTCCTGGGCGGAGAACGCCAGCACCTCAAACCAGTAGGCCGGCGCCGGCGAGTCCGGCCGGTCGGGGAAGCGCATCCGCTCGCCGGCACGAACCACCGCCAGCAACCCGCGACGGCGGCGGTCGCTGAAGAAGTAATCCAACCCCACGTCGAACACCATCGCGATTCGCGCCAGCGTGGGCAACGTCGGCACCAGCTTGCCGTTCTCGATCTGCGACAGCAACGAAGCGGACAAGCCTGTGTGTTTGCCCAGCTCGACCAGGCCGAGCTTCTTCCGCAGCCGCAGCCGGCGGAGCCTGGCGCCGATTTCGTACGACGACAGCACCCGCTGAATCGTCTCCGGCCCCGACTCAGAAGGGGAGGAGTGTTCTTCTTTCAGCACCACTAAATTTCCTATTCGAATTTTTAGCAGAGATGAACCAGAATTTCAACTAGGCTTGAAAAGATTTTACCAGAGCCGTAAACTTGAACTGTTAGTAGAGGGGATTCCATCCATGCCCGACCCTGAGACCCGGTACAGCCGTCTTGAGGACCCTGAGCTCGTCGTGCTTTCGCAGGCGGGCGATAACGAAGCCTTCGCCGAGCTCGTCAGACGGCATCAGGCCACCTGCCGCCGTCTGGCGCTCAGCATCCTGAAGAACGCGGAAGACGCCGACGATGAGGTGCAGAACGCGCTGTGGAAGGCGCTTGAACACATCGGCCAGTTCCAGCAGGACGCGAAGTTCTCCACCTGGCTGTCGCGAATCGTGGTGAACCAGTGCCTGATGCGGCTGCGGAAGGACCGGCGCGCGCGTCATGTGTCCATTGACGAACCGGTCGCGGCCGAGGAAAGTGTCCGCCTGGACCTGCCCGACCAGACGGCGACCCCTGAGCAGGCGCTGGGGCGCGAGGAGGTCGGGCGCGTGCTTCACACCGAGATCCGGCGGATTCCGCCGCTGCTGCGGCAGGTCTTCATTCTGCGCGACGTCGAACAGCGCCCGATGGAAGAGGTAAGCCAGATGCTCGGGATTTCGATTGCCGCCGCCAAGAGCCGACTTCTGCGCGCGCGTCTGGAGCTCCGCAGCCGGATGCAGAAGCATCTTGGGGCTATGGGCCTGGCGACGCTGGCGGGCTAGGGGGGCCCGCGGGGGAGGGTGCGTGGGGGGCTTCCGGCGCGGGCGCGTGGTATATTGAAAGCAGAATGACGGCCCAGGCCCTTGCTGGCGGCGTCGCTTTCGCCCCATGAAAGTACGCCTGCCTCTGATCCGCGGCCTTGAGAGCTTTTTCGGCACGAGGGACGAGAATCTCCGTCTGTTGGAATCGAGCTTCGGGGTCGCCACACGTCTTACATCGGACGCCTTTGAAATCGAAGGGGAGCCGGAAGCAGTTTCCCGCTCCGAGCGGATCCTGCGCGACTACATCTCGCTGACCGAGGCCGGACACAAGCTTTCCGCCGGGGACGTGAACAGTTACCTGCGCGTCCTGACGGCGGACGACACGGTCACGCTGCGTTCGCTGTTTGAAAGCGGCCGTGCGCGCAATTTTGGCAAGAAATCGCTTGTCCCGAAGACGCCGAACCAGCGCGCCTACCTCGACGCGATCGAGCGCTACGACCTGGTCTTCGGCATCGGCCCCGCCGGCACGGGCAAGACGTATCTGGCGGTGGCAATGGCCGTCTCGGCGCTGCTCAACAAGCAGGTGACGCGCATCATCCTCACGCGGCCGGCCGTGGAGGCCGGCGAGCGGTTGGGGTTCCTTCCGGGCACGATTCAGGAGAAGGTGGACCCCTATCTGCGCCCGCTCTACGACGCGCTGTTCGACATGCTGGACACCGAGCGCGTGGAGAAATACATGGAGCGCAATGTCATCGAGGTGGCGCCGCTGGCCTTCATGCGCGGGCGCACCCTGAATGACAGCTTCATCATCCTCGACGAGGCGCAGAATTCGACCGCTGAACAGATGAAGATGTTCCTGACGCGCCAGGGCTTCAACTCGAAAACCGTTGTCACTGGCGACCTGACGCAGATCGATCTGCCGCCGGGCAAGCGTTGCGGCCTCAGCGAGGCGATCGAGGTGCTCAAGGGCGTGGAAGGGATCCAGGTGGTCTATTTCGACCAGCGCGACGTCGTGCGCAATCCGCTGGTGCAGCGCATTGTCCGCGCCTACGAACAATACAATGAGCTGATGGGGCCGGGCCGTCAGATGTCGCTGCGGCTGGAGCAGCCCGCGGCGGCGGCCGAAGAGGATACGGCCGCCGCACAGGCATGAAAGAAGACCCGTTATTGATCTTTGCCGTTCCGACGCCCGGGCTTGACCGGAAGGCGTTGCGCGAGTTCGCAGGGCGCCTGCAACAGGAGCTGGCCGGCGGACGTCCGTTCTGCTGCCGCATCACCACGGACCGCGAAGTCCGCGGCCTGAACCGGCGTTTTCTCGGCGAAGACCGTGTCACCGATGTGCTCAGTTTCCCCTCGGGCGACGGCATCGGCTCGCTGGGCGATATTGCGATTGCATATCCCTGCGCGCGGCGCCAGGCCAGAGAGATGGGGCATTCGGCCGACACCGAGCTGCGCATATTGCTGCTGCACGGCGTGCTCCATCTGCTGGGTCATGACCATGAGTCCGATGCCGGGCAGATGCGGCGCGCCGAGCGGAAATGGAGGCTGCGGCTGGGGCTGCCGCATGGACTCATCGACAGGGCGGGGCGGCGGGGAGCGCGCCCATGATGTTTCTCCTGGCGCTCCTGTTCGGAGCGCTGCTCGTGGTGGTCAGCTTCGTGCAGCTTCTCTATCTCGAGTCGCTCCGGCTGCGCACGCGCGAATCGAGGGCGCTTGAATACTTCAAGGAGAAGCTCCAGGACGAGCTCGGCCACGAAACAGAACAGGGCGCTTTTGTTTTCTCCTTCATCAAGCACACGCTTCTGGTCCTGTGCGGCGTGACGTTTGCCGCCGCTGCCCGCGGGGACTGGCGCGAGCGTCTGGAGGCGGCCCTCTCGGCCTGGCTGGTGATGGTGGCGGCCTCCTACGTGGCGCCGCAGTTGCTGTACCGGCGCACCTCCGGCCGGTGGGTTTCCCCGCTGGCCAGGCCGCTGCGAATGCTCGGGCTCGTCTTCCGTCCCGCCACCTTGAGTCTGGAGTTCCTTGAAAAGCTCTTCGAACTGGGCGAGCCGGAGCCGGAACAATCCGCGGCCGACAGCGCCGGAGAGATCGAGGCGCTGATCACGGCCGGCGAAGAGGAAGGAATCCTGGAACGGGAGGACTCGCGGCTCATCCAGAACGTGGTCGCCTTCGGCGACAAGCGCGTGCGCGAGGTGATGACGCCACGGCGCGAGATCGTCGCCATCGAGGCGAACTCGTCGCTGGAAGATCTGCGGCGCCTGGCCCGCGAGCAGCAGTTTTCCCGCATTCCCGTCTATGAGGGCGACATCGACCACATCATCGGCTTCATTCACGTGCGCGACCTCTTTGAGCTCGACGAGGAACAGCGCCGCACGAAGACGATCCGCGACCTGATGCGCCCGATCGAGGCGGTTCCCGAAACCAAGCCCGTGCCGGCGCTGCTGCGCGAGATGCAGGAGCGCGGCATCCACATCGTCTATGTCGTCGACGAATACGGCCGGCTGGCCGGACTGGTGACGATGGAAGACCTCGTCGAAGAAGTCTTCGGCGAGATCCGCGACGAGCACGAGCCGCAGCACGACGTGGAACGGGGCGAGGACGGCTCGATCACCGTCTCGGGCACCTTCGATCTCGACCACCTGCGCGAGTATTTCGGGTTCCGCCCCGGCGACGAGGTGGAGGCGACCACCGTAGGCGGTCTGGTGAGCGAATGGCATGGCTCGGTTCCGAAGCCGGGCGAGGTGGTCGAGCAGCAGGGGCTGCGCATCGAAGTGCTGTCGTCGGACGATTACCGGGTGGACCGGGTGCGCATCAGCGCCGCGCCGCCGCAGGAGAATCCAGAGCGTGAAGCTGAGCCGTAAAAAATCAGAATCGAAGAAATTTGTTTCGGGCTTCGTCTCTCTTCTCGGACGGCCGAACGCCGGCAAGTCGACGCTGCTGAACGCGCTCGTCGGCGCGAAACTGGCCATCGTCAGCGACCGGCCGCAGACGACGCGCACGCTTGTTCAGGGCGTCTGGACCACCGCTTCGGCCCAGGTCGTCTTTCTCGACACGCCCGGCATCCACGAGGCGGAGACACGCTACAACCGCTGGATGATGGAGTCGGTGGCCGAGGCCTTGCAGGACCGCGACCTGTTGCTGCTGGTCATCGACAGCACCCGCAAACTGTCGCCCGCCGACGAGCGCACGGTGGAGCTGGTGAAGAAGGCCGGCACGCCAACGCTCGCGGTCTTCAACAAGGTGGACGCGGTGCGGCCCAAGTCGCTGCTGCTGCCGCTGATCGACCAGTACCGGCAATGGCACGCCTTCGAGGAGTATCTCCCCATCTCCGCCCTCACCGGCGAAGGGCTGGACGAGTTGCGGGAGGCGATCCTGAAGCGCCTGCCCGAAGGACCGGCATGGTACCCGGCCGACCATCTTACTGACCAGCCCGAGCGCTTCCTCGCCGCCGAAATCGTGCGCGAAAAGATTCTGCACCTGACGCGGAACGAGGTGCCGCATTCCGTTGCCGTGACCATCGACACCTGGGAGGACCAGCCGAAGCTGTTGCGCATCCTGGCCACCGTGCACGTCGAGCGTCCCGGCCAGAAGGCCATCGTTCTCGGCGAAAAGGGTGCGCGGCTGAAGGAGGCCGGCACGGCGGCCCGGCTGGAGCTGGAAGCGATCTTTGGCAGGAAGGTCTACCTCGAACTGTTTGTCAAGGTCAGCGAGAAATGGCGCGAAAACCCGCGCTTCCTCAAGGAACTCGACTGGCGTTCGATGCGCGGTTCGGACGCGGCTGAGCCGGCCGGTCCAGAGAGCTGATCCTTTCTGCCGGGTTCCGTTCCGGCCGCGCCGACGGGTGGCGCGCCCGGAAAAAATTCTCGCCCGGGCTCACTGGGTGAGCCACGGATCCCGGCACACTTGAGGCGAAGGAGATTTCTTTCGCCCATGCAACGGTTCACCCGCAGAATCATCTTTCCCCTGGTTTTGACTGCTCCGGCCGCGCTGGCCGGCGTAGGCAAAAATGAGGTGCGCTACCTGGGCGGCATGTGGAAAGACGTGCCGGAAGGGGCCGAAGGCCGGGTCCGGCTGGAAGAGGACGCCGCCGTGTTCCGCTTTGCCGGCAGGGAATACCGGCTTCCTTACGCGCGCATCACCAGCATCGAATATGGACAGAAAGTCGGCCGGCGGATCGGCGCGACCATCGGCTGGGGCGCCACCACGCTGGGGCTGGCCGCGCTGCCGATGCTGCTGTCGAAAAAGCGCCGCCATTTCGCCACCATCGGATATACGGACGAAGAGGGCCGGCCCCAGGGCCTGGTGGTTGAATTCGGCAAGGAAATCAACCGCAGTGCGCTGAAAATGCTTTCGATAAAATCGGGAAAAGAGATCGAATTTGAAAGCGACAAGGCGCGCCAGGAGTTTTATCACTGATTGCCGTCTCGCGGCGCCGCAGCCGTCAGCGGCCTTCCCGGCGGTGCGCTGACGCGCCCGCCGGGAGCTAAAAGGCGGCCCGGCGCCGGGTTGTGCCCGCCTGGCACTGCCGCCCCGGGAATCACGGTCCTCAAAGCCGCGCGTCAACGAGCGGAAGCGCGAAGAAAACGAGCGGCCTGTGGCGGGCCTCATGGCCGTGCGTAATTCCGGGAGCCGCCCGCCCGGCGGGCTCGCTCCATCCGATGTTGAGAAAGCGCGATGGAGGCGGCGCGAAGCGCCACAAGGATCCGGCCGCCAGGGGCCTGCGGCCCATCATTCGGGCCATGGCGGCCCATCCGCGCCGCCGGCCGCGCCGGGCGCGGTGGTATTGTTGAAGCAGAGACTGACTCTTCCGATGGGCTATTCGTATCCGAACCGCGCGCCCGGCCCGCCCTCCATGTTCCGCATGACCCCGGGCGTGCGCTGGCTGCTGATCGTCAACGCTGTCTGCTTCGTTCTGTATTTTCTGGCCGCGCGAACCTACCTGGCCGGCATCTTTGCTCCACTGGCGCTATCGCCCCGCGCGGTGCTGACGCAGTTCGCCATCTGGCAACTGGTCACCTACATGTTCCTTCACAGTCCGCTCGGCTTTGGCCACATCCTGATCAACATGCTCACGCTGTGGATGTTTGGCTCGCCGCTCGAAGACACCTGGGGCACGCGGAGATTCCTGCACTTTTACTTCTTCTGCGGCATTGGCGCCGGGCTGTGTGTCGTGCTGCTCAATGCGCTGACGGGCTCGATGGACACGCGCACCATCGGCGCCTCCGGCGCCGTCTTCGGCGTGCTGATCGCCTTCGGGATGCTGTTTCCGAGGGCCATCATCTATCTGTTTCTGATGTTTCCGATCGAGGCGCGCTGGTTCGTGCTCATCCTCGGCGCCATTGTCTTTTTGAGCGCCGTGGGCGATACCGGGGGCGGCGTCAGCCACTTTGCTCATCTCGGCGGCCTGCTGTTCGGATATGTGTGGCTCAGGACCTACGGCCGCCGGGGCCGCCCGGTGACTTCAGCGCGGCGTGCGGGCCTGTTGCAGACGCTCGATCAGCGTTACCGGGAGTGGAAGCTGCAACGTGCGCGGAAACGCTTCCAGGTCTATCTCCGCAAGCAGGGCCGCACCGGCGGGGGGTGGGATGACAACGTCCAGTGATCCGGGCAACCGCGGCCGCCGGGCGACGCGTCTTATTGTTGTAGAAGGAGGGATCCGAGCGATGAGGCTGCTCCGCCTGCTTTTGCCTCTGGCTGTTGCCGTACTGCTGGCCGCGCCGTCCGTCCTGTTCCCGCAGGCCGGCCCGAAGAAAGAAACCGGCGACACCGTGGCCCGGCCGAAGAAGAAGGCCGCGCCCGAGGCCGAAGCGGAGCAGGAGGCTGAAAAGATCCCCTCGAAGCTCCGCAAGAAGGCCGAAGGCGGCCCGGTGGAAGGCCCCACCTTCCGCTCTGACGTCTGGACCGTCAACGTGGACGTGGCCGTGCTCGACAACCGCGGCCGATTCATCCCGAACATCCCCCAGCAGGCGTTCCGTGTTCTGGAAGACGGCGTCCCCCAGAAGGTCATCAGCTTCGGCACGGGCGAGCAGCCGATCACGCTGGCGATGGTGATCGAGTTCAGCGGACTCTTCCAGCAGTACTGGTCTTACGGGTGGCAGGAGACTCTGACGGCGACTTACGGATTTGTCCAGACGCTGAAGCCCGAAGACATGGTCGCCGTCGTCGCCTTTGACATGCGGCCGGAAATCCTCTCTGACTTCACCAACAACCGCCAGGAGACTTACGAGGCGCTGGCCCGGCTCCGCGTACCTGGCTTCTCCGAGTCCAACCTGTATGACGCGCTCACGGAAGTTGCCGACCGCATGAGCGACATTGAGGGCCGCAAAGCCATCCTCTACATCGGCAGCGGCATGGATACATTCTCGAAGATCACCTTCGACCAATGTCGGCGCAAGCTCCAGACCGCCGGCGTGCCCATTTACGCTCTCGGAACGCTTCAGGCCCTGCGCGAATGGTACGACGCGCGCGGGCTGCTCGGTCCGATCGCCCGGCTCGATTTTCTTCAGGCCGACAACCAGCTTCGCACTTTCGCGCGCGAGACCGGCGGCTATGCGTGGTTTCCCCGCTTCTTCGGCGAGTACGGCGGCATTTTCCGCCAGATCAACGAAGCGCTGCGCAACACCTACCAGTTGGCCTACCAGCCCGTCAACATCGCCCGCGACGGCAAGCCCCGCAAGATCAAGGTGGAGCTCATCGGCGAGGGCGGCCAGCCGCTGCGCGTTGTCGACGAGCGCGGCAAGCCGATCAAGTACCAGATCATCCACAAGACGGGCTACACCGCGCCGCGCGAGGTCGAGTAGCTCTGCCACAGCCGCACGCCGAAGTCAAGCACGAAATTTCCCTGCGCATGAATGTCTTGGCAGAGCGTTGACACGCACGTCATCGCTCTGTTACCTTCGGCATGGTTTTCGCGCATGACCTCGCGGAGAAGTAACCGAGCGCCGCTCCCGGCCCGCATCCTCCTCGTCGATGACAACCGCTCCGGCCTGTCGGCCCGCAAGGCGATTCTTACAGAAATCGGTTACACGGTGGATTGCGCCGAAGACGCCTCCAGCGGACTGCGTCTCTTCGAACGCCACGCCTACGATCTGGTGGTGACGGACTTCCGGATGCCCGACATGGACGGCGTCCAATTCATCGCCGAAATTCGCCGCCGCAGGCCCGAAGTGCCCATCGTCCTGCTGTCCGGTTTTGTCGAAGCGCTGGGTCTCAACGAAAAGAACACCGGTGCGGACACGGTGATCATGAAAAGCGCGCGCGAAGTCCAGCACCTGACCAGTGCGATCAACCGGCTATTGCGGGCCGCGCGCAAACCTCCGGCGCGGGAATCCTCTGCGGCAGGCACCAGGCGCCGCACCAACCGCGCCGCTGAAGCCTGATTGGCGCCCTCGCGCGAGGGTTTCCGCCGCCTGCTAGCCTGTGAGTGTGTTGCGCGCGAAAATCCTGGCCGCATTCCTTTCACTGGCTCTCGCCGTTTCGGCTGCCCAGACCGGCGCGACACGTCCCGGCGGCGACGTGGCGCGCCGCTGGCTCGCGTCGCTGACTCCTGCCGAACGCGCCGCGCAGCTCGTCATGGTACCGTTCTATGGCGACGCGCCCAATCCGAAGAGCTCTGAGTATCAGGCGCTGGCGGCGCTCGTGAGGGACCTGCGCGTTGGGGGCCTTATCGTTCTGAACCGTGTCCGTGAAGGCGTTGTCGAGCGCGCCGACCCGTATCAGATGGCCGCGTTCCTGAACCGCATGCAGCGGCTGGCGCGCATCCCGCTCATTGTCGGCGGCGACTTTGAGCGCGGCGCCAGCATGCGGATGACTTCCACCACGCCTTTTCCCCACGCGATGGCCTACGCGGCTGCCGGCGAAGTCGATGCCGTGCGGCGCCTCGGCCGCACTACCGCCCGCGAAGCCCGCGCCATGGGCGTCCACTGGGTTTTCGCGCCGGTGGCGGACGTCAACAACAACCCCGACAACCCGATCATCAACATCCGATCCTTCGGCGAGGATCCGGCGAGCGTGGCCCGCTTCGTGCGCGCATTCATTGAAGGCGCGCATTCTGATCCTGCCTCCCGCGTTCTCGTCACGGTGAAGCATTTTCCGGGCCACGGCGACACGGTCACCGACAGCCACCTTGGCCTGGGCACGGTGGAAGCAGAACGCGCGAGGCTGGACGCCGTCGAGCTCGTTCCGTTTCGCGCCGCCATCGGGGCGGGCGTCGATGCCATCATGACCGCTCACCTGGCCGTGCCTGCGCTCGAACCGGAACGGATCCCCGCGACGGTTTCGCGCCACATCATGACCGGGCTGCTGCGGGACGAGCTCGGTTTCCGCGGCCTGCTGACAACGGACGCCATGGACATGCAGGGACTCACGCAGATGTTTCCGCCGGGCGAGGCCGCTGTCCGTGCGCTCGAGGCCGGCAACGACCTGCTGCTGATCCCGCAGGACCCGCGCGCCGCCGTCCGCGCCATCCTGGAGGCCGTGCGCACGGGCCGCCTCACCCAGGAGCGGATCGACCGCTCCGTGCTGAGGCTGCTTCAGGCCAAGGTCCGCCTGGGGCTGCACCGGCAACGCCGGGTGCGGATCGAAGAGATTTCCAATACGCTGCTGGACCCTGACGATCTTGCCGACGCCGCCCGCACCGCCGAGCGCGCGCTGACCCTGGTCAAAAATGAAGGCGGGATTTTCCCGCTGAAGGACCCACAAAAGTCCTGCTGGTTTCTTCTTTCCGGAAGCCGGTTTTCCACCCAGGGCATGGAGCTGCGCGCGGCGTTGCGCGCCCGCGGCGTCGGCAGCATCGCGCTGCTCGATCCGGGTCTGCCTGAATCCGAATTCAACGCACAGGCCGAGCGCGCGGCCGCCTGCGCCGTACCGGTCGTCGCCGCCTGGGTGACCGCCTCGGCCTATCGCGGCACGGTGGATTTGACCGGAAATTACCCGGCGTTTGTCCGGAAAATTCTCACCTCCGGCCGTCCCGCCGTCTTCATCGCCTTCGGAAATCCCTATCTGTTGCGCACGTATCCGGACGCCGCCGCCTATCTGGCGGCCTTCAGCACTGCGCGGCCCAGCGAGCAGGCCGCTGTGCGCGCCGTCTTCGGCGAAATCCCCGTGACCGGGCGCCTGCCGGTGTCGATTCCGGGCTTGGCACCGGTGGGCTTCGGGATCATGATAGAGAAGCCGGAATGATTCGCCGAAGGAGGTTCTTATGGCTTTCCGGATTCGCTCGCTCGCCTTCGACGAAGGCGGCTGGATTCCCAGGCGCCACACGGGGGAGGGGGAAGACCTGAGCCCGCCCCTCGAATGGCAGGACCTGCCCCCGGGCACGCGCAGCCTGGCCCTGGTGATGGATGATCCCGATGCCCCGGGCGGGGTCTGGACACACTGGATCTTGTGGGACATCCCCGTCACCGAGACGGGACTGGCCGAAGGGTTCGTGCCCGGTCGGCTTGGCATCAGCGGCGTGAACGATTTTGGCAAGGAGGGCTACAACGGCCCGATGCCGCCCCGCGGCCATGGTCCGCACCGGTATTTCTTCAAACTCTACGCGCTCGATACGCGCCACCTGATGGTGGCGCCGGGTGTCAAGCGGCTCGAATTCGACAAGGCCCTGCGCGGCCACATTCTCGAAGAAGCGTGGACCATGGGCAGGTACGAGCGGAAATAGCCGCCCTGCGCCGGTCTGCTTAGAATGAAGGCATGACCGGCATCACCTGGCTTGGACACGGCACTTTCGAACTCGTACTTGACAACGGTCAGACCATCGTCATCGACCCGTGGGTCGAGGGCAACCCTTCGTTTCCCGCGGGCCGTGGTTTCACGCGCATCGACACGCTGCTGGTCACCCACGGCCACTTCGATCACATCAACGACGCGGTGGCGCTGGCCAAGCGCTTCCGTCCGCAGGTGATTTCGAATTTCGAAATCTGCACGTGGCTCGAATCGAAAGGGGTGGAAAACACCTCCGCCATGAACAAGGGCGGCACGCAGCAGGCGGGCGCGCTGAAAGTCACGATGACCGATGCGAAACACTCCTCGGGCATCCTCGACGAAGGCCATTTCGTCTATGGGGGAGAACCGGCCGGCTATGTGCTGCACTTCCCCGACGGGCGGCGCGCCTACTTCGCCGGCGACACCGCCGTTTTCAGCGACATGGCGCTCATCGCCGAGCTCTACCAGCCTGAGCTGGCCTTCCTGCCCATCGGGGACCACTTCACCATGGGGCCGCAGCAGGCCGCACTGGCCTGCCGCCTGCTTCAGGTGCGCACGGTGATTCCCATGCACTACGGCACCTTCCCGGTACTCGCCGGCCGGCCCGCCGAGCTGGCATCTCTCGTGAGCGATGCCGGCGTTCGGGTGTGGGAGCTGACCATCGGCCAGCGCGTCGAATGGTAATCGCCGGGCAGGCCTCGAAGCCTGAGGCCCGCCCGTGGCGGCCACGCAACATTGGCATCTGCCGCCACGGCAACATTGTCAAATCTTGTCATTTCGGCCCGATGAGGCGATTCTGGCTCTGGAATGCCTGACCGGAGCCTGTATCTGGCCGCTTACGACATCTGCGACCCTGGCCGCCTGCGCAAGGCGCTGCACGTGATGAAGCAGTACGCCACCGGCGGACAGAAATCCGTCTTCGAATGCTTCCTCACTGAGGCGGAAAAGCAGCGCCTGATTGGCGAAATGCGCGAAGTGATCGAGCCTCGCGAGGACCGCTTTTTTCTCATTCCCATCGAAATGCGCAGCCCGGTGAGGACGCTCGGCATCGCCGTGCCGCCCGAAGATCTGCCCTTTTATTACGCGGGGTGAACCACGATGGCGACCTTGTACATCGACCGCAGCGGGGCCGAGCTCGAGCTCGATCATGGCGCCCTCGCCGTGCGCGCCGGCGGGGAGCTCCAGCAGCGCGTGCCGCTGCTTCATCTGGAGCGCTGCGTTATCACCGCCGGCGTTCAGCTCTCCACCGGGCTGCTGGCCGGACTCTCTGATGCCGGAGTCGGCGTGGTGATTGTCCGTCCACGGCAGGACCGCGCTGCCGTGCTGACGGGCTTGCCCAGGGGCGACGCAGGCCGGCGGCTCGGGCAGGCAGCGATGGCGTTGCACGGGCCCGCCCGAGACCGCTGGGCGCGCTTCTGGGTGCATGCAAAGTGCCTGGCCATGATCCGGCTGTTGCGGGCCGAAGCGGTCTCGGGCGCGGGCCGTGCCAGGCTTGCCCAGGCGGCGGAACGAATCGAATCCCTCGCCGTGCGCCTCCGGCGGGACCGGCCGGCCGCCGACGCGGCGCGCGGCATCGAGGGCGCCGCATCGGCCGCATACTTTGAGGCCTTGCGGGAACTGTTTGCACCGGAGCTTGGATTTGAAGGCAGGAACCGGCGCCCGCCGCGCGACCCTGTGAACGCCTGTCTGTCGCTTCTCTACACGCTGCTCTACGGCGCGGCCGTGGAGGCCGCGACGGGGGCAGGGCTCGACCCGTCCATCGGGTTCCTCCACGAGCCCGCGCCGGGCCGCGCCGGCCTTGCCTGCGACCTGGTGGAGCCGTTCCGCGCTCCGGCTGATCGCATTGTCGTCGAGCTGTTCCGCTCGCGCTCATTGCGCAAGGAGCATTTCCAGAAAACGAATGGCGCGTGCCTGCTCGGCAAGGCAGGGCGGCGCGCCTTCTACGAGTCCATTGAAGAACCGCTGGAAAGGCTGCGGCGGAGGATGCGCGCAATGGCCCGGCGCGTGGCGCGCGCCGCCGACCGCGCCTACCTGCGGGTGTCAGAGGCAGGAGGCATGACGCCATGCGGCCCCTCTATGTAGCAGGAGCGCCCGGCGTTCGGCTCCGGCTGGATGGCCCGTCGCTCGTTGTGGAGGCCCCGGCGCGCGCCGTGCGCCGATATCCGCTGGAACGGCTCTCGCAGGTAGTCCTCTGCGGACTGGTGGAAGCGGAACTGGACGCGCTGCGCGCCTGCGCCATGCGCGGCATTCCCGTGGGCGCGATGAACGCGGACGGCGTTCCGGTGGGATTCTTTCTGCCATGGCGCGCGCCAGCGCCTCGGGCCAGCGTCCTGCTGGAGGCGTTTCTCGAACGGGGCGACGCGCCCGGCCGCTACCGGGACTGGCAGCGCTCGCAGCAGCGGCGGGCCATAATCCGCGCCCTGCGCGCCGCGGGCCTCTCACCCATGCGCCACCTGACCCCGCAGCCGGCCATGGAGGCGCTGATGGCACAGTTCGCCGGCCCCGCGGCCGCGGCGCAAGTCCTGAAAAGCTGGCTGGGGCTTGCGGCCAACGTCGTCCAGAAAAAGCTGACCGAATTTCGGCTCTGCCCGACACTTGTGGCCGGGCGCAGGCGCGGCATTGACCTGCCGGCGGACCTCGCGGAACTGGCCGCCTGGGGACACTACGAAGCCGTGCGGCGGCTGGAGCCACTGCCAGCCAACCGGGCCGAGGAGGTGGCCGCTTACGAGGCGCAGCGGCCGCGGGATGAACGCTTCGTTCATGCCGTGCTGGAAAACTTCCTGTGCTGGCTGGGCGGAATGCGATGGCAGTAAGCGGACTCCGTTGCTGGATCATCGCCTACGACATCACCGAGCCGCGCCGGCTCCGGCAGGTGCATGCCTATCTGGTGAAGCACGCTCATGCGCTGCAATATTCCGTGTTTCTCGCCGTCTGCACGGAACGCCAGCTCGAACGGATCCTCGCCGGCCTGGCCGGCCAGATCCACCATCGTTCCGACGACGTCCGCGCCTATCCGCTGCCTGAAGGCGCCGAGCCCGTCTGTCTGGGCGTCATGTATGAGAGCGATTTTCTCCTGCTGACCGGGCTCGTGGAAGGCGCCAGAGGGTTTTTCGGGTACTGAGGAAAAATCATCAAGAAAATTTCACCCGCAGATTTGATATATGAACAGAGGGAAAATGAACGCCGGAAAAGGGATTGAAGCGGCAACGCCGGCCCGGAAACAGCGCGTGCTTCTGGTGGTCACCGGACTATCGCCACAGGTGGTCACCGAGACGGTCTACGCGCTCGCCGTGCAGCGCAGCCCGAAATGGGTCCCGCACGAGATCCGCCTGGTGACCACTGCTGAAGGTGCGGAACGCGCGCGGCTGACGCTGCTGGACCCGAAGTCCGGCTGGTTTCACCGCCTGCGCCGCGAATACCGCCTGCCGGCGATCCGGTTTGGCCCCGAATCCATCCGCGTCGTCCAGGACACGAAAGGCAGGCCGCTTGGCGATATCCGCACCGCCGAGGACAACGCCGCAGCGGCGGATTTTCTGCTCCGGGAGATCCGCGAATTGACCCGCAACCCGCATAACGAGCTGCATGTGTCCATCGCCGGCGGACGAAAAACGATGGGCTTTTTCGCCGGCTACGCGCTGTCCCTGTGCGGCCGTCCGCAGGACTCGCTGTCCCATGTGCTGGTGGATCCGCCCTTTGAGTCTCACCCGGCTTTCTTCTATCCCACCCGCGAGCCACACGTGATCCACACGCCGCCGCCGGAGAGCCGTCCGCTGGATGCCTCCACCGCCCGGGTGACCCTGGCGGAAATCCCCTTCGTAAGGCTTCGCGAACTGCTCGAGCGCAGCGGCCAGCCTCCGGAAGGCGGCTTTCGCCAAACGGTTGCTGCGGTTCAGCAGGCGCTGTACCCCGAGCTGTGGCTCGACCGCGGGAAAGGAATCGTGACCGCTGGCGGCGTTGAAGTGCGCATGCGGCCTGCCGAGATGGCTTTTTATGCGATGATCGCCCGCGCCAGCCGGCAGGGCCAGGGCGTGCATTGCCCCAGCGGCAGCGAGGATCAACCGCTGGCTCAGGCGTACTTGCAGGAATACGAGCAGTGCGCCGGAGGCCGCGACATCGAGCGCACGCGCCGCGCCCTGAGACGCGGCATGGATCGCGAATATTTCCTCGAGCGGGTCTCCCGCGCCAACCGGGCACTGCGCGACGCGTTGGGGGCGGAGCGCTCCTACGGGTTTGAGATCCAGTCCGTGGGCAGGCGAACGGAAACCGAATACCGGATCAGCGTCGCGCCGGACAGGATCCGCTTTGCCGGGGAAAATTCCACTCCGCCGGCACAGGCTCACCCTGTGAGCCCGCGGCGGCAGTAGTCGAAGGAGAGAAGAATCACCCATGAACCAGAATCCGCTCAGCCTTCCGGGCAACGGCAAGGTGCTCGTGATGACCGTGGGCGAGGGCACCGTTGACAGGCTGGAGGAGACAATCGTCACGCCCTTCCGAAAATCCTTCGAGCAGGGCGAGTGGCAATGCATCGTGCTGCTGCCTTCCCGGAAGACCGAGCCCAACGCGCGACTGCTGCAAGAGCGTTTCCCGCAATTCCCGCTTCAGGTGCGGGCGCTACGGCAGGAGACAGAAGAAGACAACACCGATGCCTGCTTCCGTCACTTTGATGCGGTGATCGAACGGATGCTCGAACAAGGCTGGCAACGCGAAAACATCACCGCCGACGTCACCCGTGGGACCAAAGCGATGACGGCCGCCCTCGCGATGGCGGCGATGGCTCACCGCGTCGGCCAGATCCGCTACATCACCGGCGAGCGCGACAACCGTGGCATGGTGAGGCCTGGAACGGAAGTCATCGTGGACGTGCCGCCCCAGAAGGCGCTCGAGCGTCAGGACGTCAACCTGGCGGCGCAATATCTGAGAACCGGCAACTACCGCGCAGTGGAAGCGCTGTTTCCCGGAGCGCCGAGGCGTCTCTACGAGGGGCATTTGAGGGAGGAGATCCGCTGGCTCGCCTGGGCGGCCCAGTTCTGGGGCGCATGGGACCGTTTCGATTACAAGGAAGCGGCGCGGCTGGCCCAGCGCAACGGCATGCCGGCCAACCCGCCCGCGACCCTGCGCGACCTGCTGCCTGCGGCCGGGCAGCAGGTCGTCCTGCAAGTCCTTGCGGGACGTTCGGCGCCGGACTCCGACGACAATGTCGGCTACTGCCGTGCTCTCGCCGCCGACCTGCTGGCCAACGCCGGCCGCCGGCTGCGCGAAGGGCAAAACGAAGAAGTGCTGGTGCGCCTGTATCGCGTGCTCGAGCTGCTGGGCCAGATGCGGCTGTTCAGCCACGGCATCGACTCGGGCCGTACGGATGCTCGGGATGAAAGAGTCCGGGCATGGCTCGAAACTCTGCCGCCTCAGCGCAGGCCGGCACCCAACGAGGATGGGTTTCTCGAGCTGTCCCGCCAGAAGGCGGCCGAACTGCTGCATTTCATCGAAGAGAAATCCGGAAATGCCGGCGGGCTCGAAATCGCCGGGAAGCTCACGAACCTGGACTGGCTGGGCGACTGGGGGCCGACGATGCGCAACACAAGCGTGCTGATCCACGGCTTCCGTGCGCGGAGCCGGGGCAGGGAAGCAGAGCTCCGGAGTCTTCTCGAAAAACTGACGCAGCTTTATTCGGGCGAATCGGACGGCAACCCGGCGCTGCTGGCGGCTTGTCAATTCGGATTTCTGCGAGGCTTATGATGGCGGGGATGACAACGTTGTCGAAGTGGCATCGCAATGGACGGGAATGCTGTTGTCGTCATCAGAATCGGATAAATCACGTAATGTCAGGGCGAAAAAATCTGAAAAAGAAAACATGCAGACCCTGGATGCTCTGAAGGAGCAGCCCGTGGTACAAAAAGAATCAATGCCGCTGACGGCGCAATTGCCAGGAGAATTTCCAGTCCGGCGCTTCCGCCTGCGCTTTGAGGCGGAGCAGCCCTATACGGTGCGCGGCTACCGGGGTTCGGCCTGGCGCGGCCTGTTCGGCATGGCGCTGAAAAACCTGGTCTGCATCACCCGGGACCGCGAGTGTGCCCCCTGCCTGGTGCGGGCGTCCTGTGCGTACCCGTATGTGTTTGAGACTCCCGCTGGTGTAGCCGAACCGGCGCCGTCGAGCGTCGAGCAGGCGCCCCATCCGTATGTGCTCGCACCAGAGCCGGAATGGCGTCCGCGCGAGGTGCGCGGAGAGACGGTAGACGTGACGCTGATCGGCCACGGCGTCGATCAGTGGCCCTACGTGGTCCATGCCCTCCGCCAGGGCGCCGAGCGGGGCATCGGCGCCGAACGCCTTCCGTTGCGGCTTCTCTCGGTGGAGGAGCAGACACCCGAGGGCGGCTGGCGCCGGTCGATGTCGCCCGAAGGCGTTCTGCTGGCGGGCCGGGCTTGGACGCCGGCTGCACCGCCCATGCCGGCGCGCATTCGGTTGCGCATCGAAACGCCCCTGCGCGTGCGCCGCGAGCAGGACCTGGTGGAGCCCGAACGCATGGGCCTGGACGAGTTCGTGGCGGCGCTGCTGCGGAGACTTGCACTGCTGAGCCGTTTCCATACGGAGACGCCATGGCGGCTCGATCATGCAGGGCTGCGCGAGCTCGCGCGCTCGGCGCGCGTCACGCGGCGGGAGCTGAAATGGCAGGACTGGACGCGATATTCCAGCCGGCAACAGCGAAAAATCCCGATGGGCGGCGTCGTCGGCAGCTACACGCTGGAAACCGCGGGACTGGAGCCGCTCTGGCCGCTGCTCTGGGCTGGCCAGTGGGCGCATGTCGGCAAAGGCGCCGTCATGGGTCTGGGAAGGTACACGGTGGAGGCGGCATGACCGGGCCGGCCGCAGGACGGTCATTCGTCTGCGGGGCCAGGCGCGGCATCCGCTGGCTGCTGAAAATCAGGTCATCGGGCAACGAAATGAGATGAGGATTTTCTTCCAATGGCTGACGGAACCCCCACACTGACAGAAACGGCCCTGGGCGCATTTCTGCACGATTCGGGCAAATTCTGGCAACGGGCGTATGGCGCGCAGCGGAATGCCGATCCGGAAGTCCAGAAGGTGGCCGAGTACGCGCTGCCAAAGACGGCGGACGGACGCCCTTCGCACATCCACGCCCTGTGGACCTGGCAATTCTTTCACTGGCTCGAAAAGGAGAATCTTTCCCTGCCCGGCGTCAACCGGGACCGTGTACGGAACCTCGCCGGCTATCATCACCGTCCCGGCGGCGGACCCGCGGAGGAAGCCGGCGTGCAGTGGTTGATTGCCGAGGCCGACCAGCTCGCCGCCGGCATGGACCGCGCCGCCCGTCAGGACGATGACATGGAGCAGACCGGCGCCTGGGACAAATTCATCCGCACGCCGATGATTTCGCCCTTTTCCTCCGTGTTTCTCGGCAAGGAGCTGGGCGAGGTTCCAAAAATGTTCCTGCCACTCGACCGGCTCGCCCCGGAGGCGGAGCTGGATCCGGCAGAGTCGCTCGACACCTCGGCCTGGCAGGAACGTTACCGGCACCTGCTCGCCCGCTTCCAGCAGGAGTTCCGTGCCCTGAGCCGCCTGCGCAGCGCCTGGTTGTTCCAGAGCAGCCTGAAGTCCCTTTGCGAGCGGTACTGGCACGCCGTGCCGTCTTCGACGAAGGATCAGCCCGACGTGTCGCTCTATGATCACAGCCGGGCCGTCGCCGCCATCGCCTCGGCGCTTTATCAGTGGCACGCGGCCAACGGCGGCATCACGAAAGAGTCCCTCGAGGCCGCACGTGAGGAAAACCGGTTCGTCTGGCTGCTCGGCGATCTCTCCGGCATTCAGTCTGCGCTGTTCCGGCTCCAGCACCAGCAGGTGCGCGGCGTGGCGCGCATCCTGCGCGCCCGCTCGTTTCTCATGTCGCTGATCACCGAGAGCGCCGCACTGGACCTGCTCTGGCGGCTTGGGTTGACGCCGTTTTCGCTGGTTCAGAATGCCGGCGGGCGGTTCCTGATTCTCGCCGGCAACGTGCCCCAGACGCGGCAGGCGCTGGAGGCCGTCCGCCGCGACGTGGAGCAGTGGATGCTCGAGCGATGGAACGGCGAATTGGGCCTTCACCTGTCAATCACTGCTCCCTTCAGCGGCGAGCTGTTCCGGCGCGAACGCTTCCATGAGATGTCCGCTCTCTGGTCCGAGGCGGCCGAACAGAGCAAGCAGCGGCCGTTTTCCACCTGCTACCAGCCCGTTCTCAGGCAGGAGAGGTTTCAATTCGGCGCCTGTCCCGCCTGTGGCATTCGCGCCGCGCGGGCCGAAGGGGGCGGCGAAGAGGCCTACTGCGGTCCGTGCGCGGAAGAACGCCGGCTCGGCGGAGACCTGCCGCGGCTGCACGCCATCGGCTGGTCGCGGCAGAGCATCGGCGACCCGGAGAAAAACCTGCGCCTGTGGAACGGACTTCACCTGCACTGGCACATCCGCGGCGTCGATCCCGGGGTGCTTGAGGAAGGTTTCCTCACCGGTCCGGCGCTCGATCCGCAACTGCCTCTCGCCCTGCGGCACACCGGGCATTTCGTCCCGGTGCTCAAAGAAGAGGAGTTCGAAAAACTCCCCTACGCGAGGCATCTCAGCGAGGACGCCCGCCAGACCCGGCCGGGCGAAACGAAAACGTTCGAGCACATCGCCCTCGATGCGCTGGAAGTTGTCAACGGCAGGATTTATGGCGAGGACCTGCTCGCCGTCATCAAGGCCGACGTCGACCGGCTGGGGGCAATTTTTTCGCAGGGAGTCCAACAGCCGAGCCTCGGCCTTGTGGCAGGCCTCTCCCGCATGCTCGACTTTTTCTTCGCCGCCCGGCTGCCGCATCTTCTGCGGACCGACCCGCGCTTCCGCAGCACGTACGTCGTCTACGCGGGCGGCGACGACCTGCTTCTGATCGGCCCATGGCGGCAGTCCCTGGAACTGCTTGGCAAGCTTCAGGAGGCGTTCGCGCGCTACGTCGGCAGTCCGCAGATCACTCTTTCGGCCGCGCTTGAACTGGTCCATCCCGATGAGCCGCTGAACCGCAGTGTACGCGCCGCCGAAGAGCGGCTCGAACGCGCCAAGAACGCCGGCCGCAACCGCGTCTGCGCCGTGGACGAGGATCCGCTCCCCTGGGACCAGTTCCGGCGCCAGCTCGACTACGCGGAAAAGCTGCTCGACTGGATGCGCAAGGGCGAGCTCAGCCAGGGCTTCGTCTACCGGATGCTAGCCTTCGACCGCGACCGCATGGCCTGCCAGCGCGGCCGGGCCGACGCCAATGCCGCTTCCTGGCGGGCGCGGTGGGGATATCAGTTCCGCCGGAACCTGAAGATCCAGAACGTGGCCTCGAATCCGCTGGCTCAGTTCCTGAACAGTCTCTTTGGCCTGAACGCGCAGTTCGGCAAGGCGGCCCAGCCGCCTTCAGCGCGAACCGCGATTTCCGTGGCCGTTTACCGCAACCGATCCTTCTGAAGGAGGTTAGACCATGTCTGCACCCATTTCGCAAGGGAGAACCGGTGCGCAGGGCCCGCCCAATGCCGGCCCCGGCAAGAGCCCGCTTCCGGAGGTGAAGTATCACGACAACAACGGCAAGCTGCGGCCGGAACTGCTCGACGAAGAAGCCATGCAGGTGGGCAAAGCGCTGGCTGACGCCGGCCTCGAATCGGCCCAGTTGCGGCGCTTCTACGGCGACGTTCTCAGTCTGCGGCGCCGCTTCGAGATCCGCTCCGCAGGAATGGAGCCTGACAAACAGGAGTCCGTGTTCGCCGACATCCTGCCGGAGTTCCGCATGCTCCGCGCCAAAGCATTCTACGCCAACAAGCGGAACGAGAGAATCCTGCCGGCTGTGATGAAAGACTTCATCCAGCGGCATGTAAACGCCGTCAAAAACGCAAAAGATTTCCTTGCGTTTTGCCGCCATTTCGAGGCGGTTGTGGCCTATCACTACGCCTTTGCCAAGAAGGAATCCATTCGGGGAGCAGCACGATGAAACTGGTTCGCATCTATACGATTACAGGAACGATTGAAACGGTCACCGGGCTCCACATCGGGGCAGGCAAGGACTCGATCGAAATCGGAGGAATGGACAACCCTGTCATCAAGCATCCACACACCGGTGAACCCTACATCCCGGGCTCCAGCCTGAAGGGCAAGGTGCGAAGCCTGCTCGAGTGGGCGCTGCACAAGGTGGATCCCAAAGGCGAAGTCTGGGGCTCCAATAAGCAGACCAAGATTGACAATATCAACGAGGACGAGGTCCTGCGCATCTTCGGGACCACGCACGAAGACTGGAGCGGCGGTCCGACCCGCGTCTCGGTGCGGGACTGCCACCTGACCGAAGCCTGCCGGAAGGCGGTTCACGAGCGCGGCCTGCCATTCACGGAGGAAAAAACCGAGGTCGTCATCGACCGCATTCAGGGAAAAGCCGCCGGCAATATTGGCCCCCGCAAGACAGAGCGCGTTCCCGCGGGAATGGAATTCGACCTCGAGATCCAGTTCCGCGTGATTGATACGGGGGACGGCGGAAAGCGCGACATGCAGTGTCTGAACCGCCTCATCGAAGGGCTGAAACTCCTGGAAAAGGACGCGCTCGGCGGGTCCGGCAGCCGCGGCTACGGCAGAATCCGCTTCAAAAACCTCGCCGTGGACGGCAAAAGCATTCAGGAGAAATTCGACGCCATCGGCGAGGTGAAAATCGACGCCCCGGCCATGATCGTGGAGGCGTGAGCATGCCGGCCACGTACCGCATCCGGTTCCGGCTGGCGTCGCCGCTGGCCACGCCGCTGCATTCGGGGACTCTGTTCGGCAATCTGTGCTGGGCCTGGCGTTACCTGTATGGAGAGAAAAGTCTCGCCCAGTGGCTCTGCTCGCTCCCGGACGAACCGTTCCTGATTTCGGACGGCTTTCCCGCAGACATGCTGCCCCGGCCGCTGCTCAAGCCCACTGCCCCGCGCAGGCTTTCGCTTGAAGAGCTGCAACAGCAGAAGCAACTGAAAAAGCGCCGGCTGATCCCGCGCCGGATGTTCCTCGAGCTGCGCCAAGCATTGAGTGAGGAATCCTTGCGCCTCAGGCTGGCTCAGCTCCAAAAGGAGGAAGAAGACAAGCGCGAGCGAAAGACAGACAAGGAGCGTGAAAAAGAGGGCCGGGAGAGCTGGGTCCGCCTGCCGCACAACCGAATCCACCGCATCACGGGCCGCACGCCGCAGGAAGGCGGTCTCTTCTTCACCGAGGAACTGTGGGCCACCGGCCTGCGCCAGTACCGCGACGTCTACGTGCAGACGTCTCTGCCGCAGGACCAGCTCAAGAAACTCTTCGATCAGGTCGCCCGCTGGGGCTACGGCAAGGACGCCACCTGGGGCCGCGGCCGCTTTGATGGCATCGAGATCTTTCCCGAAAACGACGGTCTTTTCGATGCCAGCCTGCCGCGGGCCATGTCGCTGTCGCACGGCTCGCTGACCGCGAATATGGCCAACGCCCGGTATCAACTGGAGACGCATTACGGCAGGCTCGGGGGCGTGTATTCGGCCAATTCCTCGCCCTTCAAGTTTCCGCTGCTGTTGCTGAAGCCCGGAGCGACCTTCGACACGGGCGCCGGGCCCTTCGGCGAGCTTCTCCACGAGGTGCACCCTGCCATGCCCGCGGTGCGCCACAATGCATGGCACCTGTTCGTCACTTTCCGGGAGGCGGACTGATGGCAGTCTACACGTGCAGACTGATTCCTTTGACGCCGATCCACGTCGGCACGGGAGAAACGATCGCGCTCGAGGACTACTTCCTCGCCAACGGCAGGCTCACGCGCTTCCACCCGCCCGCGGTGCTCCGCGCGATGTCGGAGGCGGACCGGAAACGGTACCTGGCGCTGCTTGGCGGCGGGGACACGAACATGGGCGACGCGCTGAAGCTGCTGCGCCAATGCGCGCAGAAGACCCCTGACGCGTGGATATATTCCATCGAAGTAGGCCCCGCCTCGCGGCAGTCCCTGGCCGAAGCCCTCGACAGAATCGACACGCGGCGTGGCGAAGTGCATCCGCTGTTCTGGAACGAACTCACCCGGCAGGCCGTGCTGCCTGGCTCGGCCATCAAGGGCGCCCTCCGCACGGCGCTGCTGAGCGCAGCCGTGGCCGGCCGCCTGTCCAGAGATTCGCACTGGAAGCAGACCTGGGAAAAGAAGCTGTCTGGCGAGGATAACTCCAAAGCGCTCGCCCGCCAGGCTGAGGAACTGGAACGGGAGATTTTCCGCCGGAATGAAAGGGATCTCGAATGGGATCCCTTCCGCTTCATCAAGGTGAGCGACACGGCCGTGCCTGCCGAAATGGTCCGGCTGGACCGCGCCAGGCTGCTCCAGCAGGGTAAGGAAGACGGCGCCGCAGGCAAAATTCAGATGCATTTTGAGCGCACTCTTTCCGCGTCTGACAAAAGTCCCGCTCCGCAACTGGAATTCACGCTTGTGATCGAGAAAGACGAAAAGGCGTGGCATGAGGGAATCGGCCGGTACGTACAGGGCGTTCCCACGCGAGACTGGCTGCTCAAAAGCCTGAGGTTCCATTTCATTACTCGGGCCATCGGCGAGGCCAGGCGTTTCCCCTCGCTTTACTCAGACGTCTGGAAATCCTGGATCGAGCAGGCCAAACAGCCCAACTGCGCCCTCATCCGTCTGGGCCGCTTTTCCCACTTCGAGTCGCTTTCGGTGGAGGGGCTCCGCCGCACCCTGGACCGGCGCGACCGGTGGATCACCGAGGGAACCTCACGCACCTACTGCACGCCGGACGGCACGAGCAAGATGCCCTTCGGCTGGGCGTTGCTCCAGCTCGTCTGAACGAACATCATGCCGGATCCCTGCTCCGTACTGCTGCTGACCGTTGGCACCGGCACCCGCGACCGGCCGGTGGAGACGATCCTTGAACCCTTCCGGAAATCGCTCGAGGCCGCGCAGGCGGAACGAAACATTCTGCTGCCCTCCCAGGAGACCGTGGCGGTGGCCCGGATGATTCAGGATCGGCTGCCTCAATTCCACATGGAGATCCATCCCCTGCCCGCCGCCGGCGATGAGAACAACGCCGACCGCTGCTTCGCTCACTACGATGCCGTTCTCGCCGCGCTGCTCGCCGCGGGCGCGGATCCGAACACGATCGTCGCGGATATTACGCGGGGCACCAAGGCGATGTCGGCGGCGCTGCTGATGGCCGCCGCCGCGCGCGGCGTGCGGCGGGTCCGCTACCTGGTGGGCGAACAGCGCGATCAGAGCGGCATGGCGGTGGCTGGCACGGAAAACGTCAGCGACATCGAACCCGCCTTTATCTTCTTCCGCCAGACGCTCAGCCGTGCGCAGGACCTGCTGCGGGCGGGCGACTTTCGGGCCGTCGAGCGCCTGCTTGCACCGCTGCTGCCCGGCCCGGCCCGCCCCAGAGACAGCTTTCAGAGCGAGGCCGCCGTGCTCCAATGGGCCGCCCGCTTCTGGGGCGCCTGGGACCGGTTTGATTACGCGCACGCCAGACGGCTCTCGCAGGAGGCCCCTTCGGAGAACGAGGCGCTGATCACCGAATGGGCCCCGTCTCTCGAGCAGCAGAACCTGCTTGCGCGGCTCGCCGCGCCGCTGCCGGTGTCGATGGGGGATCGTGTCAAACACTGCCGCGCACTGGCCGCGGATCTGCTGGCCAACGCGGAACGGAGGCTGGAAGAAGGCCGGCACGAAGAGGTGCTGGTGCGCGTGTCCCGGATCGTCGAACTGATGACCACTTACAGGCTGTACAGCCACGGCATCGACGCGGAGAAAATCAAAAGAGACGATCCAACGGTGCAGGAGTGGCTCCGCTCATCGGCAAATTCCAGGGCGTCCGGGCCTCACCCGTCCCGTGCGCTTGGCCGCAAAAACGCTACTGAGCTGCTACTGTTTCTCGAAAAGAAGAAGCACCCAACTTCCCGCGGCGTGAGGATCGCGGAAAAACTCGCAGACACGAAGAGCTGGCTGGGCGAAAACGACGCGGGATTGCGCAATGGCTCCATTTTGATCCACGGCCTGTCCAGTACGGCCGCCGGTATCGCGGAAAAAATGCCGGACATCCTCAGAAAATTGCGGGATTTTTTCTACGAAGAACACGAAAAAAACCGGGACCTCCACCTGGCGGCCCGTTTCCCATTCCTCGTTTTGAGAGACGCTGTGCGGGGCGCCTGACCGACCCGGTTTTATTTCGAAGCGAGAATTTCCCGCACCAGCTTCTCAAACTCCTCCCGCAGGCGAGCGTGCTCCGCCGCATTGGCCGGCCCGGCGAAGCCGGTGTGGACGGAGCGGACCCGGTGGCTGCGGTCGAGAAACAGCGTGGTCGGAAAGCTGGCGAAGTTGGCCAGTTGCGGCAGCACGCGCAGCACCTCTCCGTCATCGGTTGTGCCGGCGTACAGCACCGTGTAGCCGATCCCGTGCCGCCGCGCGAAGGCGCGAAGCTGGTTGCGGTCGCGTTCGCTTTCGCCTGTGTATTCAAATCCGAGGGCAACCACCTCGAGCCCCTGATCGCGATAACGCCGGTCGAGCTCGACAAGCAGCTCCGCTTCATCATGGCAGTTCGGGCACCACGAGCCCATGATGCTCACGATCATCGCCTTGCCCCGGAAACGTGCGTCTTCCGAACTGACCGGACGGCCGTCGAGATCCACTGCCTGAAAGCGCAGCGGCTCGAGCGGATTCTTCACGGACGCATACCGGGATGGGTCGGGCGGCTCGGGCAACCCGAGCCGTGCGGCGTCTTCAGCGCGCGCGGCTGTAAAGGCCGTCCTGCCGTCAATCACGCCTTTGAGCGTCCCATCCGGCAGGACTTCCGCCTCAATCAGCGTCGCCCGAACGCCGTCAAAATGCGATAGCACGAGCCGCCGGCCCTGAATGCGCCCGTTGAGCGTGCCTAAGTCCCCGTCCAGCCGCTGGATCGTGCCCGTCACCAGCGCGCCCGACTGCGCAAAATAGCCGTTCATCACCCGCACGCCGCGCTCGGCGTTCGTCTGAATGCGCCACGTGCCCGCCACGTCCGGGACGCCCTCGCCTGCACCGGCCAGCTCCGGCTGGAACGGGCGCGCCGTGAACGCGCGCCTCACACGACCGGCGCGCGTGCGGCGTTCGTAAATGCCCTGGAACGTTCCATTCCGGAGCTCCGCTTCCAGGCGCGAATCAAAATAGTCCCACACCAGCTCCAGCCGGCCATCGTGGAACGCTCCCGAAGTGGACCAGTTCCGGCGCTCGCCGTCGAGAATCGCGCCGCGCACCGCGCCGGGCGTGAACTCGAGTTCCATGCGGAAGGCCACACGCCGGCCATCCACTTCCACTTCCGCGTCCCAGAGTCCGCCAGGCGGCATTTGGAGCACGGCGAGCAGGCCCAAAAGCAGGGAAAACGTCATCGCCCGTTATTGTACCGGCTGCCCGGGGCGTTAGTGACGTCCAAACCCGAAACCGATGTTGATTCCGAAGACGAGAACCTTCTCGTTCTTCAGAATGTCCACCGCAAGATCCGGCCCGATGGTAAGACCATGCGGCAGATGGAAGTCATACCCGCCTCCCACGCGAAACAGCCCGCGCACTCTCTTGCCCGTTTCGGCCGCGACGGCTTCAGCGCCGCCTTCGCGCTCCCACGGCTCCCGGTCAAAGCCAGGGCCTGCCGCCAGCCGCAGGCCTTTCCAGGGGTGGACGGCGGCGGTGAACGCCATCAGATCTTCGCGGAAGTCGCCGCCCACGTGCTCATATGTGGCGACGATTCCGGCGCGGCGCGTAAACCGGAACTCGTAGTCGGCGCCGAACGTGTCGCCGTCTTTCTTCGTGTTATGACTTCCGGCAGTGATAAACGCCACGTGATGCCGGTGATGCCCCTCTTCGGCGGCACGCCCCTCATGCTGACCAAACGTGCCCGGAGCGGCCAGAAGCAGGGCAAGAAGGAGAGAGGAAGGCTTCATAAACGAATTCAGGATACCAAACTCCAGATTAATGAGGCAAGCAGGAATTCGGCGCAGGACTCGTTCGGGAACTTAGCCCCACTACCGGCCGCAGCTCAACGCCGCCTTATGCCGCATGCGCCCGCCGGCGGTCAGCGAGTTTCACCAGCAGAAACAGAAGCACGGCCAGAATGGCCGCGCCGGCCAGGAAATGCCAGCGGTGATCCTTGAGCCATTGGGTGGAATGCTCGCCAAGCGACTTGCCCAGCCAGGCGAAGAGCAGAAAGCGCGGGATCTTGCCTGCGGCCATCACCGCCAGGAACGCGGCCGGATGCACGCCGAGCGCGCCCGCGCAGATCACAAAGACCTTCATCGGCAGCGGAATCACCGGAACCAGCGCGGGGATGAAAACAGTGATGAGTCCATAGCGCTGGAACCAGCCGCGGAACTTCATGGCGCGCGGGCCGCTGGCCTTCTTCTCCAGATACCGTTCGCCCCCCTTGCGCGCCAACCAAAACAGGCCCAGGCTCCCGGCGAGCGCTCCCACCGTGGCCAGCGCGGCACTGAGCCAGGCCCGTTCAGGATACGTCCACGCCAGGAAAAGAACCAGATAATCCGGCCCGCCCGGATTCGGCAGACCGATGCCATCAATGAAGGCAATCAGGAGCGCGCCCGCCGGGCCCCACGTCTTCAGCAGTTCGAGGAATGAGCTCATGCGGCTGGTCTCCCTCTATTGTGCAGGGACGCGGGTCTCCCGCGCCGCGCCTGCCGCGGCGATGCAGCATCATTCCTCCCACTTGCGGATGTAGCAGCGGCCCGGGAGCTGGCGGATGCGGCCCGCCTCTTCCAGTTCAAACAGCAGCGCAATGATCTCCGAAGAAGACAGGTGCGGCAGCCTCTCGATGAGCTCATCCAGATACACGGGCTGGTCCGGACTCAGCAGGGCCAGAATCTGCGCGGCAAAGGCCGACATCGGCCCATCCTGCGGCTTCGCCTCTGCCCCCAGCTCCAGGCGCTGTTGCCGCGCGAGCCGCGCGCGGACCTGCGGGCCGAGTCCATCGAGGATGTCCTCCGGCGATTGCACCAGTTGCGCGCCCTGCTTCAGCAACAGGTTCGGCCCGAAGCTCATCGGGTTGGTAATGTTGCCAGGCACGGCGAACACCTCGCGGTTCTGATCCAGTGCGAGCCGGGCGGTGATCAGGCTGCCGCTGTACTGCTTGCCTTCGACCACAACGACCGCCTCGCTCAGGCCGCTCACCATGCGGTTCCGGATGGGGAAGTTCTGCGGATGCGCCGGGCTGCCAAAGGGGAACTCGCTCACGAGCAATCCCTGCCGCACAATGCGCTCGGCCAGCTTGCGGTTTTCGGCCGGATAGATCACGTCCAGGCCGCAGCCAAACACCGCCGCGGTCGCGCCAGCCTCCAGCGCTCCTTCATGCGCCGCCGTGTCCACGCCGCGCGCCATGCCGCTGACCACCGTGACGCCCGCCGCCGCCAGCTCACGGCCCAGCCGGCGCGCCACAGTCGTGCCGTAGGCTGTCGCCACCCGGCTGCCGACGATGGCCACCATCACCGAGTCCAGCAGTTCCACACGCCCCTGGACGAACAGCAGAAACGGCGGATCGTAAATCTCCCGCAGCCTCGGCGGATACCGGGTATCGTCGATCGCCACCAGCTCAACGCCTTTCGCCCTGGCCTGCTGGATCTGCTCGGCCGCCTCTTCAAACGTGCAGCCGCTCGCCAGGCTTTGAGCCACCGCCGGTGGCACCCCAAGCGACTCCAGCTCGGCCGCGTCGGCCCGGCAGATCTCCACCGGAGACCCAAAGCGCTCATACAGCTCGAGCACCCGGCGGGTGCCGAGGCCCGGCATCAGGCGCAGGGCCATCCAGTGCAGCACGACTTCGGCCGTTGTGACGGCGTGCCGGGGAGAACTCATCCATAAAATCGTGGCCGGACGGCGGCGGGATTCTCAGCCTGTTTTTCCGTTCAGGGCGGCCGTCCGCCTCCACGCACGTGTCAATCGGTGGCTTCCACCGAGAAGTAGGCGCAATCGGGGTGGTGGAAGACCAGGGCGCTGACGCTGGCCTCGGGCTCCATCATCATTCCCTCGGTGAGCCGGACGCCAATTTCCTCCGGCCGCAGCAGCTCCCAGATGCCCTGCTGGTCCTCCAGATTCGGGCAGGCCGGGTATCCAAAACTGTAACGCTTGCCTCGGTAGCGCGAAGTGAACCGCTGTTGCATGGTCATGCCCGGTGGGTCGGGGAAGCCCCATTCTTCGCGGAGCCGCCGGTGGAGCCACTCGGCGGCCGCCTCGGCCGTCTCGATGGCCAGCGCCTGAAGGCAGTGGGCCTCAAAGAACCGGCCTGCCTGCTTGGCCTCTTCGGCGGCTTCGCGGATTCCCTCGCCGGCGGTGACCACGAACAGCGCAATGTGGTCGCGGCGCCCGGCCGGGTCGGGATCGAGCACATAATCGCTCAGGCAGAGCCCGTCCTTCTTGCGCTGGCGCTCAAACGTGAAGATGTGCAGCGGCTCGGCCGCGCCGGGCGCATACAGCGCAATCGAGTTGCCGTGCCGTTCGGCCTCAAAGAACTGCCACACGGCCCTCACCTTCATCCACCGCGCTGCCTTCTCCTTCACCGCCTCGATGTCGTGATACAGCGCCAGCGCTTTTTCGTCGCGCTCTTTCAGCGCTTTTTCAAAGTGGCCCTTGAATCCAAGATGGCGCCCGTAGAGCATGTGCGGGTTGATGTAGCTCCAGATCTCGGCGAGGTTCGGAATCGTGCGCACGCGCCGGTCGAGATAGGGCGCCGGCGGGATGGGAATGTCAGTGCGCACCTTCGGCGAGCGCTGTGTGCCGGCATCAGCGGCAGGGGCTGTTTCCTCTGCTGATGCTGGCACGGGGCCTGCGACGGGCTGGTTCACGGCCTGCATCAGCCGCTCGCGCTGCTCCGGGTCCATCAGCATGTTGATGATCTGAAGCCCGGTCATCGCGTCTTTTGCGTAGAAGGTGGGCGCCTGATAGGCCGGCGCGATCTTCGTCACCGTGAACTTTTCGCTCAGCGCCGCGCCGCCCACCAACAGCGGGACGCGGATGCCCGCTTCCCGCAGGTCTTCGGCGGTGACCACCATCTGCTGCGCTGATTTCACCAGCAGCCCCGAGAGCCCAATCGCATCCGGTTTGTGCTCTTCATAGGCGCGAATCAGCTCTTCGGGCGGCACCTTGATGCCCAGATTGATCACTTCGTAGCCGTTGTTCGAAAAAATGATCTCGACGAGGTTCTTGCCGATGTCATGGACGTCGCCCTTCACCGTGGCCAGCAGAAAACGGCCGCGGGTGTGGACATCGCTCTTCTCCATGAACTGCTGGAGGTGCGCCACTGCCGCCTTCATCGCCTCGGCCGACTGCAACACTTCGGCCACAATCAGCTCATTGTTGTTGAACAGCCGTCCCACCTCGTCCATGCCGCGCATCAGCGGGCCGTTGATGATCTCCAGCGGCGAGGCGCCCTCGGCGAGTTTGCGGTTCAGGTCTTCGATGAGCCCGTCCTTGCTGCCTTCGATGATGTAACGCGCCAGCCGCTCGTCCAGCGGCAGTTCGCTGGCCTGCTTTTTTTCCTTTCGTGTCGCCTGGCGGAAGTACTCGGTGATCGCCGCGATGTTGTGCTGGTTGATGGCGGTCCGTTCCTCGCGCGTCTGCTCGCGCCAGTCCTCCGGCGCGCCGGGGAATTTCTCCGGGTCGGGCCAGTTGAACAGCAGCCGCTCGGCCAGCACGCGCTCCGTCTCGGGGATGGATGCGAAACGCTCCAGCTTCTCCGTGTTCACGATCGCCAGATCGAGCCCCGCCTTGGTGGCGTGGTACAGGAAGACCGAGTTGACCACCTCGCGCGCCGCCGGCGGCAGTCCGAAGCTCACGTTGGAGATGCCGAGGATCGTGCGGACGTACGGAATGTTCTCCTTGACCAGACGCAAGCCCTCGATCGTTTCCACCGCGCCGCCGATATAGTTCTCGTCGCCTGTGGCCACCGGGAACACCAGCGGGTCGATGATCAGGTCCTCAGGGCGCATTCCATACTTGTTCACCAGCAGATCCACGCTGCGCTGCGCGATGGCGAGCTTGCGTTCGCGCGTGAACGCCTGCGCCTGCACCGGGTCCTCGTCGATCGTGCCCACCACCAGCGCCGCCCCGTAAGCCCGAGCGAGCGGTGCAATGCGGGCGAACTTTTCCTCGCCGTCCTCCAGATTGACCGAGTTGATGATGCTGCGCCCCTGGCAGTAGGTGAGCGCCAGCTCCACGGCGCGCGCGTCGGTCGTGTCGATCATCAGCGGCGCCTTCACCTTGCGGATCAGCAGCCCATAGAAGGGCGGAATGTCGGCCAGTTCGTCGCGGTCGGACGATTGCAGGCAGACATCGATGATGTGCGCTCCGGCGCGCACCTGCCGCCGCGCGATCTCGGTCGCTTCCTCCCACTTCTCCTCGGCGATCAGCCGCTTGAACGCCCGCGAGCCGATCACGTTGGTGCGCTCGCCCACCAGCAGCGGCCGCGTCGATTCGTCGGCTTCCACCACCTCGATGCCCGAGAAGAAGACGCGGTGCGAAGGCGCCGGCAGCGGGCGCGGGGGCTTTCCCTGGGTCATTTGCGCAATGGCGCGGATATGCGCCGGCGTGGTGCCGCAGCAGCCGCCGACGATGTTCAGCCAGCCGTGATCAGCGAATTTTTCGAGCTGCGCTGCCAGCGAATCCGGCGTCTCCAGATATCGGCCTTCCTCGTCGGGCAGCCCGGCGTTCGGGTAACAGGAGACGCGCGTTGAGGCGAGCTCATGGATCGTCCGGATGTGATCGGTCATGAACTCGGGCCCGGTGGCGCAGTTGAGGCCCACCGCAAGCAGGTCGGCGTGGGCAATGGAGACGTAGAAGGCGTCCGCGGTCTGTCCGGCCAGCATCGTGCCCATCGGCTCGATGGTGCCGCTCACGATCACCGGAATGCGGCGCCCCATTTCTTCCGACAGCCGCCGGATGGCGAGCAGCGCAGCTTTCACGTTGCGTGTGTCCTGGCAGGTCTCCACGAGCAGCAGATCCGCGCCGCCGTCGATGAGGCCGCGGGCCTGTTCGTAATAGCCATCGCGAAGCTCGGAAAAGGTGACCCCGCCGGTCACCGTGATCGCCTTCGTCGTCGGCCCCATCGAGCCGGCGACGAAGCGCGGCCGGCCGGGGCGCTCGAATTCCGCCGCCGCCTGCCGCGCCAGTTGCGCGGCGCGGAAATTGATCTCGTAACACCGTTGCTCAAGGCCGAATTCGGCCAGCGTCACTGGCGAGCCGCCAAACGAATTCGTCTCCACAATGTCGGCGCCGGCGTCGTAATAGGCCCGGTGGATGTCAGCGATCCAGTCCGGATGCGTGAACAGCAGATTTTCGGTGCAGTTTTCAAACTGCGGCCCGCCCCAGTCCTCAATGGCCGGGTTGCGCTGTTGCAGCATCGTGCCCATCGCGCCATCCAGCACGAGAATGCGCTCTTCCAGCGCCGCCAGCAGTTCCTGAAGACGGGATTCCCAGCTCATGTTTGGCGAGACCGCGCTTCTTTTATCGTACCGGAGCCCGCCGATACGCTCATTCAACGGTACAGCCTGTGCTCGCGGATGTAGGCGAGCACGTCCGGGTGGAGCCCCTCGGCCGTCCCCGTTGCCTCCAGTTGCCTCCGGATGTCAGAAGAGGAAAGTGGCAGGGCGACCGTTTCCAGCCGGTGGACGCGCGCTCCCTCAGGCACGCGCAGCTGGTATCCCGGGCGGGAGACGACAATGAAATCCACCATCCGGATCACATCCTGGCTCCGGTGCCAGCTCCCGATTTCAGCGAACGCATCAGCGCCGATCAGAAAGTACAGCTCGTCGCCGGGATCGAGCGTCGACCTCAGCCTTTCGAGAGTGTGAACCGTGTAGCTTTTTCCGTTTCCTTCCTCGATTCGGGAGGCCTCGAAGCGCGGGTCCTCGCGGCAGGCCAGCTCCACCATGCGGTAGCGGTGTTCGAACGGCGTCGTCTGGCCTTCCTGCTTGTGCGGCGGATGCGCCGCCGGCACAAAAAGCACCCTGTCGAGGCCGAAGCGGTCGGCCGCCTCACGGGCGACACGCGTGTGCGCCAGGTGGATGGGATCGAACGTGCCGCCAAAGACCGCAATCCGCAAAACGCTATGGTAGCCGAGCCGTCAGGCGGCTGTCATCCGCGCTCACGCTGCGCGGCCGCCGAGGCGCGGGCCAGCTCGTCGCAGCGATTGTTGTCTTCGTGGTCCGCGTGGCCGCGCGTCCACACCCAGTGCACCTTGTGCCGCGCGAGCGCAGCGTCGAGCGCCTGCCAGAGGTCCTGGTTCAGCACCGGCTTGCGGTCGGCCGTCTTCCAGCCGTTCCGCTTCCAGCGCGGGAGCCAGCTCTGGACGCCATTTTTCAGATATTGGGAGTCCGTCACCAGCTCCACTTCGCACGGCTCGCGCAGCGCCTCCAGCGCCTGGATTGCCGCCGTCAACTCCATCCGGTTGTTCGTCGTGCGGGGCTCGCCGCCGGAGGCTTCCTTCACGTGCGGCCCATAGCGCAGGATAAAGGCCCAGCCGCCGGGGCCCGGGTTGCCCAGGCAGCTTCCGTCAGTAATCGCGACCACTTTCTTCATCGGTCGCTCAGGCGGCGGGGATGGCCGTTTGGGGCGCTTCTCCGCGCCGGAGCTCTTCTTCGAAGAAGCGGTCGACGAGGTCGAGGATTTCGCGCGCCTGGCGGGCATGATAAATGGCCGTGCGGAGCCTGGAACCGTTGCGCACGCCATGCGTGAAATACGTGGCGAACTGTTTCATCTTGCCCACGGTGTCCAGGCTCTGATGCTCTATGAGCATGGAGTAGTAGGTGTGCATGATCCGCCACCGGTCCTCTTCCGTGGGCCGGAAATAGGCGCCCGTGGCCAGGTACTCCGAGATCTGGCGGAAGATCCACGGGTTGGAGGCCGCCGCGCGGCCGATCATCACCGCGTCGCATCCGGTCTGCTCCACCATCCGGACCGCGTCTTCGGGCGTCACAATATCGCCGTTGCCGATCACCGGGATCCTCACTGCCGCCTTGACCTCGGCGATGCGCGTCCAGTCGGCGCGCCCGCTGTAGCCCTGTTCGCGCGTGCGCGGGTGCAGCGCGATGGCGTTCAGGCCGCAGTCTTCGGCCAGGCGTGCGACCTGCACGTGCACCAGCTCCCGGTCGTTCCACCCGGCCCGCGTCTTCAGGGTCAGTGGAATGCGGATGGCGGCGCGCACCGTCCGCAGGATCTTCTCGACCAGCGGCAGGTCGCGCAGCAGCCCGCTGCCCCCATTGCAGCGCACGACTTTCTTCACCGGGCAGCCGAAATTGATGTCCACCGCGTCGAAGCCCGAGTCTTCACAGATTCGCGCCGCCTCGGCCAGCACCTCCGGGTCGGCGCCAAACAGTTGCGCTGTGATGGGATGCTCGTCCGGCTCGAAATAGAGGTAATGGAAGCTCTGAAGCCGCTTGCGGTTGGGATGCCGCTGCGCGGCGACGACGCCGTGCGAGCTGGTGAACTCCGTCATCAACAGCCCGCAGCCACCCTGGGCGCGGATCAGCCGCCGGAAGACGGTGTCGGTGACGCCGGCCATGGGCGCAAGCACCGTAGCCGGCCGCACGACAACAGACCCGATCCTGAGCTCCGCGGGAAATACAGACATCCGCTTCCATTTTACCCGGATACGGGAATTTCGCCGTAACAGCGGCCCGCGCTGGCACGTCCAATGTGTGCGAGGATCGGGTTCATGTGGCAGAAGATCACGCTCGCGTTCCTGGCCGGAGGAGTGGCCGTGGGCACGGCCGTCTATTTCGGTATGAACAGCCGCCAGGAAAGGCCGCCCGAGCCCGCCCCATACAAGGCAGCGGCCCCGCCGGTGGCGGCTCAGCCTCCCGTGAGCCAGCCGCAGCCGGCTGAAAGCGCCGTCCCGGTCGAACCCGCTCTGCCTGCCGCGACGCAGGCAACCCGGCCGCGGCCGTCCGTGCATCCTGCCGTTTCCATGCCGGCCCGGAAGGCTCAGCCGCAGCCGAAGCCCGCCGTCACCGCGCAGGCGAAGCCGCAGGAAGATGTGATCGTGGTGCCCCCGCCCGTGCCGGCCCCGCCGCCGGAGATCCGGCCCGCTCCCTCGCCGGCGCCGCCGACCGGGCAGCCGGAGCCTCTGAAACCGGCACCTCAGGCGGAGCCAGCTGCGGCGAAGCCTGTGCCGAAGCGCGAGCCGCGCACGGTGACCATTCCCGCCGGCACGCTCATCACCGTGCGGTTGCGCGACACGCTCAGCAGCGCGCGGCAGTCCACGGACGACTCTTTTGTGGCCACGCTGGATGCCCCGCTCATCGTCGAGGGGCTCGTGATCGCCGAACGCGGCGCCACGGTGCGCGGGCGCATCGTCGAGGCTGTCGAAGCGGGCCGGGTGAAGGGCCGGGCCGCGCTTGTGCTTCAACTCACCGAGCTCAACACGTCCGACGGGCAGAAGGTCGAAATCCGCACTGATTCGTTCCGTCATGAAGCCGAAAGCGGCGTCAAGGGCGACGTCGCCAAGGCCGGCGTCGCCGCAGGCATTGGCGCTGCCATCGGCGCCATCGCCGGCGGTGGCCGGGGGGCTGCGATCGGCGCCGTCATTGGCGGCGCGGCTGGCGCTGGCGGCGCCATGGCAACGCGCGGCAAGCCTGCCGAGCTGCCCAGCGAGACGCGTCTCACCTTCCGGCTGAGCGAACCGGTGACGCTGACCGAACGGCTCCCCTAGCCGCCCTCATCGCGGCGCCGCGGAAAAGCCCGTCTCGCGCTTCCATTCTTCCAGCGTGTTGTAAACGATCGGGCAGTAACAGGCGCGGTCGATGAACTGCCACATCCGCGAAGGAATGGACCCGGCGCCGCGCACCGTGTGCGGAAAATCGACGCACGCAGCCGGACGCACGTCATACACCGTGCATTCGGTTCCCGAAAGAAAGACGCAGCCTTTTTCCGGATCCCGGCGCAAAATCAGCCCTTCTTCTTCGCTCTCTTCGGTGAATTCGCGCCGGAATTTCTCCACGCTCATCCGGAAATGCTTCGCCAGCCGCTCGAGATCGCGGTCAAGCAGCCGCGCCGTAGCCACCTTGCAGCAGTTGGCGCAGGCGAGGCAGTCGATCTGCGCCTCCACTTCCGCGGCGATCTGCCGCAGCCGCCGCTCCACATAACGGTACGTCTTCAGATGGCGGCGGAAGCGCTCGTTTTCGGCCCGCTTGTGCTCGCCAAGCCGGTGGATCTGGACCAGATCAGTGATCACCAGTGAACGTTCACCTTGCGGAAATCGCCGGCCCGCATGTAGGTGAGGCCGGCGGGATTGAGGTATTTTGCCAGCGCCGCCCGCACCTGGTCCGGCGTCAACGCCTTCACCTTCTCCTCCAGGCCGGCATCAAAGGCCATCGTGCGCCGCTCGTAGGTGCGGCTCGCCAGCCGGCCCACCAGCTCATCGTCGTTTTCCCGGCTTACCTGCCGGCTCTGCAACCAGCTCTTCTTGCCGGCCTCGATCTCTTGCGCCGTAAAGCCTTCCTTCAGGATCTTCGCCAGCTCGTCCTTGAAGGACGCCTCCACCTTCGGCGCGTTTTCAGGCGCGCAGATGGCAAATGCAATGAACAGCGCATGGTCGCTTTCCGGATCGACCATCACCTGCGAGCCGACGCCGTAGCTGAGCCCTTCCCGGTTGCGGATGCGCGCAAACAGGCGCGAATTCATGCCCTGGCCGAGAAGATAGTTCCCGAAAATCAGGGCCGGATAGTCCGGGTCGCTATCTTTCATCCGGAACGCCGTGCCGGCCATCCATGTGGCATTGGCCTTGTCGGGGGTCTCAAAGGCCCCCGCGGCGGGCTGGACTGGCGTGAAGCGGCGCAGGACGCGCGCGTAGTGTTCGCGGCTCTTCCAGTCCTGGACGTGCCTGGCCACCTGCTGCCGCACCGCGTCCGGGTCAAAATCGCCAATGATGGCGAGCTCGCCCTCGGCCAGCCCGTAAAACTGCGCATAAAACTGCTTCGCCTGGTCGAGCGTGGCCGCCTGGATTCCCTCGATCTGTTCCTCGATCGTGGGCACCCAGCGAACGTCGCCTTTGGGCCAGGGCATCAGATGCCGCTGCAAGGCGACCGAGGCAATGGTCTGCGGCTGGCTCCTGGCCGACTCGAGCGACGCCAGCACCTGACGCTTCAACTGATCGAATTCGCTTTCCGGAAAGACGGACTCCTTCAGCATCTCGAAGACGAGATCGATTGCCGCCGGCAGGTTCTCGCGCGTCGTCGTGATGCGCGCCGAAGCGCCGTTGGCATTGCCGCTGACATTGATCTGCGCCTTGATGCGGTCAATCTCGTCGCGGATCTGCTGGCGCGTCTTCTTCGCCGTGCCCCGCATCAGCATCTGCCCGGCCAGTCCGCCGGCAAAGACTTTCTCGCGCAGGTTGTTCTCGTCGCCGAAATGGAGGTTCAGCACCGCTGTGACCTGCCCGCCGCGCGTCTTCTTGGGCAGCAGCGCCAGATGCAGGCCGCCGCCGACTTCGCCCCGGATGGTCCGCCGGTCGATGTTGGCGGGCGTGGCCTCGAAGGCTTCTCCCTGCGAAACCGTGGCCCGGCCGGTGTAGCCTGCCACGAGCTTTTCCACATCGGGCGGTTCCGGCACCTGCGCCCGCACCGGTTCCTTTTCCGGAATGAACAGCCCCACGGTGCAGTTGGAGGGGATGAGGTATTTCTCCGCCGCTTTCTGCACCTGTTCGAGCGTGACCTTTTCAATCCGGTCGCGCTGGAGGAACATCAGCCGCCAGTCGCCCATCGCCTGCCACTCGCTCAGCTCCAGTGCGACGTCCTGCGGATCGTTCATCTCGAGCTCAAAATTCTTCAGCCACCGCGTGCGCTGCCGCTCGAGTTCTTCCTTCGTGAAGGGCTTTGACCGGATCTCGGCGATTGTGTCGAGCAGCGTCTTGCGCGCGTCTTCGAGCGAACTGTCCATCCGCACCATCGCCTGCGCGTAGGCGAAGCCCGGCTCGGCGAGCTGAAACGCATTCATGCTCACCGTGGCCGCCTTTTTCGTTTCGACCAGCGCCTTGTAGAGCCTGCCCGAGGGCTGATCGCCGAGAATCGCCGCGGCCATCTCCACGGCCGGGAACTCTTCGTGAGACCCCGGCGGAATGTGCCAGGCCGCGCCCACATACTGCACGTCGCCCACGCGCCGCACCGTCACCAGCCGTTCGCCGTCCTGCGGCGGCTCGACCGTGTAGGTGCGGCGGAGCTGCCGCTGCGGCTTTGGAATCGCGCCAAACGTTTTCTGGATCAGCGCCAGCGTCTTCTGCTCGTCGAATTTGCCGGCCACGACCAGCATCGCGTTGTCCGGCTGATAGAAGTGCCGGTAAAACGCCTGGAGCCGCTCAATGGGAACGCGTTCCACGTCGCTCCGCGCGCCGATGGTGAGCTTGCCGTAGTTGTGCCATTCGAACGCCGTGGCCAGCACGCGCTGGAGCAGCACTCGCGGCGGCGAGTTCTCGCCCGCCTCCATCTCGTTGCGCACCACCGTCATCTCGCTGTCGAGGTCCTTCTTCGCGATGAAGCTGTTCACCATGCGGTCGGCTTCCATCGACAGCGCCCAGGCGAGGTTTTCATCGGTGGCCTCGAACGTCTCGAAATAGTTCGTCCGGTCGTACCAGGTGGTGCCGTTGGGCCGTGTGCCGTGGTCCTGGAGCTCTTTCTTGATGTCCGGGTGGTTCTTCGAACCCATGAACAGCAGGTGCTCGAGCAGGTGGGCCATGCCGGTTTCGCCGTAGTCCTCATGGCGCGACCCCACCATGTAGGTCACGTTCACCGTAATGGTGGACTTCGTCGGGTCAGGGAAAAGCACCACGCGAAGCCCGTTGTCCAGACGGTATTCGGTGATGCCTTCCACCGTGGCCACTTTTTTCGGCGCCGCCGGCTGCGCCGACAGCGGCGCGGCCAACGGCAGCATCAGGAGAGCGGCAAGCACAGACAAAGGCCGGGTGCGGAAGAAGAATGGGCTCATACGGAAAATCCCTGACCTCCATCGTAAAGCATGCGCCGGCGCTTTTTCTGTAAATTTCCCGGCGCTACCCTGAAGGCGTGGGGCGCGCTCGTTTCCGCTTCCACGGCGACCTGAACGATTTTCTCCCCTCCCAGCGGCGCAGCGTCTGGCTGGACTACGAGTTCCGCGACAGGCCGTCGCTCAAGCACGCCATCGAAACCTTCGGCGTGCCGCATCCGGAGGTGGGCGAACCGTCGGACCTCAACCGGCCACTGCGGGACGGCGAGGAAATTGAAGTCCGCCCGCGGCTCTATCCGGCGCCCCCCAATGGCCAATGGCGCTTTGTCCTTGACGGACACCTCGGGCGGCTGGCCAAATATCTCCGCATCCTGGGTTTTGACACCCTCTATGAAGCCGGCGCCGACGACCGCCGCCTGGCCGATGCTGCCGCCGCCGGGCACTTCCTGCTCACCCGCGACCGCTCTTTGCTGATGCGCCGCACCGTCGTCCACGGCCTGCTCGTGCGTCACGACGAGCCGCGGCGGCAGCTCGAATGGCTCGCCGCGCGGCTCGGCCTCTGGAGCGCCGCCGAGCCGCTGCGCCGCTGTCTCCGCTGCAATGCGATGCTGGAGCCGGTCGCCAAAGAGACGGTCTGGGACCGCATCCCGCCGAAGACCCGGCTCTGGTGCAACGAGTACATGACTTGCACCGGCTGCGGCCAGCTCTACTGGCCCGGATCGCATTACGAGCGCATGCAGGCATGGATCCGCGCCCTGCGAGCGAAGAACGAATAAACCAGGTTGCGGCTGTCTTGTTCTGGCCCGGATTCGCCGCCAGCCTGCCTGAGCCCGGTCACCGGGGCAACCCGGATGGCTGCCTGCCGGCATAGCAGACTGGCCACCGACAGGCGCCTCTGGCAGGCTCCCAGTGCGGCTCATCGACGGATTCACGGAAAAAGGAAAGGCGCGCAGACCGCGTTTCAGCGGTTGTGCGCGCCTTGGATGCGTGCCTGAGCTGCCCCACCCACGCCCTCGACCGGCCCGCTTCCCGGCTGCGTCTTCCCGGCGCCTCCGGCGCGATGCTGGACCAGGGCTGAACCTCGGGCGGCTACTTCTTCTTGCCCATCACTGCCTTCACGCGTGCGGCGAGAATCCCGCTCTGCGTTACCGTGCCGCTCACCTCCACCATCATCCCGGGCTGGAGGTCTGCGAGGCTCTTCAGCGTGCCTAGAAACTTCGTGTTCTGATCCACCAGGACCGGCTGGGTGACGCTGCTTATGATGAAGAAATTGGACCCAATCGAGGCGACCTCGCCCTTCACCTCGATCTCCGCTGCCGGCGGCGTGCCCGGAACCGGCGGCGTCCCGGCGGGCATGGTGAAGCCGGAGACGTACATTGTCATGCCGTTGCGCTGAAGCACGAAGAACACGCTATGCGCGCCCGTGGCAGCCGCAGGCCAGTCCAAAAGCGCTTTGACGTCGCCGTTGCTGTCTGTCTCGACGGTGCCCAGCACAGCACAGCGGTCTGCCGCCGCGCTCAGCCGGCAGGCCAGAACGTTGTACGTGGTGTTGGGCGCGGCGCTTTCCAGATCCAGCTTCACCTGGCCTTTGCCGCGGACTTCCACGCTGCCATCAGCGAGCGGGTCATTGCCCCAGGGCAACGGAATGATCGATGCCGGATCCGCCGGCAGCCGGTCCACGCGGAGGATCTCGGCCTGCCACAGCTTCGGCCCGAGGTCCCTGTGGTCCTTGGCGGTCACTGCAAGGGAAAGTACGGCGGCGCTCACAATGACGGCCGCCTGCCAGCGCTTCAGACTGTTTTTCATGATTACCTCCCGGAACTCTGTTTCGATGGACATACCGTCACCGGCGCACGCAGCCGGAATGTCAGAAGCGTCTCCGCCGGCACCGAAACCTGCCTTCGCCCGGTGGCCGCAGCCCCGGCCAGACCGGCTGCGGCTCCGGCCCCGGCGCCGATCGCTGCCCCCGCGCCCCCGCCGGCCAACGCGCCAATCAGCGCGCCCGCCCCGCTGCCTCCCCCGATCCAGGTCATGTTCCGGCGGCGGTGCGGGCTGCTGGCGCGCGTCCAGCCACGCGCGGCCACCTCCACCGAGTGGCCCGCCCACTCGACCCGCTCGGGGGCCAGCGTGAGCACCGCCTGTCCCTTCAACCGCCCGGACGGCGCCGCCTGCCGCACCCGGCCAAGGATCCTCGCTCCCTTCGGAATCAGGACCCGGTCGCCTTCACGCAACGGCTCAACGAGCGTCGCGGTGAACGAATCGCCTGCGCGGTGCGTGGCCGTGGAGACGGCATGGTCCAGCCGGACCCGCAACAGCGTCCCATCGGGCAGCACCGGACATCCCTTCCGGGCCTGCGGTTCGGCGGCGAGCCCCGCCGCCAGCAGCATCCAGATCGTGGTAAGTCGCATCATTGGCGCCTGAGTCGCACCCTGTGGGTGAGCACGTATCCTGCCAACCGCAGTTGTTTGAAAACAGGCATCCAGGCTGGGGCCGTACCCGGTAAAGTTGACACACTCCTGGTAAAAATTTCCAGTGTCGGCCGGACGGGCCGCCCACAGGGCAATAGGCGACAACCGCATCTGATGCTGCCGGAAATCCAGCAACTCTCTCCGCTCTGCTAGACTCACTGTCAATCCGACTGTCGAGGCAACCATGCAGGAGCAGAACGTCTATCCTCCCTCCGCCGACTTCAGCGCCCGCGCCCACGTGGGCAGCCTGGAGGCCTACCGCGCCCTCTACGAGCGCGCCGCCTCCCACCCGGAAGAGTTCTGGGCCGAGATCGCCGAACGCGAGGTGCACTGGTTCGAAAAATGGCACCACGTCTTTGAGTGGCACCCGCCGTTCGTCAAATGGTTCGTCGGAGCCAGGACGAACGCGTCCTACAACTGCCTGGACCGCCATCTGGCGGAGCGCGGGTCCAAACCGGCCATCCTGTTTGAAGGTGAACCCGGCGACCGCCGCGTGCTCAGCTACGCCCAGCTTCATGAGCAAGTCTGCCGCTTCGCCAGCGCCCTCAAACGGCGCGGCTACAGCGCGGGCGACCGCGCCATCATCTACATGCCGATGGTGCCGGAAGCCGTCGTCGCCATGCTCTCCTGCGCGAGGCTCGGCATCACCCATTCGGTGGTCTTCGGGGGCTTTTCGGCCGAAGCCCTCAAGGCTCGCATCCAGGACCTCGACGCGCATCTTGTGATCACCGCCGATGGCGGCTGGCGCCGTGGCAGGGAAGTGCGCCTCAAGGACGCCGCCGACGAGGCCCTCGCCGAATGCCCCTCCGTGCGCGACGTGATCGTGCTGCGCCGCACCGGCGGCCAGGTCCAGATGAAGGATGGCCGCGACACCTGGTGGCATGATTTCGAAGCCGGCGCCGCCCCCGACTGTCCCGCCGAACCGCTGGACGCCGAGCATCCGCTGTTCGTCCTTTACACCTCCGGCACCACCGGAAAGCCCAAAGGCATTCTGCACACCACCGGCGGCTATCTCACCTACGTCACCTGCACGATGAAGTGGGTCTTCGACCTGAAGGAAGAAGACATTTACTGGTGCACCGCTGACATCGGCTGGGTCACCGGCCACTCCTACATCGTTTACGGCCCGCTTTCGGCCGGCGCCACCTGCGTCATCTACGAAGGCGCTCCCGATTATCCGGCCTGGGACCGCTGGTGGGAGATCGTGGCCCGATATAAAGTCACGATTTTTTACACTTCCCCGACTGCCATCCGCGCCCTGCTGAAACAGGGCGATTCCTGGCCAGAAAAACACGATCTTTCCTCGCTCCGCCTGCTTGGCAGCGTCGGCGAGCCGATCAATCCGGCGGCCTGGGAATGGTACTACCGCGTCATTGGCAAGGGCCGCTGCCCGATTGTCGATACCTGGTGGCAGACCGAAACCGGCGGCATCCTCATCGCTCCGATGCCCGGCGCGGTCCCGCTCAAGCCCGGCTCCGCCACTCTTCCCATGCCCGGCATTGAGGCGGAAGTCGTCGATTTTTCAGGAAATCCCGTGCCGCCAGATACGGAAGGGTTCCTGATTATCAGGCGTCCGTGGCCTTCCATGCTGCGCACCATCTGGGGCGATCCACAGCGTTATGAACAACAGTATTTTTCCCGGATTCCCGGGATTTATTTCACCGGCGACGCAGCCAGACGCGACGCTGACGGCTACTTCTGGATCCTCGGCCGTGTGGATGACGTGATGAACGTCAGCGGCCACCGGCTTTCCACCATGGAAGTCGAGTCCGCCCTCGTCCGTCATCCGGCCGTGGCCGAAGCGGCCGTCGTCGGAAAACCGCACGAGATCACCGGCCAGGCCGTCTGCTGCTTCATCACGCTGAAGCAGGGCTATCAGCCGGGTGACAAGCTGGCCCAGGAACTGCGGCAGTGGGTCGCTCACGAGATCGGCGCTTTCGCCCGCCCCGAAGAGATCCGCTTCACCGAGACGCTGCCGAAAACCCGCTCGGGCAAGATCATGCGCCGCCTGCTGCGGGAACTCGTCACCTCGCACACTGTCACCGGCGACGTCACCACGCTCGAAGACATGGGCGTCATCACCCGGCTCGCCTCGCAGCACGACGAGGACTGAGCCGCATCTCTCACACCGGTTCGCCGAGCTGGTCCTGGGTGATCACCAGCGGCCGGATGGCCCGCGCCAGTCCCGTGTCTTCATCGGCATCCACCACCGTTGCGTGCAGTTCCACCATGCCGGTGGCGGCTTCAAAGCGCGCCGGCAACTGCGTCAGGAACCGGTGCAGGATCGTTTTCTTGTCGACGCCAATCACGCTGTCATAGGGCCCGGTCATCCCGCAGTCGGTCTGGTAGGCGGTGCCGCCGGGCAGGATGCGCGCGTCCGCCGTCGCGATGTGCGTGTGCGTGCCGATCACTGCGGTGACGCGCCCGTCCAGATGCCAGCCCATCGCCATCTTCTCGCTGGTGGCTTCGGCATGAAAATCGACAAACCGGATGCGCGTCTCCTCCGGCAGTCCGGCCAGAATCTGGTCGGCCGTGCGGAAGGGACACTCAATGGCGGGCATGTGCACGCGCCCTTGCAGGCAGAGCACCGCATAGGGCGCTCCGTTGCGCGCCTTGCCCATGTAGAGGCCGGAGCCGGGCACCGCGGCCCCGTAATTGGCCGGCCGGAGCAGCCGGGGCTCGTGGTCCAGATAATCGTAAACCTCGCGCTTGTCCCAGATGTGATTGCCGGAGGTCATCACGTCGATGCCCAGACTGAAAAGCTCCTGCGCCAGCGGCGGCGTAATGCCAAAACCGCCCGCCGCGTTTTCGACGTTGGCAATCACCAGGTCAGCCTTTTCGTCCTGGATCAGCTTCCCCAGGCATGCGGCCACAATGCGGCGGCCGGGCGAGGCGAAGATATCGCCGATAAAAAGGATTCGCATGAAATTCGGGAATGGAGGAGCGCACCACAACAACCGTTCCAGCCTCGGAATCGACCCCGATCGACCACGGGGGGAGCCCGCCGGGCGCCTTCAGGCTTCTCCTTGCGGAGCGTGCTCACCAGCGCCTGAGTTTCGAGCCAGGCTCCAGATTCATTTGCATCGGATCAATTATGGAGACCAGTGACGCGTTTCGCAGGAACGCTCCTACCCGCCCAGCATAACCCGCGGCCGCCCTCGCCGCCAAATCGTCTACTTCTCGATCACCGCCTCCCAGCGGCAGCCGGCGTCCTGCCCGCAGCTCTGCGCCGTACCCTTTATCGTCCTGCCATCGGGCTGGACCCACCCCTCGTAGGTTTCTCTGGCGCCCGGATTGTAGATGCGGACGTATGCCCCGTCCCATGTGCGCAGGTCCATCAAGCCCTCCGTGCGCGCCCCCGATTTCCGGTCACGGTAGGAGAAGCGCACGGACTGCCCCTCGAACGTCCACGTGCCTTCCCACTGGTAGCCTGGCGTCGTCAGATCCAGGACCCGCCACACCCTGCCGGGGTTGGCCCGCACGCCGTCGCTGCGCCCCGGCCCAGAAGGCCGCGGCGCAGGCGTTGCCGTCGCCACCTGGGCCACGCCTTTGGCCGCCGGCTTCCAGTCGGCCACCACCCGGAATCCGCATGCGACCGCCTTGCCGCACCACTCCGCCTTGCCCCGGATCGTCCGCCCGTCGCTCTGAATGACGCCCGTCGCCGCGTAGGTCCGCACCGTCCCGTCCAAAGGCACCAGGACCCTCATTCGCACGTCGTTTCCCTCAATCGAGAGGATTTCCACCGTCCAGGTGGCCGGGCGTCCTTTGGCATCGGAATAAAAAACGCGGAAGCGCGCCGACTCGCCCTCGCGCACCCACTTGCCCTTCAGCACCAGCGACGTGGAATTCCACTCCTCGGCCTGCCATTCGCGGCCCAGGTCGCCGCCGCGGGGCATGGAAGGGTTCTGCGCCCCGGCCAGCAGGCAGGCCAGCAGAAGGCAGCTCAGGCCCCGTCCAGGCATTCTGCGATCTCCCGTTCCGGAATGCTGCCTTCGCGGATGATGCGCCATGCCGGTTCGGTAATGTCCACCGTGGTCGCGCCGCTGCCCACGCAGGTTCCGCCGTCCAGCACCAGGTCGATGCGCCCATCCAGCACGGCAAATGTTTCAATGCCGGACCGGCATGTCGGCTGGCCGCTGACATTGGCCGACGTGCCGATCAGAGGCTGTCCGAGCCATTCGATCAGCGCCTCCGCCACCCGCGACCGCGGCTGCCGCAGGGCAAGCCGCCCGGTGTTGCCTGTTACCTTCAGCGGGACCCGCGCCGACGCCGGCACGATGATCGACAGCGGGCCCGGCCAGAACCGCCGCGCCAGCAGATAGAACCGCGCCGGCAGCTCAGCGGCCAGCTCTTCGGCCATGAAAAAATCGCTCACCAGCAGCGGCAGCGAACGCTGCGTCTCGCGTCCCTTGGCCGCAAAGACGCGGCCCACCGCATGCAGGTTGAAGGGGTCGGCCACCAGCGTGTAGAGCGCATCCGTGGGAATGGCGACGATCTGCCCGCGCCGGATGGCGATGGCCGCGCGTTCCACCGCCTCCACGGCGGGTTGCTCGGGGTCGATTTCAATCAGGTCGGTGGCCACGGGATGCTCCGGTGCAAATCTGCCAGTCTAGCGCGGCCCTGTTGCGCGGGCAACCTCGATGGCGAGCTCGTAGCGGCCGAACGGCGCGCTCAATTGCACGCCTTGAACCATCGGCCGCACCCGCCGCACCATCTCCTGCGCAATCGCCACGCCCTCCCGCCGGGCCTGCTCCGGGTCCTTCGCCGCGCGCATCCTCTCCATGAACTCCTCCGGCACCGGCACACGCAGCTCGTTCACCATGAACTCGGCATTGCGCAGCGACGTCAGCGGCCAGATGCCGGCGATCACCGGAATGCGAAACGGCGCGATGCGCTCGAGAAACCTCTCGAGCAGCGTCACGTCAAACACCGGCTGCGTGATGATGAACTCCGCCCCGGCCAGCACCTTCCACTCCGTCCGCCGGATCTCCTCCTCGATGTTCAGCGCGCCCGGGTTGGCGCCCACGCCCAGCACCAGCCCCGTCTGGCTGCCGAACGGATGTCCGCCGATGTCCAGCCCCTGGTTCAGGTTGTTGACAATGTTGCACAGGCCGATGGAATCGACATCGAACACGGCCGTTGCGTTCGGATAGGCGCCCATCCGCGGCGGGTCGCCGGTGATGCACAGAATGTTGCGCAGCCCGGCCGCATAGGCCCCCAGCAATTCGCTCTGGATTCCAAGAATATTCCGGTCCCGGCAGCAGAAATGGAGCACCGTTTCGATGCCCGCCTCGCGTTCAATGAGCTGGCAGGTCACCTGGGCGCTCATCCGCGCGCTGGCGCGCGGGCCGTCCGGCACGTTGATGGCGTCGATCCCCGCCTCCCGGCACATTTTTGCGCCGGCGATTTCGCGCGAGGCATCCACGCCCCGCGGCGGTAGAATTTCCACGAAAACGACGAATTTTCCCGCAGCGATTTTCGCGCCCAGCGGCGATTTTTCCGCGAGGGGAATTTTCGGCAGCGCCTGCTTTTTCTCCGCCGGCGCCTGCGCCGGGACCACCGCTTCCCGCAGCCCCGGCTGAAGGCTGCGCGCCTCGCTGGCGATCGCCTTGATGTGCTCCGGCGTCGTCCCGCAGCAACCGCCGACGATCTTCACGCCTGCCCAGAGCATCCGCCGCGCGTACTGCGCCATGTACTCGGGCGAGCTCAGGTAGATGTTGCGGCCCTCGATCCGCACCGGCAGCCCGGCATTGGGCATCGCCGAAAGCGGCTTCTTCGTCAGCGGCAGCATCCGCTCCAGCGTCTCCAGCGTCGGTTTCGGCCCCACCGAACAGTTCAGGCCGATCACGTCCGCCGGCAGCTCGTCCAGAAAACGCGTGAACGTCTCCGTGTCGGCCCCATCCGGCAGCCGCCCCTCCTCGTCCGCCGTCACCTGGGCGATGATCACCATCTCCGGCCCGGCCGCTTCGCGCCCGGCAAGCACCGCTTCGCGCAGCTCGGCCAGGTTCGAGAACGTCTCGAAGATCAGCAGGTCGACGCCCTCATCGAGCAGCGCGTCAATCTGCTCGCGGAACATCGCACGCGCTTCCTCATATGAGGTGGGCCCCAGCGGCTCGATGTGAATTCCCAACGGTCCCACCGCACCGGCCACGAACACGCGTCTCCCTTCCGCCGCCGCCTGCCGCGCCAGCCGCACGCCGGCCCGGTTGATCTCCGTCACCCTGCCGGCCAGCCCGAAGCCGCCCAGATGGGCCCGCGTCGCGCCAAATGTGTTCGTCTCCAGGATCTCCGCGCCCGCCCGCACGTAGTCCAGGTGCACGCCCAGCACCATCTGCGGCGCGCTCAGGTTCAGCTCGTCGAAGCAGCGGTTGATGAAAGCGCCCCGCGCGTACAGCATCGTGCCCATGGCCCCGTCGGCCACCAGAGCGCGCCGCCCGAGAAGCTCGCGAAATTCGGCTGTGCGGGAAATTCTGGAGGTACTGCCCATGCCCCTGTCTCTATTTTTGGCACTTCGGACAATGGTATGTCGAGCGGCCGCCCTGTGGCGTGCGCCGCACCGCCGTGCCGCAGCGCCGGCAGGGCGCGCCCTCCCGCCCGTACACGGCCACCGGATAAAATTCCCCCTCGGCGAAGCCGCCCGGCCGCTCGTAGGCGGCCCGCACCGACTCGAGCGCCGCCGTCAGCACCTTCCGGATCGCGCGGTGCAGCCGTTCCACGCGCGCCCGGGACAGGCTCCGCGCCGGCCGCAACGGACTGATGCCCGCCTCAAACAGCGCTTCCGCCGCATAAATGTTGCCCAGCCCGGCTACGGTGCGCTGATCCATCAGCCAGATCTTCGCCGCACGCGCCGTGCGCTGCGCCGACTCGTACAGGTACGCGGAAGTAAACGCTTCGCTGAAAGGTTCCGGCCCCAGATCCCGGAACAATTCGGCTTCTTCCTGTTCTGGATGGACCGAGATCCGCGCCAGCGCCCGCGGGTCGTCGAGCACGACGGCGCGCCCGTCGTCGAGTTCAAACCACGCCCGCACCGTGTGCGGCCGCAGCCGCGCGTCCGGCAGCAGGCGCAGGTCGCCGCTCAGCCGCAGGTGCGCCCGCGCAAACCAGCCGCCTTCCAGCCGCAGCAGCAGGTTCTTGCCCCGGCGTTCCACCGCCGTGATCACGCGCCCCACCGCGCGGCGGCCGTGGATCATCGCCGTCGGCCGCTCCTGCCGCGCGCGCACGATCCGCGCCCACGGCGCCGCCGCCCGCAGCCGGTCCGCCACTGCTTCCACCTCCGGCAGCTCAGGCACTCACCACACCTCCACGTCCACTGGCGCGCCGATGCCCACGCCCAGCTTCTTCGCCGCCGAGCCCCGCTTCACTGACACTTCCACCGTTCCCGAGCTTCCCGCAATCAGGAATGCCTCTCCGTCCGGCGCCTCCTCGTAGAACCGGCACACCCGCGTGATCCGCTCAAAACCCACCGCCGCCTGAATGCCCCGTACCGCCGGCGGAAGAAATTCTTCCGAAGGCAGGTTGGTGATCAGGTTGCCAAAGCGGTCAATGTGCATGACCCGGCCCAGCCAGAACCGCCGCCCGGTCCGCACTGGGTCGAGCGGCGGCAGCCGCACCGGGTCGCGCACCAACCGCCCGAGCTTTGACGCCGGCACGCCGGCGGCCAGGTGGGCCGCCGCCGGGGCAAAAACATCCCGCCCGTGAAATGTCTGGCTCACCGCTGCCAACCGGTGCTTTTCGCTTGTGATCGCCCGCGCCTTCGCGCCCTTTTCAGCCAGGACCTCCGTGAACAGCCCGTTGTCCGGCCCGATGAAGACCTGCCCGCCCGCCTCCACGCACAGCGCCCGCCGCGCGCTGCCGACGCCCGGGTCCACCACGCAGACAAAGATCGTGCCCTTCGGAAAATACGGGCGCGACACCCGCAGCAGAAACCGCGCCTGGTCGATCTCCTGCGGCTGCACCTCGTGACACAGGTCCACCACACGCGCCGCCGGCGCAATGCCCGCAATCACGCCCTTCATCACACCCACAAATGGATCCTGCCAGCCAAAATCCGTCAGCAGTGCGATCAGGCGTCCGCCGCGCATCATAAAATCAGAATAGCTGGGGTTTCCATGCGGTATTTCGATCACAACGCCACCACCCCTGTTGCGCCCGAGGCGCTCGCCGCCTTTTCGCGCGCCTGCCTGGAAACCTTCGGCAACCCCTCCTCCATTCATACTCCCGGACAGCAGGCGCGCCACGCGCTGGAGGCGGCGCGCGAGTCCCTGGCCCGAATGCTCGGCTGCGCTTCGCGCGAAGTCGTCTTCACTTCCGGCGGCACCGAGTCAGATAACCTCGCCATCCTCGGCGCGCCCGAAGGCCACATGATCACGACCGCCATCGAGCACCCGGCCGTGCTCGCTGCGGCCGCCCTCCGCCAGGCCACCATTGTGCGCGTGGATGGCAGCGGCCGCGTGGATCCGGACGAAATCCGCCGCGCGCTGCGTCCGGACACGAAGCTCATCTCTGTGATGCACGCCAACAACGAGACCGGCGTCCTCCAGCCCGTCGAAGAGATCGCCGCCATCGCGCGCGAGGCCGGCGCGCTGTTCCACTCCGATGGCGTGCAGGCCGCCGGCCGCATCCCGGTCAACGTGCGCGCGCTCGGCGTGGATCTGTACACGATCAGTGGCCATAAGTTCAACGCGCCGAAAGGCGTCGGCGCACTCTATGTCCGCGAGGGCATTCGGCTCCGGCCGCGCCAGGTGGGCGGCCGCCATGAGCGCGAGCGCCGCGCCGGCACCGAGAACGTCCCGGGCGCCGTGGCCATGGCCACCGCAGCCGAACTCCCACGGCCGGAGACGGGCCCGCTGCGGGACCGCTTCGAGCAGATGGTGCTCGAGCGGATCCCCGACGTCATCATCCACGGCCGCCACGTGCCGCGCGTGCCGAACACGAGCTGCCTCGCCTTTGCCGGCATCGAGGCCGAAGCACTGGTGATCGCCCTCGATCTGGCGGGCTTCGCCGTCAGCACCGGCGCAGCGTGCTCGTCAGGCGCCACACGCCCGTCGCATGTGCTGGAAGCCATGGGCGTGCCGGCGCCGCTGGCCCGCGCCACCATCCGCGTCTCCATGGGACGCGGCACCACGCTCGAAGACGTCACCGCGCTTGTCGGCGCCCTCGAGGCCGCTGTAGCGCGTCTCCGAAAGCTGAGCCCGGCCTATGCGTGATATCCCTCCCGGCGCCCTGATTGCGGTGGCGATGTCCGGCGGCGTCGACTCGTCCACCACTGCGGCGCTGCTCCGCGAGCAGGGCCACCGCGTCATCGGACTCACCATGCAGCTCTGGAACCAGCGGCGGCTGCCCGGACTCCAGGGCGAAGCCGCCACCGGGCGCTGCTGCTCGCTCGATGACGTCTACGATGCCCGCTCCGTCGCCGCCCGCCTCGGCATCCCCCATTACGTCGTCAATCTCGAAGAGGACTTCGAACGCACCGTCGTCCAGCCGTTTGTCGAAGAATATCTCTCCGGCCGCACGCCCATTCCGTGCACCCGCTGCAACCACTACATCAAGTTCGACCGCTTCCTCGAACTCGCCGCCGGCGCAGGCGCTGACTTCATCGCCACCGGCCACTATGCGCGCATCGACTACGATGCCCGCACCGGCAGATACCGTCTGCTGCGCGGCGTGGACGCCACCAAGGACCAGACCTATTTTCTCTGGGGCCTGAAGCAGGAGCAGATGGCGAAGACGCTGTTTCCGCTGGGCGGCCTCACCAAGCCTCAGGTTCGCGAGCTGGCCGCGCGGCTGGGCGTCCCGGTGGCGCAGAAAGAAGACTCTCAGGAGATCTGCTTCGTTCCCAACGGCGACTATGCCGCCTTTATCGAGGCCTACTACGCCGAGCGCGGCCAGTCGCTGCCCCAGGTGGAAGGCGAGATCGTCGATTTGAGCGGCCGCGTCCTGGCCCGCCATCGCGGCGTGCACCGCTTCACCGTCGGCCAGCGCAAGGGCCTCGGCGTCGCGGCCGGCGAACCGCTTTATGTGATCCAGACGGACCCGGCCGCACAGCGCGTCGTCGTCGGCCGCGAGGAAGAGCTGCTGCGCCGTCGGCTCGCCGCGTGCGAAGTCAACTGGGTGTCGATTGAGCCCATCCGCGAGCCGCGCCGCGCGCAGGTCAAGATCCGCTACAAGCACGAGGCGGCGCCCGCCACGGTCTATCCTACCGGCGACGACACGCGCGTTGAAATCGTCTTCGACGAGCCCCAGCGCGCCATCACCCCCGGCCAGGCCGCCGTACTCTATGACGGCGACATCCTCCTCGCTGGCGGCTGGATCGAGAGCGCGGACGGGACAGCCTGACCAGGGGCTTCCCGAAATGGGGCAGGCCCCGCGTGAGAGTTCGTTCTCGTACCGCTTCCCGCTGCTTCGGTCGCGGCTCTGACGCGCACGCTTCGCGCCATCCCACACGCGGCTCAGAAGGGCAGCGCCCGGCGACTTTCCCTTGCCGCCCGCACGTCTTCCTCTACGCTCGAAGGGCGGCGCGGCGCCGCGCTGTGGCCACGTACTGCGCCTGATAATCGGCGACCGCTTTGGCCAGCTCGTGCGCGACGGTCCAGTCCGTGCGGATCGAGAGTCCTTCGACGGAGGCTACCGGGAGGACATCGCGGGTGGTGGAGGTGACAAAAAGCCCGTCGGCGCGTTCGAGGTCTTCCAGCGTCAGGGCCCGCTCGCTCAGGCGGATGCCGGGGACGCGGATCACCTCCAGCAGCAGCTCGCGGGTAATGCCGGGCAGGCAGCCGGAATCGAGCGGCGGCGTGACCGCCTCGCGGCCGAAGACGGCGAAGATGTTGGCGGAGGTGCACTCGCTCACCTCGCCCCGTTCGTTCAGCAGGATCACTTCATCGAGTCCGCGGGCGTGCGCCTCCTCGTACCAGACCAGGTTCATGGCCCACGAGGCCGACTTGGTTCCGGCAAAGGGCGAAGCCGCGTGGCGGCCTTGCGGGACGATGCCGAGCCGGGCGCTTTCGCCCCAGGGCTGAAGCGGGGCAGTGAAGGCGACGAGATCGAAGTCGCGCGCAATGCCAGGCCCTTCCCAGACGGTGCCGCGGTTGCGCATCACCAGCACGCGCATGGCGGCGTCATAAGCGTGGTTGGCCTCGACCAGGCGCAGGAGTTGCTGTTCGAGTTCAGCCGGAGGCCAAGGGAAGGGAACGCGCAGCAGGTCGGCATCGCGGCGCATGCGCGCCCAGTGGCGGTCGAAGGCGAACAGAACGCCACTGATGACGCGCAGCGTCGAGAAGATGCCCCAGCCGGTGAACAGGCCCACCTGTCCGGGGCGAAGGGCGACCTGATCGGCAGGAAGTATTTCGCCAGAGATGAGAACGCTGGGGTGGATCACGAACCCAGTGTATCGGACGCAGCCTGTGGACAGGCGCGTTCGACGGAATGCGACTGTCCGGACCGGCGGGCTGCAGTGCGCGAATCGGAGTAGAATGTCGATTGCCATGGCCAAAGGCGAGACGTTCGAGCTTGAGTGCCCGTGCTGCGGAGCGACGCTGCGGGTAAACGCCGCGCTGAAATCGGTGATCAGCTTCCAGGAGAAGCCGAAGCCCAAGGCGATTGAAGATCTCCAACAGGGCCTGAGCCTGATCAAGGAAGCCGAACGGCGCCGCGAAGAAGCCTTCCAGAAGTCCTTCGAGCAGATGAAGGCTTCGAAGGACGTGCTTTCGGCGAAATTCGATGAGCTGCTGAAGAAGGCGAAAGAAGACGATCCCTCCAAACCGCCGCCGAAGCCGGTGGGGCTGGAGTGAGGAGCGCGGCTCCGTTCTGGCCGAGTTGCGGGTTGGCAGGATCCCTGCTCGGTGAAACCGGAAGGATGGCCGGGCGACGTGTGTGTCCAGCATCCGGCGCTACGGAGGTGAAACCGGCCGTGCGAGTCCCGCCCACGCTCGAAGTCCGGATACCGCCAAGCCCGCTGCGGACTGATCCGGGTTGCTAGAAGGCGGCACGGGCGCACAACGGGGAGCGCGGCAGGCCGAGGGCGTGTTGAGGCAGGCCTGCCGGTTGCACAAAGCCGGTTTCCCGGCCAGAATCGAGCCGGACCTGGTATAGAATAAACCCAACATGAGGGGCTGGGCCGGGTTGCTGTCCCTGTTGTCTGCGGGCGTCCTCCATGGGCAGACGGGAGCAGACTATGCCCGCGACGTCGAGCCGATCCTCGCCAGGCGATGTGTTCCCTGCCACAATGCGTCGCTGTCGAACAACGGCTTGCGGCTGGACGACCCGCAGGCGATGCTGGCGGGAAGCTATTCGGGCGCGGTGATTGTCCCTGGCAAGCCGGACGAGTCGAAGTTGATCCAGCGCGTCAGCAGCACGAAGAAGGGATTTATGATGCCGCCGGCCGGGCCGCCGCTGACGCCGGCCGAAGTGGCGGTGCTGCGTAGCTGGATTGAGGAGGGCGCGCGAGTGCCGGTGCGCGAGAGCAAAGCGTCCGCACCGGCAGGCGCGGCCGCCACGCCGGCGGCCGGGCCGAAGCACTGGTCGTGGCGGCCAATCCAGCGGCCGGAGCCGCCCGATGTGGCGCTCCGTTCCTGGATAAGGAACCCGATTGACCGCTTTGTCCTGGCGCGCCTGGAGCGGGAGGGAATCCAGCCGTCGCCGGAGGCGCCGAAACCGGTTCTCCTGAGGCGTCTCTGGCTGGACATGACGGGTCTGCCGCCGCCGCCGGAAGAGGTGCGGGCGTTCCTGGCCGATTCGCGGCCGAGCGCGTACGAGGAGATAGTGGAGCGGCTGCTCGCCTCGCCCCATTATGCCGAGCAGCGCGCCCGCGCCTGGCTGGACGTGGCGCGCTATGGCGACAGCGACGGGCTGGAGAAAGATCTGGTGCGGCCGTATGCGTGGCGGTGGCGCAACTGGGTGATCGAGGCGTTCCACCGTGACATGCCGTTTGACCAGTTCACGGTCGAGCAGCTTGCGGGCGACCTGCTGCCGGACGCGACAGTGGAGCAGCGCGTGGCGACGGGCTTCCATCGCAACACGCTGACCAACCGGGAAGGAGGCACCGATCCGGAGGAGAGCCGCTTCGAACAGCTTGTGAACCGGGTAAACACAACGGCGACGGCATGGCTGGGGCTGACGGCAGGCTGCGCCCAGTGCCACGATCACAAATACGATCCGCTGAAACAGAGGGAATATTATCAGCTTCTTGCCTTCTTCAACCGCAGCGAAGAAATCAATATTGACGCACCATTGCCGGGCGAATTCGGCGAATGGATGAGGAAACGGCCGGAGTATCTGGCGCGGCGGCAGGCGCTGATCCGGGAGTTTGACGTCGAAGCCCTTCAGGAAGAATGGGAGGAAAAAATCCGGCAGGCGATGGACAATCCCGGCAGAGATCCGGACTGGGATTTCGCTGTCGCCAACAACCGGCCGATGCTGGACCGTTTCGAATATCTGCTGCGGAAGGGAAAACAGCGGCGGACGGAGCGGGAAAATGAGGCAGTCTTTTATCAATTCATCAACAATCCGGGTCCGCTGACGCCCGGGCGCGACGTGGACAAAATCCTTTGCCTGCGGGAATTCCGGCGGCGGCTGGCGGCGCTGGACCGCGAATATCCGAAGCTGACGCAGGCGATGACGATGATGGAGCTGGAGGAACCGCCCCAGACATATATCGCGCTGCGGGGCGACTTCCGCGCCCGCGGGCTGGCGGTGGAACCGGACGTGCCGGCCTTCCTGCCGCCGCTGCCGAAGGACGCGCCGCGGAACCGTCTGGGGCTGGCGCGATGGCTGGTTTCGCGGGAAAATCCCCTGACGGCGCGTGTGACGGTGAACCGGATCTGGCAGGAATTTTTCGGCAAGGGACTGGTGAAAACCAGCGAGGATTTCGGCACGCAGGGCGACGCGCCCTCGCACCCGGAGCTGCTGGACTGGCTGGCGAGCGAGTTCCGCGACCGGGGCTGGAGCGTGAAGCACATCGTCCGGCTGATCGTGACCTCGGCCACTTACCGGCAGAGCTCGCACGTGCGGCGCGATCTTCTGGAAAAAGACCCGGACAACACGCTGCTGGCGCGGCAGTCGCGGCTGCGGCTGCCGGCGGAAAACATCCGGGATTCGGCGCTGGCCGCGGCGGGGCTGCTGAATCTTCAGGTGGGCGGGCCGAGCGTGCGGCCGCCGCAGCCGGCGGGCGTGGCCGAGCTTGGCTATGCGGGAAGCGTGAAATGGGTGGAGGACGACGGGCCGGCTCGATACCGGCGCGGGATGTACATTCTGTTCCAGCGCACGGCGCCATATCCGATGCTGATGAATTTCGACATGCCGGACTCGTTCACCTCCTGCGCGCGGCGGCGGCGTTCCAACTCGCCGTTGCAGGCGCTGAACCTGCTCAATGACCCGGTGTTTTTTGAGGCCGCGCAGGCACTGGCGCTTCGGGTATTGCGGGAGGCGCCGGCCGCGGCGCGGGTCGACCATGCATTTCTGCTGACGCTGGGAAGGCCGCCTTCGGGACGGGAGCGGGAACGGATGGAGCGGTTTTTCAGCGAGCAGCGCGCGGCGCTGGCGGCGAAGCCGGAGCTGGCGCGGCAGGTGCTGCCGCTTGATCCGGACAACGCGGAATGGGTGGGAGCGGCGCGGGCGCTGCTGAACCTGGAGGAATTCATCACGAGGGAGTAGCAGCCATGAACGAACGGGACGTGTACGGACTGCACTGCCGCCGCCGGTTTCTGCGCGAGGTCGCCTGTGGCATCGGCATGCTGGGGCTGGCCGATCTGCTGGCCGCCGAAGGGCGCACGGCGGACACGGCGAACCCGCTGGCGCCGAAGAAGCCGCATTTTCCGGGCAAGGCGAAAAACGTCATTTTCATGTTCATGGAAGGCGCACCGAGCCAGATGGATCTTTACGATCCGAAGCCGGCGTTGCAGAAATATGCGGGCCAGCCGCTGCCGGAGTCGATGGCGTCGCAATTACGGCTGGCATTCACCAAAAAGGATGCGAAAATTCTGCCGTCGCCGCGGCAATTCCGTCCCTACGGGCAGAGCGGAATCGAGTTTTCCGACTATATTCCGCACATCGCCTCCTGCGCTGACGACATCTGCCTGGTGCGTTCGATGGTGACCGACGCCTTCAACCATCACCCCGGACAGGCGCTGCTTTTCACCGGGTCGATTCAGCTCGGCCGGCCGACGATGGGGGCCTGGGTGCTGTACGGGCTGGGGAGCGAGTCGAAGAACCTGCCGGGATTCGTGGTGCTGAGCTCAGGCGTGGGGACCAGCGGGGGCGCGTCGAACTTTTCCTGTGGCTTTCTGCCGTCCCATTATCAGGGAACGCTGTTCCGCAACGCCGGAGATCCGATTCTGTATCTGTCGAATCCGCCGGGCGTGACGCCGGAGATGCAGCGGGCCGCGCTGGACCTGGCGGGCGACCTGAACCGGGAGCATCTGGCCGAGACGGGCGACCAGGAAATTGCCTCGCGCATCGCCAACTATGAGCTCGCGTGGCGGATGCAGTCGGCGGCGCCGGAGCTGTCCGATCTGTCCAATGAGCCGAAGCACATCCGCGAGATGTACGGGCTGGACGATCCGACAACGCGGCAGTTCGCCACCAACTGCATCCTGGCGCGGCGGCTGGTGGAGCGGGGCGTGCGGTTTGTGCTGATGATGGACGCAAGCTGGGACCAGCACACCTTCCTGAACCGCGACCTGAAGAAAAACTGCGACCGGACGGACAAGCCGGCGGCGGCGCTCATCCGGGACCTGAAGCAGCGCGGGCTGCTGGACTCGACGCTGGTGGTGTGGGGCGGGGAATTCGGGCGCACGCCGATCGTGGAGATCCGCAACAGCGCGAACCCGGAAAGCATCGGGCGGGATCATCACCCGAACGCCTATTCGATGTGGCTGGCCGGAGGCGGCATCCGGGGCGGGCAGGTGATTGGGAAGACGGACGAGCTGGGCTTTGCCGTGGTGGAAGACCCGGTGCACGTGCACGACCTCCAGGCCACCATCCTGCATTGCCTCGGCTTCGACCACACGCGGCTCACCTACCGGCACATGGGGCGGGACTTCCGGCTGACGGACGTGCACGGGGAAGTCGTGAAGAAAATGCTGGCCTGATTTTAACCCGATATCCGGCGAAAATCGAAAAGAATTTCGTCGGGCGCCTGAAGAATATCGGCGGGCAGATCCGCCCGCGGCCGGTATTCGGCCACACCGTCAATGAAGACTTCCGGGCCGGCATGGAAGACGAGCGTTCCGCGGCCGGGCGTGGCGCGCGTCATTCCCATGAACGCGTCGCAAAGGACGGGCCGGGCCAGGGGAACCGTGACACGGTAGCCGCCGGGATCGTTCAGGCCGTGGAAGACGGCGCGGTAGTGTTCGAAGATGCGCACGCCGAGTTCAAGGTCCGGGCTCTGCCGGCCGTGGAACTGGACGGCCTGGACAAGGAGGCTTTCCCGGAGATCCTCGCGCGAGCGCGGCCTGCCCACCTGCTGCCCGTTGGCGCTAAACACCAGGTCGCGATTGATGAAATACGGCTTGATGTCAATGACCGGAGTGCCGTCGAGGAAGTCGAGCCGGTCGACATCGAGGCGCCGCCCGTCGCGGCCAAGCAGGCGGGCAACGGTCAGCCCGATGGGATTGGGCCGCGCCGGGGAGCGCACGGCGAAGACGCCGTGGAGGCCTTCGGGGCCGGAGTCCGTGACGCCGCGGGGCGTGACCTGGAGCACCTCGCGCTCGTTGAGCCCGCGGTCAAACCACCCGAGGACCCAGATGTGGGAGTGCTTTTCGATTCGGTGCAGTCCGGCCTCGAATTCCGGAAAGACTTCGATGCTCGCAGGCACGCCCCAGACGGGCATCTGTTTGCGTTCGGTGATGCCGCAGCGGACCGCGCCGATGGGTTTCAGGGTCCAGGGATCCATGGGCTAGAGTCCGGCTGGCCTGACGACAAGCTGGTTTTCCACGCCCTTGACGCCCTTGATTTTTTTTACGAGCTTTTCGGCTTTCTTTTTGGCTTTTTCGGTGCGCACGTTCCCCTTGAGGGTGACGACGCCGTTCTGGACGCTGATGTCGAATGCGCCGCCCTTGACGTCGGGATCGCCGGCGAGGCGGCGCCGGACAAGGTCATAGATCTGGTCGTCAGTGGAAGGCTGCTGGGCGGCGGCGAAGGTAATGCCGAGCAGCACGAGCAGAAGTGCGAGCGCGACGGCTTTCATAAGGCACCAATCCTCATTATGCACTCATAAGGATTCTGAAAACGGCATAGTGTGACAGAGCCGCCCGCTGTGCTTGAGACCGCGCCCGATGGAGCAGAGGCAGGCACAAAAAAGTGCGGACGCCCCGCCCCGGGCGTCCGCACTGGCGGAGGATGGATGCTTCCTCAGAAGAAGAAGCGGATGCCGAACTGCGCCTGGAAGGGGTTGCCGACCTGCGACGTGGTCGCCTGGTTGTAGTCGCCGGCGGCGTTGCGCAGGAGCATGAAGCGAGAATCAACGGGCGCGGCGGCGCCGGTGGCCGGGTTGATGCCCGGACCGTAGATGTTGGCCTGGCCTGCGTAGACGACGTTGTCGAGGTTGAACAGGTTGAAGAACTCGGCCGAGAGCTGGAGGCGGTAGCGCTCGCGGAAACTGAAGTTCTTCAGGATGCGCAGGTCGTTATTGGTAACGACGCCACGGTTGCGGAAGGAGTTGCGGAGGAACGGAACGCCGACGGCCTGATACGGGCGGTCCGTATTGGTGGCGTTGCCATCGGTGTCACTGCCGACCAGAGGGTTCAGCGGCAGGCCGCTGCGGGCGCGGAGAATGCCGGAGAGTTCGATGCCCCAAGGCAGCGTCCAGACGGCGTAGGACGAAAGCAGGTGGCGGGCGTCGAGGTCCGAGTAGTTGTATTCGCTGCGCAGATCATACGGGTTCATGGCGTTCATGCCGGTGGCGTTGCGTTCGTTGTCGTCGTCGGAGTAATTCGTCGACAGAGTGTAGAAGACGCCGCCGGTGAACTTGCGGCCGCGATATTGGGTCTGGAGCACAAGGGCGCGGTATAGCGCCTTGGCGTTGCTTTCGCGCGTGTTGTACTGGCCCTGCTGGGGCACGGGCCGGAGGGCGCGGTTGAAGACAGGACGGCCGTCGGTGGCGCGAATGGTGGGCACGGGGAGGTTCCAGTCCCGGTTGCGTTGCAGGTGGACGGCCTTGACGTGCTGGTACTGCGCGCCGGCGATCCAGTTGCCGGTGAGCTGGTGTTCGAAGCCAATGCCCCACTGATAGGAGCGCGGGTTGTAGAACTCGGGGGCCATCATCGTGAGCGCCGCGCCGAGCAGGGGATCCGGCGCCGTGCCGCCGGCGGCGAGCGCGGCTGCCTGCTGCACCTTTTCGACGGAAATGACCGGCAGCGCGCCGAGCTGGGCGGAGTTCAGGTCAATGCCGACCTGCTGGAAGAGCTTGTAGACGCTCTGCGTGCTGTTTGCGGCGAAAGGCCCGAGCTGAATGCTGACGTCGCCGGGCGGTGTGCGGAAGTTGTTCGTCGGACCGGAGAACAGCAGCAACGGCGTGGCGGCGTAGAAGATGCCGCCGTGGCCGCGGACCACGGTGCGCTTGTTGCTGAAGGGGGTCCAGGCGAAGCCGCCGCGGGGCATGACCTGGTTCAGGTTGTCCTTGAGGCGGGTGACGTCGAGACGGCCGAGCGGATAATCGATGTTGACGCGGTTGACAAGCGTCGTGTTATTGGCGGTGATGTTCGGGTTCCACTGGCCCTCCCAGCGGAGGCCGAAGTCCAGCGTCAGGCTGTTGGAAACGCGCCAGGAATCCTGGGCGAACAGGGCCAGCTGTTTGGCGTTGAAATCGGCGATGAGGTTGCCGATCTGGCGGCGGTAGATGACACCGGGATGGTCGAATCGATTGGGGAAGGCGCCGCCGGTTCCGAGGATGTCGAGGATGCCGGCGACGTCGGCGCTGTTCTGAAACGAGAAGGCCCCGAACTGGTTGAAGCCGAACAACTGGGCAGTGGTGAGGTAGCTGAAGTCCATGCCGAACTTGAGGCTGTGGCGGCCGGCGAGGACGGTGAGCGAGTCCGTGATCTGGGTGCGGTAGTCGTCCTGGGTGGTCGGCAGGAAGCTGCGGGCGCCGTAGCTGCCGATGACGCCGGCCAAGACGGACGGCAGGGCCGAATTCGACAGGCGCGGGCGGATTTCGTAAGACTGACTGAATTTGACGTCGTTGACGACCCGCGGGGAAAACAGGTGCGTGTACTGAACGGTGCCGAAGTGGGTGCGGTCGATCTCCGTTCCTTCGTTGGAAAGCGCAAGGTTGGTAAAGGGGTTCAGCGCGCCGCCGACGGTAACCGAGTTCGGCTCCTTCGAGCGGGAGTGGTTGTAGCGCAGCGTCAGGCGATGTCCGCCCGAGAAAGCGTAGTCCATCTTGCCGGTGACGGCGGTGGCGCGGTTCAGCCGTTCGAATTTCTGTTCAAGGCTCCTGAAGAAGCCATAAGCCTCCTGCGTGGCAGGAGTGGGCGTGATGCCCTGCAAGGCGGTGAAGACGACCTGCGCCGGGGTATCGGCCCGCTGGTATTCGGCGGCGGCGAAGAAGAACATGCGGTCGCGGAGTACCGGCCCGCCGATGTTGCCACCGAGCTGTTGCAGGGACTCCGAAGGCTGGCGCTTGAAGATCGGATTGTCAGCGCTGAGGCTGCGGTCGCGGTTCTGGTAGAAGCCGCCGCCGTGGAATTCGTTGGTTCCGCTGCGGGTGATCACGTTCAGGACGCCGCCGGTGGAGCGGCCGTATTCGGCGGCGTAGCCGGAGCTGACGGTCTGAAATTCCTGGATGGCGCCCTGCGGAATGGTGAAGTTGAAGTTGGACCGCTCGCCGCCGCGGATGCCGCCGAAGAAGGGCTGGTTATAGTCGGCGCCGTCGACCATGATGTTGCCATTGATGCCGCGCTGGCCGGCGAAGGAAAGTTGCCCGCGGGCTGGTTCCACCTGAACGGTGGGGGTGAGGGCGGCGAAGTCCTGAAAGCGGCGGCCGTTGATGGGGAGGTTCACGATGGCCGTCTCGGTGATGCTGGCGGAGGGCGCCGGGAGGGCGACGTTGATCATCGTGTCGGCGACCTCGATGGTCTGCGTCGTGGCCTGGAGCTGGAGCGTGACATCGAGGCTGACGGCGGCACCGACGCTGAGATCAATGCCGGCGATGGTGGTGGGAGCAAAGCCGGGACTTTCGGCGACGAGCTCATAGGTGCCAGGGTCGAGCTGGACGGCGCGGAACTGGCCCGTGTCGTTGGACTTCAGCTCGCGCTGGAAGCCGGTGCGGACGTTGCGGATCTTGATGGTTGCGCCCGGTACAACGGCACCTTTGGGGTCGAGAATCGTGCCGGACAATTGCGCCTTGTTGGCATCCGCCTGGCCCCAGACGATGAGGGCGCAGGCGAGAATCAGAAGTCCCACGCGAGGGATTCGAGACATAAACTGGTTGTTCCTCACTGAGAAGTGGATTGAAGCGGTGAAGCACCCGATACGGCTTTAGGGTAGCGCAGGATTATGAAGGATGGATAACAAATCTGCGGTTGCCGATTGATCAGCTCTGGCTCAGTGGACTAGCGCGCGCGGCGGCCGGTTCATAGCCCAGCGATGCGCGATGAAACTACGAAGAGAGCCGGGTGTGCCGCAGACGTTCGGGCCACCGAGTAGGCGGCTCGTGGGGAAAGGGGCGCGAATCGCGGATAGAAGGGGAATCAGGGTGGTGGAGGCGGCGGGAGTCGAACCCGCGTCCGAAATGGTTCTCCGAAGCGAGCCTACGTGCGTATCCGGCCCATGATCTCGACGCCGCGCGCCGGACCGGCGCGGCCTCGCGACGTCCAGCCTGGTTGCTGTCGGGCCTCGGCCTCAGGCGGCGGCCTGCGCCCCAGCCTGCTGTGGATGACGCTTCCCGGCAGCCCGCAGGCCGGCTACCGTTCAGCGGCTGCCTTTAATTAGGCAGCGTAGGCAAACTGCTGATTGGCAGTTTTGGTTTTCCGATCGTTTTACGGGAGCTCGGAACCCGGCACGCCTCACTTCGTCGATCCCATCCCGTCGAAGCCGTTACGCCCCCACACGGAGAGGGATGGGTGCGGCCCGACAGTGCAGGCCACCCCATACCTACAGGATACCGCGGGCGGGGAAAAGGTTTCATTCGGGCGCGGGTCAGGTGCCGGGATAGCCGACGTGGAGTTTTTCGGGAGCGAAGCCGCCTCCGCCACGGCGCGCGTCGCGCATGAGGCGAAGGGCCTGGTGCATGTCATCGGCGGAGACATCGCGGCCCTGCTCATAGGCAAGCTGGCCGGCCAGCACATAGGCCTCGCGGAGCTGGGCGAAGCTGAAGCCGGCCGAGAGGCGGAGCATGTCGTCGAGGTCCTTTTCGGGGCAGCCGTTGCGGAGCGACTTCCGGATGAAGCGGGCGCGGAGCTCGGGGCCCGGGTTGCGGAACTCGACCACGCGATCGAAACGGCCAGGGCGGCGGAGGATGGCGTCGTCGAGCAGGCCGGCGTCGTTGGCCGTGGCGACGACGATGACGCCCTCGGCGGTGGACAGGCCGTCGAGAGAGTTCATCAGGTGGGAGAGAGTGATCTGGTGCCGCTTCTCCTTGCTGCCGTCGGAAGGGAAATGGCGGTCGAGATCTTCCATGACGATCATGGCAGGAGCGTGATCGGCGGCCCACTGGAACAGGTGAGTGAGCATGCTGTCATCGACATCCGAGTCGCCCCATTGCAGGGAGCAGATGGAGAGCTCCGGGCGCGCGGCGAGGACACGGACGACGCTGGTCTTGCCGTTGCCCGGGGGACCGTGGAAAAGGTAGCCGCGGCGGTACGGGATGCGGTTTTCGCGGAACCACTGGCGGCGCTGGAAGAAAGTCTCGAAGTCGGAGCGGACGAGGCGGACGACGTGGTCTTCGAGGACCAGGTCGTCCCAGCCGAGCGCGGTGGAAATTTCCTGGTCCGGCCCGTTGAGGATAAAGACGTTCTTGCGGTTTTTTTCGCGCCGAAGGTGTTTGGCGAGCAGCGCCGTCAGGGCGGGCAGATCCTCGCGCCGTGCGATGACGAAGTGGCCGGTGGTGGTGCCGCCGCGCTCGTCCGGATCCACCCAGCGGAGGCGGACGAAGACGACGGGGCGGTCGAGGCCGCGAAACCACAGTGCGGCGGGCTGGCCGATCCATTCCGCGCGCCAGACGACGCGGGAGCGGCCCGTGGGATAGCGCCGTTCGGCGGCGGAGAGCTGGAGCAGGCAGGGCTCGCCGTCGCGGAGCTGGAAGCGCTCGACGCGGAAGCCAGTGCCCCAGTGGCTGCGGTTGCCGCTGGCCAGGCCGCTGGGGCCGAAGATTTCACGAATTACCAGATGATGGAGCGGCGCCTGGGACAGGTCCGCGATGACGGCCTCGCCGTAAGGGACGCCGAGAACCTGTTCGATCCACGCGCGGTGCGGCTCGAGCGTCGCGCGGACATAGTCGTTGGGCAGTTCCGTGCGGATGGTCTGGATGGTCGGCACGCCTGGCAGGATTCCCTGCTCTCACACTAGCACGGACTCGCGCCCGAAAAAAGAGACCGCGAAGAAAAATCACTCCGGCGGCGGCCACCCGTGTCCGCCGGCAATCATGGCAGGAAATCGGGTTCTGGACAGGGAAATTCGGCCAACTTATTGACGACGCATGGAACCCTGGACGCCGGAACCGGCCTGCCACGAGGCCAGCTCGCGCCTGCCCGAATCGGGCAAAAGGCAGCCTGTGCGCGCCGGTCTTGACCCCACAGACGGGCGCGGGTAGAATGACCAGAACTCTGCCATGGAATCCGCCGTCGCCGGAAAAATCCGGCAAAGCGTCGAGACCCTGGCCGTGTGGAAGCGCGGCGATGAGCGCGCTCCGCACAAGCCGCTGCTAATTCTCTGGAACCTCGGCAGGGTGCAGCGCGGCGAAGCGCGTTTGGTGCTGTTCCGCGATGCGGAGCCCGCGCTGCGCCACCTGCTGGAAGAATTCGGTCCTCCGCGGAAATCCATTCACCCGGAGTATCCTTTCTGGCACCTGCAATCCGACGGGCTGTGGGAGGTGATGGAGGAAAAGGCCGCGCGGGCGCCGGGGAAAAGTCCAACGAAAAAGGATCTTATGGATCCGGGAATTCAGGGCGGATTTCCGGCCGAGATCGATGCCGAGCTGCGCAACCATCCGGCGCTCCTGTCCGAGATCGCCTTCCGGCTTCTGTCCGGACACTTTCCGGAGTCCCTGCACGGCGACATTCTGGAAGCAGTTGGCCTGAGGGTGGCGCCATGGTCTGCGGCGAGGCAGGATGCGGCGCCATTCCGGCAGCAGGTGCTCGACGCCTATGGCCACGCCTGTGCGCTGTGCGGTTACAGCGTGCGTCTGGGACGGGGCGATCTGGCGCTGGGCGCGGCGCACCTCCGCTGGCGAATGTCGGGCGGGGCCGATGCTGTGGATAACGGCCTTGCCGTCTGCGCCATCCACCACAAGGCGCTGGACCGCGGCGCGGTGTCTCTGGATGAAGAGTTCCGCATTCTGGTGTCAGACCAGGTAGAAGGGGGGCGGGGCCTGGAGGAATGGTTCCTCGGCCTGGCGGGCCGCCGGGCTCACATCCCGGAGCGGCCCGATTGGAGGCCTGCGGGGGCGCACCTGGCCTGGCACCGGAAGAATGTTTTCCGCGGCAGCGCGGATCCGCCCATGCATCAATCCGCCAGCGCCTGATAGACGAGCGTCTCGAACAGGTTCAGCGTGGCCGCGTCAAAGGGCATCCACTGCATGAACACAAGCAGGGCGAGCTTCTCCCTGCGGTCGATGCGGAAGAAGGTGGAGGCAGCGCCGTTCCAGCCGAACAAACCTTCGGAAGCGGGGCGGCCGGAGCGGGCGACGTCAATTCGCACGGCACCGCCGAGTCCGAACCCGTCGGCATCATCGCCGCCGATGGTCGGGCGCGGGAGCCCGGCGAGGTGGTTCATCGTCATCAGGTCGACCGTTTTCCGCCCGAGCAGGCGGACGCCGTCGAGCTGACCGCCGTTCAGAAGCATCTGGGCGAAGCGCGCGTAGTCGCCGATGGTCGAATACAGCCCCATGCCGCCGTACGGCACGCCGCCGGTCTGGAGCCCTGGCTGCGTGACGAGCTTGCCCTCGCGGCGCGAGTAGATTTTTGCCAGCCGCGGCCGCTTGGCCTCGGGCAGGCGGAAATGCGTGTCCGTCATTTTCAGCGGCCCGGTGATGCGCTTTTCCACGAATTGATCGAAGGGCTCGCCCGCGACGACCTCGACAAGGTAGCCGAGCACGTCAATGGAGACCGAGTACTCATAACGCTCTCCGGGCTGGAAGGCCAGCGGAAGCCGTGAGAGCCGTTCAATGAACTCCTTGAGGCTGCGGGCGCCGAGCGGGTCCGCCTTGCGGTAGAGCGCGGAGACATTGTCGTTGCCCCACCCGTAGGTGAAGCCGCTCGTGTGCGTCAGCAGATGCCTGATGGTGATCGGCCGGGCCAGATCCTCGAGCTCGGGCCGTTCGACGGTGCCGCCCTTGTAGACCTTGAGTCCCTTGAACTCGGGGATGTATTTTTCGACGCGGTCGTCGAGCGAAAGCCTGCCCTCCTCGACGAGCATCATCACGGCGACGCTGGTGATGGTCTTGGTCATCGAGTAGATGTGAACGATGGTGTCGCGCTCCATCGGCAGGCGGTTTTCGACGTCGCGGAGTCCGTAGGCGCGCCAGTCGACGATGCGGCCGTTGCGCACGATCATCGTGATGGCGCCGGGGCGCTCGCCGGATGAAGTGAGTGATTCGAAATGGCGGTGGAGACGCCCGAGACGCTCGCTCGAAAAGCCCTCCTTTTCAGGAGTGGAAACGGCAAGAGGCTGGGCAAGGCCGGCACAGGCGGCCAGCGTGACAAGAAGCAATGCGCGCATGGCGCCGATTATAACGGGCGCGGGCGGCGCGGCGCCGGAGCGGTTCCGGGTACGGTGACGAGAAACACGGGACTGCCTTTTCTGAGCGTGAAGGTCTTTTTGATGACCGTATCGCCGGCCTGGACAGTGATCTCGTAATCACCGAGGAAGCCGCGCGCGACGAACGTGCCGGCGGAGGACGTGAGGCCGCCCGTGTCAGTGCGCCAGCGCTGCCACACGAGTTCGCGCCAGATGCGGTAGGCCGGTTTTTCGCTCCAGTCGCGGCGGATCATCGCGCCATCAGGTTTCCAGTGGCTGCCTTCCCAAAAGCCCCACATCAGAAAGTCTGTCACCGCAGGATGACTGAAGGCTGCGATGAGCAGATCGTGGAAAAATTGCGCCTGCAATTCCTCGTCTTTTGTGGCGAAATCGAATTCCGTAATGACGATGGGGAGGCCGAGCCGTGCGAAGCGGTCAAGGATCTCAAGCATCCGTTCGGGCGGGGTGGCCGAACTGAAATGGCCCTGCATTCCGATGCCCTCAATGGGGGCGCCGCGTTCCTGGAGCATGCGGATCATGCCGTAGTAGGCATTCTGCTTGCGCAGGTTGGCGCCGTTTGCGGAAAGGATGTCGTATTCGTTGATGAACAGGCGCGGCGCCGGATCAGCATCCTTGGCGGCGCGGAACCAGTCCGCCATGACCGCGTCGCCGAGGATGTTGAGGACGTCGCGGTTGGCGACGGGCTCGTTGACTACGTCCCAGTCGACGACGAGGCCCCGGGTGGCGGCAGCGGTGTTGCGGATGCGCTCGAGGATGCGCTGCGCAAGCGCAGCCGGGTTGGAGGCAAGGTTGCGGACGTCGGCCGGCATCCACTGCCAGCCGGGCCACACGAGGTTGTGGCCGCGGACGCGGGCGATGCCGTTGTCGCGCAGCCAGTGAAGGGCGTCGAGCGCGCGGTTCGGATTCTGCTCGAAGGGGCCCCATTTGAGGTCGTTTTCGAGCACGGCGAAAGTGAAGTTGGCGCGGATGAAGTCGCGGTAGCGGTCGCTGTCCGGGCCGGTTCCCAAAAGGCGTTCGGCGGCGACGGCGGTGCCCCAGCCGAAGGCGGGGCGGATCAGCCGGGCGCGCACCAGCGCGCCGCGCACGGGAACGCCGGCGGGAGTGAGGACGCGAATCTTCAGGTCGGCCTTGCGGATCTGCTCGATTCTCTGTCCGGCTGCCCTGCGCCAGGCGGCATCGGGTTCGGCGCCCTCGTAGAAGCGGTTCAGGCCAAGCTGTTCGGCCCTGACTCCCGGGCCGTAGTTGAGCAGTGAGATGCCGCCGACTTCGGCCACCTGCACCTGCTGGCCCATCCAGAAGTCGACCCAGTAACCGCCGGCCGGGTAGGATTCGGCCATCGGGAACAGGACGCGGAAGCGGCGCCACTCGCGGCCCACGGGGTAGGGGGTGCTGATGGATTTGGTATAGGGCGAACCGTCGCGCTCGACGTTGAGGCGCAGGATGCAGTCGCCGTCCTCGGGCTCGAGGCAGCGCATCCAGAATTCGGCGAGGATCATGTCGCCGGCAGACACCGGGGCGGCGCCGCGGGCGCGGATCCGTACGTCCCACTCGTTGCCGCCGGAGTCCGGCAGCGAGAGCGTGCGCAGCCGCCAGGCTTTCGGAAATGCCATGCCGCCGACATCGACGATTTCGGCGGCACCCGCCGTCGGGCCCTGCGCCGGACCCGAGTAGCGGAATGCGGTCAGGGGATCGGAGCCGAGCAGGGGCACGGGATTTTCGAGAGACTGAGCTGCCGCGGAGGTGAGAAGGAGAATTATCAGCGCGCCTCGGGCCAACATCAGGACCTCCTTCCTGCATCATGACGCAGAAGCGTGCGCCGTGCCAGAGCGCCAGAGCGGTTCTGGGATAATCGTGTGAGCGCGATGTTTCGATTTTTTGCGCGGCTTGGGCGCGCGTCCGCCGCGGCTTACCGGCACGGAGCGCTGGGACAGGCCAAGGGAGCGGCCTATTCGGCGCTGCTGGCCTTCTTCCCGATGCTGGCCACAATGACGGCGATTCTGGTGCAGATGAATGCGGCGGCGGTGTCGCGGAGGATCACGGCGCTGCTGTTCCGCGCCGCGCCGCCGGGTGTGGAAGATCTGATCCGCTACTATGTCGCCGAGCGGGGTTCGCGGCCGCTGGCGCTCCCGATTGCGGCCTCGGTGCTGGCGCTGTGGGCCGCCAGCGGCGTGATGACGACGCTGATGGAGGCGTTCAACGCCGCCCACGGGCGGCAGCCGCGGCGCGGAGTGGTGGCCACGCGCGTGGTGGCGATGTGGCTGGTGCTGGTTTCACTGCTGCCGCTCGTGGGGGCGAGCGCCCTGATGATCGCCGGAGACCGCGCCGAGACCTGGCTGCTGCACTGGCTCGGCGTGCTTGAGGCGGGCGAGACGCTTCAGGGCGGCGTCCGCGTGCTGGGATCGCTTGTGCGGCATGCGCTGGTGGCGGGCACGATGGTGCTGGTGGCGGCCATGCAGTATTACTTCGGGCCGGAAGACCGCGGGCGGTGTCCGGTGTGGCCCGGAGCGATTCTGGCCACGGCGCTGTGGGCGCTGCTGACCGGGGCGTTCGCCTGGTATGTGAGGAACATCGCGAATTACAATGTCTTATACGGGAGCATCGGCGCCGTCATCGCACTTTGCGTGTGGATGTATCTGCTGGCTCTGACGGCGATTCTGGGGTGCGAATTCAACGCACAGGCCAGGCGAAAATGAGCGTGTACAAACTGGGCATCGACTACCGTCCGCGGGGCGACCAGGGCAGAGCCATCCGCGAGCTGGTGCGCGGCGTGGAGCGTGGCGAGCAGCATCAGGTGCTGCTCGGCGTCACGGGCAGCGGCAAGACGTTCACGATCGCCAAGGTGATCGAGGAGACCGGGCGGCCGGCGCTGATCATGGCGCACAACAAGATTCTCGCCGCCCAGCTTTACCAGGAATTCAAAACCTTTTTTCCACACAACGCGGTGGAATATTTTGTCAGTTATTACGATTATTACCAGCCGGAAGCCTACATTCCTTCCACCGATACCTACATTGAAAAAGAGGCGACCATCAACGACGAGCTGGACAAGTTGCGGATGTCGGCGACGCGGAGCCTGTTCGAGCGGCGCGACTGCATCATCGTCGCCAGCGTGAGCTGCATCTACGGGCTCGGGTCTCCCGAGGCCTACTACGGGATGCTGCTGATGCTCGAGAAGGGCCAGCGGATCCGCCGCGAGCAGATTCTGGCGAAACTCGTCGAGATCCTCTACGAGCGCAACCACGCTGATTTCCGCCGCGGCGCCTTCCGCGTGCGCGGCGACGTGATCGAGGTGTGGCCCACCTACGAGGACGACGCCTTCCGCATCGAGATGTGGGGCGACGAGATCGAGGCGATCAGCCGGATCGATCCGCTGCTCGGCCAGGTGAAGGAGCGGCTGGTGCGGCTGCCCATCTACCCGAAGACCCACTACGTGATGAGCGCGGAGACGAAGGAGAGGGCGCTCGCAAGCATCGAGGAGGAGCTCGTCTGGTGGAAGAAGGAGCTGGAAAAGCAGGGCAAGATGGTGGAGGCGCAGCGGGTGTGGCAGCGGACGATGTTCGACCTGGAGATGATCCGCCAGGTGGGCTACTGCCACGGGATTGAGAACTACTCGCGCCATTTCAGCGGGCGGCTGCCTGGCGAGCCGCCGCCTACGCTGCTCGACTATCTGCCGCAGGACGCGCTGCTGATCATCGATGAAAGCCACCAGACGGTGCCGCAGATTGGCGGCATGTACCACGGCGACCGCTCGCGCAAGGAGACGCTGGTGAAATACGGCTTCCGTCTTCCGAGCGCGCTGGACAACCGGCCACTGACGTTTGAGGAGTTTGAGAACCGCGTCCACCAGACGATCTACGTCTCGGCGACGCCCGGCCCCTACGAGCTGACAAAGACGGGCGGTGTGGTGGTGGAGCAGATCATCCGGCCGACGGGCCTGGTGGATCCGGAGGTGGAAGTGCGGCCGGTGCGCGGGCAGGTGGACGACCTGCTGGGCGAGATCCGCAAGCGCATCTCGAAGGGGCAGCGGGTACTGATCACCACGCTCACCAAGCGCATGGCCGAGGACCTGCGGGAATACTACGCCGAGCTGGGGATCCGCTGCGCCTACATGCACTCGGAGGTCTCGACGCTGGACCGCGTGAAGATCCTCCGCGACCTGCGCCGCGGCGACATCGACGTGCTGGTGGGCGTGAATCTGCTGCGCGAGGGGCTGGATCTGCCGGAGGTTTCGCTGGTCGCCATCCTGGACGCCGACAAGGAGGGGTTCCTGCGCTCGACGGGCTCGCTGATTCAGACCATCGGGCGCGCGGCGCGCAACGTGGAAGGCAAGGCCATCCTGTACGCCGATGTGATGACCGACAGCATGCGGCGCGCGATGGACGAGACCGAAAGACGGCGGCGCATTCAGCTTGAATACAACCGCGAACATGGCATCACGCCGGAGACGATCGTCAAGCCGATCGACATGACGCTGGCCATGATCGCCGAGGCCGACTATGTGACGCCGCCGCTCGAAGAAGAGGCGGCGGCGCCGGAGCTGATGACGCCCGAAGAGCGCGAGCGGCTGATCGCCGAGCTGGAGACGAAAATGAAAGAGGCGGCGCGGGCGTTTGAATTCGAGAAGGCGGCGCAGTATCGTGACCGTATCAAGGAGCTGCGGACGCCGAAACCCTATGAGCCCGTGGAAGCCGTTGGGACTGATCGCCTCCGGGAGGATGGCTGACTCTCTCTTGCTGCGCCGTCCGGCGCTCGGGCGCCATCTGGGCCCGGTGGCGGCCGCCGATGCGCGGCTGGCCTCGCGTTACTCGAACCGCCTGCGGGCCGGGTATCCGGCCCGGCCGGAGGATCTGCGGAGCTGTGGGCTGATTGTCCTGCACACGGACACGGCCGGGCTGGAGCGGCTGCTGGAGTTGCTACGGCGAAGCGGGCCATGGCGCGGCGCCCACTTCGTGCTGCTGCATGCGGAGCTCGACTCGAGCGCGCTTGAAGAGTTGCGCGCGGCCGGGTCGCGGGTGTGTTCGGCGGCGCCGGCGCCGGCGCCGAGCCGGGACCTGGTGGTTGTCGAAGGCGACCGGAGCGCCCTGCGGCGGGCAGCGGCCTGGCTGGAAGACGCGCACCTGCGCTGCCTGGAGCTGGCCCCGGGCGGCAAGCCGTTGTTCCTTGTGGGTGCGCAGATGCCGGGCTGGCTGCTGATTCCGGTGTTCGATGCGGCCTTTCAAACGCTGAAGGCCGCCGGCCTGAGCCCGGCGGAGGCGCGGCGCATGCTGCGCTTCCTCGGGGAAGCGGCGGTGCGGGATTTTGCCGCCCACGGGCGGCGTCGATGGGAGGACCCGGCAGCCGCACCGCGCGCGACCGCGACGGCGGCGGCGAGGAAGGCGCTCGGGGAAACCAGTCCGCGGCTGGCCCGGTTCGAGGAGGCGATGCTGGCGGCCGTGGCTGAATTCTACGGCGGTGCGGCCGGGCAACGGCCGGAGGGCGAATCGCGCGTCCTGCGCGTCCGGCTGAGCATCCCATAACTGTAGGTGTTTGCGGCCCGGACGGGTTAGAATCGGGATTGTAGTCCCCCGACTGGTCTCATGCTGAAAACCAAGATTGAAAAACCCGAGGACTTGAATCCTGTCGAGACGCAGGAGTGGCTGGAGGCGCTGGACCAGGTCATCGAGGATGGCGGCCCGGAGCGCGCGCGCTATCTGCTGGAACGGCTGGCGACGAGCGCGGCGCTGAAGGGCGTGCCCCCGGTGCTTGGCGTCAACACGCCCTACCTGAACACGATTCCGGCCGAAGAGGAGGTTCCCTATCCGGGGGACCGCGAACTGGAGCGGCGCATCAAGAGCCTGGTGCGCTGGAACGCGGTGGCGATGGTGGTCCGCGCCAACAAGTATGACGACGGCATTGGCGGACACATTTCCACCTTCGCCTCGGCGGCGACGCTGTACGAGGTGGGCTTCAACCACTTCTTCCGCGCAGTGATTGAAACGCCGGAGGGCAGGCAGCCGGGCGATCTGGTCTATTTTCAGGGCCACGCCTCGCCGGGCATGTACGCGCGGGCGTATCTGGAAGGGCGGTTGACGGAAGAGCATCTGAAGAATTTCCGCCACGAGCTGCGCGACACGCCCGGGCTGAGCTCCTATCCGCATCCGTGGCTGATGCCGGATTTCTGGCAGTTTCCCACGGTGAGCATGGGACTGGGGCCGATCAACGCGATCTACCAGGCGCGGTTCATGCGGTATCTGGAGAACCGCGGGCTGCTGGTGCCGACCGACCGCAAGGTCTGGGCGTTCCTCGGCGACGGGGAAATGGACGAGCCCGAAGCGCGCGGGGCGCTGCAAATTGCGGCCAACGAAAAGCTGGACAACCTGATTTTCGTCATCAACTGCAACCTCCAGCGGCTGGACGGGCCGGTGCGGGGCAATGCGAACATCATCCAGGAGCTGGAGGCGTGGTTCCGCGGGGCGCGCTGGAACGTCATCAAGGTGATCTGGGGCAGCGCCTGGGACCGGCTGCTCCAGAAAGACAAGACCGGTCTGCTGGTGCGCCGCATGCAGGAGTGTGTTGACGGCGAATATCAGAACTTCAAGGCGCGCGGCGGGGCCTACGTGCGCCAGGAGTTCTTCGGGAAATATCCCGAGCTGCTCGAGCTGGTGGCCGACATGAGCGACGATGAGCTGGCCAACCTGCCCCGCGGCGGCCACGACCCGGTGAAGGTCTACAACGCCTACAAGCGCGCCTTCGAGCACACGGGCTCGCCGACGGTGATCCTGGCCAAGACGGTGAAGGGCTACGGACTCGGCGAGGCGGCCGAAGGGCGCAACACCACGCACCAGCAGAAGAAGCTGAACGAGAACGAGCTGCTGAAGCTGCGCGAGCGGTTCCGCATCCCGATTCCCGAATCCACCGTGCACACGGTTTCCTTTTACCGCCCGCCGGAGGACTCGCCCGAGATCCAGTACCTGAAGAAGCGGCGCGAGGCGCTGGGCGGCTATCTGCCGGCGCGCGCCTCGCGGCCGGTGCGGCTGGAGGTGCCGGGGCTGGATTTCTTCCAGGAGTCGCTGAAGGGCAGCGGCGGACGGCCGGTTTCGACGACGATGGCTTTCGTCGCCATCCTGAAGCAGCTTCTGAAGCATCCGGAAATTGGCCGGCGCATCGTGCCGATCATACCGGACGAGGCGCGGACGTTCGGCATGGAGAGCCTGTTCCGCCAGATCTCGATTTACGCGCCGGGCGGCCAGCTTTACAAACCGGTCGACAGCGAGCAGTTCCTCTACTACAAGGAGTCGCGCGACGGCCAGATTCTGGAAGAAGGCATCACCGAAGCCGGCTCGATGGCCAGCTTTACGGCGGCGGGCACGTCGCATGTCAACTACGGCGTGCCGATGATTCCCTTCTACACCTACTATTCGATGTTCGGCTTCCAGCGCGTGGGCGACATGGTGTGGGCGTTCGGCGACTCACGGGGCCGCGGCTTCCTGATGGGGGCCACCGCCGGGCGGACGACCCTGAACGGCGAAGGCCTTCAGCACGAAGACGGCCACAGCCATGTGCTGTTTTCAGTGGTTCCTAACTGTGTGACTTATGACCCGGCTTACGCCTACGAACTGGCCGTGATCATTCAGGACGGGCTGCGGCGGATGTACGCCGAAGACGAGGACGTCTTCTACTACATCACGATCTGCAACGAAAACTACGCCCAGCCGCCGATGCCTGGGGGCGAGGGAGTGGTGGAGGGAATCCTGCGCGGATTGTACAGGGTGAGCGCCTCGGCGGACGGGCCCGCGCGGGTGCAGCTTTGGGGCAGTGGAACGATTCTCAACGAGGCGCTGCGGGCCCAGAAGATCCTGTGGGAGAGGTTCCAGATTCCGGCCGACGTCTGGAGCGTGACCAGCTACAACACGCTGCGCGCCGAGGCGCTGGAGACGGAGCGATGGAACCGGTTGCATCCGGCGGCGCCCCTGCGCAAGCCATATGTCCAGCAGGTGATGGAACAGACCGAAGGCCCCATCATCGCCGCATCCGACTACATGAAGGTGCTGGCCGATCAGCTTTCGCCCTGGCTGAGCGGGCGGCTCGTGTCGCTGGGTACGGACGGCTTCGGCCGCAGCGATTCCCGGCCCTATCTGAGGCGGTTCTTCGAGGTGGATGCGGAGTCGATTGCCGCCGCGGCCCTGGAGCGGCTGGCGCGCTGGGGCGAGATCGCGCCGGGAAAGGCGCAGCAGGCCATCATCGAGCTGGGCATCGACCCGGAGAAGCCTTACGCAGTGAAGCGTTGAACGGCAGGGCGCGGATTTGTCAGCAGGCGGGCGCGCCCTGTATACTCAATGGAAGGGATCGTCTGCATTCCCCATTTCCCCGGAAACGATCTGGAGACGAACATGTCGAAGTACTGCCCTGTGACAGGAAAAAGGCCCGCCAGCGGGAACAGGGTTTCCCACGCCAACAACCGCGCCAAGCGCGTCTTCGAGCCGAACCTGCATGTCAAACGGCTCTGGTCGCCGCAGCTCAAACGGTTTGTGCGCCTGCGGCTGAGCGCGCGCGCCCTGCGCATCATCGACAAGAAGGGCGTCGACGCCGTGCTGGCGGAGCTCAGGAAGAAGGGCGTCAGGTTTTAGGAGGGATTCATGCCGCGCATCACCGTGAAACTGGTCTCTTCGGCGGGCACGGGGCACTTCTACACGACGACGAAGAACCCGAAGGCGAAGACCGAGAAGCTCGTGCTGAAGAAGTACGACCCGAAGATCCGCAAGCACGTCGAATACAAAGAAGCCAAGATCTGACGGAAACACTTCCCTTTGTTTCCGAGGTAAGGCCGCCCGCCGCTGCGGGCGGCCTTTTGCATTTCTGCCGCCCGGCCGGCGGGTATCTTTCCCGGTACTGGAACCAGCGAGCCCGGCAGGGGCATAATGTCCAGCGGCGGGTCCGCCGATGAGAAGGTGTGATGACGCCTTCCAACGATCCCAGGGAACTGGCACGGATTCTCCGGTTCCAGCAGAGCCTGTTGAAGCTCGCCGCTCACTGTCAGCAGCCGCAGCCGCCGGCCAAGGGGGCGCGATCGGAGCCTTCGCGGCGGCTGGAGCAACTGGTGCGGAAGGTGCGCGTGCAGAACGGGTAAGGGGCTGCCGCAACCGCCCACGCAGCGGATCCGCGCCGGACGCACGTAGGATTGTCCTTCTCGGGGCGCAGTCAGCACTGTACCGGACGCCCCGCAGGCGCCACGTCAAGGTTCGGGGCGCGGGCTGACCGGATGCTGAAGCACGCCGGGTTGCAGCTCATGGTTCAGGAAATGCCAATGGAGCGTGGCGTCCATGTCACGCTTCAGCAGTCTGTTTCACGATCCTGACCAGCGGGCCGCCTCGCGGTGGGGCGCCCCCAGGCGCCCTCGGCAGCCGGCGTTCGGATCAGGTTTTTACCCGATGAAGGCAGGCTCACGCTGTGAGCCTGGCGGGCGGGTAAGAAGAGGGCATGAAGTTCCATCGGGATCGACTGCTTTCTCTGATCGTGTCTTTGGCTGCCTTGGGTCTCGTGTCAGACCGTGCAGCCGCTCAGCGCCACCCTGTCTCCGCTCACGTCAACCTGTACTTCGCACAGGTCGCCGACGGGCAATTTGAAGGCGGCCGCTGGCAGACTGCCTTCAGTTTTGTCAACACGAACGACACCGATGCCACCGCCGAGATCCGGCTCTTCGGTCAGGACGGCGGCCCCTTGCTGGTGGATTTTGGTCAGGGCCTTTCTTCCCGGTTTACGGTCGTAGTTCCCGCGAAGAGATCGCTCCTGCTGGCCAGCCGTCCCACGTCGCTTCCCGTCCGCTCCGGTTGGGCCCGCGTCTATTCCGATGTTCCGCTTACCGGCAGTGCGTCCTTCCGGTTGTGGCTCGGCGGGCGTGCCGTGCAGGAGGTCACGGCGCCTCCGGTTTTGCCGGTCATCGACTATGTCTCCTACGCCAACCGTGAACTCGGAGTGGCCATTGCGAACCCCAACAATCGAACCCTCTCCGTCATCGCGCAGTTGACCATGGCGGACGGCACCAGCCTTGGTCCGGCGCTGATTACGGTGCCTCCCCTTGGGCAGACCGCCTTTAATGTCCGCGACAGGTTTCCCGCGGCGGATTTCCGGGATTCTGTGCTGTTGCTGACCGGTGTAGACCTCCCGCGAGATGAATTCCTCGCCTGGACGATGAATGCTGATGCGAGCGGGACGTTCTCCAGCCTGCCTCCGGGCGGTGTCACGCCACCCATTTCTCACTGGGACAGGATCTGGAACGTGTACCTCCGGGTGCTGAGCGCAGCCAAAAAATCCGGGTTCCTCAACTCTGATCCGCAGCTCAATATCCGGTACGAGAAAACGGTGAATGCCTACGCCATGGGCGGCAGAGAAGTGGGCATTTTCATTGGACTTTCCGAGCTTCTCGGCGACAGCGACAGTGAGCTGGCATTTGTCGTGGGTCACGAACTCGGCCACATCTACCAGCAAAGAACAGGGAGTTTCGTGTTCAACTCGAACCCGGAGTTCGACGCTGACGTCTGGGGGACGATGTTGGCCTTGATATCCGGATACGACGCTTACGCAGGCGCAGGCGCGCTTGCGAAACTGGCCATGGCCACCGGCACCGCCGGGCTGGCAACTCAGTTCGAGCAACAGCTCTCATCGGATGCGCACAAGTCGTTCAACACGAGGATCAGCGAGGTGTACACGATGCTCCAGTTCACGTGCAGTCTCCCTGAGGTGAAGCCGGCCTGCGCGCTTTACAAGGGGATCCTGCATCCGCACCTGCCCGACTCGGCGCCGCTGAAGTGGGACGATCTGGCGAGCCGGGGTTACCGAATCCCGGAATCGCTGAGCAGGCTTGCGGCGGCAGGAGAGGGACGGAGTTCGCCCCAGCCACTGAAGCGGGAGCGTGAATAGGCGACCAAAGCCGAGCGTGCCCCTGTCTCCCGGGCGATCCCGTCGAGGCCGTCGGTCGCGAGCCTTGCGGGCGGGGTTTCCCGCCTTCCACCCGTGGCCCGTGGCGGCGGGCTGGGCTGGCGGGGCGGGCCGGGCGCCCGCCCCGCCGCGGTCATTGTTTGATGATGGTTCCATCGCGGCGGCGCACTTCGCCCCAACCGCCGTTCAACTGCTGCCGCTCGCCTTTTTCGCCGTAGCCGTAGGGGTATTTCTTTGCGGCGGCTTCATTGACCTCGATGCCCCAGCCGGGCGCTTCGTTCGCATAGAAATACCCATTCTTGAGAACCGGGCAGCCCTGGAAGACCTCGCGCACGGCTTCGGGGAAGAAGACGCTTTCCTGAATGCCGAAGTTGTAGCAGGCCAGGTCCAGCGTGATGTTGGCCATGTGGCCCACCGGGGAGACGTCGCCCGGCCCGTGCCAGGCCGTCTTGACGCCCATCAGTTCGGCCATGGCGGCGATCTTGCGGCAGGGGGTGAGGCCGCCGGCCTGGGAGACGTGGATGCGGAGGTAGTCGATCAGGCGGTCGCGGATGAGCGGCGTCCATTCGTGCGGACTGTTGAACAGCTCGCCCATGGCGATGGGAGTGGAGCACTGCTGGCGGATGATGCGGAACCACTCAATGTCTTCGGGCGAGAGCGGGTCTTCGAGGAAGAAGAGGCGGAAGCGCTCACACTCTTTGCAGAAGCGCACCGCCTGAATGGGAGAGATGCGTTCGTGAACATCGTGGAGGAGTTCGACCTCATCGCCGAGCTCCTTGCGCGCTGTCTCCAGCAGCCTGAGCGCACGGCGGAGATAATCCTCGGGTTCGAAGACGGGCGCATCATGCAGCTTTTCGACCTGCGCCGCGCCGCCGCCGGCGCCGTAGGCGGCCTGGCCGGGCACGCCCACCTGGACGCGGATGTGGCGGAAGCCCTGGGCCATCAGTCTGCGCGCGTTGTCGATCACTTCCGGGATCTCGCGGCCGCTGGCGTGGGCGTAGCAGTCGGCCGCTTCGCGGCACTTGCCGCCCAGCAACTGGTAGACGGGCATGCCGGCCATGCGGCCCTTGATGTCCCAGAGGGCCTGGTCAACGCCGCTGATGGCGTTGTTGAGCACCGGGCCGTTGCGCCAGTAAGAGGAGTTGTACATCGCCTGCCAGAGGTCGTCGATGCGGTCCACCGGCTTGCCGGTGCAGAAGGGCCGCAGGTAGCGCTCGACGGCGGCGACCACGAGGTCGGCGCGCTGGGTGAACGTGGCGCAGCCGTAGCCGTAGAGTCCATCCTGGTCCGTGAGAACCTTGACGACGGTGAGCCGCAGCCCCTGCGGGGCGGTGGCGATCACCTGGAGGTCGCGGATGCGCGGGGCGGGGAGCCCGCGCGTGGCGCGGGCGGCGGCCTCCTGAGCCCGGATTTCGCGAGCGGCCAGCGGGGTCGCGGCCAGCGCGCCCAGCAGATGTCTGCGCCTCATCGCCTCACCTGCCTCCGCGGTCTTCGAGCATGCGCTTGAGGCTTTCGATCTCGCGCGCGATCTTCTTTTCGCGGCTGACGAGCGTCAGCACGTAGGCCGCGAGGATGGCCCAGACGGCGATGAGCCCGTAGGCCAGATATTCGAAGTTTCTTGCCGCAGCGTCGCCCATGCGTGCCTCCTTTCCGAGATCAGATGGAATGCGCCTGCCGCCGGAGCGCGTCGAGTTCGCGGCGGCGGTTTTCCTGCGAGATTCTCACCGCCACCAGCACTGCCGCCAGCATCAGCAGCGGGAGCCAGTTGGCATAGAGCATGACCCGGTAGGCCGCATCCATTTTGCCCTCTCCATAAAGCACCGGCTGCGGGTGCTGGGTGCGGAACCATTTGATGGAGAAGAAGACGAACGGCACCACCGTGAAGCTGAGAATGGAAAGCACCGCCGAGAGCCGGGCGCGCTGGGCGGGCTCTTCCACGGCGCGGCGCAGCACGAGGTAGCCGGCGTAGAGCAGCCAGCAGACGAGCATCGAGGTGAGGCGCCAGTCCCAGGTCCACCAGATGCCCCAGATGATGCGCGCCCAGATCATGCCGCTGATCAGGTTGGCGGCCCCGAAGGCAAGGCCGACCTCGGTTGTGGAAACGGCCAACGAATCCCAATGCATCCGGCCCGATTTCAGGTAGGAAATCGAGGCGATCAATGCGACGAAAAAGCACAAAAAACAGGTAAAAGCGGCCGGAACGTGGAAGAAAATGATGCGGAAAATTGCCCCCTGAAAGGCCTCGTCGGGAAGCGCGGTGAGCATCACCCAGATGTTGCGCGCCAGCAGCAGCGCCGCCAGCGCCCCCAGTGCGTACAGGATCTTCTCTCTCATTGGTTCACCCGATCAGGACCGTTTCGACCAGCGCCACCGAAAGCGCCGTGAAGATGATATCGAAGCCGACGAGCATCCGCACCCAGGCGAGCTGGTCGCCGGCAGGCGCCTGTCCGGCGATGAGCGGCGTGGTCAACTGCATCGCCGCCATGAGGCAGGGGATCAGCATCGGATAGACGAGCATGGGCAGCATCAGCTCGCGCAGCCGGAGATTGACGGTAAGGGCTGAGAACATGGTACCGATGACGGTGATGCCCCAGGTGGCGAGCAGGAGCACCAGCGCGAGCCAGGCGGGTTGCCGGGTCCAGCTCACGTTATAAAAGACGCCGAACACCGGAAGGCAGACGATTTCGATGCCGAGCAGCAGCAGGTAGTTCGCGAGGGCCTTGCCGAGGAAGAGCGCGGCCGCGGGCACCGGCGAAACAACGAGCACATCGAGGCAGTCGTTTTCCAGCTCGCGCGCGAAGCTGCGGTTGAGCAGCAGCGCGCCGGCGAACGCAAACACCAGCCAGAGCAGGCCACCGCTGATCTCGCGGGTCATTTCGGCGGTGGGATCAAAGGCGAAACTGAACAGCAGGAGGATGACGAGGGCGAACGACAGCGATGCGTTCAGCGCCTCCTTGGTGCGGAACTCGCTGCGGAGGTCCTTGAGGGCGATCGTCCACGTCTGGCGTGCGAACCGCATCAGGCCTCCCCGTAAGTCCGGTAGAGCCAGCCGGGATCGTCGAGCATCTCCCGGGTGCGCGGGCCCGTATGGGCGAGCCTCCCCCGGACGATGAGGACGACGTGGGTGGCCAGCTCAAGCGCCTCCCGCAATTGATGCGTCGACATGACGACCGTTGCGCCCTGCGCGAGGGATTCCTTCAACAGCCCCTGCAAGAGCGCGATGGCGCGGTCATCGAGGGCTGTAAACGGCTCGTCGAGCAGCAGCAGGGAAGGGCGGTGGAGGAAGGCGCGGGCGACAGCGAGCCGCTGGCGCATGCCGCGTGAAAACTCACGCACCAGCGCGTCACGCACGCGCTCGAGCCCGGTCCTTTCGAGCCATTCCAGCGCCGTGCGGCGCGGATCGCCGGCGCCGTAGAGGGCGGCGAAGAGGCGGAGGTTTTCAAACGCGGAGAGCTCGTCGTAGATGCCGATGCCGTGCCCGATGAGGCCGGTGCGGCGGCGGACTTCCGCATCGAGGCAGTCTGTGCCGAACACGCGCACGCGGCCGCGCGTCGGCCGGGAAAGGCCGGCCAGGATGCGGAGCAGGGTCGTCTTGCCGGCGCCGTTTCGGCCGAGCAGGGCGACACAGGCGCCCTGCGGCGCCTCGAAACGGATGTCACGAAGCGCCGGGAAATCCCCGTAGAATTTCCAGACATTTTCTACGGAAAGGGCGGTCATCGGGCGGACTTTTTCCCCGCAATTTCCGATTTCAGCCACTGTGCCCAGAAGCTCAGCGCGAGGAAGGCGGCCGTCAGCGCGAGCGCTACCTTCCACCAGCGTTCGTAGCCCGGAGGAAGAATGCGTTCGACCCGCGGCCCGTTTTCTTCCTCCTGGGACGGCGGAGGCGTCTGCGGGAGCGCGCCCGTGCCGGCGAGGCGCAGTTCAAACTCCGGCGCGGTGACGTCATAGATCATCGCGCGCGTGCTCGGCTCCTGGCCGAGCTGTTTGAGCGAAGAGCCTTCCGCGCGGATCCCTTCCGGCACGACCAGCCGGACCGGCCCGGGTGGATGGAGGATCCGCCCTTTCAGCAGCGTGGTCTCTTTGGCAGGGAATTTATAGCTGATATCGAACCGCGTTTCGCCGCCCGGTTTCACGGGAAAATCCAGCGCAAATTCGCCGGCGCGCACCCGGCGCGGTTCGCGCTCGACGGGAACGCTCGACGGCGATGTCGCGCGCACGCGTACGTTGTTTCCCGCGGCCTCCGGCGCGGTGAAGCGCAGTGTCCCATGTTCCGGATCGCTCCAGGTGACGCTGGACGGGTTGTCGAACAGGACCGTCTCATTGACGACCCATTCCTTGCCATCGCTCTCGACGAGGATCATGTGCTGTGTCACCCGCACGTCCGGCACCCTGGGAGACGACTCGAAGACCTGCACCTGAACCGGTTCGCCCCCCTGCACGGGGCGCGAGTAGAGCACGCCCTTGTAAATGGCCTGCACCAGCATCGGGCCGGCGCCGCTGCCGGCGATGCGGAATTTTCCCTCCGCGTCGGTGCGCGCCGCGCCCGAGGGAGCGGGGCCGCCCTGCCCCATTGAGGCCAGCGTCACGATGACGCCGGGCTGGGGCTTGCCGGTGGTGCCATTGATGACGACACCCGTTACGTCGGCCCAGGCGGGAAGAACCGCCAGCCATGCCATGGCCCATGCCCGTTTCATGCTGCGCCTCCCGTCAGGGGTTTACCGCACTCGCCACAGAATTTGAGCGGCCGGTCAAACCTGGCGCCGCAATGCGGGCACACCGTGGCGGCCTGAGGCGGGGCCGGAGCGGCCGCGGGCGGCGGAGGCGGAGTCCGCAGGGCCTTCCCGCGGACGCCCGCCTCTGCGAGAATCCGCTCGAGCTCTGCCTGAACCTTTTCGAGCTCTGCCTGGAGGGTCGCCTTCGCCTTGGCGTAGTCTTCGTCGGAGAGCTTGCCGGTGGAGTATTCGAAGTTCAGGTCGCGAAGATTGTCATAGATGACGGCCTTGCGCTCTTCCAGGTGAGCGCCCGGCGGGGGCGCCTCCTCGGGCGGCAGATCCTGCGGCCGGACGAAGAAAACGAGCGCAAGAACTCCGGCCGTGAGCGCGATGGCAAGGGCGAAAATCATGATGAATGAGATCGTCTTTCCAGCCGGGGGCCCAGCCGCCGGCAATATGGCAGCGCAGCGCGGGCGAGGCCGGACATTTGGGCTCCCGCGCCATTATGGCACGGGCTCCGGCTCGCGTTCATACACGCCCACGACCTGCGTCTTTGCATAGGCGTATTTCACCTTGCTGGGGATCAGGCAGACGATGGTGCCGAACAGCAGCACATAGAAGCCGATCCAGATCCAGCTCACCAGCGGGAACACATACGCCTGGATGACGGCCGCCTCGGGATCGCTCTGGCTCATGCTGGCAAAGTTCAGGTACAAGTCCTCGTTCAGGCGCCGCCGGATGGCGACCTCCGAGGTTGGCTGCTGCGAGGCGGCGTACACGCGCCGCTCGGGCTTGAGATCGCCCAGGTACTGGCCGCCGCGGTAGACGGCGACGACAGCGCGTTGCCAGGCATAGTTGGGGTTGGAGCCGTCGGTGACTTCCTTCACCTGAAGCTCGTACGCGCCGATGCGGAAGTGCGAACCGATCTTCACCTCCTCGGTGGTGTCCTTGTTGAACGCCGAGCCGGTGTAGCCGATGAACATCAGCACGATGCCCATGTGCACGAGGTAGCCGCCATAGCGGCGCGTGTTGCGGTGGGTCAGCTCGACGGCGGCGCGCAGGAGGTTCATCTGGTTGCGCGCAGCAATGGCGCGGGCCCCCTTGTAGAATTCCATGATCACCGTTGCGGCCACGAACGCGCACAGGCCGAAGCTCATCAGGGCGTAAAGGTGGCGGACGCCAAAGGCGAGCAGCGCGGCCATGGTGAGCGCCATGGCGAGCGCCGGCCAGCGGAAGGCGCGCTTCAGGCTCTCCCACGAACTGCGGCGCCAGGCGATGAGCGGACCCACGCCGGTGAGAAACAGCAGCGCGAGTCCAATGGGGATGTTGACCTTGTTGAAGAACGGCGGGCCAACGGTGATCTTTTCGCCCATCCACCACTCGGTGAGAACCGGAAACAGCGTGCCCCAGAGGACGGCGAAGCAGCTCGCAAGCAGGAGCAGATTGTTGAAGAGAAAGCTCGCCTCGCGGCTGAGAACGCTCTCAAGCTGTGCTTCGCTCCTGAGGAAATCCAGCCGCCGCAGGATGAGGAACGTGGTGACGGAAAGGCCGATGGCGAGGAAGCCCACAAACCAGGCGCCAAGCGACGACTGGGCAAAGGCATGGACGCTGGAGACGACCCCGCTGCGGGTGAGGAAGGTGCCGAAGATGGCCAGGAAAAACGTGGCGCTGACCAGAACCATGTTCCAGACCTTCATCATGCCCTTCTTCTCCTGCATCATCACCGAATGGAGAAAGGCCGTGCCGGTGATCCACGGCAGCAGCGAGGCGTTCTCCACCGGATCCCAGGCCCAGTAACCGCCCCACCCAAGCACCGCGTAGGCCCATCCCTGGCCGAGCATGATGCCGATGGAGAGGAACCCCCAGGTGATGAGCGACCACCGGCGGGTGGTGGCGATCCACGCCTCGCCGGGCTGGCGGGTGAGCAGCGAGGCGAAGGCGAATGCGAAGGGAACGACGAATCCGACAAAGCCCAGATACAGGGCCGGCGGATGCAGGGCCATCAGCCAGTACTGGAGGAGCGGATTCAGGCCATTGCCATCGACCACCGAGGTAACGCCTCGGCCAACGGCCAGCATCTGGAACGGCGGCTCGACGAAAGTGTTCAGCGTGCAGAAGAAGGTCTGCGTGAACGCGAGCACCGCAATCACCCAGGGCATCAGCGTGCGGTGTTTCGTCTTGTTGGTCCAGACCACGATGGCCGAGTACAGCGAAAGCATCCAGCTCCAGAGCAGGAGCGATCCTTCCTGCCCGCCCCACCAGGCGGCGAACTTGTACAGGGCCGGCATGGCGCGGTTGGAACGTTCGGCAACGTAGGCGTAGCGGAAATCGCTGGAAAGAAGCGCCGAGACGAGAATGGCCGAGGCGGCGGTGAGGAGGATGAAGACCCCATAGACGGCGCGCCGGGCGCTTGCCACGAGGAATGGTTTCTGTTTCCATCCGCCGATGACCGAGGCGAGGAAGGCGTAGGCTGCCAGCGCGAGGGCCAGCAGAAGGCTGAATGCGCCGAGAGTCTCCATGATTCTGCTCCGCCGTTGGGGTTCTGGAAATTACAGCGAAGACCGCGACGGGGCCGGATTCAGCGGCTTTGGGGCGGCCTTGCCTGGCGCGGCTTCATACTTCGACGGGCATTTGGCGGCGATGGAGCTGGCATGGAAGGTCCCGTCCGGCGCCAGCCTGCCGTCGGCCATGGCCTGCGCGTCGTCGCGGAAGGTGTCCGGCAGAGGGTCCTTGCCGGTGTAGACGACGTGGAGCACGGTGCCGCGGTCCTTCTCACAGATCTGGAAATGGACGGCCGTGCCCTCGCGGCGGATCGAGCCTGGGACCACATCGCCGGTCACCCGGACGCGCTTGCCGGCCTCCGACGGGGGCATCGACTTCAGTTCGGAGATGGTCTTGTAGTAGGTCTTTGACTCGCGAATGCCGCTTGCGGCAAGCCATGCAAGCGTTCCGAGGATCGCTGCCACAAGGAGTCCAAACCGGATGTAGGTTTTCATGTCGGGCCCTCGCCTCCAGTATATCCCCTTGGCCCCATCATGGACGCGCAGGTGTGATTTTCGGTTCCAGCCAGAAGGCCGCGCCGCCCTTGACGTTCTGCACCGAGACGCGCCAGATTCCCGGTTGAGGACCGGGCACGGCGATCTCTCTGCCTTCGGCGCGGATCCATTCTCCGCTCGGATTGATGAGGTAGAGATCGAACTCTGAAGTAGGGTCGTCCCAGCCGAGACGGACCACGAGCTGGCGGGCGCCCTTAGGAACGGTCAAAACGTGCGACCACCACTCAGAGAAGCGCGCCTGGCCGGCCCAGCGCGGACGGCCGGGCGCGCCGCCGCGGACCTCCACGCTTTCGACCGCGGCAGGGGGTGAGGGCGCGCCGAAAGAAAATGGGACGCTGGGGGCGGAGATCGAGGGATGACGGGTGACGTGCACATGGACGTGACGGCCAAACGAATAGCCGCTGTTGCCGACCTCGGCCAGCACCTGGCCCGCCTCCACGCGCTCCCCGGTGCGGACGCGGAAGGTCCCCGTCTTCAGGTGGGCGTAGTGCGCGAAGGTCCCGTCGTCATGTCGGATCGTGATGTAGTTGCCGAAGCTACGGAGGCCAGGAGTCTGGCCGAGGCCGAGATCATGGGCGATGACCGTGCCGGCGCGCATGGCCGCTACAAGCCGTCCCCGGACGGGCGCGAAATCCCAGGCGTGCAGCGCGCGCCCGAAATGAGAAAACGAACCGTAGGGCCGCTGGGTCACCTGCCAGGTCTCGGCATCCGGAAAAGGCTTCCTGTAGGGCTGGCGGCTGCTGATGACGAAGCGAGCCGGCAGGCTTTCGGCACCATCGGGGTTGCGCAGAATGACGAGGTACTCGCCCGGGTCGAGCCGGCCCGGGTTCACCCAGATCCGGTTGCCCTCCCGTCGCGAGGGCAACAGCACGGCGATGTACTCCCAGCCGCTGGTCTCCCGGTAGCGCGCTATGTTCACGGTCGTGTCCGGCACGGAGCCCCAGGTATCGAGAACCAGGCCCGATTCGCCCGATTCGGCCACCCTGACGGCGAGCGGCGACGGGCGTCCGCGGATCTCAAACTCGCGCTGCCCCAGCAACCTGCTGCCGGCAAGGACGCGAACCATCCAGCGGCCCGGTTGCGTGGCGGGCGGAAAGCCGCCCACCTGGAGGGCGTTGACGACGCAAATGGTTCTGCCGGACGGCAGATCCGAGTATTCAGCGGATTCGGCCACTTGCCCGGAAGGGTTCACCCACTCGACGCGGACACGCTCGCCGGGCGCGCTCCGGTCGAGGAGGAAACGCACGAAGAACTGAGCCTCGGCGGCATCCACGGCGCCTGCCCGACGGGACAACGCGCAACCGCCCTCTGCCACCGCTGTGCCGGTTTCGAGATGCCGGATCTGTGCTGCTGAGATCGCGCCGGCCAGACACACGACGAGCAGCGGGAGCTTGCCCACGAGTGGAAAATCGGCGGCCTGGGCATGCCACTGTAGGCCCGCAGCTCTGAAGATGCCGCGCCCGGCCGTCGATAGTTGGCAGGGAGACATTCGCGATGAGCGGTTCGGTTTCGGCAGGAAAGTTTCAGGACCATTACACGGTGCTGGGGGTTGGCCGCAAAGCGACCAGCGAAGAGATCCATCGGGCCTACGCGGCGCTGGCGCAGAAGTACAATCCGCGCAACGGGTCAGCGCCGGACCGGGAGAAGTTCGAAGCGGTGACGCTGGCCTATGAGACGCTTTCGAACCCCGAATCCCGCCGTGCCTTTGACACGCTGCTGCCCAAGGAGGAGGAAGGCCCGCCGACCTTCGCGCCCGGCGCGTTCTTCGAGGCTGTGGCCGGAGAGGCTGACCGGCGCATGGCGATTCTGTGCATCCTGTATGACCGGCGGCGCCAGAACCCGGCCTCGCCCGGTATGCCGGTGCGGCTCATCGAGGCGATGGTGAACTTCCCCGCTGACCCGATGTTTTTCGCTCTTTGGTATCTGAAGCAGCGCGGCTGGGTGGCCCTGGACGACAAGAGCTGTCCGATGATCACCGCCGACGGCATGGATGTGGTGGAACGGAACCTGCCCGCGCCGGAGCGGGTGCGGGCATTGATCAAGCCGGAGTGTCTGACCGGGTGAGGAGCGAGGAGGATCCAGGAACCCGCCTGCGGAGCCGGCTCCGGCCGGTAGGGGCCGCAGGTGCGGCGCGGCGAGGATCTCAGCCCTGGAACAGCACGAACTCGAAGTTCCGGGGATCGAGGCCGCGCTTTTCCAACTGCTCAATGCAGGAGACGACGTCCCTGCCGACCGCTTCGATGCGTTTCAGTGGCTGCGTCTGCGGCGTGTAGACTTCAAACGCCACCCAGTGGCCCGCCAGCCGGCCGCGCTCTTCCAGGGTGAGCCGCTCCGGGGCGCGTCCGATCAGCTTCGTGAAATCCATCGCTCCTGATCTTAACGCATCGCACGGAGCTGCTGGACAACTGCGTCCAGTCCCTTGCGGCGGTACAGTTCAGCCAGCCGGAGCAGCTCGCCGGAGGCAGGCAACGCACTGCGCAACTGCGGCTCGCGCCAGGCGCTTGCCGGCGGAACCCAGACTTCGCCGTTTTCAAACTCCACAAGCGCCGGATAGACCAGCAGGGACTGGACAGGACGCGCGAAGCGCACCCGGCTGTCCTGCCGCAGGGTGGAGCGTTCGCCGGGCGGCAGGTGGATTTCGGACGGGAGCGACCCGGCGGGCAGGAGCCGGTCGCCATCAGAGACCAGCCACCCGAGTTCGACGAACTTCACCGGGCGGCGGCCGCGATTGGCGATTTCAATGCGCGGCGAGCGGGCCTCCTGGCCGGCCAGCACGGCCTGGCCGGAAATGAGTTCCACTGGAGAATCCGGTACGCGAAGGGCAGCCAGTTCCACCGTGCGGCCGGGGCCCAGATTCGTGGCAGGCGCGGCGCTCCGAACCACCTGAACAGGCATCATCGCGCCGGCCGAATTTCGCGCCAGCACCTCCAGCAGCCGCGCCCGCAGCGCCTCTTCGCCCTGGGAAGCGAGCAGCGCGGCCAGCATCTGGCGGTCTCGCCGCGCTTCGAGCTCCCAGGCAAGCATCGTGCGGCGGACGTTCATGCGGTTGGGGCCATAGAAGGTGAGATCGTCGAAGAGAACTCCGTCGAGTCCTACTTCCACGGCTGTGGCAGCCAGTGGGACCAGCGGGCGCATCAGGCGCAGGTCGAGCCTGACGGAGAAGGTCTCCCCAGGGGCGACGTCCAGGCCGGGCCGGGTGACGGAACCGCGGCCGCCAGGCGCCAGTTCCTGAGCGACGACGCGAAGGGAAACGGCCCGGATCTTTCGCGGAGAGACATTGCGCAGCAACAGGTTGGCGTGCAGCTCGACGAGCAGGGCGCCGCCGCGGGGCGTGACCGAGGAGTCGCCCCAATCGGCCTGCTCGAGCATCACCGGGCCGCCCTGGGGCAGCTCGACGCGGAAAGGTCCTGTCTGCCCACCCGCCGACGCGCAGGCGAGCCAGACTCCGGCAAGAACCGCGATGTTACTGCGCGGCCACATTGTAGATGGTCACCTGTCCGGTGTCTTCATCAAGAAATGGCGCACGCGCGCCCCCGTCCCAACTGACGGCGGCGGCGACGGGTGTGCGGCCTGCGCCAAAGACGGCGGAGTCGCCGTGGCCCCAGTCGACCGAAAGTCCTTCCGGCGTGGCATGAAGGACGACTTCCGCGCCTGCTGGTGCCGTCGGCCGCGCCGGGCGGCTCTTTTCAAGAAAATGGCCGGCCACCAAAACGACAGCAAATGAAGCCGCCACGACGAAAGCGGGCTTCCACACAGAACCTGAAGCCCCCATCCGAGACGGCCGGGCGCCGACGATGGCGCCGGCCGTGACGCCCAAGCGGATATTGGCCTTCATCTCGGCTTCCAGCAAAGGCCAGTCCACGCCGGGCGGAAGCGCGCCGGCCAGATCCTGAAGCGCTTGCCGGGCCCGGCGGAATTCTTCGACTTCACGGTCGCACGCGGCGCACCGGCGCAGGTGCCAGGCCACGGCGAGACGCCGCGGCAGGGCGAGTTCCCCGCCTGCGTAGAGGGCCAGCCATTCGCTCTCCGGGTGCCGCTTCATTTGATCCGCCTTTCCCAATATTGGCGAAACTTGATGCGGGCATTGGCGATGTGGGAACGCACCGTCGCTTTGCTGCACCGCAGCCGCAGCGCCACCTCCTCGGCCGGGAGCTCTTCGAGGTCGCGCAGCACCAGCGCCGCCCGCTCGCGCGCCGTCAGCCGCCCCAGACCGGCTTGCAAAAGCTGTTGCCGCTCGGCCCGCAGGAGCCGGTCTTCCGGGCTCTCTTCATCGGGCGCGGGAGGAGGGGCGGGAAGGGCCTCGAGATCCGTCTCCAGGCTCCGGCCGCGGCGGCGCAGAAAATCGAGCGCGGTGTTCGTGGCGATGCGGGAGAGCCAGTGCGCGGCTTTTTCGGCGTCCCGCAACTGCTCCTGCCGCTGGAGCGCCTTGATGAACGCCTCCTGGGTCAGGTCCTGAGCATCTGCCACATTGCCCACCAGGCGATAGATCAGCAGAAAGATCCGCTTGAGGTGCGCCTGGACGAACTCCTCCTGCCGGGCCTGCCACAGTTCTTCGGCCTGCCATGCCGGGGGGCCGCCGGTCTCATTCATCCGGGCAGACTCCTGCCATGGAAGGGGCGCTGCATCGCCGGTCTCCGCTCCCTGCCAGTGCCGCATCTCTGTTATTCATGACGCACCCGGCCGCCCGAGCGTGCATAAGCGTCTATCGGCGGTATGCTCAAATTGTATGAGACGCGCCCGCGGGAGCCAAGGCTGCGGGCGCGCGAGGCCGCCATGCTGCGGACCCGCACTTTCCACGACGAAAGGAAGCAACCATGCAGTTAAACCCCGCCATGCGGCGCATCGGGACGGAGACCGCTTTCGAGGTCCTGGTGCGCGCCCGCCAGCTGGAATCGCAGGGCAGGAGCATCATTCACCTCGAGATTGGCGAGCCCGACTTCGACACGCCCCGCCATATTGTCGAAGCCGCCAAGCGCGCCCTCGATGAGGGCTGGACCCACTACGGTCCGACGCAGGGCCTGCCCGAGCTGCGAGAAGCGATTGCCGAGACCATCAGCCACTCTCATGGTGTCGAGGTGAGCCCGGAGCGCGTTTGCGTCGTGCCGGGCGGCAAGCCCATCATTTTCTTTTCGATGCTCGCTCTTCTGGAGCCGGGTGACGAAGTCATTTATCCGAACCCGTCTTTCCCCATCTATGAATCCATGATCCGCTACTGCGGGGCAACGCCAGTGCCGATTCCGCTGGTGGAGTCGCGCGGATTCGCGTTTGATCTGGATCTGTTCCGCGACCGGCTGTCGCCGCGCACGAAAATGGTCGTCCTGAACTCGCCCGCCAATCCCACTGGCGGCATGCTGAGCCGCGAAGATCTGGCAAATATCGCGGAAATGGTGCGCGACCGCGAGCTGATTGTGCTATCGGACGAAATTTACAGCCGGATCTGGTACGATCAGCCCCCATTTTCGATTGCCTCCCTGCCCGGGATGCTTGACAAGACGATCATCCTGGACGGGTTTTCCAAGACATATGCGATGACCGGGTGGCGCATCGGATTCGGCGTCATGCCGACCAGCCTGGTGGACGCGGTGAACAAGCTGATGGTGAACTCGAATTCCTGCACCGCCTCCTTCACTCAGCGGGCGGCCCTGGCCGCCCTGCGCGGCGACCAGGCGCCGGTCGATGCCATGGTGGCTGAGTTCCGCCGCCGCCGGGACGCTTTTGTGGAAAAGCTCAACACGATTCCCGGTTTTCGCTGTTCGACCCCCGCGGGCGCCTTCTATGCGTTCCCCAATATCGAGGACACGGGATGGAAATCGAAAGCCTTGGCCGACGCATTACTGGACGAAGCGGGTGTGGCGTGCCTGAGCGGCACCGCATTCGGGAGTTTCGGCGAGGGATATTTGCGTTTCAGTTACGCGAATTCTTTTGATAACCTGATGGAGGCAGCCCGCCGAATCCAGTCGTTCATCATCCAAACGGGCGAAAAAAAGCGTCATTCCGCGCAATTTTAACGGGTTAAGCGCTAGAGGCGGCCGGTCCCCGGTTAGCATCGGGGCATGGAGCTTGCCACAGCGGTTCTCCTTCGGGATGGAGTAGATCCGGTAGCCGTCAGCCTCGGCGGAGAGGACCTGCTGCACAGTGAAACCTGGACTCGTCTCTATTCGGCAGCGCGGCTCTCCTTGTCACGCGACCCTTCAGAACAGGCCATTTCGGTTTTGAAACCGGGCGGCAATGGTACGTGGCTGGTGTACCTGTTGCCGATGTACGACCCGGCGACACGGTCCAACGGCAGTCATCTTGTCCTTGTCTTCGATCCGGAAAGCGAGCCGAGGATCCAGTTGGGCTCGCTTCAGGCCATGTTTCGGCTGACGAAGGCAGAGGCGCGGCTGGTCGAGCAGTTGTTGATGGGGCGGACGCCGGCGGAGGCGGCCGAGGCGCTCGGTGTGACCATCCACACGGTGCGCACGTATCTGAAACGGCTGTACGGGAAGCTGGGCGTCAGCTCGCAGGCGCTGCTGATGCGCAAGCTCCTACAGGCCGTCTCGCTGCCGCTGCGGCCGGCCGCCTGAGAGAGCCGCTGGCGAATTCTGGAATCGGAGGAGCCAACCCGGGCGGGGCGGCGGAGGCGCCCCGCCCGAACGCACTTTTGCGGGCGAGGCAGCAGACAGGGGCGGGGGCGGGTGCCGTGCCGGTCGTGCGGTGGAATGAGTTCCTTCCGCGCGCCACCATCACTGAGTCCGCCGTGGATGTGCCAATTCTTCGCCCTCCCCGGGTGAATTGATCCGGTAATCGAAATACTCGATCACGGTGTCCGTGTGGCCGAAGATGCGGACATCGGATTTCGACTCGTTCAGCATTGGCAGCCAGTAGGGGCCGAATTTCTGGTAGCGGTGGACGAAGGTCACCTGGCGGATCCAGAAGGAGGGCTTTTTGGCGGGGCTTCCTTCGATGCGCACGACGGCGTAATCTTCGGCGTCCACCCAGACGACGCCGCGGAACAGCAGTGGATTCTGTGTCTTCGGCGTGGCGCTGAGGACAAAGGCCGGGCGGCCGTCGCGCACTTCCGTCCGCAGGAACTGGAATTCATAGTTGGCCGGGCTGATCTGCGTGTCGCGGCGCTGGTCTTCATGGCGGGAGACTTCGCGCTCGGTCTCAACCATCCGCCGCAGGGCCATCCTGCGCACGGCGGCCGAGCCGCTTTCGGAAACAATTTCAAACTCCTTTGTTCCGGGCCGCGAGAAGCGGCAGCGGACCAGCATCTCCGCCCGTTTGTTGAAACGCCGGTTCTCGACGCGGTAGCGGCGCATGCCCGTGTAGCGTTCCAGCGTGGCGCGGCGCGCCTCGTCGGCCTGCATCATCCGGGCGATGATGGTCTCCGTGTCCGGCGCGGGCTCCGCCGTCTGCATGACGGCCAGCAGCAGCGGCAGCATCATCTTACGGCTCCTGGAAGGGTCTCAGGGTCGGGCGGAGATGGCGTGGAATCGGGCTCCGTGCGGCGGCGAAAAGGACAGTCCATGGCAATCCCAAAGACGCGACCCCAGGTTTCAGGATAGCCGCTCTCCGGTGTGGACAAAGACCGCCAGACCATGCCGTTGCGTCCGGGAGGGAGGCGGGCGGTGACGGCATGGCCCCGGGCTGGCCAGGATGCGCCCAGCTTTAGCCCGTGGGCGGGCCGCCTCGGGTGGAGTGCCGGTCTGAGACTGCATTGAGATCCGGAACGCCAATCCGCGCCGCCGTCCGGGAATGTAGAGATCAACACGGCGGAAAGAGTGACATGGTGCCTGCCCCGGGAGCTCGTCTGCGAACTTTGGGATAACCGCGCGACTGCGCTATTCGGCTTCCGGCAGCTCCCGTCTCCAGGCGCCGAGGCCGACCGACGCGGCCGCCGCTGACGCCCGCAGGGACGGGGCAGATTGCGGCCGCAGGCTTTCAAGCGACGGGTAATAGTGCTCGGTTTTCAGCCACCGGAGCGGCTGACGGGTCCACTTCGCGCGGAGGAACTGGCATGCCGCCCGAAACGAGGCCGCCGCATTGATCCAGTTGCCCCAGGCCATCCTCACCGGCACGCCGCAGGCGAACAGCCACCCGTAGACACGCCCCGTGCACAAGACGCGGATGGAAGCGCGTTCCACAAACAGGGCGAGGTTGACCACAAGGAGCGTGGCCAGCCAGGGTTGGGCCGCGAGCACGGCTCCGGTGCGCCAGTCCATGCCCGCCAGCCTGGCCGCTGCCCACTCCGCCGTGCTGGCGGCGAACAGAAGATTGGCCGCGAGGCTCACCCAACTGCCCCACAGCCCCTTGCGGTCTCGCCAGAAAAACCACGCCTGCACCGCGCGGCGCCGCATCGAGCCGCCCCAGCCGTGCTGCTCCCACGCCTGAAGGCTGTTGCCCGTGATCCAGCGTGTCCGTTGACGCACGGCGGCGCGCCAGTGGCGGGGGAAGTATTCGCGCGTGGCCACCGCGTCCCGGCCGCGTCCTTCCAGCGGCAGCATGAGCTGACGGCAGCCGAGACGGAACAGGCGGACTCCGTTGTCGTAGTCCTCGGTCAGACACAGTGGATCAAAGATGCGATTGGACTCGGCTTCGGCGAGCCGGTCGAGCTCTTCGCGCCGGAAGGCCGTGCCGACGCCGCAGCCCGGCAGAAAGCCGCCCAGCCAGGCGCGCGTGGCGAGGTCCTTGGTCTGGCTTTCGGCAAAGTCGTCGCAGTAGACGCCGTGGGTGAGTTCCACAAGCGGCGTTGGAAGGGCAAGCACCGGCTCCTGCAACATGCCGGCCTCGCTGATCCAGCGGTTGTAGCGGGCAAAGGAGTCCGGGTGGATGACGTCTTCGGCGTCGTGAATGACAACGATCTCCGCCCGGTGGCCGGCGCGCCGTTCGTGATCCAGCAGGTGCTGATAGATCCAGTTCAGGCAATCGGCCTTCGACGTCGGCCCGTCGTGCGGCACCTCGGCCACATGAACGCGGGCGTCGCGCGCGGCGACGCGGCGGACCGCTTCTGCGGTCGGTGCGTCATTGGGATACACGCCGGCAAAGATTTCGTAGTTGGCGTAGCGGATGGCAGCCAGGTTGTGTTCGAGCATGCGCTCAATGACGCTGGCCTCCTGCCAGAGAGGGACAAACACGGCGATTCGGCGCTCACGGGGCGGCGGGGGTGGCGCGGATTTCTTCCGGCTGATCCGCACGAACCAGGCGAGGTCGAGCGCGAGATCGTCCAGACCGCTCAGGAAAATATAGACGGCCAGCACGGCCGCCACCGGCGCCAGCCACGCGTTGATCCACTGCTGCCAGAGCTCCAGAACTCCCACGAAGAATGGTGCCAGGCCGCGGCGGATCCTCTCACGGCAACTGCGCGTTTTGCCGTCTGCGCCGGAGGCGTGCTAAGATGATGGTTTCCATGACATCGGCGAGGAACGGCAACTGCGGCGTCCGTCACCATCACCACCGCGGTGAGGGCGGGCGCAGCCTGTTCTGAGCCTTGTGCTGGAACCGGTTCTTCTGACGCCCGCCGGCGCGCCCGGCGGGTTTTCGTATTTTCAGGCGCAGCAGGCAAGGAGCATTCGGCGAAATGGAGCTCGATTTTGAAAAAACCGGCGGGATTTTGCCGGCGATTATCCAGGACTGGCGCGACGGCCGCGTGCTGATGGTGGGCTACATGAATCGCGAGGCGTTCCGGAAGACTCTGGAAACCGGCTTTGCGACCTTTTTCAGCCGCAGCCGGAACAGGCTCTGGACCAAGGGCGAGACATCCGGCCACCGTCTGGTGGTCAAGGCCGTGCAGACCGATTGCGACCAGGACGCGATTCTCGTGCAGGTGGAGGCGCTGGGGCCGGGCGTCTGCCACAACGGCTACCGGTCGTGTTTCTACCGCACGTGGGACAACGGCGCCTGGCGAATTACCGAACCGCAGACCTACGACCCGGGAAAGGTGTATTGATCGGCGATGAAACTGAAATTGGGCATTCCGAAGGGATCACTGGAAAACGCGACCATCGATCTGTTCCGCCGCGCGGGCTTTCAGATCACGACGTCGTCGCGCTCGTATTTTCCTGCGATTGACGACCCTGAGATTGAATGCATGATGATCCGCGCCCAGGAGATGGCGCGCTACGTTGAGGACGGGGTGCTCGACGCCGGGCTGACCGGGCGGGACTGGGTGCTGGAGAACGAGGCCGACGTCGTCACCGTGGCCGACCTGATTTACGCCAAGCAGAGTTTTGGCAAGGTGCGCTGGGTGCTGGCCGTGCCCGAGTCGTCGCCGGTGCAGAGCGTGAAGGACCTCGAAGGCAGGATCATCGCCACCGAGCTGGTGGGCGCCACGCGGCGCTACTTGGCGAGCCACGGCGTCAACGCGAAGGTGGAGTTCAGTTGGGGCGCCACCGAGGTCAAGCCACCCCATCTGGCCGACGCCATCGTCGAAGTTACCGAGACGGGCTCGTCGCTGCGCGCCAACAAGCTGCGAATTGTCGACGTGGTGCTTGAGTCGAACACGCAGCTCGTGGCCAACCGCCAGGCGTGGGCCGATCCCTGGAAGCGGCGGAAGCTGGAAGACATCTGCCTGCTGCTGGAAGGCGCCATCAATGCGCTGGGCAAGGTGGGGCTGATGCTGAACGTGCACAGGGACAATCTGGCTGCCGTGCTTGCGGTGCTGCCGGCGCTCAAAAACCCGACCGTGAGCCCACTGAGCGATGGCGAGTGGCTGGCCGTGAACACGATTCTGGACGAATCCACCGTGCGCCAGATCATCCCGCGCCTGAAGGAAGCGGGCGCGCAGGGCATTGTCGAATATCCGCTGAACAAGATCGTGATGTGACGATGATCCGGATCCTGACCTCGAAAGATGCACATCGCCTGTTGCGCCGCCGCGCCGCGCGGCTGGAGGAGGCGGAGGCAGCCGTGCGCCCGATTCTGGAGGGAGTGCGGCGCCGGGGCGATGCGGCGCTGCTTGAATACGCCCGCCGTTTCGACCGTTTCAGCGGGAAATCGGTGCTCGTTTCCCATCAACAGCTCGACGGGGCGGTGAAAAAACTCAGCCGCGAATTCCGCGCGGCGCTGCGGGTGAGCGAAAAGAACGTCGCCGCATTTGCCCGGCTTCAGCTGCCGCGGCCAGGCCGCGTCAGCCCGATGCCCGGACTGCGGCTGAGCACGGTCGTCCGCCCGCTGGACGCTGCCGCCGCCTACATCCCCTCGGGCCGCTATCCGCTGCCCTCCACTGTGGTCATGACGGTCGTGCCCGCGCGCGTGGCGGGCGTGCCAGCCATCATGGTGTGCACGCCGCGGCCGGCGCCGGAGATCCTGGGGGCGGCCCGGCTGCTTGGCGCGACGCACGTCTTCCAGATGGGCGGAGCGCACGCCATCGCCGCGTTCGCCTACGGAACGAAAACGGTGCCGCGGGCCGACCGCATCGTCGGCCCCGGCAACATTTACGTGGCCGCGGCAAAAAAGATCCTGGCCGGAGAAACAGGCATCGATTTTGTCGCCGGGCCAAGTGAAATTCTGCTGATCGCCGCTGAAGGTGATCCGCGTTTTCTGGCGGCGGACATGCTGGCGCAGGCCGAACACGATACGGACGCAAGCGCCATCCTGCTCACGCCGGACCGCCGGCTCGCGGAGGCAGTCGCCGCCGAAATCGGGCGCCAGTTGGCCGCCCTGCCGACGGCGGCCACGGCCCAGGCGGCGCTCCGGCGCAACTCGGCCATCATCGTGGTGTCCAGCCTTGAAGAAGCAGTGGATCTGGCGAACCGGTTTGCCCCGGAGCACCTTTCGATCCCGGATGCATCGCTTCTGGCCCGCGTGCGCCACGCAGGCAGCGTCTTCGTCGGGCCGTGGAGCCCGGAGGCCGCCGGCGACTACGCTTCCGGAACAAACCACGTGCTGCCGACCGCCGGCGCCGCGCGTTTGCGCGGCGGGCTTTCTGCCGCCGACTTCGTGAAAGTGATCTCCGTGCAGCAGCTGTCGGAGGCCGCGCTGCGGCGGCTGGCGCCGTCGATCACGGCGCTGGCCCGGGCCGAAGGACTGGAGGCCCACGCCCGCAGCGTCGAGGTCCGCCTCAAAGGGGAACGCTGAAACGCCATGCCAAAGCCGCGCCGCGCCATTGTCGAAATGGCCCCTTATTCTCCGCCCAGCTCGGGCAGGGAAGGGAAAATCCGTCTTGATTTTAACGAAAATACGCTGGGATGCTCGCCGCGGGTTCTTGAATATTTGCGGGATCAATTAAGCCGGGAACGGTTGACGATTTATCCTGAGTATGAGGAAACGCGCCGGGCGCTGAGCCGCTATTTCGGGCTGCCCGAGGCGTGCTTCGCCATCTGCAACGGCACGGACGAGGCCATTCAGGTGCTGGTGCACACCTATGTGGGCGAGGGCGACCGCGTCCTGGTCCTCCACCCCTCCTACGCCATGTACCGTTTCTACGCACAGGTGGCCGGCGCAAGGGTGGAAGAGATCCCTTACCGGGCCGGGGACCTCGGGTTTCCCGTCGAGGAGCTGTTGGCGGCCGCCTCCGGCGCGCGCGCCATCCTGATTTCGAACCCGAACAATCCGACCGGAACCGCCATTGGACTCGGCGAAATCCGGAGAATTCTCGAGGCGGCGCCCGAAGCGGCGGTTCTCATCGATGAGGCATATTACGATTTTTACCGCGTCACCGCGCTCGGGCTGCTGGATGAATACCCGAACCTTTTTGTCAGCCGCACGTTTTCCAAAGCCCACGGCCTTGCGGCGCTGCGCGTCGGGGTGCTGTTTTCTCAGGCGT